>JBFMAV010000050.1:0-32416 GCA_040755535.1 Pseudomonadota bacterium | reverse complement strand
GCAGGGAGGGGGCCGCCGCGCCAGCGGCGGAACGGGCAGGAGTCTCCGAGGGGGCCGCCGCGCCGGTGGCGCAGACGCCCCTTCTGACGGTGGAAAACCTCGTCAAGGAATACCCCCGCCAGGGCGCGCCCACGGCGCTTCTCGCCTCCCTGTTCGGCAAGAAGGCCGACCCGAAGGACGCCATCTTCCGCGCCGTGGACGGCATTTCCTTCGAGGTGAAGAAGGGCGAGAGCGTCGGGCTGGTGGGAGAGAGCGGCTGCGGCAAGTCCACCACCTCCACCATTGTCATGCGGCTGATCGATCCGACCTCCGGGCGCATCACCTTCGATGGCCAGGACCTCTCCGCCATTCCCGCCAAGAGCTTCGCCCATCATCCCCTGCGGCGCCGCATCCAGATGGTGTTTCAGGATCCGACCGAAAGCCTCAATCCCCGCTACACCGCCGCCCGCGCCATCGCGGACCCGCTGCTGCGCATGGGCGGCTATTCCGGCGGCGCGCGGCTGCGGGCGCGGATCGAGGATCTCGCCGCCATGGTCGGCCTTCCGGGAGACCTGCTGGACCGCTTCCCGCATCAATTGTCGGGCGGCCAGAAGGCGCGCGTGGGCATCGCCCGCGCCATCGCGCTCGACCCCGATCTGGTCATTCTGGACGAGCCCACGGCGGCGCTGGACGTGTCGGTCCAGGCGGTGGTGCTGAACCTGCTGGAGGAGCTGAAGCACAAGCTCGGCATGAGCTATCTCTTCGTCTCCCACGATCTGCATGTGGTGAAACTGCTCTGCGACCGGGTCATCGTGATGCGCCAGGGGCGCGTCGTGGAGGAGGGGGACTCCGATCAGGTGCTGGAGGCGCCGAAGGACGCCTATACCCGCGAGCTCATCGCCGCCATTCCCCACCCGCCGGTGTGAGAGCGTCGCGCGACATTCCCTCTCCCGCTTGCGGGGGAGGGGGCAGACGTGCCGGAGAGACCAGCGGAGGCGGATCACCACCGAGGCTGGAGGTCCGCAGTGAGCAGTCGAGGCCTCGGCGCTTCGTCCGAACGAATTCGAGAAAGGCGGTTCGATGTCCGTGTCCGAAAGCCCCATCCCCGTGCCGGAAGAGCGTGACCTTGAGCGACTGCTCGACGGTGCCGTCGGTGCCTTCGCCATTCCCATGGAAGGCGAATGGCACCGCGAGGCCATGGCCTATCTGCGCAATGTGGCCGACGCCGCGCATTTCGTGATGGCCTATCCCCTTGAAGACGAGGCGGAGCCCGCTCCGGTGTACCGGCCATGACAGCGGACCTCGCCACAGATGCGATCGCCTACGCGACCGCCCCGGCCCATGAGATCGCCGCCGCCGTGAAGGCCGGCACGGTGACCGCCCGCGCGGTGACCGAAGCGGCCATTGCCCGCATCGCGGCGCTGGAGCCCCAGGTGAATGCCTTCACCGACGTCACCGCCGCCCGTGCCCGCGCCAAGGCGGACGCGGTGGACGCCGCACGCGCGGCGGGCAAAGACCTCGGCCGGCTGGCGGGCGTGCCCTTTGCCGTGAAGAACCTGTTCGACGTGGCCGGCCTGCCGACCCGCGCCGGCTCCAAGATCAATCGAGACCTTGCTCCCGCATCCCGCGACGCGACCTTGGTGGAGCGCCTGGAAGCGGCCGACGCCGTGCTGGTCGGCGCGCTCAACATGGGCGAATACGCCTATGATTTTACGGGCGAAAACGCCCATGATGGCCCCTCGCGCAACCCGCATGCTCTCGGCCATATGTCGGGCGGCTCGTCGGGCGGATCCGGCGCGGCGGTGGCGGCGGGAGAGGTGCCTCTGGCGCTGGGATCGGACACCAATGGCTCCATTCGCGTGCCCTCCGCGTTGTGTGGCCTGTTCGGCCTCAAGCCGACCTATGGGCGCCTCTCCCGCTCGCGTACCTTTCCCTTCGTCGCGTCGCTGGACCATCTCGGCCCCTTCGCCCGCTGTCCGCTGGATCTCGCGCTGGCCTATGACGCCATGCAGGGCGAGGACCCGGACGATCCCGCTCTGACGGTGCGGCCCTATGAGCCCATCACGCCGCTGCTCGACCAGGGGATCGATGGCCTGCGCATCGCGGTCGCCGGCGGCTATTTCCGCGCGCGGGGAATGCCCGAGGCCTTTGCCGCCGTGGACCGGGCGGCTGCGGCGCTGGGCGCGACGCAGATGGTGGACATTCCGGAGGCGGCGCGCGCCCGCGCGGCGGCCTATGTCATCACCGCCGCCGAGGGCGCGGCGCTCCATGCCGGGCGCCTTCACGCCCGCCCGCACGACTTCGACCCCGCCGTGCGCGACCGCCTCATCGCCGGCCTCGCCATTCCCGCGGCCTGGGTGACGGCGGCGCAGAAATTCCGCCGCGTATTTCGCGCCCGCATGCTCGCGCTGTTCGAGGAGGTGGACGTGCTGCTCGCCCCTTCCACGCCTTGCCGGGCGCCGGAACTGGGGCAAAAGACCTTTGTGCTGGATGGCGAAACACTTCTGGTGCGCCCCAATCTCGGCCTGTTCACCCAGCCCATTTCCTTCATCGGCCTGCCGGTGGCGGCGGTTCCGGTCTGGGTGGACGAGGGGCTTCCCTTGGGCGTCCAGGTGATCGCCCCGCCCTGGCGCGAGGATCTGGCACTGCGTGTGGCCCGAGCACTGGAGGCACGGGGCGCAGCCAAAGCGCCGGTTGCCCAATTGTGAGAACGGCGCACCCTGTTGCGCCCCTGTAAAGCGTGAGGATACGTGGTGGAGATCAACCGACCCGACGTGCTGGCCGAAATGGAGGCCGCCTTTGCCCGCTATGAGCAGGCGCTCGTCACCAATGACGTCGAGACGCTGGAAGCTCTGTTTCGCGATGCGCCGCAGACGATCCGCTATGGCGCGACCGAAAACCTCTATGGCATGGACGAGATCCGCGCCTTCCGCCGCGCCCGCTCGCCCGTCGGCCTCATGCGCAGCCTGTCGCGCACCGTGATCACCACCTATGGCCGCGATTTTGCCGTCGCGTCCACCCTGTTCCAGCGCGAAGGCACGACCGGCAAGGTGGGGCGCCAGCAGCAAAGCTGGGTGCGCTTTCAAGAGGGCTGGCGCGTGGTCGCCGCCCATGTGAGCGTTATCGATACGCCTGTCTGATTCCCATCACCCTCGATCGCCGAACCCATGAGCCCCCTTCAGCCCCAAAGCCTCGGCCGCGACCGCGCCGATCCTCCGCGCCGCCGGAGGGCGGCCGTGCGCACGGTGACGCGAACCGAGGAACTGCGTCTGCAGATCGCGGACGACATCGTACGCGGCCGCATCGCGCCGGGCACCGCGCTGGAGGAAATGGAGATCGCCAAACGCTATGGCGTTTCGCGGACCCCGGTGCGCGAGGTGATCCGCGATCTCGCCGCCTCGGGCCTGGTGGAAACGCGCCCGCACCGCTCGGCGCTCGTCGCCAAGCCCTCGCTCGAACGGCTGCGCGGCATGTTTGAGGTGATGGCGGAACTGGAGGCGCTCTGCGCGGGCCTTGCGGCCCTTCACATGACGGCGGCCGAGCGGGGCCAGTTGCAGGCGATCCATGCCGACCTTGCGGCTCTGACCCGCAAGGGGGACGAGGACAATTACACCTTCCTCAACGAGCGCTTTCACACCTTCCTCTATGCCGGCGCCCACAATGCCTATCTCTGCGAGATCACGCTGGCGACGCGCGCCCGGCTTCAGCCCTTCCGCCGGGCGCAGTTCCGCAATCTCGGGCGCCTGGCTTTGTCCTATGCGGAGCATGATGCGGTGGTGACCGCAATCCTGCGCGGCGATAAGGCGGAGGCGGCGTCTGCCATGCGCGCCCATATCCTCACCGTCGAGCACGCCTATGAGCGCTATGCTGAAAGCGTGTGAGCGGGCAGGGGCTTAGCTCAGGACGACAAGGCCGGCTTAGCGGCGCGGCTGCGGGCGAGGGGGATGGGCTTTGCCGCCGCTCCATTGGTGCGCTTGCGCGGTGCGGTCTTGGAGGGTGACTGCGAAGCGGCTGAGGACTCAGGCGTTTTCCGCTTGCTCGAGGATGCGGCCTTGGCGCGGGCGGCTGCGCTGGCGCTCGCGGCCCGGACGCGCGGCGCAGCGCGCTTGACGGGCTTCGGTGCTTCGAGCGCGCGAGGCGGCTCAGGCTTCGCCGCCGTCGGAACGAGCTTTTCCAACATGCTCTCTCGCGCGCCGACGCGAAACGCCAAAAGTCCTGCGCCCGCAACGGCCAAGAGGCCGACCCACCCGCCGCGCCGCACGCCCCAGGATCCGAGCGCGGTGCTGGCGAGGCCGGCGGCCCAGCGCTCGAACCCGGCCCATTGCTCCCGGTCTCCCAGCGTGCGGGCGATGCGTTTCATACCTTTCCTCCCTGGTTTGTGAGCCGCGACTTGATTTTCGGCCCAATTGGGAAAGCGCGGGAGGAGCAAAAGGTTCCCGCCTGCAATCTGAAGCTGAAGCGGGGCTTTTCAAACGGCGCGGGGCGGGTAAAATGAAGGGTCTCTTGACCGTTTTCAGTATCTGCGTTGGGCGGGGGCACTTGGCCTCCACGGTTGCGACATATTGCGGTGGCGTCATGGCTCTTGAGCGGCGCGGAAACCTTAAACTTGTGACGAACCAGGACCTTAGGGATGATGGCCCGGTCCGGGGTGCCGCCGGGCCTGGCCTGTCGGGAACGCTTCTGGCCGTGTCGGCGGCCATGGCGGGGGTGGTGAGCGCGGTGATCTACGGCTTCTTCGACTGGGCGCCGCTCTGGTTCCATGTATTTGTTTTCGCAGGCACTTTCGCGCTCAGGCTGGCCTATGGCCGGCGCCTGTCCGCGTCCGACTAAAGGCTCAGGCCGCATTGCCCCAGGCGGGGAACGGGTCGGGCAGATGCTTGAGCTTTGAAAAATCAAGCAATTTCGGGTCCGTCGGCCCGACGAGGCAGGCGTCCAGGGCGCTGCGGATGGCGGCTTCGTCCAGCTCGCCCTTCAGACCGATGAACACCAATTCCTGCCGCCGGTCGCCGTAGCCCACCGTCCAGTGGCGGCGTAACTCATTGCGCCAATTGGCATCTTTCGGCCAGCGCTCGGGCGGGACGGCGGCCCACCAATAGCCCATGGCCTCGGTCCGGCAGATGGCGCCGGCGAGACTCATGTCGCCCACATAGGCGTCGCGCGTTGCGAGCCAGAACAGGCCCTTGGCGCGGATCAGGCCCGGCCAGGTGGCGCCGAGAAAAGCCGAGAACTTCTCGGGATGAAAGGCCCGTCGCGCGCGATAGACGAAACTGATGACGCCATATTCCTCGGTTTCCGGCACATGATCCGCAAAGCCGTAGAGTTCGCGGTACCAGAGGGGGTGTTCGCGCGCGGTTTCGAAGTCGAACCGCCCGGTGCCGAGCACCTCGGCGAGGGGCACGCGGGCGAAGTCCGCCTCCACCAGCCGCGCGCGCGGGTTGAGGGCCTTCACCACCGCGCGGGCCTTCTCCAGCGTGTCGGGATCGGTGGCGGAGACCTTATTGAGGACGATGGTATCGGCGAACTCCATCTGGTCCACCAGCAGGTCCACCAGGGTCCGCTGGTCCTCCTCCCCCAGGCTCTCGCCGCGCGCGCGCAGGAAGTCGGCGGAGCCGTAGTCCTTCAGCAAGTTCGCGGCGTCCACCACGGTCACCATGGTATCGAGCCGGGCGAGGTCGGAGAGGGAGAAGCCGTCTTCGTCGCGGAACTCGAAGGTGGCGGCGACCGGCAGGGGCTCGGCGATGCCGGTGCCCTCGATCACCAGGGCGTCGTAGCGCCCTTCGCGGGCGAGGCGGGTGACGTTTTCCAAAAGGTCGCCGCGCAAGGTGCAGCAGATGCAGCCATTGGTCATTTCCACCAGCGTCTCTTCGGAGCGCGAGAGGTCGGCGCCGCCCTGGCGCACCAGTTCCGCGTCGATATTCACTTCGCTCATGTCATTGACGATCACGGCCACCCGCCGGCCCTCGCGATTGGCGAGGATGTGGTTGAGCAGCGTGGTCTTGCCGGCGCCCAGGAAGCCGGAGAGGACGGTGACGGGCAGGCGGGGATCGGCGGCGGGCGCGGGCATGGCGGACCTGTAAGTGATATAATGTATCATTTCTATGCCATGGGCCGGCCCACCATTCAAGCGGGGGGCGGTCCGAGCCCCCGCCCGCGCGCCCTCCACCCTTGCGCTGCGCTGCACAATGGCCTAGCAAGCAGCCCCTTTGCGGAGGAGACGGCAATCATGGCGGCATGCGGGCTGGATTTCGGAACCTCCAACACCACGCTGGGGCTCGCAGGCGGGGCCAATGGCCCGCGCCTCGCCCCGCTGGAGGGGGCGGCGGACACGCTGCCGAGCGCCATCTTCTATCCCCGCACCGGCCAGGCCCCCGTGGTGGGGCGCGCCGCCATGGCCGCCTATGTGGGCGGGCAGGACGGGCGGCTGATGCGCTCGCTGAAAGCCGTGCTCGGCTCCAGCCTCATCGACGAGACCACGGCGGTCGGGCGCCGCCGGGTCGGCTTTCGGGGGGTGATCGCGGATTTCCTGCGCGAGACGAAGGCGCGGGGCGAGGCGGCGGCGGGCGCGCCGCTGGAGGCCGTCGTGCTCGGCCGCCCGGTGCATTTCGTGGATGGCGACGCGGAGGGCGATGCCAAGGCCCAGGCGGCGCTGGACGAGATCGCCGCCGACGTGGGCTTTTCCACCCGCGCCTTCCAGTTCGAGCCCATCGCGGCGGCGCTGGATTATGAGCGGCAGGTGCGCGCCGAGGAACTGGCGCTGATCGCCGATATCGGCGGCGGCACGTCGGATTTTTCCATCGTGCGCCTCTCCCCCGCCCGGCAGGAGAAGGCGGACCGCGCCGCCGACATCCTGGCGAACGAGGGCGTGCGCATCGGCGGCACGGATTTCGACCGGGGCCTCTCGCTCGCCCGCATCATGCCGCATCTGGGCTTCGGCGCGCCCTTGAAGCGGGCGGGCCTTTCCATGCCCGCCGCCCTCTATCAGGACCTCGCCACCTGGTCGGCCATCAACCGGCTCTATGAGGCGCGCACCCAGCGCATGGTGCGCGATCTGGAGCGCGACGCCCGCGACCCGGACAAGGTGGCGCGCCTTGCCCGCGTCCTGTCCGAGGAGCGCGGCCATGCGCTGGCGCTCGCGGCCGAGGCGGCGAAGATCGCGGTGGCCCAGGCGGGCGAGACCCGGCTCGACCTCTCCTTGGTGGAGGCGGGGCTCTCGGTGGGCGTCTCCCACGCGGACCTTGTGGCCGATACGGGGCTTCTGGCCGAGCGCATCGCCGCGCGCATCGGGGCGTGTCTTGCGGCGGCGGGCGTGACGGCGGACGCCATCGACGCCGTCTTCCTCACCGGCGGCTCCACCCGCCTCGCCCATGTCCGCGCCGCCATCCTCGCCACCGTGCCCCACGCCAAGGTGGCGGAGGGGGATACGTTCGGCTCTGTGGGGTTGGGGCTGGCGATCGAGGCGGGGCGGCGGTTTGGGTGAACCTAATCAGATACATTCCACCACGGAAATATGCTTTTTATGTTCTCGGGTAGTTTCTGAACGGATTTATTCTGAGATTTGCAAATATCTTCATTGTCTAAAAGCGCAGGAAGATGATGCCCTCGGTAATCTTCTGCACACGCAATTTGCAGAAATTTGAGAAAATTCTCTTCATCAAGATACCGAAGAATATCTTCTAAATCATTTATTGTGATAAACAATATTTTTATTCTGTTTTTTGCCTCAATCCCGATTTCATCGGCCTTCTGATTTGCTTTTTCAAAGATCCAGTTTTGAATTTCACGCGAATGTGATAGCCAAGAATCTAAAGTAATGATAATTCCAAGATCTATTTTATGGATAAGTAAGTTGTCTACGGTATTTTCATCAATTAATTTGTAATATTTCCATATTTGAATTATCGCCTTTATCATTTCACCGTACTTTGGATCGGGAGATGATTTAGGATTTTCTGAGAATTTTGCGTTGTATGTCATGTGATGCGCTTTGCACTCAACGACAACCGTCGAATTGCAGAGGTTTAGAAAAATATCAGGCGATTTTATTAGATTTTTCTTGATCTTATATTCATGCTCTGGAAGGACATTTTTTTCTGTTATTGCAGCCTTAAAAAGGTTTATACAGTATTCTTCGAATTTTCTCGCGATTTCATTTCTGATTGACCCGTTCGCGTCGGCAAAATCGAATGCTAGGCCGGCTGTAACTCTATAAAATATTAACTCCGGTATCGGGCAAACTAAATAATTATTTTCTAATATAATGCAAGGATTCCTGCGAAGGATACTCTTTTGGTACGCTATGTGACCTTGTCTACTTCTTATATCACGTGAATATTTGTGCATCTTTTCAGAACTCAGAGAAATTATATCCATAGCCTTTTTATAGAGAGAATTTTCACCCGTGAAAATTTTGCTTTGCGTCGAAAGGCATGGTTTTTCAAGTAGTAGGCTTCCAAGATTAAAGGATAACCTGATGAATTGATTTAAATCAAGGCCGTACTTTTCTTCAAAATAAATATTGCATAGATCTCCGGAGTATAGATAAGAAGATCTGTAAAATTTATTTAATTCAATAAATCCTCTTTGCCATTCGACTTGACGATGGAGAAGTCTATGGATTTCCATAATAACGCCGACTCGACTGATCGAAGATCTGTCGTCTTCGTTCTCAATTTCAAGTAAAATATCCTGAAGATAAAATATTGTTTTTATTGATTCTGTATTTAGTCTTTTTTTCTTTAAGATTTTTTGCTGACAATAATAGTATTCATTTATAAGCGTTTCGAGAATCCATGGATAAATATTGGGCTTGTTGGGGGAGTAGAAATTTATAAAATCGCCCGGTCCACGGATTATGTTGATACTATCATAGCGCTTCATTTGAAAGGCATGAGATTTCCAGCACAGTGTCAAGAAATCTAAATCATTCGATCGGGATAATGCCTTGTCCAATTTGCGGATTAGATTTGAGCGTTTGATCGTTTGGGGCATGAGCTTAATTGGCGAATTGAACTTTAAGAGCAATAGCAATTTTGGGTTGAGTCTTTCAAGCTGCTATCGGTGTTTGGGACCGGTAACGTTGGCGCGCGGGGCTCCAATGGTCCCAGCTATTGGGGACCCGCTTCCCTCACCACCCCCCAAACAGCGCCGCCACCCCCTGAAACAGCGTCGCCCCGCCGATGGGGGCGAGGAGCATCATCAGGAGGTTGAAGGCGATGAGCGCCAGCACGACGCGTTCGCCCTGGGGGGTGAGGCGCGGGGCGGGCGGGGGCTCGGGCAGAGGCCCCATGCGTTTTTCGTCCAGGAACATGGGCCGCTCCGGGCAAGAGGCTGCGGCGCGCGCGGGCGCCCTCCGGATTTACGCAGGCGCGGGTGGATGGATCACGTCGCCCGGCGGGCCGCGCGTGTTCGGCCTTCGCGCCTGATCTGATCTGGGTCACTCACCCTGATCCGTGCGTCCACCTCTCCATGATTGATGGCGCACGCCCGGTCGAGGCGCCGGTAGGCCCTGGGGCGCGTCCGACGCTCTGTCTTGCCTGCGCATCGCCCGCCCGGCTGGCCCGCTCGGCGGGCGCCTTTAATGCTTGGCGACGCTGCCGGTGTGGTCGCCGCCTTTGTCCTTGTCTTTGCCCTTGCCCTTGGCGTCGGCCGGGGGCGGGTTTTTCAGCGGGCCGAGGGGGCGCATGTCCTCGAACTTCATGAGGAAGGCCGGCTCGCGCAAAGCCGAGGCGGGGTTGAGATTGGCGAGGCTGATGCAATCCAGCGGGGAGGGGAAGAAGCTGCCGGAAAACACCACCTGCTGGCCGCGCCCGAACACGTCCGCCGCCACGAAGAAGAGGCCCTTGGGGTCGAGCAGCGTGCCATAGCCGGCATCCGCCGCCGCCGTGTTCCAGGTCTTCACGCTGATGCCCGGCGCCAGCTCCACGGTGAGCGTGCCCAGCTTGTCCTCATTGACCCCCACTTGCGAAATGGTGCCCACCCAACGGCGGGGCGGGCCTTCGGAAAGGGCGGCGCACAGGGCATCGCCCCGTGCCGCGCGGGCCTGGATGAGGCGCGGCGCGCTCATGCCGCCTTCCATGGCCATGGCCGCGCGGCCCGCCTCGATGGCGGCCATCAGAGCGCGCTGGGCCTTGGGGGCGCCCTTTTCGGGATAATCGAGCGGCGGCGGGGGCGGCGGCCCGGCGGGGGCGGCGGCTTCCTCATGGGCCGCCTCGGGCGCCAGCAGCACAAAGGCCGCGGTGCCCGCGCCGCCGAGAATCAGCACCGCGCCCAGCGCGCCGCCGGCCATGAGCAGGCGGCCCTTGCGGCTGGCCGGTAGCTTCAGCCCCGGCAGTTTCACGGCCGGCAGCTTCAGCGCCGGCAGTTTGAGCTTCAATCCCATCGCCACCCCGGATCATCCTTGCCGTGCGCGGCGCGCCGCCCGTGACGGCGGGCGCGCCTGTCTCCGCCCCCCCCCCGGCCGCGACTCCTGCGCGGCGGGTTGTGTTTGGAACGGATTCAAGCAGGCTAGCCTTGCGCGAGGCCAGCGGGGAGTGGAACAATCAGGCCTTCTTCAGGAATTCGGTCCGCAGCACCAGGCCCTTCACCTTCTCCGCATTGCACTCGATGTGCGCGGGGTCGTCCGTGAGGCGGATATTCTTCACCAGCGTTCCGCGCTTCAAGGTGACCGAGGTGCCCTTCACCTTCAGGTCCTTGATGAGGGTGACGCTGTCGCCGTCCTTCAGCACATTGCCGTTGCTGTCGCGTGTCTCGTCCATGATGTCCCCCGGCGGCCCATGCGCCGCCCCGCCTCGTCCCATGCCGGACGGGCGGCGCGCAAGGGGAAAGCGGACTTGCGTGCATAGGATCATATGCTTGGGAAAATATGCCTTGACAGCGGTGCGCTGGATAGGCATGATGAGCCTATGTTCCACCCTTGCGCCTCGGCGCCGGGCTGCTCCCACGGATTTTGGCCATGACCGACTTGTCCCCGCGCGATGCGGCCAAGGGCGCGCAGGCACGCGCGCTCTATGCCGCCGGCCGCTCCATCCGCGCCATTCAGGACGAAACCGGGCTGCGGCCGACGCGCATCTATTTCTGGCTCGACCATGATGTGGGGCCGGACGGCCAGCCGCGCCCGCGCCCCTTGCCGCGCCGCCGGCCGGGCCGCTCCCTTACGCATGCATCCGCCGCGCGGCGGCGCCTCATGCTCGCCCAGCGCATCTGGCGCGCGGCGGAGGCGCAGGTCTGCGAGATCGAGACGCGGCTTTCCGCCCTCGATCCCGCCCCCGGCGCGGCCGAGCGCGATGCCCGCGCTCTGGCGGTGCTGGCGCGCGTGGTGCGCGACATGTCGGCGCTGGACGGCGCGCCCGCGCCCGGCAAGGGCGCGACGTCCGAGGCGGGAGCGGGTGAGCATGACGAAGCCTTCGGCGATCTCGACACCTTCCGCCGCGAGCTTGCGCGCCGCCTTGACGGATTGCGTGAGGGCGGGGCGGACTGAGGCCCTGCTCGCCTTGCTCACCGAGCCGGTGGCGGCGGGCCTTTTGACCGATTGGGAAATGTGGGCGCGGCCCGACCAATTGCCGCCGCCCGCCGCGCCGGACGGGCGGGCCTGGCGCACCTGGCTGGTGCTGGGCGGGCGCGGCGCCGGCAAGACGCGCGCCGGGGCGGAATGGGTGCGCGCCCTCGCGCTCGGCCGCGCGCCCTTTGCGACCCATCCCGTGGGCCGCATCGCGCTGGTGGCGGAGACGCAGGCCGATCTGCGCGAGGTGATGGTGGAGGGCGTCTCGGGCCTGCTCGCCGTCCATGGCGCGGGCGAGCGCCCGCGCTGGGAAGCCGCCCGGCGCCGCCTGGTCTGGCCCAATGGCGCGGTGGCGCAGGGCTTTTCGGCCGAGGAGCCGGACAGTCTGCGCGGCCCGCAATTCGAGGCCGCCTGGCTCGATGAACTCTGCAAGTGGCGGCGCGACGAAGCGGCCTTCGACATGCTGCAATTCGCCCTGCGCCTCGGCCCCGCGCCGCGCCAGATGATCACCACCACCCCGCGCCCGACGCCCCTGTTGAAGCGCCTCATGGCCGACCCCTCCACCGCGCTCAGCCGGGCGCGCACGGCGGAAAATGCCCGCCACCTCGCCCCCGGCTTTCTCGACGCGGTGATCGCCCGCTATGGCGGCACGCGGCTCGGCCGGCAGGAATTGGACGGCGAACTGGTGGAGGACCGCCCCGGCGCGCTCTGGACCCGCGCCGCCTTGGAGGCGCTGCGCGAGGAGAGCGCCCCGCCGCTCGCCCGCGTCGTGGTGGCGGTGGACCCGCCCGCCTCCTCGCGGCCCGGCGCGGACGCCTGCGGCCTTGTGTGCGCCGGCCTGGAGGAGAGCGGGCGCGTCCATGTGCTGGAGGATGCCAGCATGGCCGGCCTCTCGCCCGCCGCCTGGGCGGCGCGGGCGGTGGCGCTCTATCAGCGCCACAGCGCCGACAAGGTGGTGGCGGAGGTGAACCAGGGCGGCGAGATGGTGCGCGCCGTGCTCAGCGAGATCGACCCCGCCGTGCCGGTGGAGATGGTGCGCGCGACGCGCGGCAAATATCTGCGGGCCGAGCCGGTGGCCGCGCTCTATGAGCAGGGCCGGGTGCGCCATGCGGGCCGCTTTCCCGCGCTGGAGGACGAGATGTGCGATTTCACCTGCGACGGCCTCTCTTCCGGCCGTTCGCCGGACCGGTTGGACGCGCTGGTCTGGGCGATCACGGCCCTGGCGCTGGGCGAGAAGGCGCGCCCCCGCGTGCGGGGATTGTGAGGGCGCGGGCCTTTATCTCGCCCGCGCCCTGTGCCACATGCACCTCATGAAGGAACGCCCCAACATGGTCCGCGAAATGGTCGCGGCGCTCGCCTCCGGCGTGGTTCTGGCCATCGCCTACGGCGCCCTCTCGGGCCTGCCCCAGACCACGGGGCTGGAGACCGCGATCGTGGTGGTGGCCTGGCTGTTGGCCTTCTCGGTCTCCATCCTGGTCTGGCGCCTGGTCGCCAAGGGGCGCCGGCGCTGAGCGGTCGGCCCGCGCGTCAGGACATGTTGCGCTCGCGCGGCGCATGGCGCGCTTCGTGGCGCGGCTCGTGGCGCGGCGCCTGCTCGTCGAAGCCGGTCCAGCCCTCGGCCTGATAGTCCGAGCGGCGGCGCAGCACGTCCACCTTGTGGGCATCCAGCACGGTGCGCGCCGCCTCCAGCCGCAGATTGGGCACGCGCGCCACCACCAGCGTTCCGCCGCGCCGGACCGCCTCGGCATAGACATGGGCGTCGTCCTCGGCGATGCCGTCGGCGGTGAGCGCGCCGATGATGCCGCCCGCCGCGCCGCCCACGGCCGCGCCCGCCGCCGCGCCGACCGCCGTGGAGGCGAGCCAGCCGGCCGCCAGGATCGGCCCGACGCCGGGAATGGTCACGAGCCCGAGCCCCGCGAGCAGTCCGCCCGCACCACCCAGCGCGCCGCCCACGGCCGCGCCGGTGCCGGCATCCGCCAGCATGTCGCTGTCCCCGCCGAGGCCGGCGGTTTCCGGCGAGACCATGCCGGGGCTCAGCATCGAGATGTCGCTGTCCATGAGGCCGATGACCTTCAGATCCTCCACCGCCGCGGCGGCCGCGCTCGGATGGTCGTAGAGCGCGCAAATGGTCGTGGTCATGGCGGGTCTCCCTCTTCGCCGGCTGTTCGCGCCGTGCCCCCTCCCAACGCCCGCCGCCGCCCGAGCGTTCCGCCGCAAACACCTGCCCAACCCTGGAGCCCGCGCATGTTCGCCTTTTTCCGCACCTTCCGCGCCCGCCCGGCCGAGGCGAAGGCGAGCCGTACGGGGGCTTTGGTGGCGCTGCTCTCGCAAGGCCGCGCCCGATGGACGCCGCGCGACTATGCCTCGCTGGCGCGGGAAGGATTTGCCCGCAACGCGGTGGCCTATCGCGCGGTGCGGCTGGTCAGCGAGGCGGCGGCCAGCGTCCCCTATGTCCTTCAGGAGGGAGGGCGCGACCTCGACCGGCACCCGCTGCTGGACCTTCTGGCGCGGCCCCATCCGCGCGGCAGCTTTCCGGCCCTGATGGAGGCGGTGTGTGGCCATCTGCTTGTGGCCGGCAACGCCTATCTGGAAGCCGTCTGCGTGGAGGGCGTGCCGCGCGAAATCCATGTGCTGCGCCCCGACCGCATGAAGGTGGTGCCCGGCCCGGACGGCTGGGCCGAGGCCTATGACTACACGCTGGACGGGCGCACCCTGCGCATCCCGCAAGGCGGGGAGGGAATGGACGCCATCCTCCATCTCACGCATTTCAACCCGCTGGACGACCATTACGGCTTTCCGCCCCTGGAGGCGGCGGCCCAGGCGCTGGACCTCCACAACAGTTCGGGGGCCTGGAACAAGGCGCTCATCGACAATGCGGCGCGCCCCTCCGGCGCGCTCATCTATGGCGGCTCGGGAAGCCTGTCGGACGACCAGTTCGAACGGCTGAAGGGGGAATTGGAGGCGAGCTTCCAGGGCGCGGCCAATGCCGGGCGCCCGCTGCTTCTGGAGGGCGGGCTGGACTGGAAGCCCTTGTCGCTTACGCCCAAGGAGCTGGATTTCGAGGCGGCGCGGGCCGGCGCCGCGCGCGAAATCGCCCTGGCGCTCGGCGTGCCGCCGCTGCTGCTCGGCCTGCCGGGCGATGCCACCTATGCCAATTATGCCGAGGCCAACCGCGCGCTCTGGCGCCAGACCGTGATCCCGCTCGCAAGGCGCATCGGCGATGCCCTGTGCGGCTGGGTCGCCCCCGCCTTCGGCCCGGATCTCTCGCTGGTGCCCGACCTCGACCAGGTGGAGGCGCTCGCCGCCGAGCGCGCCGCCTTGTGGAGCCGCATCGGCGCCGCCGATTTCCTCACCGAGGACGAGCAGCGCGCGGCGGTGGGCTATGGGGCGAAGGGGCAGGGCGCGGACGCCGGCTGAGATCGTGCGGCAGGAGGGATGCTTCCGCCTTCGGCCCGTTCAGCAGCCCATCTCGGCGCGTGCCGAGTTAAGGCGGGAGAGGGCCTTGCCACCCACGCAACGCAAATCTCCCTCTCCCGCTAGCGGGGGAGGGGTGGGCAGGGGGCCGCCGCAGGCGGAAAGCACGCACGTCGCTGCGCGCCGGCACCAAAACGCCCCACCCCGCACCGACGTCGGATGGTTCCGACCTCGGCACGTTAAGCACACCAACTGGGCACGTGCCAAGTTGGGGCGAGAGAAGGCTTTTTTCCGGCCCACGTACCGCCAGACTCCCTCTCCCGCTTGCGGGGGAGGGGTGGGGAGGCGGCCGCCGCAGGCCGAAAAATGCACGCGCGCCGCCGCATCGCCGGCCACCAAACCTGACGCGCGCCGCCTCAACCCCGCCCCCGCCCACCGATCGGAGCCGCCCATGGATGCCCTGGTCCGCGTGTTCGCCGAGCGGGGCGATCTTGCCCATCTCGCGCTGCTGCTGTGGGCGGGCACCGCTTCCGTGATCGCGGTGCGCGCGCTCGCCGCGCTCGCGCGCGCCACCGAGCGGCTCGATGCCTTTGTGCGCGAACTCGCCCGCTTCAATGCCCGCCACGGCGCGGAGTGACGCCGCCGCCTTTTCCTTGAGGAGAGCCATCCATGCGTGCCCCTTTCCAGAAGGCCGCCACGCCGCGCATCCGCGCGCTTGGCCCCGACCGCCTGCGCGGCCGCGCGGCCCCGGCCCCGCCGGCCGGCGGCGTGTTCCGCGACTTCGTGGCCACCCTCGAACGGCTGGAGCGCGCCCGCGCCCGCAAGAGCGCGGCCGATCCCAAGCCGCAAGCGGGGCCGCGCCGATGAGGGCGCTGCTCCAGGATCAGGGCGCGGGCCGCATCGAGGGCTATGCCTGCCTGTTCGGCGCGCTGGACCTCGGCCGCGACATCATCGAGCGCGGCGCCTTCACCGAGACCTTGGCGGCGCGCGGCGCGCGCGGCGTGCGCCTGCTCTACCAGCACGATCCCGCCGAGCCCATCGGCGTATGGGACGAGATCGGCGAGGACGGGCGCGGGCTCTATGTGCGCGGCCGCCTCTCCCTGGAGGTGCGGCGCGCCCGCGAGGTGGGATGCCTCGTGGCCGCCCGCGCCCTCGACGGTCTGTCCATCGGCTTCAAGGCGGTGCGCGCGCGCACCGATCCGCGCAGCCGCGTGCGCCGGCTTCTGCGCGTCGATCTTTGGGAAGTGTCGGTGGTGACCTTTCCCATGCAGCCGGGCGCGCGCATCGCGACGCCTTTTTCCCCGTACCCTGCGAGGACCTTCCATGACGCCGATCTGCGCGCCTGAAACCAAAGTGATCCTGCCCGCCGACGTGAGCGAGGCGGACGACTTCGCCGTCACCTTCGAGGCCTATCGGCGCGTCAATGACGCGCGCCTCGCCGAGATCGAGCGGCGCGGCGCCGCCGACCCGCTGCTGCACGACCAGCTTGCCCGGCTGGAGACGGCGCTCGACGCCCAGAAGACGCGGCTGGACACGCTCGCCCTCAAGGCCCAGCGCCCTGCGCTCGGCGCGCCGGCTGGCTCGCGCATGGACCCCTCGGGCGAGGCCGAGGCGTTCCGCGCCTATGCTCGCCTGGGTCTCGCGGGGGTGGAGCACAAGGCCCTCTCGGCCGGCAGCGGCACGGATGGCGGCTATCTGGTGCCCGAGGAGATCGAGGCCGAGATCGGCCGGCGCCTCACCGCGCTCTCCCCCATCCGCGCCCTTTCCACCGTGCGCCTCATCGGCTCGGGGGTCTACAAGAAGCCCTTCATGAAGTCCGGCCCCGCCGCTGGCTGGGCCGCCGAGACCGCCGCGCGGCCCCAGACCGACAGCCCGACGCTCGCCGAACTCACCTATCCCGCCATGGAGCTCTACGCCATGCCGGCGGCGACCCAGGCGCTGCTGGATGATGCGCAGGTCAATCTGGAAGCCTGGATCGCCGGCGAGGTGGATGCGGTGTTCGCCGAGCAGGAGGGGACCGCCTTCGTCAGCGGCGACGGCATCGCCAAGCCCAAGGGCTTCCTCACCTATACCAAGGTCGCGGAAAGCGCCTGGGCCTGGGACAAGGTGGGCTATGTGGCCACCGGCAGCGCCGGGGCGTTCGATGCCGCCAACCCCTCGGACGCCCTGGTGGATCTCGTCTATGCGCTGAAGGGCGGTTATCGCCAGAACGCCGCCTTCGTCATGAACCGGCGCACCCAGGCGGCGGTGCGCAAGCTGAAGGACGAGACCGGCGCCTATCTCTGGGCGCCGCCCGCCTCGGCCGGCCAGCCGGCCAGCCTCATGGGCTTTCCCATCGCCGAGAGCGAGGACATGCCGGACATCGCGGACGGCGCCTTCCCCATCGCCTTCGGCGATTTCCGTCGCTTCTATCTGGTGGTGGACCGCGCCGGGGTGCGCGTGCTGCGCGATCCCTATTCCGCCAAGCCCTATGTGCTGTTCTACACCACCAAGCGGGTGGGCGGCGGCATCCAGGACTTCGACGCGGCCAAGCTGCTGAAGTTCGCCGTGAGCTGAGGGGCGGGACGCCCCTCACTCCCCGAGCGGGCGTCCCAGCTCCCGCGCCGCCCGCGCGATCCAGTCGCGCTGGAGGCCGACCAGGGTGATGCCGGTGACGCCGCCACAGCCGCGCGCGCCGCCGGCCGCCGTCACCCAGCCGATGACCCCCGCGACGCGCCCGTCCAAAAAGGCCGGGCCGCCGCTGTCGCCCGTGCAGGCGCCCGCATTGCCCTGCGGCGCGGACAGGCGGGCCATGATGCCCCCTGTGGTGCCGATGGAGGCGAGATCCACCACGCGCAGCGTGCCGGCGGTCTTCTCCGCCCCGTCCGCCGTCATGCCGAAGCCGGCGATGAGGAAGGACGCGCCGCGCTCCGGCAGGCCCGTGTCCGTGGTCAGGCGCGCGGGCGTGAAGCGCGCGGGCAGCGGCTCGGCCAGGCGCGCGAGCGCAAGGTCCGGCGTCGGGCGGCGGGTGCGGAATTGCTCGGCGCTGAAGCCGGAATGCACCGCCACCCGCGCGATGGGAATGAGCGTGACCGGCCCCTGGCCCACCAGCGCCACCGCATAGTCCGCCTTGGGCGCGACGCAGTGGGCGGCGGTCAGCAGCAAATCGGGCGCGAGCACCGTGCCGGTGCACGAAGCGCCGCGCGTGGAGACGATCATCACGCTCTGCGCGGCGACCGAAGCGGGCGCCGCCTCGCCTCCCACGATGGCGCGGGCCGGAAGGGGGGCGGCAAGGCTCAGCCCCGCAAGCGCCAGCGCGCCCGCCGCCATCAGGCGGAACGAGCGGCGCGCGGGGACGGGAAAAAATCGGGCGGACATCGCCTGCTTTCTGGCGCGCCCCCGCGCGCCCGTCAATCGCCGCGCCGCGGCATTTCACACCGCCTGGAGGGCCGATGCCCGAATGTCTCGCCGGCCCCGTGGCCGAACCCCTGACGCCGGCCGATCTGAAGGATTTCCTGCGCATCACCCAGGATGCGGAGGATGCCCTGCTCGGCCGCCTCATCACCACCGCGCGCCAAATGGTGGAAAGCGCCGCCGCGCGCCTGCTGCTGACGCAGACCTGGCGCTTCCGCCGCGATGCCTGGCCGCCCTCCGGCCTGCTGATCCTGCCGCTGGCGCCGGCGGCGCGGCTGATCGCGGCGCGGCTGCGCCATTTCGACGAGGGCGAGACGGCCTTGCCGCTCTCCGCCTTCACCCTGCGCGCCGACCGCACCCCGGCCGTGATCGCCATCGACCGCGCGGTCCTGCCGGCCCCCGACCGCGCCCTCGGCGGCATCGAGCTGGATGTGGTCATGGGCTATGGGAGCGGGGCGCAGGACGTGCCCGGCGACCTCGTCCAGGCGGTGCGGCTGCTGGCGGCGCACTTTTATGAGCGGCGCGAGGAGACCGCGCTGGCAAGCGCCCTGCCGGCGGGCGTCGCGGACCTGCTCGCCCCCTATCGGCAGGTGCGGCTGTGAGCGCCGCCGTCCCGGCCCTGCGCCACCTGTTCCAGCACCGCACCGCCGTGGACCTTCCCGACGGCAGCGGCGGCATGGCGCGCACCTGGCTCACCGTGGATCGCCTCTGGGGCGCCATCGAACCGATCGCGGACGGCGCGGCGCTCGCCGAGGAGCGCCCCATCGCCATGCTCGCGCAGCGCGTCACCGTGCGCGCGCCCAACACCTTGGCGCCCGGCGACCGGCTGGTGCTCGGCGCGCGCATCCTGGAGGTGCAGAGCGTCACCGACCCGGACGGGCGGGGCCGGCTCTCGCGCTGCCGCTGCCTGGAGGAACAGACATGATCGTCACAGCCAAGACCGAGGGCGAGGCGGGCCTCGCCGCGCGCCTGGAGCGGGCGCTCGGCCCGCGCCTCGTGGAGGCCGCGCTGGAGCGCGCCGAAGCCGCCCTCACGGCCGAGGCGGCGCGCGCGGGCGTGGTCCTGGAGCAGGAGGGGGCGGGCACGCGCCGGCGGCTCGGAACCTCCGACCCGGCCGCCGTGGCGCGCGAGACTGGAACGCTGGCGACGCCCGCCGACCCCTGGCTCATCCCGGCCCTGGCCGGGCTGCGGAGGCGGCCATGAGCGCGGCCCCAGGCCCGCCGATGTCGGCCGCGCTTGCGCTGCGCGAAGCCCTGTTCGAGCGGCTCGTCGCGGACGCGCCGCTGCGCGCATCGCTGGGCGGGCCGCGCGTGCATGACGCGCCGCCCGCGGACGCGGCCTTTCCCTTCGTGACCTTGGGCGAGGCGCTGGTGGCGGACGGCTCCACGGCCACCGAGGCGGGCAGCGAGCAGAGCCTGACCTTGCACGCCTATTCCCGCGCCGGCGGGCGTCGCGAAGCCTTCGCGCTCGCCGCCGCCATCCAGCAGGCGCTGCACGATGCCCCGCTCACGCTGGAGGGCCACCGCCTCGCCAACCTGCGCGCCACCACCGCCGAGGTGCGGCGCGAAGCCGACGGGCGCACCTATCACGCCCTCATCCGCTTCCGGGCCGTCACCGAGCCCCTGTGAGGCTTGGCGCGCCGGATTCATCGACCCCATTCAAGGAGGCCCCCATGGCCGCACAGAAGGGCAAGGACCTGTTGCTCAAGATTCTCGACGGCGCGTCCTATGTCACGGTGGCGGGCCTGCGTTCGCGCCGCATCGCCTTCAATGCCCAGGCGGTGGATACGAGCCATGCGGACTCCTCCGGCCGCTGGCGCGAACTGCTCGCCGGGGCCGGCGTGAAGCGGGCGAGCGTCTCGGGCGCGGGCGTGTTCAAGGATGCCGCCTCCGACGCTTTGGTGCGCGCGGCCTTCTTCGAGGGCACGCTGAAGACCTGGCAGGTGCTGATCCCCGATTTCGGCACCGTGACCGGCCCGTTCCAGATCTCCGCGCTGGAGATCGGCGGCGATCACGACCGCGAGGTCACCTTCGACCTGACCCTGGAAAGCGCGGGCGAACTCGCCTTCGCCGCGCTGTGAGGCGCCGGCCATGAGCAATCCCCGACGCGGCGAGGTGGACGCGGTCATCGATGGCCGCCGGCGCACCCTCGTCCTCACCCTCGGCGCCCTCGCGGAACTGGAGGCGGCCTTCGGCGCGAGCGACCTCATGGCGCTCGCGGAGCGCTTTTCCGCCGGGCGCCTCTGCGCGCGCGACGTGACGCGCATCCTCGCGGCGGGCCTGCGCGGCGCGGGCGAGGCGGTGGAGGAGGCGGACGTTGCGGCCATGCGGGTGGAGGGCGGGGCGGTGGGCTGCGTGCAGCTCGTCAACGCGCTTCTCGCCGCGACCTTCGGCACGGAGGAGGGCCCGCGCCCCGCGCCGCCGCAGGAGGCGTGACGGGCGCCGCGCGCGCAGAACCGTTTCCCTGGGACGGCGTGCTTCATGCCGGCCTCGGCCTCCTGCGGTTGCCCCCCGATGCCTTCTGGCGCATGACCCCGCGCGAACTCTCCGCCGCCCTGGGCTGGGTCGGCGCCCCGCACGGGGCCTGCGACCGGGCCGCCTTCGAGGCGCTGGCGCGGCGCTTTCCGGATGCGCCCTGAACCCCGCACGTCCCTAGCTTCACGGAGCTCCCATGCCCGGTCTTGATGCGCCCATCGACAGCGTCTCCGTGGAGATCGCCGCCGACACCCGCGCCTTCCGAAGCCAATTGATGGATGCCGAGCGCCTGGCGCGCGGCTTCGCCTCCACGCTGGGGGATGCCTTCACGGGCGTCGCGGTGCGGGGCAAGGATCTCGGAGACGTGGTGGAGGGCATCGGCCAGCGCCTCTCCGCCATGGCGCTCAACCTCGCCTTGAAGCCGGTGGAGCAAAGTGTCTCCGGCCTGTTCTCGTCGGTCCTCGGATTGAACGGCTTTGCCGATGGCGGCGTGGTGGCCCACGGGCGCGTCCAGCCCTTCGCCAAGGGCGGGGTCGTGGCCGCGCCCACCTATTTTCCGCTGGCGTCGGGCACGGGGCTCATGGGCGAAGCGGGGGCCGAGGCGATCCTGCCGCTCGCGCGCGGCGCGGACGGTGCGCTCGGCGTGCGCATGGACGGCGCGCGGGGCACGCACGGGTCCGTGGTGGTGAATGTGACGACGCCCGATCCCGGCGCATTCCGCCGCTCGGACGCCTATCTCTCAGGCCTCGTGACCCGCGCCGTGGCGCGGGGCCAGCGCGGTCTGTGAGGCTGTGAGGGGGCAGGTCAGGCCCGGCTGAGCGCATCTTGCACGACGCGGTCGGACAGACCCTCAGACGAACGCGCCGCGTCTCTCCCCGAAACCCGCACGCAAGGCGCGAAGGCGAGGAGGGGCGGACGGGTCCCGGTCGGCGCCGGCGGGATGAACCCGCGCGGCCAGGATGACAAGACCGCGCGGCGCGCGGCCTCACTTCTTCGCGGGGGACTTCGCCTTGGCGGCCGGCTTGCTCGCCTTGGGGGCGGCCGGCTTGTCCTCGACCTTGGCGGCCGGGGCGGACTTCGCGGGCGCGGCTTTCGGCGCGGCGGGCTTCGCAGCGGCGGGTTTGGCGGCCTTCGCAGCGGCCGGCTTGGCCGGGGCCGCAGCCTTGGGTTCCACAGCCTTCGCAGGAGCGGCAGCCTTCGGAGCCGCCTTCGCGGCAGGCTTCGGCGCGGCGGCCTTGGGCGCCGCCGGCTTTGCAGCGGTGTCCTTGGCAGGGGCCTTCGCCGCCGCGGGCTTAGCTGCCGTCTTGGCCGCCGGCTTCGCAGCGGGGGCCTTGGCGGTCGCAGCTTTCGGCGCCGCCGCCGCAGCGGCCTTCGCGAGGGCCTTCGTGGCGGGCTTGATGTCCGCCTTGGCCATGTCCGCAGCGGGCTTCGCCGCAGCCGTCGCAGGGGTCTTGGCGGGAGCCTTGGCAGCGGCCTTGGCGGGCGCCGTTGCGGCAGCTTTGGCGGCGGGCTTCGCCGGGCTCTTGGCCGGGGCCTTCGCGACCTCGGCGGCCTTGGTCTCTGGTGCCTTGGCGGCAGCTTTCGCCGCAGGCTTGGGGGTCGCCTTGGGGGCCGCAGCCGCAGGCTTAGCTGCCGCCGGAGCGGCGGCCTTCGCGGGCGCTTTGGCGGCGGGCTTCTTTTCGGGCTTCGTGGCCATGATACGGCTCCATCCTCAATGAGGCGATGAAAGTCAAAGCGCGCGGCTAACCTATGTCAAGCCGGCGGATACTGAAAAGCAGTCCGTTTTGACAGGAGAATAAAGAATATGCCCGCCTTTCATGAAATTCTGTTTCCTCTCGATGTGGCTTTGGGGGCGTCGGGCGGTCCGGAACGGCTCACGGAGGTGGTCACCAGCGTCTCCGGGCGCGAGGAGCGCAACGCCCGTCGCGCTGATTCGCGGCGCCGATTCGATGCCGGATACGGAGTGAAAACCCTCGCCGCCTTGAGCGAGGTGGTGGCCTTTTTCGAGGAGCGTCGCGGGCGCCTTCACGGCTTCCGCTGGCGCGACCGTCTCGACCATTCCTCGGGAGCGCCGGGCGCCGTTCCGGGCGCCTTCGATCAGGTGATCGGAACGGGCGATGGCGTCCGCTCTGTCTTTGCCCTCTGCAAGACCTACGGCGGTGTTCACGCCCCCTATGCGCGGGCCATTCGCAAGCCGGTGGCCGGCAGCGTGAAAGTGAGCGTTGGCGGCGCGCAAAAGGTTGAAGGGACTGATTTCGCGGTGGATGCGGCGCAGGGGATCGTCACCTTCCTGCCGGGCCGCATTCCGCCCTCCGGCGCCGTGGTCCGGGCGGGCTTCCTGTTCGACGTGCCTGTGCGCTTCGATACGGACTTTCTGGAGGTGAATCTCTCCGCCTTCGCGGCCGGCGACATTCCCCGCATCCCGATCATCGAAATCCGCCCCTGAGTGGTCCGATTGCCCGAGGAGATTGCCCATGCGACAGGTGCCGGAGGCCCTCCGGGCGCAACTGGACGGAGGCGTCACGACCCTCTGCCACGGCTGGCGCGTCACGCGCCGCGATGGCGGTGTGCGCGCCTTCACCGACCATGACCACGACCTGACGGTGGATGCGACGCTGTTCCTCGCGGGGGCGGGCCTCGCGGCGAGCGAGAGCACGCTGGTCCAGGGCCTCGGTGTGACCGGGCTCGAACTCACCGGCGCGCTCGGCCATGCGACGCTGGACGAGGGGGATCTTGCCGCCGGGCGCTATGACGGCGCGCGCGTGGAGCAGTTCCTCATCGACTGGTCCGACCCGCGCGCCCACATGCGCCTGCGCTGCGGGACGCTCGGCGAGGTGCGGCGCGAGGGCGGGGCCTTCGTGGCCGAGCTGCGGGGGGCGGCCGATGCGCTGAACCAGACGCGCGGGCGGCTGTTCTCGGCGCTGTGCGACGCCGACTTCGGAGATGCGCGCTGCGGCCTCGATCTCGCCCGCCCGGACTTGTGCGCAAGCGGCGTCGTGGCGGAGGTGCGTGGGGCGCTGCTGCTCGCCGTGGACGGCCTCGGCGGCCACACGGATGATCTCTTCACCGATGGCCGCCTGGCGTTTTCCACGGGCGCAAATGCGGGCTTCGTGACCCAGGTGAAGCAGCATGCGGCCGGGCTGCTCCATCTCTGGCACAGGCCGCCGGAGCCGGTTTCGGCCGGTGATGGGCTGGTGGTGACGGCGGGCTGCGACAAACGCTTTTCCACCTGCCGCGACCGCTTCGGCAATGGCCCGGCCTTTCGCGGCTTTCCCCATATGCCGGGCAATGATTTCGTCGTCTCCATCGGCGTGCCGGGCGAGGGCGGGAACGACGGCTCGGTGCTGCCATGAGCATCCTGGATACAGACGTGAGGGCCGCGATCGTGGCCGAGGCGCGGAGCTGGATCGGCACGCCCTACCAGCATCGCGCCTCGGTGCGGGGCGCGGGGGCGGACTGCCTCGGCCTGGTGCGCGGCGTCTGGCGCGCGGTGGTGGGGCCGGAGCCGCAGACCATGCCCGCCTATGCCCCCGACTGGGCGGAGGCGGGGCGCGCGGAAACCCTCGCGCAGACCGCCGCGCGCCACATGCGGCCGGTGCCGCTCGACGCCCTTGCGCCGGGCGACGTGCTGCTGTTCCGGTTTCGCGTCCATCTTCCGGCGAAGCACGCGGCGATCCTCGCCGCGCCTGGGCGCATGATCCATGCCTATGACGGGGCCTGCGTGTGCGAGGGCGACCTGACGCCCTGGTGGCGCCGCAGGCTCGCCTGCGCCTTCGCCTTTCCGGGCGCCTGATCCTTTCCCTTTGTCTTTGGAGACCAACGCATGGCGACGCTGCTTCTCGGCGCGGCGGGCTCGCTCGTGGGCGGCGCCCTGTTCGGCCCGGTGGGCGCCCTTGCCGGGCGGGCGGCCGGCGCCCTCGGCGGCGCCATGGCCGATGCCGCGCTCTCGGGCGGCGGGCGCAGCCGCATCGTGGAAGGGCCGCGCCTGTCCGACCTCGACGTGATGACCTCCAATGCCGGCGCGCCCATTCCCCGCCTCTATGGCCGCGCGCGTCTGCCGGGCGAGGTGATCTGGGCGACCCGGCTGGAGGAGGTGGTCTCCACCCAGGTCCAGACCTCGGGCGGCAAGGGCGGGCGCTCCGGCCGCGCCACCACCACCACCGTCAGCTATGCCTATTACGCCTCTTTCGCCGTTGCCCTGTGCGAAGGCCCGGTGACGCGCATCGGCCGCATCTGGGCGGATGGCAAGCCGTTCGATCGCGCGGGCGCGACCGTGCGCGTCCATCTCGGCGGCGCCGCGCAGATGCCCGACCCCTGGATTGCCGCCAAGCAGGGCGCGGAGGGCGCGCCCGCCTATCGCGGTATCGCTTATCTGGTGTTCGAGCGCCTGCCGCTCGCGCGCTTCGGCAATCGCGTGCCGCAGATCAGCGCCGAGGTGGAGCGGGCGGTCGGCTCGCTGGAGCGCCAGGTGACGGCGGTGACGCTGATCCCCGGCGCCACCGAGTTCGGCTATGAGCCCGCCGAGGTGCAGCGCGTGGTCGGCCCCGGCGCCTATGCCGCCGAGAACCGCCATGTGCGCACAGCCGGCAGCGATTTTTCCGCCTCGCTCGACCAATTGCTCGCGGTGTGCCCGAACCTGGAGCGCGTGTCGCTGGTGGTCTCCTGGTTCGGCGATGATCTGCGCGTCGGCCAGTGCAGCGTGCGGCCGAAAGTGGACCTCGTGGGCAAGCAGACGGCGCCCGCCAACTGGTTTGTGAGCGGCCTGCCGCGCCTCATCGCCCAGCCCACCAGCCGGTACGAAGGCCGCGCCGCCTATGGCGGCACGCCGTCGGATGGGAGCGTGGTCGCGGCCATCGGCGCGCTCAAGGCGCGCGGCCTCAAGGTGACGCTCAATCCCTTCCTGATGATGGACATTCCCCCCGGCAGCGGGCGCGCGGACCCCTGGAGCGGGGCGGGAAGCCAGCCGGCCTACCCCTGGCGCGGGCGCATCACCTGCGATCCCGCGCCGGGACGGCCCGGCACGGCGGACGGAACAGCCGGAGCGGCGGCGCAGATCTCGGCTTTCTTCGGAGCCGCGCAGCGCGGGCACTTCGCCCCGTTCGGCGGGCTGCTGCTCTATGGCGGGCCGGCGGAGTGGAGCTACCGGCGCATGATCCTCCATTACGCCCATCTCGCGGCCATGGCGGGCGGGGTGGAGGCCTTCCTTCTCGGCTCGGAATTCGCCGCCTTGACCCGCGTGCGCGGGGCCGATGGGAGCTATCCGGCGGTCGCCGCCCTCGCGGCGCTGGCGGCGGACGCCAAGGCGATCCTCGGGGCCGGAACCAAGGTCTCCTACGGCGCCGACTGGACCGAATATGGCGCGCAGGTCTGGCCCGACGGAACCGTGGATTTTCCGCTCGACACCTTGTGGGGCGCGGGCGCGGTGGACTTCGTCGGCATCGACTATTATCCCCCGCTCACGGACTGGCGGGACGGCACCACCCATCTGGACGCGCAGATCGCCCCCGGCCTCCATGACCGGGACTTCCTGAAAAGCCGGCTGCGGGCCGGCGAAGCCTTCGACTGGTATTATGCCGACGATGCCGCCCGCGCCGCGCAGGCCCGCGCGCCCATCTCGGACGGGGCCTATGGCGAGCCATGGATCTACCGCCAGAAGGACCTGTGGTCCTGGTGGTCCCAGGTGCATCGGTCGCGCCCGGGCGGCGTGCGCTCGGCCCAGCCCACGCCTTGGGTGCCCTCCAGCAAGCCCATCCGCCTGCTGGAGGCGGGCTGTCCGGCGGTGGACAAGGGGCCGAACCGGCCGAGCGTGTTCCCCGATCCCAAATCGGTCGAAAGCGGAACGCCGCCCTTCTCCAACGGCCGGCGCGACGATTTCATCCAGCGCCGCACGCTGGAGGCGGTGCTCGCCACCTTCGAGCCCCAGGCCGGGGCAGGGGAGGCGGACAATCCCTCCGCGCCGGCCTATGGCGGGCGCATGGTGGAGCCGGGCTGCGTGTTCCTGTGGACCTGGGACGCGCGGCCTTATCCCGAATTTCCCCTCGCCACCTCGGTCTGGGCGGACGGAGCCAATTGGGAAACCGGCCATTGGCTGAACGGGCGGCTCGGCGCCGCTCCGCTCGGCGATCTCGTCGCCGCTCTGTGCGCGGACCATGGCGTTGCGGACGTGGAGGCCGGCGGCGTCGGCGGGGTGGTGGAGGGCTATGTGGTGGACCGCCCCATGTCCGCCCGCGCCGCCTTGGAGCCGCTCGCCCGCGCCTTCGCCTTCGAGGCCCGGGAGGACGATGGGCGCATGGTGTTTTCCGCGCGCGGCGGACGGGTGGCGGCCCGCCTCGGCCTCGACGACCTCGTGCAGGACGAGGACGGGCGCGCGCCGTTCGCGCTGGTGCGGGCGCAGGAGAGCGAGCTGCCGCTCGAAGTGGGCATCACCTTCACCGATCCCGGCGCCGATTATCGCACCGCTTCGGTCGCCTCGCGCCGCCTGGCGGGAGCGAGCCGGCATGTGGCCAACGCCCAGATCCCCGTGGTCGCCGACCCCGCCGCCATGGCGCGGGCCGCCGACATCTGGCTTCAGGACCTGTGGGCGGGGCGCGAGAGCGCCACCTTCTCCCTGCCGCCTTCCTCTCTTGGCCTCGTCCCCGGCGATGTGGTGGAACTTTCCGCCGGGGGGCGGACGCGGCTGTTGGAAATCACCCGCATCGAGGAGGCGGAGGCGCGCGCCATCACCGCCCGCGCCATCGAGCCGGACGTGTTTGAGACCGCCCAGCGCCCGTCCGAGCCGGGGCGCCTGCGCCTTCCCTCACCCGATGGGCCGCCGGAGGTGGTGCTGCTGGACCTGCCGTTGCTGGAGGCGGCCGAGCCGGTGCCGCTGACCCAGATCGCCGCCTTCGCCGCGCCCTGGCCCGGCACCCTCGCCGTGTGGCGCTCGGCCGACGGGGCGAGCTTCGAGGCGGTCGCCGCCATCGGTGCGCCGGCCACCCTCGGCATGACACTGGAAGATCTTACGCCCGGCCCGCTCTGGCGCTTCGATGGGTCCACCCGCCTCACCGTCCGGCTGGAGGGCGGTGTTCTCCTCGGGGCGAGCGAGACGCAGGTTCTGGACGGGGCCAATGCCCTCGCTCTGGTCGCAGAGGGTCGGGCGGTGGAAATTCTCCAGTTCCGCGAGGCGGACCTCGTGGAGACCGGCGTCTATGTCCTGTCGGGCCTGCTGCGCGGCCAGGGGGGAACCGAGGCGGCGGGTGCCGACCCCTGGCCGGCGGGCACCCGCCTGGTGCTGATCGACCGCAATCTCGTGGTCGGCGCGTCGGGCCTCTCTGCCTATGGACGAAGCTATGTCTATCGCGTCGGGCGCGCGGATCGGGACCATGGCGAGACCGCCGTGCGCGAGCTTGCGGCGGTGACCGGCGGGCGGGCGCTGCTGCCGCTCGCGCCGGTCCATCTCAGAGCGAAGCGCGTCGGCACGGACATTCACCTCTCCTGGATCCGCCGCACGCGCACGGACGCCGACTGGGACGCGCTGGACGCGCCGTTGGGCGAGATGCTGGAAGCCTATCGCGTGGAGATCCTGGACGGGGCGCGGGTGTGCCGGGTGATGGAGACGCCGACGCCGTCCCTCGTCTATCCGGCGAGCGCGGAACTGGCGGATTTCGGCGCGGCCCGCGCCGTCCTGTCCGTGCGCATCGCGCAGATTTCGGCGGCGCTCGGCCCCGGCGCCGCCGCGACCGCGACCTGTGCCCTGTGACCCCCCTTCGATCGGGAGCCTGCCATGTCCGACACCACCGCCCGCCTGGGCCTGCCTTATATCGCCGCCGCCCAGGCGCAGAAGCATGTCACCCACAACGCGGCCATCCGTGCCCTCGACGCGCTCACCCACCTCTCGCTCGAAAGCCTGACCCTCACGGCGCCGCCGGGCGCGCCCTCGGACGGGCAATGCTGGTACGTTCCGGCCGGCGCCAGCGGGGCCTGGAGCGGCAAGGTCGGCACCATCGCGGCCTATGAGGCGGGCGCGTGGGATTTCTACACGCCGCGCGCCGGGGTCCTCGCCTATGTCGCGGGAGAGCGGCGCCTGCGCGTGTTCGACGGCGTGGCCTTCACAGCGCCGCTCGCCGCGAGCCTGCATCGCGCGAGCGTCGACGCGCTGGTGCTGGAGGAGGACGTGACGCTCTCCGGCGCGAGCCGAGACACCGCGATCCTCATTCCCGACCGGGCCATCGTGCTCGCCGTCTCCACCCGCACGCTGACGAGCATCACCGGGGTGGCGTCCTATGATTGCGGCATCGCCACCGAGCGCGCCAAGTTCGGCGGATCGCTGGGCGCGGCCGCCGGATCGGTGAATGTGGGCGTGATCGGCCCCACCGCCTTTTACGCCGCGACCCCCGTGCGCCTCAGCGCCAATGGCGGGAGCTTCACCGGCGGGCAGGTGCGCGTCGCCCTCCACCTGCTGCTCTGCCCGGCCCCCTCGGCCTGATCCATCCCCCCAGGAGACATCCCATGCCGTACGATCCCCTGCGCGATCCCGCGCGCGCCCATGCGGTGAGTGCGTCTTCGCCCGCGCGTCTGATCCGGCGCGTGCTGCCCTCCGACACCGCCGACCTCTCGGTCTATGCAAAGGCCCTGTGGGTCCACGTGCCCGCAAGCCTCGCGGAGGCCAGCGTCCGGGTGACCTGCCTCGGCGCGGCGGACGGCGAGAGCGTGGACCTGCTCGCCGCGCCCGGCCTCCAGCCGCTTCCGCCCGCGCAGGTGCGGCGCGTCTGGGCGACCGGCACCAGCGCCGGTGTCGCCATCTATGCGCTGAGCGACCGATGAGCCGGCTCGGCGTCTCCGTTCCCAGCACGGCGCTGCTGCGGGGGCGGGCCCAGACCCAGCCGCCGCCGACCCAGGCGACGGCGCTCATCGCGCGCATGACCGCCGCACCGTCGACGGCCCGCGCCACCGCAATCGGTGCTCTGGTTCGCAGTCTGGCGAGCGCCGGCCTCTGGCAGAAGCTCGACGCGCTCTATCTGCTCGCCGCCCACGACGCGCAGGCGGCGCGGCTCAATTGGGTGCCGTGGACCGGGACGGTGACCAATCAGATCAAGAACAACGCGATGCAAGGCGCCGCGCCGGGCCTGCGGCCCACGGGATGGCGGGCGCCCTATACCAACGTTGCCGGCCTGATGTTCAGCGTGGCCGGCGTCGGCAGCGAAGGCGGGATCGATTACACCGATTGGGACATTTCGGGCACGCCCTCCAGCGCCGGGACCGCCTTCCTCTATTGCTACGGCAGCGAGACCGACATCGTCGCGTCCGCCGGGCAGACCTGGAGCGGCAGCGCCTTTGTCCGTCTCGTTTCGGGATCGCTGGCGGGGACGACCTGGACCGGCGGGGTAAACGGCCTGTTCCTGTTCGCCTATGACGCGGCGGTGCAGGTGACGAACGGGCCGGCGACCGGCTTCACGCCGACGACGGGCGCCCTCGCCAGTGCCCGCATTCTCAACGAAAAATGGACCACGCCAGCCAATACAGCGACCCTGGGGCTCTGCCTGCGGTTTCAGGTCGCCTCCGGCGTCCCCGTCGCCTTCCGCATCCGCATCGGATGGCCGCAACTGGTGCGCATGGACGTGGCCGGCGACCCCATTCGCACGACGGGCGCGGCGGCGAGCCAGACCCAGACGCTCAACCGCTTCGACCTCCAGGCAGTCAATTCGCCCGCCTTCCTCGCGGATCGCGGCTATGCGGGGGCAAGCGGGTCATATCTGAGTACAAACTACAACCCGGCCACGGACGGCGTGCACTATACTCGGAACAGTGGCCATGTGGGGGCCTGGGATCTGGCGGAGCGTGCGCCGCTCAATGTCATGCCGGTGGGTACATCCACGACGACGGGTCTGCAAATCGGCATCTACCAGCACTACTCCACGGGCCTGTGCTGGATCGCCGCCAATGATGCTGGTGGAGCCACCGCGAGCATTGGATCCTCTGGATTCTTCGTTGGCAGCCGTCTTTCGGCGGCGGCGCGGCAGGCGTACCGCAATGGCGGCCTGCTGGCCGACACCGCCATCGCCAGCATTGCGGTTCCCTCCGTCCCGGTGGACCTGCTGTGCTTCAGCGGCAGCGCGGGCCGAAGCCACTGGTGCACCGACCGCATCGCCGCCTTCAGCATGGGCGCCGGGCTGGGCGCGGGGGAGGTGGCCACCTTTCACCAGGCCCTCCAGGACTATCTGCGCAGCGTGGGGGCCGTGACATGAGCAATGCCGTCCTATTGCTTACTCAAGAGCAGGCAGACTTGGTGCGCGGCCCCACCGCGCCAGGTGCGGCACTGGAACCGCTTGCGACCATGGACCGAACGGGTTTCGTCCTGCCCATGGCGGTGCTGGAGGATCCGGACCATGCCCGGCATCGCGCCATCCTGGCCCTCTTGCCGGTGCGGGCGCAGGACCCGGCGCCGGAGGGGCTCAATAAATATCGAGCCAGCGCGGGCAACTCGTGCGCGCGGTGTGGAACGTGACCTTATGGAAGGTGACGCCGGTGAAGTAATAGCAGTCCAGCTCGTCCACCGGCCTGTCCCATTTCAGGAGGATGCCCAGGGGAACATGGACGCCGAGAGCGTTCACCTGGAGATAGAAGACGAACGTCATGAAAACCAGGAGCACGACCAGGAATCCGCGCCCCAACATGCGGTCCATGATCCGCGCCCCTCGCTGAGAACCCCGCCGGGCGTCAGATACCGGCGCGCGCTCCGCTTTGCAGCAGAGCCTTCATCCAAAATCATAGGGGACCCGAATGGCAGCGTCCAGCTTCGGCGCCGCGCTCGCGCGCGTTCTGCGTCACGAAGGCGGCTACAGCAATCACCCGGCGGACCCCGGCGGGCCGACCCAGAACGGTGTGACGCAGCGTGTCTATGATGCCTATCGGCTGCGCGCCGGCGTGCCGGCCCGCAGCGTGCGCCTGTTGGAGGAGGGCGAGCGCACCGCCATCTATCGCCGGCAATATTGGGATGCGGTGCGCGGCGACGACCTGCCGGCCGGCCTCGACTACGCCGTGTTCGACGCCGCGGTGAATTCCGGCCCGGCCCAGGCGGCGAAATGGCTCCAACGGGCTGCCGGCGTCCGGGCGGATGGGCAGGTTGGTGTCCTGACGCTGGCCGCCGTGGCGAAGGCCGAGGCCGCACCTCTCGCGGCGGCGGTCTGCGACCAGCGCATCGCCATGCTGCGCACCCTGAAGACCTGGCCGGTGTTCGGGCGCGGCTGGGGCCGCCGGGTGGCGCAGGTGCGCCGGGAGGCGGTGATGCTCGCCAACGGGCAGAGCGTGGCGGACGAGGATGCGCCGCCTCTGTTCGGCGGGGCGGCGGAGGGCGCCGCCAAGGCGCCGGCCTCCGACCTTGCCGTGCGGGAGATGGTCCGAACGCCCGAGGCGGCGGCGGGCCTGCTGGCGGTGCTCGGGGCGCTGGCCAATGGCGCCGCGACTCCGGGGCCGCTGCAATGGGCGGTGGCGCTTGCCGTGGCCGCCGCCGTGGTGGTGGCGGCATATGCCTTCGTGCGCCGACGGAGGGCGGCATGAGCCTTTTTCAGTGGCTGCTCTATGTCTGGCCGTGGTGGCTGCAAGGTTTCGCCCTGGCGTTGCTCGTGGCGCCGCTCGGCCTCCTTGTGCTGCGCGGATTCGGCGGGCAGGCGGCGCTCCGCTT
>JBFMAV010000049.1:0-32683 GCA_040755535.1 Pseudomonadota bacterium | reverse complement strand
GCCGGCGCGCCGCCCGGCGAGGCACGGGGGTTGCCGCTGGGAGCGAAACCGACATCATGCGGGTGAGATGAGAGATCGCCCCATGATTTACGCCATTCTTGCCTATCACGAGGAACACATCGTCACCTCCTGGACGGCGGAGGAGGATGCGGCGCTCATGACGGAGCTGCTGAAGGTCCATGACGCCCATGTGCGTGCGGGCCATCTCGGTCCCGCAGCCCGCCTCGGCGGCACCGATCAGGCCAAAACCTTGCGGGGCAGTGGGCTTGGCGCTGTGCTTGACGGACCATTCGCGGAAACCAAGGAGCAGTTGCTTGGCTTCTATCTGGTGGACTGTCCGGATGAGGATTCGGCCCTCGCCGTCGCGCGGGACCTGAAACGGGTCAACCCGACGGCGGTCTATGAAATCCGCCCGGTATCCCTGTTCATTCCCGGCGCGCCTCTGGAGGGCGCCGAATAGGCGTCTCCCAGCGTGAGGCGTGCCCCGGGCCGGCCTTCAGAACCGGATCTGGATCTGGCCCGTCACGGCGTTTTCCGCCGCGGCGGCGGCGATCTGGCCGTCATAGCGGACGCTCAGAAGGGCTTGCGGGGCGAAGGCATAGGCGAGGCTCGCGCCCAGGATCGCCGCGTCCGGCGCGATCGGCACGCCCCAGATGGGGAAGCTCGCCGAACCACTGGCATAGGCCATTTGCGTCTCTGGCGTCGTATCCCCGAAAGCGTGACGCCAGCCCAGCGTGAAGTTCGAGGTCAGCGGGCGACCGGCCAGATCCAAAGTGGCTCCCGCGCGCAAGCCCAGGCTGGAATAGACCGTTTCCATGGTATCTGCGCTGAAGGTCAAGGCGGAGCTGGACCCGCTCTCTGTGCCCGATCCGCCGTCGAGATGGACATATGCGAGGCCCGCAAAAGGCTGGAGCACAATGCCCGCCGTCTTCACCTCGTAGCCGACTTCCCCAAACACTTGGCCGAGCGTCGCGGTATAGTCGGCGCTGTTGGTACCGAGATATCCGGGGAAAGAGACGGTCCGGCTGGTGCCGATATCATGCCAGGAATAGCCGCCGCCAAGCTGAACGGACCACGCACCATAGCGGCCGCCGGCATAAAGGCCGAGGTCGTAATTGTCCATGGAGCCGGACGACAGGCGGTCCGACACATTGAACCAGGACTGGCTGAAGCCGCCATAGGCGCCCACGCGCCACGCGTCGCCCACTGCGACGTCGACGCCGCCGAGCACCCCGCCGATGGAGGAGGAGATGGTGGCGGCATTGCCGTTGGAGAAGCTGTTGCCCCATCCACCAAAGGCTTGCGCCCACAGGACAGGCGTCCAGCCCGGCGCCAATTCCGCCGTCACCGGTCCACCCGCATCCGAGGCAAGAGCCGGCGCCCCCCCAAATGTCTGGCGCAGTCGCCCGCCGATGGCGTCCCGCACATAGACGGACTGCTGCTGCATCACTGTTCCGGTCGAGGCGTAGATTTCGCCTGAGAGCGCATCAAAGGCTGCGAACGCCTCGCCCACCAATTGAGATGCGACCGCATCGTACACTGGATTGCCGAGGGACAGCGTATCGGTGCCCCAGGCGGTGGAACGCTCGTTCGGCGTGCGCGCTTCCGCGGCGAACGGGACGGAATTGCGCACCAAAGTCATATCGACATAGGTGCTGCCATAGGTCAGCAGCGCGTCCAGGAAGGCGAAGTTGGTGGTCGCCGAGGCGAAGGCGCCGGTTACCCCACCTTGGGCGGTGAGGATATTGAACGTCCAGCTGTTGGCATAGCTGCCGCGGCTGCCGACGACGGATACGGTGCTGCCGGATGCGATGCTCGCGCTCCCCTGGGCGGCTATGAGGTCGTGCTGGCCGTCCGCCTGAACCTCGGCGCGATAGGTGCCGCCCTGGAAAGCGACGGCGCCCGCAACCGCCAGTGTCCCCGGCGAGTAGCCCGGCGAAACGGTGCCGCCGCCATTCACGGTCAGCGCCCCGATGGTGCCGGTGCCGCTCAGCAGCGAATTGGCCCCGATCACCACGGACGCGGAGGTGGCGACACCGGGCGAAAGCAGCAGGTTCGCACCGGCAAGGGTAATGGTGCCGCCATAGGAGGAGCCGGCGAACAATGCGGTTCCCCCGCCCATTAATGTGACCCCCCCCCGTCCGGTGAGGAGTTCGGGGAAGGTGTAGCGCCCCGATAAATCATAGACCAGTGACGCCTCATTGCGGATCGCACCGCTCACCCAGCCTTCCAGCCCGCCATTGCCCACCTGAAGCGTGCCGGCCGAGATCGTGGTGCCACCACCCGGGGCAATGAGGCCGGTGACGATGAGCCTACCCTCCCCGCTTTTGGTCAGCGAACCCGTGCCGCTGATGGAGCCCGCATAGCGCCCGTCGCTCGCCTGATCGAAGGTCAGCGTTCCATTGTTGCGGACGTCGCCGATGATGCTGCGGGTACTGCCGATGACCCCGCCCTCGGCAATGACAAGCCCGCCGCCATAGGAATTCGCACCCGTGAGGGCCAGAATGCCGGTGCCGCCCTTGTACAGGGTGCCCGTGCCACTGATGGCGCCGGACAAAGCGAGCGTCTCCGTACCCGAAACGTTGATTTCCGCCCCCGCAGAGCCAACCGCAACGTCGCGGGCAGACGTGAAGCTGTGCGTCGCGACCAGGGAGCCCGAATTGAAGCGGAGCGCGCCGCCCGCATCCCCCAGCGCGGTATCAGCGCCAACCGATAGGGTGGCGCCCGCAATGCTGGTTCCCCCGATATAGCTGTTGGCGGCGGAGAGAACCACGGTGCCGGGACCCTGGATCGTCAAGCCACCCTCGCCGCTGATGACACCGGTCCAGGTGAGCGTGCTGCCGCTGGCGGCCGCCAGCGTTCCCGCGGAGGACACGATCTCCCGGCCGCTCGCGAACGAGGCCGAGGCAAGCAGCGTGCCGCCGGCGAGAACCACATCCGATGCCGAGCCGCCGAGATTGCTGTCGGACGCCACCGCCACGGTGGAGCCACCCTCGACGGTGAGACCACCCATGAAACTGTTGGCGGCGGTCAAGGTGAGGGTGCCCCCGCCGCGCTGGATGACAGCTCCGCCATCGGAGATGGCCCCACCGAAGGTGACGGCATCCGATCGGTCGAACACCAGGCTCCCCTTGTTGCGCACGTCGCCCGACAGCGAGCCGGACGTGGCGCCGTCACCGACCACGAGAGTTCCCGATGCGACCAGGGTGCCCCCGCCCGGAGCGTTTGCCCCGGTGAGGACAAGAGTTCCTGTTCCGGCCTGGACGAGATCACCGGAACCGGAAATGGATCCCGCGAAGGTCAAGGTGTCCGCCCGCTCGAAACGGAGCGTGCCGGCATTTGAGACAGTCCCGGTGATGCTGCCGGACGTGCCCCCCGCCCCAACCTGGAGCGTTCCGCCGGAAATCGTGGTGCCGCCGGAGTAGCTGCTGTCCGCCGCCAGGATCAGCGTGCCCGTTCCGCTCTTGGCCAATCCCCCGCTGCCCTGCACGGCCGAGGCCAGCGTGAGCGTGCGGGATCCTTCCACGGCAAGCGTGCCGCCGCCATCAAGGCTGATCGCACGCGCGCTCGTGAAGCTCTGCGTGACCTCCAACGTGCCGCCCACAAGGGCTAGCGCGCCCGTGGCGGCGCCCAGGTTATCGTCGCGGGAAACGCGCAAGGTCGACCCCGCGCCCACATAGGTCCCGCCGGAATAGGAATTTGTGCCTGAGAGCGTCACGGTTCCGCTCAGTTGCAGAACGGCTCCGCTGCCCGAGATCACAGATTCGAAGGTCGTCGCATCGCTGCGGGCAAACACCAGGATGCCGTCATTGGCCACCGGCCCAGACAGGGAGCCGCTTGTGCCGAAAGCGCCAATCTGGAGCGCACCATTCTCGATGCGCGCCCCACCGGTGAGGGACACGGCCCCGGTGAGCGCCAGCGTGCCGCTGCCTGCCTGAATCAGGGTTCCGCTTCCCGAAACATTTCCGGCGAAGGCGCGATCAATGGAGAGATCGAACGCGAGGACGCCGCGATTGATCACATCCCCGGACAGGCTCCCGGCGCTGCCGCCCTCGCCCACCTGAAGACGCCCCGCCTCGATGCGGGTCGACCCGGAAATGACCGCGTCTCCGCCGATCACCAGCGTTCCGGCCCCGCTCTTCACCAGGGTTTCGCCGGACACAGTACCGCGCGCGGTCAGCGCGCTGCCCGCGGCGACGTCGATCACGCCGCTGCTGCTCAGCAAAATCTCCCGCCCGGTTGCGAAAGTCCCTGTCACAGATAGGGTGCCGCCCTCGAGCATCAGTTCGGCCGCGGTCGCGCCCAGATTGGCATCCGCGGAGACCTGGACCGTGCCGCCCGCCGCCACCTGCGTCATTCCGCTATAGGTGTTGGTTCCCGTGAGGATGAGGGTTCCAGAACCCAACTGGACGACTTGGCCGCTGCCCGATATGGCGCCATCGAACTGCACCACATCCGACCGGAAAAACGCCAAGGTCCCGGCGTTCGCCACATTGCCCCTGATGGCGCCGCGCGTCCCCCCGTTTCCGACCATCAGCATGCTGCCGGTGATCGAGGTGCCGCCGCTGTAGGAATTCGCGCCAGTGACGATCAGAGTCCCGCCACCGTTGAGCGACAGCGCGCCTGAGCCCAGGATCGTGCCACCGAACTCTGACGTGGCACCCCCCACAAGCGTCAGCGTATTGGCCTGGAGGTTCACCTCTCCGGCGCCGGACAGGGCGCCAATGGTCTCGCTGGCACCCAGCACAAGGCGACCAGCCGCCTCGATGGTCACTGCCGTGCCATCCGGGAGCGCATTGCCCCCCGTCGCGAGCAAGGTCCCGGCGGTAATCTGCGTGGCCCCGCCATAGCTGTTGGGGGCTGCGAGCGTCAGCGTCCCGCTGCCTTCCTTGCGCAGCGTGCCATCGCCCGAAACGGCACCGTACAGGGTCAGCGTCTGACCCTCTGCGACTTCGAATGTGCCGCGTGTGGAAAGCGCGACTGCGCGCGCGGTGCTGAAGGATGAAGTGACGGCCAGGGTGCCGCTCTGAAGCGTCACGCCACCGTCAGACGAGCCGAGCGCCGCATCCGCTCCAACCTCTAGCACGCCGCCGGATATGGTTGTTCCACCCGAATAGGTGTTGTTCCCGGTGAGGATAAGCCGGCCGGCACCAATCTTTTGGAGCCCGCCTGTCCCGGCGACCGGTGCCGAGACCGTTGCCGTGACATCATGGCCCTCCACCCAGAGCGTGCCACCGCCCGAGAAGGCAAGGGCGGAATCCGCGCGTCCGGCATCGGCTGAAAGGCTGTAGCCGGAGGAGACGAACTCCAGCTTTTCGAAGGTCTGGCGACCCGACACTGTCACGGCGCCTGCGGTGCCGGTGAAGATGCCCACCTCGCCGCCCCACGGAATGGTGACGCCGGCCGCGGCTTCGTACCATGTGACACTGGTGCTGGACCACACGCCCGAGCCGCCGAAGCTTCCGCCGCCATCTGCCGTCCAGATCTGGAACGGACTGACGTCCCTCAGCAGCACATTCACCTGCCCGGCATTCGCGGTGTCGATGGACGCGACATATCCCGCCGGAATGGCGCCGAGGCTCAAGGCATTGATGAGCGACCCGGAATAGGTGAAGGCGCGATAATAGCCCGCCCCGTGCACCGGTTCTCCCGCGACAGTCAGCGTTCCGGCGGCGTTGAGGTCCCCGCTCACATGGGCAACGCCGGAATTGGCGAGAGTGCCCAACGTCAGGATCGAGCTGGAGCCGGCGGCGAGGGTAAGAGCGCCGGTGGACAACCCGGCGCGCGTGGGATTGTCGGCGCTCGTGATGCCGCCTTGGAGCGTGGCGCCCGCCGCGACGGTGACGGAGCTCCCCAATGTACCGTAACCGGTCAGCCGAGCCCCCGACGCCACAGTGACCCCGCCGGCGGATAGCGTGCCGCCATACAAAGCCAGCGTTCCACTGTTAACGGACAGTCCACCAGAGACGGCAGAAGATGAAGAGGTTCCAGTCAGCGCCAGCGTGCCGCCGCCCGACAGAGACAGGGCACCGGGTCCGGAAAATCCGCCGCTCAGGGTCAAACTCTGGCCGCTGGAGACGGCGATGGCCCCGCCGGACGAGCCGAGCGCGATACCGCGCGCGGACGTGAACGAGGCAGTGGCCGCCAGCGTGCCGCCATTTAGAATGAGCCCATTGGCGGGCGCACCCAGATTGGCATCGGCTGACACGGACAGCACGCCTTGCGCCACCTGGGTGGTGCCGCTGTAGCGGTTAGAGCCGGACAGGACCAGGGTGCCGACGCCATCCTTGACCAGCGTCGAAGTGGCATTCGAGGCGATGGCCCCGGCCAGCGTCAGCGCCTCGCCCCCTGCGACGGAAACCGTATTCGTTCCCTCCAGCAGAAAGACGCCGCGGGCGCTGGCAAAGGATCCATTGGCGACCAGGGTGCCATTGCTAAGGGACACTGCGCCCTGCGACTGCCCCACGCTCGGGACGACGCCAAGATTGGCATCCTGCGAGACCTGGAGCGTCGAACCATAGACGAAGGTGCCGCCGGAATACGAATTGGCACCCGACAGCGAAACATCGCCGCTGTTTATGACCACCGTGCCGCTGCCGGATATGCCCCCCGCGAAAGCGAGGGTACCCGACCGGTTGAACCATAGTTCGCTCCCCGGCGCGGTGAAGGCGACATTTCCGCCAATCGCACCGGATGTTCCGCCGGCGCCCAATTGAAGAACAGCGCCACTGATGGTGGTGCCACCCGCATAGTTATTGTCGGCCGTCAGGATAACCGTGCCGCCACCGCTTGCGGTAACCGAACCCGTGCCGGAAATGGTGCCGCCCACGGTGGTCGTGCCTGTGGCAGATACAATAAGTGCACCGTTATCGACGATGTCGCCCTGGATCGAGCCCGCCGTGGCGCCGCTGCCGATCTGGACCGCGCCGGCGGAAATGAGAAGGCCCCCCGCCGCGAGATCAGCCGTTCCCGTCAATGTCAGGGTGCCCGCGCCGGTCTTCTCAAGGCCGCCGCCGGAGATGACACCGGAGAAACTGGTGCTGGCCCCGTTTGATCCCACCGTCAGGATGTGTGCCCCGAGGGCGACTGCTCCTGCACCGGCCAGACTGCCGACGGCCTCGTTCGCGCCCAACTGGAGCGTAGCGCCCTCGGCCAGTGTGACGGCAATGGAATCCGCGATCGCCGATCCGCCCGACAGCAGCAGTGTGCCCGAGGACACGGTCGTGGGGCCGGTATAGGTGTTGGTGCCCGAAAAGGTGGCGGTGCCGGTGCCGGCCAGCGTGACGCCGCCTGTGCCGGAAATGGCGCCGGAAAAGATCCCGCCAGCCCCCGTCAGGGTCAACAGATATCCTGCGTTGGACACGCTGCCTGCGCCGGTAAGCGTTCCGAACGCAGCGGACGACGAGAGCGTCATCCCGGTGCCTGCGGCGAGGTCGAATGAGGCCCCATTCGAAAAAGTGGAGGCATTCTCGATCGAGACCGTGCCCCCGCTGACATTTATGCTGACCGCCCCGATATCTGCGCCATCGAAAACGAGGCTCCCCGTGCCACTCTTCGTGATCACACCACCGCTCTCAACCGTGCCGGTGATGTTCGCAAGGGCGTTATCGAGGCCAAGGGTCAGGGTGTGGCCACCGAGATTGAGGGTGCCGCTATTGGCAAAGGCCGCGGCACTGGAGGACGCCCCCAATTGCAAAGTGGCGCCCGCCGATATCTCTATGCCGGCTCCCGTCCCGAGCGCGCCGGATACCGAGGCCACGAGCGTTCCGTCGGTCACGAGGACACTCGCCAGGGAATTGGCGGCGGCGAGGGTAACGGTTCCGCTGCCGGTCATCTCAAGCTCGCCGGAGCCGGCGATATGGCGCGAATAGAAGGTGTCCTGCCCGAAATTGAAGATAAGAGCGCCGTTATTGGTGACGCCAACGCCCAAGGAAGAGCCGTCTTGCAGGGCGAGGACGCCGGTCGGCGTGATGGTGACGGCGCTCAAGGTGCTCGCGCCTGTCACAGAGAGCGGGCCCGCACCTGACACCGTCAGGCTTCCACCGCTCATGGACCCAGCATAGGTGGTCGGACTGGACGCGGCGACGGTGAGCGCGCCGCCGCCCAACGCCACATTGCCCCCGCCCGAAAGCGAGCCGACAGTCAGGCTGGGGACGCTCAGTTGCAGCGTCGCCCCCGCCTCCAAATTCACGTCCCCGCCCGCCGGCAAGGCGTTGGCGGAAGCGACATTCAGCGTGCCGGCGCGGACGATGATGCCGCCCTCGAAGGTGTTGGTCCCGGTGAGGCTGATGGTCCCGCTGGTGTCCACACCGAGGACGCCCGCACCCGACACATTCCCCGCAAACGTGTTGCCGCTGACATTGGTAAGCCGGAACGTCGCGTTGGGCGCGACGGAGACGGCGCCTGAAAACGTGGCCGCATCCGTAACGCTGCCCACTTGCAGCGTTCCGTTTGAAACCGTGGTGCCCCCGGTAAGCCCCATGTCCCCAGTGAGGATCAGCAGCCCACCCCCCGACACGCTGAAGGCGCCGGCACCGGAGAGGTTCATCGCGTATGTGGTACCGCCCGAGACGCTTTGGACCTGAAAACCCAACGTCCCCTCGGCGACCGTCACATTGGTCTGCGGCAGTTTGGAAAAGGTGAGCGTGCCCTCTCCCGTCTTCTGCACGCTGCCGGTGCCAGAGACCGAAAGGTCGGTGGTCACCGAGCCCGCATAATTGAACACCAGATTTCCCGCGACCGATGCGGCAAGGCCGTTGATCACGCCGCCCGAGGCACTGTCCGAAAGCTGGAGAGTGGCTCCGGTCGCGACCGAGAGCGTGCCGGCGCTGGCCCCCGACACCGAACCGGTGAAGATGGTGCTGCCTGCGAGGGCGGAAATGTTCACGCTGGTGGATTTCCCGCGCGCGACGGTCACGTCTGTTCCGAACGTGTAGTCGGTGGCGGTGTGATTGAAGGCGAGTGCGGTGACCACGCCCTGCGTATCGATGGCGGAAACCGACTGGAGGTTACCCGGGGCCACTGCTGCGGTTCCCGACACCGCGCCGAGCACCAAGCTCAGGCTGGAGCCCTCCGCCTGGCTGATGCTTCCCGCCCCGCCAGTGGCGCTCTTGATCTCAAAGACGCCCCCGTTGGCCAGGATGATCTGGGCCAAACCATTCGAGGGAACCTGGGCCGTGCCGGTGACAGACCAGGCAATCGGAACGTCGGACTGTTCGATTTTTACAAAGCCGCCGGCAACGGGAACGCCGATTGTGGCTCCGCTGGAAGTCAGTTGGCCATTCGTATCAAAAATCAAGGTGCCCGCGACGGACGCGCCATTATTCTGGTAACCCACAAACACTTGGTCAAAGGTTTGGGACGTCACCACATAGCGCGTGCCTGTCACCGTCAGGTTGTCCGCCTGCGCGGGGGCAGTAAGTGCCGTTCCGCACAACAGAAAAGCCAGCAGCCCCGCCGATGGGGCAGTCCTGCGGTTTCGAAGACGATATCTGACGTTCATCCGGCCCCCGCCCGCGCAGTCAGAAGTGGACGGCGAATCGCGCCATGCCAACCTGTGACGTGTAGTCCTCGCCGAAGCTCAACCCATATTCAAGCTTGAGCTCGAGATTATCCTTCGTGAGCGCTTGGACACCGAGATCCAAGTTGCCGAGGATCGAGGGCATGGCTGTGGTGACCGCATAGTTCGGCGCACCCGCAGGCGCTGCGATGAAGGACGCGTTTGAGGTCCAACTGTCGTTCGAGGCAAAAGACGCCCCCAGCGTCAGATAGGGCCGCAGCACTGTGCCGTCCGGCAGGTCCCAGCGTCCGCCCACTTCCACGGCGGGGGTCAAGACGAAGGTGCCCTGACTTGCCCCATACATCTGCATCTCGGCACCCGAGGCCCCCTGCTCGGCATAGCTCGGCACGCTGACATAGACATAATCCAGGTCCACCATCGGCCGCAGATACCAGGACGCGTATGCGAACTCGTATGACGCACGCAGGCGGGCCGTGGCATTGAAGACGTCGGACGACGAGGTCGGCACGCCGAGGCCGGGCACGATGCGGGTATTGTCATAGGAGACCCACCCGAGATTCACCGCCCCTGAGAAGAGCCATGAACCCATCTGGCGCTTGACGGCGATGCCGATGTCAGCGCCGTCCGCGTCAGCTTGATAAAGGCCTCCGGCGCCGGACAGGCTGGCCTGCTGGTATGCCGCCGACGCCGCGAAGAACCAATCCGTCGCAAGTTCGCGCTGAATGCCCGCATGGAAGGTCACGGTGTCCGCTGTGAAGCCGGCGGTGTTGGAACCGGAGGACTGAGTCGTGCGGCCAAAGATCACCCGGGCCCAGGCGCACTGGTCCTCGTGCAGTTGCGTCGTGTCGGCGATGAAGACCGGGCACGACAAGGTGCGGTTCAGGAAGGCGCGGCTGTCCACGGAGCGCGTCGCCACCGACGACTGGAGCGCCTGGGGTGAAAGGTTGTTGAGATCCTGTTGGTAAAGGGCCGCCGTGCTGGCGTCGATGAACGAGGAGAAGACCGGGATCATGCCGGGACTGCCGCCCATGTCCCAGATCTGCTGGAGATTGGTGGCCAGCGCCGTCTGGTTCTGGGTCAGGGGCACGCCGGGCACCAGGAACTGCGCGCGTGGCGACAGGCTCACCGTGGTGGGCGCGGTCGTCATGTCCCAGGAATAGGGCAGCGAAGCATCCTGCGTCACGGCCGTATTGGTCACGCTTTGCGCGGTAACGATGGTGAAATTGGTGTCCGGCGCGATGGAAGAGGGCAACGCATACACGACGCCGCTCAGATTTGCAGCGCCCGCCACTTGCGCCGTGTCCGAGACCAGCCGGATCGCGTCCAGGTCCACCTGATAGGTGCCGCTGGTGAGGAAGTCGGCGGTGAAATTGGAGGTGAAGGTAATCCCACGCCCGCCAGGATTGAGGGTCCCCTGGTTCAGCATGCTCGCGCCGGTGTTCACCCTCGCTCCCGAGTTGAAGAGTCCGCCCTGCGCATTGATGAAGGTGTCCGTCCCGGTTCCCAGATCGACCGTACCGCTGATCGTGCCGTAATTGGTTAGGTGATCGTTCCCAGTGCCGGCCAGGATCGCGATGCTCGCGAGCGATGTAATCGTGCCTCCGGACTGGACCAAGATTGTATTTTCCGCACCGCCGGCCAGCATAAGGCCCGCGCCCGCGGTGCCGGTGCCACCCACGAGGCTGCCCGTTCCCGTCACGGTAATGGACATGTCGCTGGCGGAGGTGCCGGTGCTGATGGCGAACAATCCGGGGGCGTTGGCGCCGGTCGCGGACGCCGTACCGCCGATGGTGGCGGTGATGGCGCCACCCGTGCCGCTGCCGCCCGCCGAGCCGATGGCGACCCCAGATCCGGTCTCCACCTGTCCGCCGCCGCCGCCGATGGATTGGAGGTTGATCGCCGCCGCATTGGCCCCGGTGGTCGTGGCGCTGGACCCCGAACCAAGCGTTACGGTGATCGATCCGCCGGACCCATCCCCCCCGGTCGTCGCGACGGCCCCGGCCGTCACATTGAACGCGGTGCGGGCCGCACTGCCTGCGATGCCGCCGCCACCGCCGATGGACTGGACCAGCAAGGCCGCCGCGCCGTCCGCTCCGGTCTGGAGCACACCGTTCACCTGCGCCGTCACCGTGCCGCCATTGCTGCTGCCGGCATAGCCGCCAGCCCCGCCGAAGGTCACTGGCAGCGTGCCGTTTGCCTTGTCCGTGCCCGATGCGCCGCCGCCGCCGCCGATGGACTGAAGCAGAACCGCATGGGCATTGGTGCCCTGGCTGATGAGCAGCGCCTGCGAGCCGATCGTGATGGAAACATCGCCGCCAGAGCCTCCGGCTCCTCCGACCGCGCCGAGCGTCACGCCGAGTGAGGCGGTCCCTCCCGCCGTGGATGTGGCGCTGGCGGCGATGCCGCCGCCGCCGCCGATGGACTGCGCCAAGAGCGCAACCGCCGTTTCACCATAGGTGGAGACGGTGCCGTTGACGGTCGCGCTGATGGCGCCGCCATTGCCTCCCGCACCACCGCTGGCGCCGAGACTGGCACTGCCACTAAAGCTGCCGCCCCCGGACTTGGCATTGACGGTGGAGGCCCGCCCGCCCCCGCCGCCGATGGACTGCAGCACGATGCCGTTTGCCTGGTCGCCGGAGGTGACGATCTGCCCGCTTTGGGTCAGAGTCACCTGTCCGCCGTGGCTGCCGGTGCCGCCGGTCGCGCCGAGGCTGAGGGTGGCGTGGATTTCGCTGCTGGCGCCGGTGGATGTACTGTTTGCCAGCGCGGAATTGCCGCCGCCCCCGCCCAGGGATTGCAGGAGGACGCCGTCCGAAGCGTCACCCTTGGTCTGGATATTGGTGTTCAGCGTGGCCGAGACCGTGCCGCCATGGCTACCGTCTCCACCAGCCCCGCCGATGGTCGCGGCTAACGTGGTTGCGCCATGTCCCGCCGCCGTGGAGGAGGACAGCCCGCCCTTGCCGCCACCGCCGCCGATGGACTGGCCGACCAGGCCGGCCGAGTCGCTGCCGGTGGTCGACACATGGACAATCGTGTCCGCCCCCGTCGTCACGCTGAGATTGACCGCGCCGCCGGTGCCGGCACTTCCGCCTCCGCCGCCGAGCGCGACCGAAAGGGCAAGGCTCGATCCCCCGGCCCCGTCCACTCCGCTATTGCCCGAGCCGCCATTTCCGCCGCCCCCGCCAATGGACTGCGCGAGCACTGCGTCCGCCATGTTTCCGGTGGTGGAGAAGAAAGCCGTGCTTCCCACGCCGAGCACCGCGACCGCCTTGCCGTCGCCGCCCGAGCCGCCCGTGCCGCCAATATCCGCACCGATGGCCAGCTTGCCGGTGGTGCTGTTGTTGGCTGACCCGGATGTGCCGCCGCCGCCGCCGATGGACTGAGCCAGCACCGCATTTGCGCCGAGACCGGCCGTCGCGATCGTTCCGGTATTGATGACGGTGACCACATTACCGTCATTGCCCGTGCCACCGCTGCCGGCGAGAGTGAGGGTGACGCTGGTCTGGCTGCCGCTCGCCCCGTCGCTGGTGGCGCCGCTCGCGCCACCGCCGCCACCGATGGATTGGGCGAGAATGCCGAAGGAGGCGGAGCCCTGGGTGAAGATGCTCCCGCCATTGCCGACGCTGACCACACCTCCGGTCCCGCCGGAGCCGCCGCTTCCGCCCAAGGTCGCAGAAATGTCGGCGGTCGCCTTCGTGTCGGAGGCCGCCGCATGGGCGCTCGTGGACGCACCGCCGCCCCCGCCGATGGACTGGGCGAGGATGCCGCTGGAATGATGGCCGAGGGTGGAGATGGTGTTGAGGTTGCTCACCGTGACGGACCCGCCGCCGGTTCCGCTTCCGCCCGCGCCGCCAAGATTGGCGGAGAGCGCGACGGTGCTGGACCCGCCGCCGCTGGACGTGGTGGCGCCGCCCTTGCCGCCGCCCCCGCCAATGGATTGAGCGACAATGCCATTGGCACCGACACCCGCCGTCACGATGGAGAGGCCCGACGTGACGGTCCCGTTGTTCACCGTGACGCTGCCGCCGGTGCCGCCTGAACCGCCCGTTCCGCCCAAGGCGAGGTCGAGGGATACGCTGTTCCCGCCGGCGCCGTCTGCCTTGCCGGTCCCCGCTCCTCCCGCACCGCCGCCGCCGCCGATGGATTGGGCGAGCACGCCGTCCGAATTGTCTCCTTGGGTGACGATGCTCGCGAGGGCTGGGCTGTCCAGTGTGACGGACACGAGCTCGCCTGCTCCGCCGCTGCCGCCCGTTCCCGCCACCGAGGCCCCGAGCGCAATCCGCGCCGTCGCCGCATTGGTGGCGCTCGCGGCCGCGCCGCCGCCCCCGCCGACCGACTGCGCCAGGACACCCGAACCATTTTGTCCGCCGGTCGCGATGCTGGCATTGACGGTGACATAGACATAGCCGCCGGCATTGCCGCTGCCGCCATCGCCGGACAGCGCGAGCGAGAGGCTCGCGGTCTTGGCGGCGGACGTCTCGGCGGCCGCGCCTGCGAGGCCGCCACCACCGCCCACCGATTGCGCGAGGATGCCCACGGCCTGGTCGCCCGACACGCTGATGGTCCCGGTGCTCGAAACCGTCACCTTTCCGCCGGTCGCGCCGCTGCCGCCCTTGCCGCCAAGGCCCGCCGAGATGCCATAGCTTCCGCCGCTGCCCTTGCTGGTGGAGGAGCCGCCCTTGCCGCCGCCGCCGCCGATGGATTGCGCGACGATGCCGTTCGCATGGTCGCCGGTGGTCGCGATGGCGGCTGCGTTCTGCACCTGAACCAGGCCGCCATGGGCACCCGAGCCGCCGGCGCCGCCAAGCGTCAGGCTGGCGGAAACGGACGACTGGCCCGAGGCGTGGGCATCGCTGCCCGCCGAACCGCCCACGCCGCCGCCGCCGCCCACCGATTGCGCGAGGATCGCGTCGGAGAGGATGCCCTGCGTGGTGATGGTGCCGCCAAAGGTCGTCACATAGACGTTGCCGCCGGCATTGCCGCTGCCGGCCGAGCCGGCGATGGCGGCGCCGAGCGAAATCTTCGAACTGGCCGAGGCGTTGGAATTGCCCGCGATGCCGCCGCTGCCGCCGATCGATTGCGCAAGAATGCCGACCGCATCCGCGCCCGCTGTGGAAATCCGCCCGCCGGTTTGGACCGTCACGGTGGAGCCGTTGCCGCCCGAACCCGAAGTGGCGCCAAGGGTGAAGGTGAGCGAGACCTTGCCGCCACTGGACGATCCCGCCGCCGCTCCCGCCTTGCCGCCGCCGCCGCCGATGGACTGGGCGATAATGCCGGCGGAATGGTCGGCGGCGGTGCTGATCACGCTGGTCGAAGGAATGGAATAGACCGTCACGGCCCCACCGTCGCCGCCGCCGCCGGACGCCCCTCCGAGCGTGGCGGTCAGGGTGAAGCTGACGTTGCTGCCGTCGCCCGTCGCGCCCGCGCCGGACACTTTGCTCTTGCCGCTGGCCGAGCCGCCCGCGCCGCCGCCGCCGCCGATGGATTGCGCGAGAATGCCGTCCGCATCCCCACCGGTGGTGATGATGGAGCCGTTGTTGGTGACGCTGACGGCCTGGGCGTAGCCACCTCCCCCCCCTTGCCCCCCAAGGGCAACGCTCAGAGAGACTTGGCCGGACTTTGCATTTGCGGTGCCGCCCCCCGCATCGCCGCCGCCCCCGCCGACGGACTGCGCCAGGATCCCGCGCGAACTTTCGCCCGATGTCTGGACTGTGCCTGAATTTACAACCGTGGCCGTACCGCCCTGGCTACCCTGCCCGCCCGAACCGCCCGAGCCCAGTGTGAGGGTGATGTTGAGATCCGAACCGCTAGCGGCAGTTTCGGCCGACGAACCGCCGACCCCGCCGCTTCCGCCTCCGCCACCGATGGATTGGACTTCAATGGCGTCGGCATAGTCACCCTTGGTGACCACGGTGCCGGAATTGTTAATGGAGGCCGCCCCGGCATAACCGCCGCTGCCGCCCTTCCCCCCCAAGCTCACGCCGATCGCAAGCGACATCGAGGGTCCAAGCTCATAAGCGGAGGAAACGGCCGATGCGTCGCCGCCGTTGCCGCCACCGCCACCGATCGACTGAACCAGAATGCCGTCCGAGCCAGCGCCTCGGGTCTCCACCCGCCCGCTGTTGGTCGCCGAGGCGGTCTGCCCACTGCCTGCGCTACCTGCGGAACCGCCGATGGATGCGGTTAGGCTGATGGACGGAATGTCCCCGAAGCCGAGCGACGCCGACTGAGCCGCTGACGACCCTCCGGTGCCGCCGCCCCCACCAACGGATTGGACGAGGATTCCGGTGGAATCGAGAGCCGTCGTTGTGATGGAGCCGGAGTTCGTGACGGATGCGGTCCCCGCTTTCCCCCCGCTGCTGCCAGCTCCGCCAATCGCGACGCTCGCCGAGATCAAAAGGCCCGCCGAATAGGCATTTGCCGAGCCGCCACTGCCGCCGCCGCCGCCGATGGACTGAACGACGACACCCGCCGAATGCGAGCCCGATGTTTTGATGACAGCGCCGGTTTCGATCACGGCGGACGCCGTTTCGCCCGTCCCGCCCGTACCCGAGGTGCCGCCGATGGCGAGCGACGCGCCGAGGGTCGCACTGGTCGCGTTCCCTCCCGCGCCGCCGCCGCCGCCGATGGACTGCACCATCAAAGCCGAGGAATATCCCCCGGACGTCGTCAGGCTGCCGTAGATCTTGGCGTACGCCGTGCCGCCGTTGCCACCTGCGCTGCCTGCGCCGCCGATGGCGGCGCTTACTCCAACACCAATGCTGATGGCGCCACCGCCGCGCCCGCCACCGCCGCCAATGGACTGAACCAGTGCCGCCATCGAGTCGACACCTGAGGTGCTGACGGAGCCGCCCGAATACAATTGGGCGCTCGCCGCATTACCCGCTGCAGCCCCTTGCCCGCCGATCGCCAGAATGCCGGACGCGCTGCCGCCGTTTCCGCCGCCACCACCAACAGATTGAACCAAAATACCGTCGGAATGACTGCCGCTGGTCTGGACGGATCCCGCATTGGTCAACTTGGCGCCACCGGAATCGCCTTGCCCACCGACGGCTGGATTACCGTTGATGGCCGGTGTCCCGCCAATGGCGAGGCCTTGCGACCCGCTGCTGATGAGGGTGCCTCCACCGCCGCCGACCGACTGCGCGACGATGCCCTGGGCATAATTACCTTGGGTTACAATGGAACCGCCTGCCGCATTGATGACGATAGCTGGTCCGGCCGCGCCGCTCTGACCGCCGTTACCACCCAATCCAACGAAAATACTACCCTGGGAATTCGCCCCTGCGCCGCCGCCGCCCGCAATCGATTGCACCAGAATGCCGGTCGCGCCAGTTCCGCCGGTCGAAATTGCACCGCTCGAGTTGGCATAGGCCGCACCACCCGCGCCGCCCGTTCCGCCGCTGCCTCCGGTGGAAAAGTAAGGGCTAGATCCGGTACCACCACCGCCGCCCGCGCCGCCATTGCTCTGGACCAGCACCGCGACGGCATAGCTCCCCGATGTGGTGATGACAACGTTCTGGGAAATCTTGACAGAGGCTGCATAGGTTTGGCCCGAATACGCGCTACCGCCCGTCCCCGCCGAGCCGCCATTGGCGTTTTCACCGAATGCCGGGTGGCCGTTGCCGCCGACCCCGCCATTGGCCTGGACGGCGATGGCCCGCGCTCCCGTTCCCGACGTGACGATCTGCGCGCCTTCGTACACCGTCAAATGGGCGATGCCGCCTGTCCCGCCTTGGCCACCGTCGCCTCCGTGGAGGTCGAACGTCGAGGTCGTCGCGGGTCCGCCATATCCGCCGGCGCCGCCATTTGCGGTGATCGTGATGGCGCTACGCGCGGTCAGGCCGGTCGTGGTCGGAACGGATGTCACAAGACTGCCGGAGAAAGTTACCTCCAGATTGCCGCCCGAACCGCCCACACCGCCGACGCCGCCATGCGCTGAATTCAAGACACTGCCGTCGCCGATCCCACCGGCGCCACCGGTTCCGCCGTTGGCATAGGCGACGAAAGCTGGGGCGCTGGCGGAGGAGAGGGCGCTGCTTATGTTTATGGTCAGTCCGCCCCCAGATCCCCCGCTGCCCCCTGTGCCGCCGTAAGCGCGCGCCGCCGACGGCGGCAAAAAGGTGGCAAGCGAATCTCCGGTTCCACCTGAGCCGCCTGCGCCGCCATTGGCGTAGACGACGACAGCCGGGGATCCGCCTGCCGACACCGTGCCACTGATCACGAGGACGCTGGAGGCCGAACCGGTCCCGCCCACCCCGCCGGTACCGCCGGTCACCGACTCCCCATAAACGCCTTGAAACGTCGCTTGGCCACCGGTTCCACCGATGCCGCCGACCCCACAGGCCACACCATTGGACATGGACGTATTGAAGGATCCGGCATTTCCGCCCGCCCCGCCGGTACCGGCCGTGAACAAGCCGGAATTGGATCCGCTGGAGCCGTTGGTTCCGGACACTTGGATGACCGGGTTGCCGGAGCAGGCCGTCTGCGCGGAAGCAGGTTCGGGCGCGGCGCAGACCACGAAGGCGAGGGCGCATAAGGTTGTGGTGAGCGCGGTGGACTGGTTCAGCCGCGTGGTGGACGCGCCATAAATCCCCGTGGCCTTCGGCCCCCCACTTTCCTTCATCGCAGCCCCCCAGCTATGCGATCCCGAGCCGCAGAACGGCCACATGTCAGAAATGTACAGAAAATCTGGATACCATGCGCTGCGGGGAACGCAAACTGTGCCGTAGCGGTACGCCCGCCCCTCTCCGCAGATGATTCAGGCGGCGCGGGCGGGGCGGGGCGGGGGGGCCTTGATGGCGGCAAGGACGCTGGGCACATCCTGCTCCTCGGGAATGGCGCAAAGGCCCAGGCGGGCGAGGAACGCACCAAGCCTCGGGCTGGCGCTGAGCACGGCGAAGGGAATGGCCAACAGGCATCCCGCCAGCAAAGGCAGAACCCAGGGGAAAAGTGCAGGCGCAAGCGTAAGGCACAGGCCGCTCGCCAGCAGGCCGAACAGGGTCTGCGCCTGCATGCCCCTCAGTGCCCAGGCCCAGGAGACGGCATGGGCATCGCGCGCCTGCCCGCCCCAGTCCCAGCGCCGATCCCCGCCCGCGCGCGCCTGGAACAGGGCCAGCCGCGCCAGGAGGAGGGTCGTGGCGAGGCAGGTTATTGCACTGAGCAGGAAAGAGAAAACGAGTTCCAGCGCGGCCGACAAGGCGAACCGTCCTCCCCCGCCGTAGCGCCGCGCCATTCCGGGCGTCAGGGCCACGTCGAGGAAGCCCGCGATCTTGGGAAACAGGCTCATGAACATGAGAGCCACATAGAGGCCGGCAGCGGCGGGCGCAGCGTCCACAGGGGTTTGCGCGGCGGCGAAGGGGAGAGCGAGGAGCGCCAGGGGAAGGGCGGGAATGGTGGCGAACATCAGGATCGCCCAGGCGAGTTGGAAGCGCCCCATGGGATGGGCTGCGGGCAGGCGCAGCAGCTTCACATACTGCATGTTGCCCACGCACCAGCGCGCGTCACGTGCCAGAAAATCCGGGATAGACGGAGGATTTTCCTCGTAGCTCTCGCTTTCTACGGGAACCACGCGCACCTGATACCCCGCGCGCCGCATGAGCACCGCTTCGACCTGGTCATGGGAGAGAATATGGCCGCCGAGCGGCGCCGCTCCCGGCAAATGGGGCAGCCGGCAATGGGCGCGGAAGGGGGCGATGCGCACCAGCGCATTATGCCCCCAGAACGGCCCGCACTCCCCGGCCCACCAGGTGGCGCCGAGGGTATAGCAGCGCATGCCGGCGCGCATGCCGAACTGGAACAGGCGGGCGAAGGCGCTGCGGCTCGGCAGGCCGACCACGAGACTTTGCAGGATGCCGATGCGCGGGTCCGCCTGCATGATGCGGGTCATGCGCAGGATGGCGGAGGCGCCCATCAGGCTGTCGGCGTCGAGCGGAAGCATCAGTTCATAGTCGGCACCCCAGCGGTCACAGAAGTCGCGGACATTGCCGGCCTTGAAGCCGGTATTCTCGCTGCGGTGCCGGTAGACGATGCCACGGCCGCCGGTCTCGGCGCGCCAGCGCGCGACTTCGGCGGCCTCGGCGGCGGCGATGTCGGGGCGGGAGGTGTCGCTCAGGACGAAATAGTCGAACAGCGCGCCCTGGCCGCTTCGGTCCAGCTCGGCCTTGACCGCACGAAGACGTGAAAGCGCGCGCTGGGGATCTTCGTTGCGCAGCGTCATAAGAATGGCGGTACGCACGACGATGGGGGCGTCGCCTTCGCCCAGCTTCAGGAAGGGGGCGGTGCGATCAACCCCCGCGCGCGTGGCGTGAAGAAGGATGAGGCCCGCCATCGCGTTCCAGAACCCGATGGCATGCCACGGCGTTATGGCAACGACGCAAAGGACCAGGATGATGTCAGCCGCCGTCCATCCCCCCGCCGCCGCGATCCAGGCGGCGCATGCCGCAACGAGGCCCAGCGTGGCGAGATTGAGTGCCAGCATGATCCCCCGGCGCCGCCGCAAGCGGCGGACCTCGTCCTTGGACGGGGGCGGGACGATGGTGGTGGGGTCAATACGGACGGTCATGGGAACTCCGCGCACAGGCGTGCGCCGGACGTTACGGCATGGCGGCATCCCGGGAGCAATCACGAGGTCGGGACCATGAACTTCGCCAGTGCGGCGAAACGCCACTCTCAATTCACCCCGGCCAGCTCGGCGCTGACCGCCAAGGCCCTCTGGTATGTGGGGCCGAATGCCGCGCGGCTGCAGGTTCAGGAGATGCCTGTGCCAGAGCCGGGCCATCTCCTGGTGCGCACCCGCTGGAGCGCGGTCAGCCGCGGCACGGAGCGTCTCGTGCACCAGGGCCTCACCTCGCCCGAGCACCGCGATCGCATGCGGGCGCCCATGCAGGAAGGCGATTTCCCCTTCCCCGTGAAATACGGCTACTGCGCTGTGGGCGAGGTGGAAGCTGGACCTGCGGACATGGTCGGGCGGCTCGTCTTTGCTCTCCACCCCCACCAGGACCGCTTCGTGCTGCCGGTGGAGGCGGGGGTCCTGGTGCCGGCCGATGTTCCGGCGCGCCGCGCCACGCTCGCCGCCAATATGGAAACCGCGCTCAACGCGCTGTGGGATTCCGGCGCCGGCGCGGGGGATCGCATCGTTGTCGTGGGGGCGGGCCTGATCGGCCTGCTCATCACCTATCTCGCCGCCCGCCTGCCGGGCGCGGAGGTCATCGCGCTCGATCCCAATGGCGCCCGGCGCGATGTCGTCGAACGCTTTGGTGCGCGCTATGCGTCAACGCCCGAGGGCGTGAATGAGGCGGATGTCGTGTTCCATGCAAGCGCGACCTCGGCGGGGCTGGAAGCGGCCCTGTCCTGCTGCGGCACGGAAGCGAGCCTGGTTGAGGTGAGCTGGTATGGCGACGAGGCGGTGACGGTGGGGCTGGGCGGCCCCTTCCATTGCAAGCGGCTGAAACTGATCTCATCGCAGGTCGGCGCGCTTCCCCCGGCCCGCCAGCCGCGCTGGAACCACCGCCGCCGCCTGGAAAAGGCGCTGGACCTCCTGCGCGACGAGACGCTGGATGCGGTCATTACCGGCGAAGTGGCATTCGACGATCTGCCGACCGCGCTCGAACGTATCCTGAGCGGTTCTCCCAAGGAGATCGCGACCGTGGTCCGCTATGGATAAACAGGGCGCAGCCCGCCCACCGAAAGCATAAGCCTCACGTTTGATTTCAGGGGAATGGATCGTTGGCTGTGTCCTTGGAGGCACGAAGCGATGCTGACCCGACCGGAGCGCGACCTATATGCCGCGCCGCGAGGCCATCGTGCGCATGGCCATCGCGCGGCGCGTGATATCTCAGCCAACAAGCCAGCGGAGTGACCGATGTTTGCGGTAGAAGTGCGGGACCACATCATGATCGCCCACAGCTTCCGGGGCGATCTGTTCGGCCCCGCCCAGGCCCTGCACGGCGCGACCTTCGTGGTCGATGCGGCCTTCATGAGCCCCCGCCTTTCGCAGGACGGTGTCGTGGTGGACATCGGCAAGGCCCATGAAGTCCTGAAGGGCATCCTCTCTCCCCTCGCCTACCGCAATCTGGATGAGCTGCCAGAGTTCGCAGGACGCAACACGACCACCGAAGTCCTGTGCAAGCATATTTTCGACGGCATCGCTCATGCGGCGCGGGCCGGCACATTCGGGGCCGATGCGCCGACGCGGCTGCGCGTCACCTTGCACGAATCCCATGTGGCACGGGCCTGGTTCGAGGACGATATCGCGCCATGATGCCTCCGCCCGCCGGGGCGCCGCCCCTGCCTGTGGTCCTGGCCGTCCCCGGCGCCCTGGAGACGGCCACGGGAGGCTATGCCTATGACCGGGCCTTGCTGGCCCACCTGCCTCATCAGGGCATCGATGCCACCCATCTGCCGCTGCCCGGCGGATTTCCCCTGGCGCCCGCCGCCGTTATCGCGGCGGCGATGGAGGCCTTGACCGCCAGCGACCCGCACGCCCTGCTGCTGGTGGACGGATTGGCGCTCGGCGCGCTGCCCGCCGACCTCCTGCGCCCCATCGCGTCTCGCCTTGTGGGGCTCATCCACCATCCGCTCGCGTTGGAAGCGGGCCTTTCCGCCCAGCATCAGGCCAGCTTGCGCCTGAGCGAACGGAAAGCTCTGTCGCTGTGCCGGGCGGTGATCACAACCAGCGCGGAGACCGCCCGCATTCTCGCGTCGGACTATGATGTCCCCGACCGCTTGATCAGCGTGGCGGAGCCGGGCCTCACCCGCGCTCCGCGCAGCCCGGCAAAGGGTGATCCGCCCCGGCTTCTGAGTGTCGGCACCGTCATTCCGCGCAAGGCTTATCCTATCCTGGTGGAGGCATTGGGCGGCTTGCGCGCCCTTTCCTGGACGCTGACCATCGTCGGCAGCCTGGAGATGGACCTTTCCGAAGCCGCGCGCCTGGGGGCGGCGATTTCCGATGCCGGCCTCTCGGAGCGCGTGCGGCTTGCCGGGGCGCTGGAGCGCGCCGCCCTCGAAGCGGCTTATGGTCAGGCAGACCTGTTCGTGCATCCGTCTCTCTATGAAGGCTACGGCATGGTGCTCGCGGAAGCCTTGCAGCGGGGCCTGCCTGTTGTTTGCACCACGGGCGGGGCGGCGGCCCAGACCGTCCCCGACGGGGCGGGCGTGAAAGTCCCTCCCGGCGATGCGACCGCCCTGCGTAACGCCCTCGCCCCCCTGATCGCAGATGCCGGCGCACGCCGGAACCTCGCCGACCGCGCATTTGCGGCCGGTCTCACCTTTCCCACTTGGGACGACACGGCGGCGCGCATCGCCTCAGTGCTGAAGGGCCTCGCCCGGAAAGTTGCGGCATGACGGGATTCTCAGCCGATTGGCTCTCGCTGCGGGAGCATGCGGATGCGCGGGCGCGCAATGCCGCGTTGGCCGGCGATCTGGCGGGGCATCTCGCCCGGCACCAAGCTGCGGGAGAGCCGCTGCGCGTGGTGGATCTCGGGTCCGGAACCGCGGCGAACCTGCGGGCGCTCGCGCTCCGGCTCGACGGCCCCCAGCATTGGCACCTTCTGGACGACGCGCCGGACCTTCTGGACTCTGCCCGGCGCACCTTGTCCCATTGGGCGGATGAGGCCACCCCAACACCTGACGGAGTCGATCTCGTCAAAGATGAACGACGGATCCGCGTGTCGCTCATTCAGGCCGACTTGTCTCGGACGCTGTCCCCGCTCGCGGCTGCCGCGCCCCATCTCGTCACCGCCTCCGCCTTCTTCGATCTGGTCTCTGCGCCCTTCGTGGAAGCCCTTGCCGCCGCGTGCGCGCGGCTGAGCGCCACGTTCTTCACGGTGCTCACCTGCGACGGGCGCGACGGCTGGTGGCCCGCCCACCCGCAGGACGCGGCGGTGGCTGGGGCCTTCCGCGCGGACCAGGAGCGGGACAAGGGGTTCGGCGCGGCTCTTGGGAATGCGGCAAGCGACCATCTCGCCACGGCCTTCGCCGCCCAGGGCTACGAGGTGAAGCGCGCCGACAGCGCGTGGCGCCTCGATCCGCAGTCCGATGCGCGCGACGCGGCGCTGGTGGCGGCGCTGGCCGCGGGCACCGCTGCGGCGGTGGCGGATCGCATCGGCCGCGCCGCAGCGTCCGATTGGGCCGAGGCGCGCGCGGGCGCGCGCTGCGAGATCGGCCACACGGACCTGCTCGCCCTGCCCCGGCCGAGGTAAGTCTCGGCGGGCGTCACCGCCGGCCGAGCGCGGGGATCATGCGCGAGATCACGCCGTCGCCCTTCACGGCGTGCATGAGAGCGCCGCCGATGTGCAGCAGCACCAAAGCGGTCATGACATAGCCGAGCACGGAATGGGCATCGCCCAGGGTATGGGACAAGGCCTCGTCCTTGGCGACCAGATCCGGCAGCGTGAACAGGCCGAAAACGCTCACTTTCGCCCCAAAGGCAGACGAGGCTCCCCAGCCCAGCAGGGGCATGACGAAGATGAGAACATAAAGGGAGTGGTGCACGGCATTGGAGAGCACGCGCTGCCACGCCGGCAAACCGGGCGCGGGAGGCGGCGCGCCCAGGAGCAGCCGGGTCGCAACCCGCACCACCGCGAGGCACAGGATGAGGAAGCCGAAGGAGCGGTGCAGATCGAATAGCTGATCCTGTCCTGGCCCGGAGGGCAGGCGCATCATGATGAAGCCGAACGGAATAACCAGGAGCACGCACAGCGCGCTGACCCAGTGAATCCATCTAACCGGCGCCGGATAAGACGTTCTCGCGCTCTGTTGCATGGCTCCCCTCCCGCGCCGTGCGGCGCATGTCGAAATCGAACAGCACATCCCCGTCTGCAAAGGGCGTGACGCGGCAGTGCGGGCGCAACGCCTCGTCGAGCCCGGCGATGGGCTTCAGATCGAGCCCGGTTCGCCCCGAGCCGAGAATGACCGGCGAGACGACCACATGAAGACGGTCCAAGACGCCCGCATCAAGGAAAGCCGCGAGCGTCGCGGGGCCCCCCTCGATGAGAAGGCGGGGCAATCCGGCCGCACGGAGCGCCGCGACGACGTCGGCGGGCGCGATGCGTCCACTTGCGTCGGCGGGCACGAACAGCCGCTCCGCCCCCTGCGGCACGGGGGCGCAGGTGCCCTCGCGATGCAGCACGATGCGCCGCGCCCCGTCTGCGGCAAGGCAGCGGGCGGCCGGATCGAGACGGCCGGCGGGATCGATCACCACGCGGGCCGGGTTCTTCCCGCCAACCCGGCGCACATTCAAAAGCGGATCGTCGGCAATCACGGTGCCGATGCCCACCACAACCGCATCCACCGCCGCACGGAGCCGGTGAAGATGATCCAACGCCTTGGAACCGCTAATGTATTTGGATTCCCCCGTGGGCGTCGCCACGCGCCCGTCCAGCGACTGGCCGAGCTGTCCGATCACGAGCGAGCGAGCGGACAAGTCCAAGCCTAACTCTCGTGCGTAAGATGCATCATAGTCCGTCATGCGGTGTCCCTGACCGGCGCGCCTGCGGAACGCAATGCGGGGGCGGAAGTTTCACTGTAGTTTCGGCGTCCAACCGCAAGAAGACACGTCACAAGGCGGGGAGCGACTTGAATCCGACCCCGGCACGGCACATGTAGCGACGAGAAGAGGTTCTTATGTCTTCTGAGCGCCCGGCAGCAGCCATTCCGTCCCTGAGCCCCGAAGAGCGTGCCGGCCACGTTGCGGTGGAGCGCGCCCTTTCGGAATTGCGCTCGGGACGTCCCGTCCTTTTGGAATCCGGTGCGGAGCGCGCCCTCGTTCTTGGCGCGGAAGCGGTGGACACGGAAAGCGCGGCCCGCCTTGCCGCGACTGCGCCCCTGAAGGCCCGTCTCGCTCTGCCGGGGCCGCGCCTCACACGCCTCGGCCTATCCCGCACGCTTCCTGGAACCATTGCCCTGCCAGGTGTCGATCCGGCCCGGGTCGAGACCCTGGCCCTCCAGGTAGAGGCGCGCATCGACGCGCCGGTTGCGGGCGCGGACAGCCTGGATGTGGGCGCTCTTGAGCTTCTTCGCCTCGCCTTGGTCCTGCCGGCCGCGGTCGTCGCTCCGGTGGAAAACGGCGCGAGCGAATCCGACGCGCTGCGGGTGGCGCTGGCGGATGTGCTCGCCCATCGCAGCCGTCAGGCCAAGTCGCTGCGCATTGTCGGTCGCGCGCCTGTGCCGCTGGAAGGCGCGCCAAAGACCGAGTTCGTGGTGTTCCGGGGCGGCGAAGGGCTGCGCGATCAGGTGGCGATCGTGGTCGGCCAACCGGACTTTAGCCAGCCCGTCCCGGTGCGCCTGCATTCCGCCTGCCTCACGGGTGACCTGTTCGGCTCGCTGAAATGCGATTGCGGCGACCAGCTGCGCGACACCGTTGCGCGCATGGCGGCGGGCACCGGCGGCATCCTGCTCTATCTCGACCAGGAGGGGCGCGGCAACGGCATCGCCAACAAGATGCGCGCCTACAAGCTCCAGTCCGAAGGTTACGACACCTATGATGCCGACGAGGTGCTGGGCTTCGGCCTCGACCAGCGGCGGTTCGACTTCGCGGCGCAGATGCTGCGCCAGCTCGGGGTCGAGAAGGTGGAGTTGCACACCAACAACCCCGAGAAGCTTGCCGCCCTCACGGCCGCCGGCCTCACGGTTGCCGCCGAAGCGCGGGTGATCGGGCGCCCGACGCAGGAGAATGTGCGCTATCTCGCCTCGAAGCGCGATCGTGCCGGCCACCATATCGACTTCGATGCTTTGGCGGCGCGCGCCTCGGACTGAGCGCGCGCCTCCTAAGTCTGCACGCATCCTATACTTTCGTGCGGGGCCGCGTTGCGCGCCGCTCGGCTGCTGCTCTATAGCCTGTAGGGGCCGGCGATATGATCGCCCGCCACGATAACAGGCTTGGAGAGACGCCATGGTGAGCCCCGCCGACACTAAGATCGCCCTCGTGACGGGAGCGGGCAGCGGCATCGGCCGCGCCGTGGCGCTGGCCTTCAGCGATGCCGGCTATGCGGTGGTGCTGGCCGGGCGTCGCGCCGACGCGCTGGAAGAAACCGTCCAGCGCCGCCCCGGCGCGACGTTCCTCGCCCTGCCCACGGACGTCACCGATCCCGCCTCCGTCGCCGCCCTGTTCGCCCAGGTGAAGGCCCGCTTCGGCCGCCTCGACGTTCTGTTCAACAATGCCGGCACGGGCGCGCGCGCCGTCCCCATGTATGAGCTGAGCTTTGAGGAATGGCGCAAAGTGGTGGACACCAACCTCACCGGCCCCTTCCTGTGCACCCAGGAGGCCATGCGCCTCATGAAGGACCAGTCCCCGCGCGGCGGGCGCATCATCAATAACGGCTCCATCTCGGCCAGCGCGCCCCGCCCCTATTCGGCGCCCTACACCTCCACCAAGCACGCCATCACCGGGCTCACCAAGTCCACCTCGCTGGACGGCCGCGCCTATGACATCGCCTGCGGGCAGATCGACATCGGCAATGCCGAGACCGAGATGACCCAGCGCATGAAGTCCGGCGTGCCGCAGGCCGACCTCTCCCTGAAGGTGGAGCCGGTGATGGACGTGAAGCATGTGGCGGATTCGGTGGTCTATATGGCGAGCCTGCCGCTGGAGGCGAACGTCCAGTTCATGACGGTCATGGCCACCAAGATGCCCTTTGTCGGCCGCGGCTGATCTTTTGCGGGGCCGCGCGCCCCGCGACTTTCCTCCATGATGGATGGCCCGATGCGCCCCCTCGCCCTCGACGACTTCCCCTTCCGCGCCTTCGACAAGCTGCGCTATTCCGACACGGACCGGCAGGGCCATGTGAACAATGCGGTCTTCTCCACCTTCCTGGAGACCGGCCGCACCTCCATGCTCTACGACAAGAGCGCCCCGGTGGTGGAGCCGGGCACCGCCTTCGTGCTCGCCCGCCTCGCTCTGGACTATCGCGCCGAACTGCATTGGCCGGGCGAAGTGTGGATCGGCACCGGCGTGCTGGAGGTCGGGCGCAGCTCGGTCAAGCTGGAGCAGGCCCTCTTCCAGGACGGCAAATTGTGCGCGAACGCGGAGACGGTGATCGTGATGGTCGACACCAGCACCCGCCGCTCCCGCCCCCTGCCCGACGCCACCGCCGAGCGCCTGCGCACCTTCATCCGCCCGAAGGATTAAGCCCCCCCTCAAGGGTGCAGATAGAGCGCCAGGCGGGCTGCGGCGTTTTTCAGGTGCGCTTCCGCGGCGGCGCGGGCGTCCGAGGCATTGCGCGCGGCAATGGCGTCGAAGATCGCCTGATGCTCCTGCTGCACGGCTTCGGTGAGGCCCTGGAGGCGGGCGGAATTGGAGCGGGCGGTGCGGATGAAATTGCGCACCCGCCGGTCGAGGAAATCCGACAGGTCGCGAAAGAAGGGATTTTTGGTCGCCTCCACGATGGCCCGGTGGAAGGCCACGTCCTCGTCCACGCCGGGATCGCCCTTCAGGATGGCCGCCTGCATGGCATCAAGCTGGGCCTGAATATGGACGAGGTCCTCCTCGGTGCGCCGCACGGCGGCGTGGGCGGTGGCATTGGCTTCCACCGCCATCAGCAATTCGACGATGTTGCGGATCTCGTCCTTGTTGGAGAAATCCGCGATGTCGAGCCGGAAAGTGGAGACGGCGCTCGGCTCCGCGACGAAGGCCCCGGCCCCCTGCCGGCTATGGACCAGCCCGTCATGCTTCAAGCGCCCCACCGCCTCGCGCACGATCGGCCGGCTCACCCCATAGGCCTCGGACAATTGCACTTCGGTCGGCAGCTTCTCGCCGGGTTTGAGGCGGTGGGAGGCGATCTCCTCGCGCAGCCGCTGGGCCACCACCTCCGCGAGCGAAGGGCCGCGGCCGATCACGTCCTGGGTCAGACCGGATCCGTTACCTGCGCGCCGCGCCATTCTCTCCATTCCCTTCGTGCCGAATCGATTAGATGCCCGACCGGCGACCTTGAGCGCGATCAGATCAGATTAAAACAATCTGATCTGTGAATCGCCCTCTCACTCTTTGAAAGAGAATGCGTGATCCGATCAGCCTGCGATGCAGGCTGATCGGCGCATGCTCTCGCGCAAGGCGGACGGCGCGCGCTCGCGCCTCAACCGGAAATATATAGTCCGCCATTCACATGCACGGTCTCGCCCGTCACGAAGCTCGCCCAGTCCGAGCACAGGAAAGCCACCACGCGGGCGACTTCCTCCCCGGTGCCGAGCCGCTTCATGGGGGTCAGGTCCAGCAGCACGTCCCCCTTCGCCGCCATCAGCGGGCGCACCATGGGCGTGTCGATCAGGCCCGGGGAGACCGCATTGACCCTCACCTTGGGCGCAAGCTCGATGGCGAGCGAACGGGAGAAGCCGAGCACGCCGCTCTTGGCCGCCGCATAGTCCGCATGGCTGTGGCTGCCGCGATGGCCCGCCATGGACGTCACGTTCACGATGGCGCTGCCCTGCGCGAGATGTGGGATCGCCGCACGGCAGGTGTAGAAGACGCCGTCCAGATTGACCGCGATGCCGGTGCGCCAATGGGCATCGTCCATCTCGCCCACCGTGCGCACGCGATAGAGGCCGGCCGAGGTCACGAGCGCATGGAGCGGGCCGAACCGCTCGCCCGCCGCCGCCAGCGCCGCATCGGCCTCTTCCGGCCGCCCCGCATCCTGGCGCACGGCCAAGGTGCGCGCGCCGGACGGGTCGAGATCGCGGGCGAAGGCCGCGACGCCGTCCAGATCGATATCGGTGAGCACGCAATTGGCCCCGAGATCGTAGAAAGTGCGGGCAATGGCCCGTGAGATGCCGCCATTGGCGCCGGTGAGAAAGAGGGTGCGGCCGGAAAAGTCGAACATGGCCCGCCTCACGTCATCAGCCAGCCGCCGGCCACATCCACCACCTGCCCGGTGACGAAAGCGGCCTCGCGGGATGTCAGGAACAGGCAGGTTGCCGCCACGTCCTCCGGTGTGCCGAGCCGGCGCAACGGCGTCGCGAGCCGCGCCGCCTCATTGGCCTCGGAGGCGGTGCCGCGCATCAAGGGCGTGTCGATGCGTCCGGGCGCAAGGGCATTGACCGTGATGCCGTGGGGACCGAACTCGCCCGCCAGATGCTTGGTCATGCCGATGAGGCCGGCCTTGGAGGCGGCATAATGGACGCCGACAATGTCGCAGAACGTGCGCCCCGCCACGGACGAGGTGGAGACGATGCGCCCGCGCTTCAGGGCGATCATCCCCGGCGAAATGAGCCGCACGCAGTTGAAGGTGCCGGTGAGGTTGACGTCGATGACCCGGCGCCATTCCTCCGCATCCATGGCGAAGGCGTCGGCCCGCCGGCCATCCGCCCCGCTCTTGGGCGAGATGCCGGCATTGGAGACCAGGATGTCGATGGGTCCGAGCGCCCTGGTCGCGTCCGCGACGGCGCGCGAAAGCCCCTCGAAGTCCGCCACGTCCGCCGCAAGCGCGAGGGTGCGCGCACCGCGCGCGGCAGCAGCGTCAGCCGCCCCGCGGGCCAGATCGAGATCATGGTCCACATAGGCGACGGCGGCACCTGCATCGGCATGGGCGTCCGCCATGGCGCGGCCGATGCCGCGCCCCGCCCCGGTGACGAAGGCGACATGCCCCGCATGGCTGCTCATTTACCGGTCTCCAGCATGATCTTGCCGGAATGGGCGGAGGATTCCATCAGCGCATGGGCCTCGCGCGCCTGCTCCAGCGGGAAGGTGGCGTGAATGACCGGGCGAATGGTGCCGGTTTCCAGCATGGGCCACACGTCGCGCCGCAGATGGTCGGCAATGGCGGCCTTCAGCGCCACGGAGCGGGGCCGCAACGTGGAGCCCGTGAAGGTCAGGCGCTTCACCATGACCGGCAGCAGATCGATGTCCACGCGGCTCGGCTGGAGGAAGGCGATCTGCACGAGGCGCCCTTCAAGGGCGAGGCACGCGAGATTGCGCTGCACATAGGGGCCGCCCACCATGTCGAGGATGACGTTCACGCCCTGGCCGTCGGTGAGGCGCTTGACCTCCTCCACAAAATCGGCGGCGCGGTAATTGATGGTCTCGTCCGCACCGAGTTCGCGGCAGAAGGCGCATTTCTCGTCCGAACCGGCGGTGGCGATCACCCGCGCCCCGGCTTGATGCGCCAGTTGAATTGCGGTGGAGCCAATGCCGCTGGAGCCGCCATGCACCAGGATGGTCTCGCCTTTCGCGAGGCGTCCGCGCGTGAAGACATTGTCGTAGACGGTGTAATAATTCTCCGGCAGGCCCGCCGCCTCCAGCAGCGAGAGCGGCGTGGGAATGGGCAGGCAGAGCGGCGCCTCGGCGAGGCAATATTCGGCATAGCCGCCGCTGATCACCAGCGCGCAGACCTCATCCCCGAGCGCCGGGCTGGTGACGCCGTCACCGAGCGCCACCACGCGGCCGGCGATTTCCAGGCCCGGAACGGCGGTCGCGCCGGGGGGCGGGGGATAGCCGCCGGCCCGCTGGAGGCAGTCGGGCCGATTGACGCCCGCAGCCACCACTTCCACCAGCACCTGACCCGGGCCGGGCTGCGGGATGGGACCGGTCTCCAGGCGAATCACCTCCGGCCCGCCGGCTCCGGCGAAGACGACCTGGCGCATGGTTTCGGGAAGGGATGGCATGCCTTTTAATCCTCCAACGCGGTTTCGGGCCAAGAGCCGGAATCGACCTGCAGGCCGCCCGCGGGCGATCCCTGAAGGACCGACGGCTTGGCGGCGGCGCTGATTGGCGTGGGCGGCTCTTCCCGGTTTTCACTTATCCCGCTTTGCCGGATCGAACACCCGGCCCGCGGCTTTTCTGACCGCCGGACGTTAGCGATTTTCTACTTGTCAGGCAACTTGGTCATCTGCATTATCCGCCCCAAGACTGCCCGTCCGGGGCGGCATGGACGCCGTGAAACGGCACCAATGGGAGGAAAAGAATGAGGAAAGTCGCTCAAGCGGCGCTTGCCGCTGCATTCATGCTGGGCGCGGCCCAGATGGCCGGCCCTGCCGCCGCGCAGCAGACGCTCAAATTCGGCGCGCTCTATCCCTTCTCGGGCGGCCTCGCTTTGCTGGGCGACGAGAGCTTCCGCGGCCTGGAACTCGCCGCCGAGGAACGCAACGCGGCCGGCGGCATCAACGGCAAGCAGATCACTCTCGTGAAGGGCGATGCGGTCGATCCGAACCAGGCGGTGGGCGAAGCGCGCCGGCTGACCTCGGTCGAGAATGTCTCGGTGATCTTCGGCACCTATTCCTCCTCCCTGTCGCTGGCGGCGACCCAGGTGGCGGAACTGGCCGGCATCCCCTATTTCGAGCTCGGCGCGGTGTCCGATCCCATCACCGAGCGCGGCTTCAAATATGTCTTCCGCTCCAACGCCACCGCGAAGGACTTCTCGGTGCAGATGGTGGACGCGATCCCCACCGCCATCGCCCCGGCGCTGGGCAAGAAGCCCGAGGAACTGAAGATCGGCATCATCCATGAGGACTCCCTCTACGGGCAGACCATGGCGGGCTATCAGAAGTCCCGCGCCGCCGAAAAGAAGCTGAATGTGGTCGAGATCCTGCCCTATTCGGCAAAGTCGGTGGACCTGACGCCGGTCGTGCTGCGCCTCAAGAGCGCGAACGTCGATATCGTGCTCCAGACCTCCTACCAGAACGACACAGTGCTGTTCTTCCGCCAGATGAAGGACCAGGGCTTCAAGCCCAAGGCGATCATCGGCGCGGGTGGCGGCTACTCGCTGCGCGACACCATGCTGGCGGTGGGCGCGGACAACATGGAAGGCGCCCTCGACGTCGACTTCACCCAGTACAAGACCAATCCCAAGATTGCGCCGGGCATGGAAGAGTTTCTGAAGAAGTACAAGGCCAAGTACAACACGGACCCACGCTCGGGCCACAGCCTCGCCAACTATATGGGCGCGCGCGTGTTCTTCGACGCCATCGCGGCCGCCAAGGACCTGAAGGCCGACAGCATCCGCGCCGAAGTGATGAAGGTGGATATCCCGGTGGGCCAGACCCCCACGGGCTGGGGCGCCAAATTCTCCGAGCAGGGCCAGAATACCCGCGCCGTTCCCTTCCTGATGCAGTGGCAGGGCGGCGAACTGGTCACTGTGTTCCCGGCCGATGCGGCGGTGGCCAAGATGAAGACCGGCGTCGGCACGAACTAACGCCGTCCCATCGGCCCCTTCCAAGGATTCATGCGCCCCGGCC
>JBFMAV010000048.1:0-33090 GCA_040755535.1 Pseudomonadota bacterium | reverse complement strand
CCGATGCGCGGCAGGGCAATCACCAGCAATCCCGCCAGGATCAGCGCCATGCCCGCGAAGCGCAGCGGGGGAAACCGCTCGCCCAAGACAAGGGCGGCCGACAGCGTCCCGGAGATCGGCACCAGGAGCGAGAACGGCGCGACGAGGCCTGCGGGATATCGCTTCAGCAAAAGGCCCCAGATGCCGAAACCGAGGAAGGTGCCGCCCACCACCTGATAGGCCAACGTCCCGAGCCCCACCGCCGTCGGGTCGAGCAGCGCATCGCGGATGGCGGGCCATCCTTCCATCCAGAGCGAGAGGGCGAAGGCGGGGAGCGGCGGAACGAGGCTCAGCCAGACGATCAGCGCGAACATGTCCACGGGCGGCGCGCGGCGCACCATGACATTGCCGCAGGACCAGCTGAATGCCCCCATCAGCGCAAGCAAGAGGCCCAGATGGGTCATGTCGCCCCCGACGCTGGCGGCGATCAGGCCCAGCCCGCACAGGGCGACGGCGGAGCCGATCATCTGGCGCCCGCTCGGCCGCTCGCCCAGAACCAGGAATGCGACCGGAAGGGTGAAGAAGGCCTGCGCCTGCATGGTCAGGGAGGCAAGGCCCGGCGGCATGCCATTGTCGATGGCCAGGAACAGGAAGGCGAATTGGGCCAGGAACCACACCGCGCCCATGGCCACGAGCTGGCCGAACGGGAGGCGCGGGCGCGGAATGACAAGCGCGGGCAACGCCGCCAGGGCAAAGCGCAGCGCGGTCAGCAGCAGCGGGGGATAATGGTCGAGCCCATAGCGGACCACGACGAAATTGAAGCCCCAGATCGCCGTCGCAAGGACGGCAAGGGCGATATGCCGGGGCGCCATTGAGGGTATCCAGACCGGAAACGCGGAGCCCTTCTGATAAGGATCGCAGCCCCGCGCCACAAACGACATTCGCTGAACCCACCCATCAGCCCACGCGATGGATCGCGCAATGCTCAGCCCCGTCCTGCCAAAAGCCCAAGGGCGGAGCGACTCAGTCCGCGCCCGGCTCGGCGGCCGGCAGCGGGATGGGCGAGGGCTGGGGAACGGGCACGCTGTAATATTTCCGCCCGCCGATGGAGCCCGTGGCGAAGGGGCCGACGGCCCCCGCGGTCTCCCCGGCATAGGAGCGCGCGGGCGCAGGCCCGACATTCCATCCCGGCGGAACCGAGGACATGGGACCGGGAGGGCGCAGGACACTGGGCTGGGGCACGGCGCCGGGCGGCATCAAGACCGGCTGGTTCGGGTCGCCGGAAGGCGGATAGGCGCGCGGCGGCGCATAAGACGGCCCGCCGGCATAAGGCGGCGCCGCGGCCTGGGGCGGTTGATAGACCGGAGCCTCCTGCGGGGCGCCGGGCACCGGGGCCTCCTCGCTGTCGTCCGGCCCGCTTTCGGGATGAGGCATGATGTCCATGGGCGAGCCCATGGGTTCGTTTGCCGGCGCGCGCGCCGGCTCCGGCCGCTGTCCCATGAGCGGTCCTGGCCCCGAGGGCGGCGCGATGGCGGGCAGCGGCGCAGGCCCGGACGGCGGCGCGATGCCGGGCGGATATCCCCCCTGCATACCCCCGCCCGGCTGACGCGCCATGAGAACGGGCGGCGGCATGGGCTTGGGCGCGGGCTGACAGATGATGGGCCGATTGGCGCGCCGCATCAGGTCCACATGAATATGGTCGTAGTGAAAGATGTTGGAGCCCGGCGCGAGCGTGGTGGTGAACACCTCGCAGGCGCCCGCCTGTATCTGCAAGAGGAAGCCGCGCGCCTCCTGCGGGCCGCGCCAATTGTCTTTTATGGTGATGGTCCGGCCGTCCGCGAAAGTGAAGGATCCGATGTCCAGCGCATTGCCAAAGGCGTGCTCGGAAATCCTCGCCGAGGGATTTCCGTTCATGCCGCGACAGGAATAGGAAGACATCTGCTTGATGCCCACCACCGGCTGGCCCATCCAGGCCAGGGCGGCCGGCTGCACCACATTTTCCAGCCAGACATTGAGATCGCGGATCATGGGACAGGCGAGGGTGGCCCGGGGGCTCACTTCCACCGTCCCCTCGCCAAGCGCGGTCACGCGGAACGGCTGCTCCATGCCGCACACGCCGCGATTGATGGCACTGACGGGTTCCACATAAGCGGAGACGGTCACGCCGCGTTCGGCGATGCATTTCTGCTCCGCTTCGGCGCGCCAGGGCTCCCGTCGGTCGAACATATCGAAACGACAGCCCGACAGGAGCCCCACGCAGACGAGCGGGGCTACGAGATACCTGAATACACCGCGCGTCATGGATCGAGCATGAGCGGGAGGTCGTTGAGATGGAGTTAAAGCGCGCCGGCTCCGCTGCGAATCGGACCATCCGCTCGTTTCGGTGCGGGTCCGCCTCCGGCGCGACCATTTCCACGCGGGGCGCCTTGCGCCCGGCGAAGCGGTTCGATATAGAGGCGTCCTCCTGGCGGATGGGCGCGTAGCTCAGCGGGAGAGCACTACGTTGACATCGTAGGGGTCACAGGTTCAATCCCTGTCGCGCCCACCATCCGCACCCCTCGCGAAAATTCTGTGTCCGCGCCTCCGTCAGCGAGGCGCGTCGGCCCTGACGGTCGGGTCAGACCAGGATGCCGGAACCCGCCGCGCTGGTGAAATCGAGCTGCACGACGAGGTCGTTATAATCGAGGTCGCCCCCGCCATAGAGGTCCTCCCAGCCCCAGGTGTTGAGGCCGTAATTCCACAGATGGGTGACAGCCTGACCATCCACCTGCTCGTTCGCGGACGAGAAGGCATAGAAGGTCTGCGTCGTGCCTCCGCTGAGGCTCCGAAGCACCATGGCAATGATGTCGCCCTGGTCCACGTCCAGCAGCGCGGACTGGGCATATTGCCCAAAGCCCGGTCCATTCAAGGCGGTGCCTCCGCTGGAGAGGCCATAGGCCCGCGCCTCCACGAGCGCCGCATAGGCGGCATCCTGCGGGTTCACGCCGCCGATGGTGCCGGACAGGTCGTCCACCCGATAGAAAGTGAGGGACAGGCCCTCGTTCATGCCGCTCTGGCGCACGCGCACCACCGCTTCCATGTCATCCAGCCCCCCAGCGGTGGCGGCAATGGCGACCGGGCGGGCGACTTCGACCGCGCTCGCACCGCTGGCGTCGACGAAATCCAGGAAGCCGTAATTCACCGACAGGCTGGCCTGAGGCGCGGTCGTGCCCATGCCGGAGACCCGCGCCGAAATGGCCTCTCCCGCCGCCGCGTAGCCGTCCTGCGGCCGAGCCTGGGACAAGCCGTCGAAGAAAGTGACGAGATCGGGGTCGAAGTCCATTTGCAGCACCTGCTGGGCGAACTGCCGCGACCAGGCCTGCGGCGTCGTTGAAACGCCGAATGCGCCGTAACTCTCGGCGCCCACATGGGCGGAATAGGAGCCGGCAGCAGCCAGAACCGGCTGGAACAGCAGCGTCTGGTCGACCGCGCTCTCGTAGCCCCCGAGCCCGTCGAGAACGGCAAGGGCCGGCGTATCGGACCAGAGCTGGGCATGGGTGATGGCGGACAAGGCGCGGGCGAGCAGAACGCCATTGGGCGTCCCGAGGCCGGAGACGAGATCATAGCCCGGCGCCGCCGAATAGCCGATGCCGAGCGGCGTGATGCTCACCCAGCCGCCGTCGCCGTCGGGCGTCTCGATCGTGCCGCCATAGATAAAGGTGCTGGTATTGGAGCCGACCTGCACATCATTGAAGGCGGCCGGCGCGATGACGGCGGCGTTGTAGAGCAGGTCGGTCATATAGCCGAGGGAATAGGGCATGCCCTGGTCCGCCAGGATCGCGTTGATCTGCAGGCCGAGCGACGCCCAGAGCGGGGTCGCGGCGCTGGTGCCGAAGCCGCCCTGCTCGAACGTCTCCATGGAGGCGCTCGGCAGGTTGTAGAACATGTTTCCGCCCGCGAGCGCCGCCACGTCCGGCATGCCGCGCCCGGTGCCGGTGGAGGCGCCGAGCCCCTGCGGAAACAGGCCGAACGCCTGCTGGTAGGACGGGACGCCCTGGGTGATGTCCACCCCTCCGCCCGTCGTCTCATTGGTGACATAGCCGGGATTGAGCCGCGCCCCGCTGAGCGCATATTGGTTCCAGACCGTCTCGATGAAGACCGAGAGGTCGGCGGCATTGGCCGGCATGGACTTCATGCCCCCGGCGGCGAGGGCGGCGATGGTGGGGCGGTCCTGCGCCTGCGCCAGGGCATAGGTGTCGGCGAGCGTCGGGTCCGCGGCGGCCGAGGTCGGCGTGCTCAGCGAGCTTCCGCCCACCACCACCACATAAGGGCTGGTGTTGTTCTGCCAGACATTGGTGAGCCCGTTGCCGATCTGCGCGCCCGAGCCGCCGTCCGATCCGTCATTGAACATGGTGATGCCGCGCAAGGCGGCATCGACGAACAATTCGCGATAGGCGGCGTAGAAGGCCGAGCCGGGCGCCGTGGACATGATGTCCGTCCAGGACGACGACAGCACGGCGGGATTGTTCACCGTGTCCCAGATGGCGCCCTGATAGCCAGTGAAATTGCTCTGGTTGGTCAGGCCCGGGCCGCTATAGAGCGCCATGGCGGCGGACGGGTTGATGACGCCGGCAACGCCGACGTCGAGCGATCGCTCCCCGCCCCGATCCGACACATTGTGCCATGCGCCGGCATTCCCCACTTGGAACACCGGCGCGCCGGTGGCGACCCCCGCCCCCGCGCGGAACTGGTCCATATAAGTCTGGAAACTCTGGGTCGCGCTTGCCGGAATGGCGGTGCCGACCGCCGGCTCCACGATGCCGAGCAAACCCAGCGCCAGAGTCGAGTCGGCGGACAGGGGAAAATTATAAAGCTCGGCGATGGTGTTGGCGTAATAGCTCACCGCCTGGTAATCGAAGCTGGTGGAATTTCCCGGGCTTTGCGGCCCCGGGGTCAGGGCGACGCCGGTCCCGCTGCCCTCCTGGCCGGACACGAGGAAAGTGTCCACCCACAGGCCCTTGACGACATCACCCCAGGCGTCCGGCAGGCTGAGATTGCCCTCCCAATAGACCGCCCACGGTTCGCTGGCCGTCCCGCCCACCCAATAGAGCCGCTGGCCGGTGAGATCGAAGAATTCCTGCGGCGTGAGGCTCACCCAGAGCGTGCGGGATTCGACGCTGCTCACATAGCCGCTGGAGGCCGGCTCGACGGCAATGCCTTTCGCGGCCAGCCCGTTGACCACGGCATCATAGTCGCCCTGCCGCCCGCCATAGAGATCCCACAGCGTTCCGGCCTCCTCCAGCGCGGCGATCTGCTGCTGCCGCTCCCCCCAGTCCAAAGCGAGCAGGGACGAGGGATCGCTCGCGCGATCAATGACCAAGGCGAGATTGAGGGTGATGGTGGAACTGAGCGGATATTCGGTTCCGCTGGAGAAGCCGAACGCTTCCGGGACGGTTGTTGCGTCGGTATAGCGCCACGCGAAAAAATCGAGATAGGCGGAATTGGCGACCTCGACCATCGGACATCCCCAGCAATACCGGCGAAACACTGCCCTGCCCAAGGTCCTGCGGCAAGCGCGGCCGTATCAGCCTTTCAGGAAGGCCGCGAACGCCTCCTGATGGTCGGGGTGCCAGCGCGACAGGGGCGGACGATTTTCGGCAATGTCGCCCGCCGCCCAGAGGATGCGCTTTTCATCTGTCTCGCGCGTGACGTCATTGTCCGGGCACAGCACGTAGAAATCCCCGGCATCCACGCGCGCCAGCATGAAGTCCACGGTCTGCTCGGCGGTCCAGGCGCCCGCCGGCTTCTCGGTCCGGCCGCCGGCGGCGAGCGGGGTGAAGACGAAGCCGGGAATGAACAGATGGGCGCGCACCGCGCAGTCGGGGCGGTTGCGCAGGTCATGCTGGAGCGCCTCGGTGAAGACCTTCACCCCGGCCTTGGAGACATTATAGGCCGGGTCGCCCGGCGGGGTGGTGATGCCCTGCTTCGAGCCGGTGTTGATGATGAGGGCGGGAGTGCCCTGCGCGATCATGGCGGGCGCGAAGACCTGGGTGCCGTGGATCACGCCGAACAGATTCACATCCAGGATGCGCCGCCAGGTCTCCGGGTCGGAAAAGACCCCCGAGCCCGGCTGGATGCCGGCATTGTTCATCAGCACATCCACGCGCGAGAAACGGGCGCGGATCTCGCCTTCCGCCTGTTCCAGCGCGGCGCGGCTGCTCACATCCGCGTCAAGAGCGAGCACTTCGCCGCCGATCTGCGCCGCCGCCTGCGCGAGCCGGTCGGCCCCGCGATCGAGGATGCAGACCCGCAGGCCGAGGCCGGCAAAGCGCCGCGCCGCCGCCAGTCCGATGCCCGAGGCGCCGCCCGTGACCACGGCGACGCGGCCTTCGGCCAAGGCGGGATGGGCATAAGGTGAGGTCATGGGTCACGCTCCTGAGTGTCGCTGCGCAAAAGAGCGCCCTTGCGCGTCCTGGGCAAGGGCGGGATAGAACGGGCGGACGCCGTGCCGCCAGCGCGGGCATAACGCATCCCGGAGGGCCTATGTTCATCGCCATGAATCGCTTCAAGGTGAAGCTCGGCTCGGAGGCCGAATTCGAACTCATCTGGCGCGAGCGGGACAGCCACCTGTCCAGCGTGCCGGGCTTCGTCTCCTTCGACCTGCTGAAAGGCGCCGAAAAGGAGGACCATGTCCTCTATGCCTCCCACAGCCTGTGGCGCACCAAGGCGGACTTCGAGGCCTGGACGCGCTCGGAGGCGTTCCGCGCCGCGCACCGCGATGCCGGGGCGAGCAAGGTGCAATATCTCGGCCCGCCCCAGTTCGAGGGCTTCGAGAGCGTCCTGTCCCAGACCGCCGGCTGAATGCACATGCTGAAGACCACGGATCACTTCCCCCCCGGCCACCCGAAGGTGGCGTTCGGCAAGATCGGCGTGCTGATCGTCAATCTCGGCACGCCGGAAGCGACCGACTATTGGTCCATGCGGGCCTATCTGAAGGAATTTTTGTCCGACCGCCGCGTCATCGAAGTCAATCGCGTGGTCTGGTGGCTGGTGTTGAACCTCATCGTCCTCACCAAGCGGCCCGGACCCAAGGGCAAGGACTATGAGACGATCTGGAACAAGGAGCTGAACGAAGGCCCGCTGAAGACCATCACCCGGTCCCAGGCAGAGAAGCTGTTCGCAGAGATCGGGCCGCACGACGACCGGCTGATCGTCGATTGGGCCATGCGCTACGGCAAGCCCTCCATTCCCGACCGCCTCGCCGCGCTCCAGGCGCAGGGCTGCGAGCGCATCCTCATCCTGCCGCTCTATCCGCAATATGCCGCCGCTACCACCGCCACGGTCTGCGACAAGGCATTCGACGCGCTGAAAGCCATGCGCTGGCAGCCGATCATCCGCGTGGCCCCGCCCTGGCACGACGATCCGGTCTATATCGAGGCCGCCTGCGAGGCCCTCAAAGGGCATCTGGCGGCGCTGGATTTCGAGCCGGAGGTCATCCTCGCCTCGTTCCACGGCGTGCCGCTTTCCTATCTGAAGAAGGGCGACCCCTATCATTGCCAGTGCGCCAAGACCGCGCGGCTGATGCGGGACTATCTGGGCTTCAGCGCTGAGAAGTTCCGCCTGACCTTCCAGTCGCGCTTCGGGACGGAGGAATGGCTCCAGCCCTACACCGACAAGACCGTGGAGGCGCTGGCCAAGAGCGGCGTGAAGCGGCTCGCCATCGTCAATCCGGGCTTCACCGCCGACTGCCTGGAGACGCTGGAGGAGATCGGCGGCGAGAACCGCGAAATCTTCGAGCACAATGGCGGCGAGAAATTCGCCGCCATCCCCTGCCTCAATGACAGCCCGGAAGGCATGCGCGTGATCGCCCATGTGGCCCGGCGCGAACTCATGGGCTGGGTGGGATAGGACGCGCGCTTTCCCCTGCCGGCCGCGCCGGCAGGGGAAAGCCCCCCTTCTCACAGATTGAGATCGACCCGCACCAAGGTCGGGTCGTCGCTGCCGGCGCGCACGGTGAAGCCGAGATCCTCGGCGACGCGCAGCATGGCCTGGTTCTCGCGCAGCACGTCGCCGAACACTTTTTTCAAGCCTTGCTGGCGGGCATAGGCGAGGATCTGCGTCATCATGCCGAAGCCCAGCCCTTTCCCCTTCTGGTCCGAGCGCACCATGATGGCGTATTCCGCCGCCTCATTGTCCGGGTCGGCAATGATGCGCACCGCGCCGACGATTTCCTTCTGCGCATTCACCGCCACCAGCGCCATTTCGCGGTGATAGTCGATCTGCGAGAGGCGGGCGGCCATGAGATGGGGAAAGTCCTTCACGGACCCGAGGAAGCGCATGCGCACATCCTGCGGATCGGAACGGCGCACCATGTCCACGAGGCCCGGCTCGTCCTCGGGCCGGATGGGCCGAAGCTCAAGCACCTGCCCGTCGCTGAGGCTGATGGTCCCGACGAGACGCGTCGGATAGGGCCGAATGGCGAACCGCCGCGTGCCGATGCCGTCCGAGGCATGGGCGACGATGCGCGCGTCGAGCGCGATGACGCCATTCGCGTCCGCCAGCAGCGGGTTGATGTCCAGTTCCGTGATTTCGGGAATGTCCCCGAGCAGATCTGAAATCTTGACCAGGGTCGCCTCGATCGCCTCGAAATCCGCCGGCGGCCGGTCGCGATAGCCCGCGAGGCGTTTGGCGACACGGGTGCGGTCGATCATTTCGCGGGCGAGCAGCCGGTTGAGCGGCGGCAGCGCCACTGCGCGGTCGGCGATCACCTCCACCGCAATGCCGCCCTCGCCGAACAGGATGACCGGGCCGAACGTGGCATCGTTGGAAATGCCGACGATCAGTTCCTGCGCCTGGGGCCGGTGGATCATCTCCTGGACGGTGAAGCCCTCGATATGGGCGTCGGGCCGGCGCTCGCGCACCGTGTCCAGCATGGTGCGCGCCGCCTCTTCCACCGCCGCCGGAGTGCGCAGATCGAGCCGCACGCCGCCCACATCGGTCTTGTGGGTGATGTCGGGCGACAGGATCTTGATGGCGACGGGCCGGCCGATCTCCGCCGCCTGCCGCGCCGCATCCTCGGGAGTCGCGGCCCGGCGCGTCGCCACCACCGGGATTTCATAGGCCGCGAGCACGCCCTTGGCCTCGAACTCGGTGAGCGTATGCCGCCCGGAGGCCACCGCCGCCTGCACGATCTCGCGCGCCTTGGAACGGTCCGGCTCCTCGAAGCCGCGCGCCGGCGGGGTTTCCATCAGCAATGTCTGGTTGCGGCGGTATGAGGCGAGATGGACGAAGGCCTGCACGGCCTCGTCCGGCGTCTCGTAGGTGGGGATGCGCTTGTCCGCGAATTTCCGGCGCGCCTGCGCCACCGCCGTCTCGCCCAGCCAGCAGGTGAGGACCGGAGCGCCGGGGCGCCGGGAGAGCGTGTCGATGACCGCGTCCGCCGCCTCGGTGGAATCGGCGACCGCCGTCGGGCAATTGAGCACGAGCACCGCATCGGAGCCGGGATCGTCCAGCAGCGCGGACAGGCTGTCGCCATAGCGCTTGCCGGGCGCGTCGCCGATGATGTCCACGGGATTGCCATGGGACCAGGTGGAGGGCAGCACCCGGTCGAGCGCCGCGATGGTGGTCGGGGCGAGGGTCGCGATCTTGCCCGGCGTGCCTTCCAGCGCGTCGGTCGCCAGAACGCCCGCCCCCCCGCCATTGGTGAGGATGGTCATGCGCTCCCCCTTCAGCCGCAGGCCGGAGGAGAGCGTCGTCACCGCCTCGAACAATTCGCGCAATTCATAGACCCGCAGCATGCCGGCGCGGCGGAAGGCGGCGTCATAGACGATGTCCGATCCCGCCAGCGCCCCGGTATGGGAGAGCGCCGCCTTGGCGCCCGCCGCGCTGCGCCCGGACTTGATGACGATGACCGGCTTGGTGCGCGCCGCGATCCGCCCGGCGGACATGAATTTGCGGGCATCCGTGATGCTCTCCACATAGAGCAGGATCGCGCGCGTCTTGCTGTCGAGCGCGAGATAGTCCAGCAGATCGCCGAAATCCACGTCCGCCATGTCGCCCAGCGAGACGATGTGGGAGAAGCCGAAGCCCCGCGCATGGGCCCAGTCGAGAACGGCGGTGGCCATGGCGCCGGACTGGGTGACGAACGCCACATCCCCCGGCTTCGGCATCACATGGGCAAAAGAGGCATTGATGCGCGGCTTGGTCGAAATGAAGCCGATGCAGTTCGGCCCGACGATGCGCAGGAGATGCGGCTTGGCCGCGTCCAGCATCTGCTGGCGCAGTTCCTTGCCTTCCACCTTGTCGCCCTCGCCGAACCCGGCGGTGATGACCACGGCGGCGCGGCATCCCTTTTCCCCAAGCTCCGCGATCACGCCGGGAATGGCATCGGGCGGGGTGGCGATCACCGCGAGGTCCACCGGAATGGGAAGGTCCGCGACGCTGGCATAATTCAGCGAGGAGCGGATCGCCCGTTCCTTGGGATTGACGGTCAGGATCGGCCCGTCAAACCCCGCTTCGAACAGGTTGCGGGCAATGACCGAGCCCACCGAGCCGGGGCGGTTGCTGGCGCCGATCAGCGCGATGGAGGAGGGGTGGAACAGCGCGTCGAGATTGCGGGTCGTCATGGCGTGACTGAGCTCCCTCGCTTCGGCCCGCCGGGGCCGGATGGTGCGCTCTGCGTGCCGTTTCCGGACGTCCGCCGCCTTGATGCGGCGCAACATGCGCCGGCTTTTCGCGCCTCCCGATCGGATCCTGCCCCTGTTGCTCCGTCAATGCTTGAAATGGCGCACGCCGGTAAACACCATGGCAAGTCCCGCCACGTCCGCCGCCGCGATCACCTCCTGGTCGCGCATGGACCCGCCCGGCTGGATCACCGCCGTCGCCCCCGCTTCCACCGCTGCCAGGAGCCCGTCCGCGAACGGGAAGAAAGCGTCCGATGCCACCACCGAGCCCTTGGTGAGCGCCTCGGCGAGGCCGGCGGCTTCCGCGGCGTCCAGGGCCTTGCGGGCCGCGATCCGCGCGCTGTCCACCCGGCTCATCTGGCCCGCGCCGACGCCCACCGTCGCAAGGTCGCGGGCATAGACGATGGTGTTGGACTTCACATGCTTGGCGACGCGGAACGCAAAGCGCATGTCCGCCAGTTCCCGCTCGGTGGGCGCGCGCTTGGTGACGACCTTCAACTGCATGTCGTCCACGCTCGCCGCATCCCGCGACTGGACCAGCAGCCCGCCGGCGACGCTGCGGATATTGAGGCCGGGCGCCTTGGGGTCCGGCAGGCCGCCCGTGAGCAAGAGGCGCAGATTCTTCTTCGCGCCGATGAGCGCGATCGCCTCCTCGCTGGCATCGGGAGCGATGATCACCTCGGTGAAAATGTCGGTCATGGCGCGCGCCGCCTCGGCATCCAGCGTGCGGTTCACCGCGATGATGCCGCCGAAGGCCGAGACCGGGTCGCAGGCCAGCGCCTTCTTATAGGCCTCTTCAAGCGACCCGCCCTCGGCAACGCCGCAGGGGTTGGCATGCTTGACGATCACCACCGCCGCCGTGCGGGCGGGGTCGAATTCGGCGACGCATTCGAATGCGGCATCCGTGTCGTTGATATTGTTGAAGGACAATTGCTTGCCCTGCACCTGGCGCGCCGTGGAGACGCCCGCGCGCGCTTCGGCTGTGGCGTAGAAGGCGGCCGTCTGGTGCGGGTTCTCGCCGTAGCGCAATTCTTCCTGCAGCTTGCCGCCGACCGCGCGATAGGCGGGCGCGGTAAGCTTCAATTGGTCGGCAAACCAATTGGAGATCGCCGCGTCATAAGCGGCGGTGCGGGCATAGGCGGTCTGGGCGAGCCGGCGGCGCAGCGCCAGCGTCGTGCCGCCATTGAGCTCAATCTCGCGCACCACCGCGTCATAGTCGGCCGTGTCCACCACCACGGCGACGTCGTGATGGTTCTTGGCCGCGCCGCGGATCATGGAGGGGCCGCCAATGTCGATATTCTCGATGGCGGTCTCGAAGTCCGCGCCGCGCGCCACGGTCGCCTCGAAGGGATAGAGATTCACCACCACGAGGTCGATGGGGACGATGCCGTGCTCCGCCATGGAGGCCTGGTGCCCGCCATCGGCGCGGATCGCCAGGATGCCGCCATGCACCTTCGGATGGAGCGTCTTGACCCGCCCGTCCATCATCTCGGGAAAGCCGGTGAGTTCGGAGACGTCCGTCACGTCGAGCCCTGCCTCGGCGATGGCCTTGGCCGTGCCGCCGGTGGAGATCAACTGGATGCCGTGCCGCGCCAGGGCCTCGGCAAAGGGAATGAGGCCGTTCTTGTCGGACACCGAAATGAGGGCGCGGGTGACGGGACGGACATCGACGGACATCGGGGAACCTCCGGAAAACGGCTGGCTCGCCCTATCACGATGGCGTGCGCGCGTCACCCGGCCCGGCGCGCGCCACGGCCATGCCCGCCGCGCGGCTCTTCGCCTTCGCGGGTGCGCAGGAAGGTCCAGAGCAGGCGCGGCGTGTCCGGCAGCGCAGCCGTGACCGCCAGTTGGAGCGTGCGGCGCGGGCCGTCCGGAGCCGCGAGATAGACGCTTTCCTCGATCTGCACCGTCTGGTTGGGGGCGACGAAGGCCCAGGCTTCCCCGCCCGGCACCAGGACCAGGACGGTGGAGGGATCGTCCAGCCGTTCCACCTCGATGGCGGGGTGGAGATGGAAGCGCGCAGTATAGGCGACCTTGGGCAAGCTCTCGCGTCCCGCGACGGGGGAGAAGAGGTCCTCCCCGTCGAGCCGCGCGCCATCGGGCGCGAGCCGCCAGGAGCGCTGGTGCAACAGGCTGAAGGGCTCGCCATAGCCGTCATGGCGGGCGCGCACCAGGATCGCGCCTTCGCGCCCGCCGCGCTGGACGCTCACATCGCGCGGCCCGGAGACGATGGGCGCGCCCACCGCCCGGCCGAGACGCCCCGCCTGGAGGAAGCGGCAGGAGGAGGTCTCGCCCACCACCACGGTCGAATGTGCGGCCGTCGCGCGCGCGGCCTGCCGCCAGCGGTCGCGATTGACGTCGGTCATGCCGCAATTGACCACGATGCGGTGGCGCCCGCTGGACATCTCGAAGGCCAGGCACGAGGCGTGCGCCTCGCCGGAGACCGGGAGCGGGGGCGGCGCGCCGGTGTCGGCGATGACCACCGTGCCTTTCGCCTCCAGGCGCTGGAAACCGGCATGGGGCGCGTTCGCGACCGGGGCGCCGCGGGCATCGTCATAAGCGAGGATGGTGGCCAATTGGTCGGCCGCCGTGTGGCTCATGCCGTGGAACAGCGCGAAGGCGCCGTCGCCATGCCGGAAGAAGCGCAGCATGGGCATCATGCGGTCGATGGCATTCATCAAGGCGGGCGGGGCCGGCTGATTGCGGGCCGCATAGGCATGGCGCAGCGGCAGCAGGTCGAGCAGCAGCGCGATCAGCATGCCGGGGCTGCGGTTGAGCGGCCCGCCATCGGGCAGGATCTGGCGGTCCAGTTCCTCGACGAGCCGCTTTTGCGCCGCGCGCAGCAGGCGCGTCTGGTCGGACATGCACAGGCCGGCAAAGACCAGCGCCACCAGAGCGAGCAGGCGGGGATAGCCGTCCGGCGCGTCCGACACCGCGCGGCGCAGCGCACGCACCTGCCGGGCAAGCGAGCGCATGAACCTTTTGTAGAAATCGTGGTCCGCGTCCTGCAGCACGAAGGGCGCCTGGGTCAGCCAGGAAATGATGCGGCGCGCGGCGACATCCGGGCGCATCGGCACCGTGCGCGCGGCGCCGGGGTCGCGCATCCAGTCGCCCACCAGAGCGCGGGCATTGGCGCGGGCGATGGTGGTTCCCGCCGCCCGCAAATGCCGCAGCCAGCCGAAGCCGTGCAGCACTTCGGCCCATTCCTCCGACGGCGGCTCAAGCTCGAACGGCGTCTTGCCTTCCAGCATGGCGATCTTGCCGGCGAAGGCGAAGCGCCCGGCATAGATCTCGCTGGCGCGGGTGGGATCGCCGGTGCGCAGATCCTGTGGCGCGATGACAAGGCGCTCGGGCACCGGCACCGTCACATTGCCGAGCGTGAGCGGGGGCGCGGGCGTGCGGGACAGGAGCGAACGCAAAGAGCGCCCCGCGAGGAAGGCCGCGAGGCGCAAGCGTTCTGCCATGGCTCCCCGGGTCATTCCGAGCCGACCGCCCTCAAATGCGTTTCCGCAAGCGAGCCGCGTAGAAGCCATCCAGGCCGGACCGTTCCGGCTCTCCGCGCGCCCAATCACAGGGCAGAGTGCGCAAATCACCTTGAGGAGTTGTGAACGCCGCGAGCGCCGCGCCGTCTTTCTCCGACAGCGGCACCCGCTCAAGGTCGCCGCGGCGCGCCAGGAGGGCCGCGATCTGGTCCTCGCCTTCTTCCGGCTCCAGCGAGCAGGTGGAATAGACCAGCAGGCCGCCGGGCCTCACGAGGTCCGCCGCCCGGTCCAGCAGCCGCGCCTGGAGCGGGACGAGGGAGGCCAGGTCCGCCGGACCCTTGCTCCAGGCAATGTCGGGGTGCCGACGCAAGGTGCCGGTGGCCGAACAGGGCGCATCCAGCAGCACCGCGTCGAACGGCCCGCCCGCATAGGCGCTGGCGTCGGCCTCCACCGTTTCGGCCTCCAGCCCCAGGCGGGCCAGATTCTCCTTCAGCCGCTTCAGCCGCGCGCCGGACCGGTCCAGGGCCGTCACATGGGCACCGGCGGCGGCCAATTGCGCGGTCTTGCCGCCCGGCGCGGCACACAGGTCCGCGACGCGCAGCCCCTCCACCGGCCCAAGCAGGCGCGCGGGCAAGGCGGCGGCGGCATCCTGGACCCACCAAACGCCGGCCTCATAGCCCGGCAAGGCCCGAACGGCGCCAGCTTGCAAGATGCGCACCGTGCCCGTGGGCAGCACCTCGCCCGAGAGGCGCGCGGCCCAGCCGTCGGGATCGGACTTTACCGAGACATCGAGCGCCGGCGGATGGGCATTGATGGCCGCGATGGCGCGCGCCCGCTCCGGACCATAGGCCGCGATCCAGCGTTCGCGCAGCCAGTCCGGCGTGTCGGTGAGGAAGGGATCGAGATTGGAGAGCCGCGTCGCCCCCTCGCGCGTCAGGCGTCGCAGGACGGCATTGACGAGGCCGGCAAACCCGGCGGTGGTCGTCTCACGCCGGGCAATATCGACGCAGAGGCCCACGGCGGCATGGTCCGGCACGTCCATGAGCAGGATCTGCGCGGCGCCGACCAGAAGCAGGGCCTCCAGCTTGGGGGCCGATTTCGGCAGGCCGCGATCCATCAATTGTCCGAGCACCGCGCGCAGCGAGCCGGCGCGCCGCAGGGCGGTGGCCAGGATGTTGAAGGCGAGCGCGCGGTCGCGCGGCTCAAGCCCCGGTACGTCCTGGAGCGCCTCGTCCAGCGGCGTGCCGGCGCGCAGCACGCGGTCGAGGCCGTCCGCCGCCAGCAGGCGCGGCATCAGCCCCGGCGGGTCGGACGGGGGTCGTTGGCGGGATACGGAGCCGGGTGGGCCGGGGCGGCGGGAGCTTGTCATCCCGCGCAGGTAAGGCGCCGCGCCAATTTAAGCAACTGGCGCGACGGTTCGCGGAAATTCACTCAACCCCACGGCCCGCGTGGCCGGGCCCCGCCCGCGCCCTGCCAGGGGCCGCGCGGCGCGCCGCCGACGGGTGTCGAAACGGGTCCGCCAAAGGTGCCGCCGTGCGTGCGCGACATGGCTTCGAGCGCCGCGATGCGGTTCTCGGTGGCGGGGTGGGTGGAGAACAGATTATCCATCCGCTGCCCCGACAGCGGGTTGATGATGAACATATGGGCCGTCGCGGGATTGGCCTCGGCTTCGTAATTGGGCACCTGATGGGCGGTGCCCGCGATCTTCGCGAGCGCCGAGGCGAGCGCCAGGGGCTGGCCGCAGATTTCCGCGCCGCCCCGGTCGGCCTCATATTCGCGCGAACGCGAAATGGCCATCTGCACCACCATGGCGGCGAGGGGCGCCAGAAAAACCATGAGAATGGTGCCGATGGCGCCGAAGGGCGAGCCGTTGTTCTCGCGGTTTCCGCCGCCGAAGAAGAGCCCGAAATTCGCCAGCATGGAGATGGCGCCGGCAATGGTGGCGGTGATGGTCATGGTCAGCGTGTCGTGATGCTTCACATGGGCGAGTTCGTGGGCCATCACGCCCGCGACCTCGTCGCGGTTCAGTATCCGCAGCAGTCCGGTTGTCGCCGCGACGGCGGCGTTTTGCGGGTTGCGGCCGGTCGCGAAGGCGTTGGGTTGCGGGTTGTCGATGAGATAAACCTTTGGCATCGGCAATTGCGCGCGGGCGGCGAGGTCGCGGACCATATGGACGAGGTCCGGCGCGGTGCGCTCGTCCACCTCCTGCGCGCCATACATGCGCAGCACCAGCTTGTCCGCATTCCAGTAGCTGAACAGGTTCATGCCTGCCGCCACCAGGAAGGCGATCATCATTCCACCTTGCCCGCCAATGACATAGCCGACAGCCATGAAAAGGGCGGTCAGACCCGCAAGCAGGATGGCCGTCCTCACATAATTCATCTCGTCCTCCAGGCGGCGGATGCCGCGATACGCTTACGCAGGCAGGTTTGACACCCTCTGCTCGCTCTTAAGGATGGGAATGCGGCCAAGGTGCCGCAAGGGGAGAAGGCGGAACATCGAGCGGTCCGCGATTCGCTCCCCCTCTGTTCCTCCCCTGTGCCGTCCGGCCGTCTCACAGTCCCGAAACGGGACACGTCTGGCGTCGGAGTGACGTCAGGGTGCGGCCGGAGGCTCCGGCGCGCGCGGCGGCCAGGAATGATCGTCCGCACGGCCGGCGACGGGCGCGAGCGGCGCGCCATCCTTCAACACCCGCAGGGCATCCCCCGCCAGCGCGGAGGCCGGAACCGCGGCCGGCGCAGCGGGCACGCCCGGAGCTGGCGCACCGCCCGCGAGAATGCTGGCGCGGCGCGGCGTGTCCGACAGCGACATGGGCTGGGACCCGTCGGGCGCGACCGGGGCGCCCGGAGTGTCGGGCTTTTGTTCGCTCAACAGGCGGGTCAGGTCCTTTTGCGCGAAAAAGGCCAGCTTGCGGCCGCCCGCGCGGGTGAATTTTGCGCCATCGCTGGTGCGCAGCCGCCGACGTTGGCCATCCACCGCCGCCCCGAAAACGGCGAACTTTCCTTCGTCGTCCACGAAGCCATCCCATACCGGCACAAAGGTCGCGCCGGCCCGGGCGGCATGGGCTCTGAGCACATCGTTCAGCTTTTCATAGGCAGCGGAAGTGGCCGGAGTCTGGACCGGCGCCAGCCCCATAACCAGGACCGCGCCGCCCTTTTGACGCAGCGCGCCCAGCACTTCGTCCAACCGACGCCCGTACAACTCGTTCCACTTGTCGGTGAGGGGCTCCACCATCTGGTCGCCGTCACGCAGGGGACGCAGGTCGTTGGAGCCCACCGCCAGAATGGTCGCCGTGGGGCGGGCGGCGGCGAGCGCCTCCGGGATCCGGGTCATCAGGTCCGGCCCGCCCGGCTGCTCCGGAGGGAGGGCACCAACATCTTCATCCGTGCGCGCGATCACAGCCGGGTTGGAGCGGCCGCTGACATACAGGTCCGCCAGGCCCTGAGCGAGTTGGTCGCCGAGGCCGTCGCCGAGGACCAGCACGAATTTTTCCGGCGCCTGCTTCTTGCCCTGAGCCGCCGCGTCGGCACTGTCATAGACATTGCCTTCGGGTTCGGGCGGGGGTTTTTTCGGCGCCGGCGCCTGCTCGGGCGGCTTCTGTGGATTAAACAAGGTCCAGCCGCCGAACAGGTTGAAAGGGCTCTGAGGCACATTGGCCGGCGGCCGAGGCACCATGCCCGGAGGCCGCAGAACGTCCTGCGCCATGGCGGCGCCACCAAGGCCCGCGCATACCGCCAGAAGGACGCAGGCCAGCAGCGCCGACGCCACCAGCGCAGTGGCTCGCGCACAGCGCGCGGCGTGCGGCGGTCGATTTCGGACGCGGAGGCAACGGCTCATGATCCACAGATGACATGAGCACGGGGGCCGATTCAAGGCGCCCCGCCGGGTGCGGGGCAGAAGCCGGCTGATCCCACGGGGGCCGACTTGGCGCTCACGGGCACCTTGGCCCCGGCGCAGGTGCCGCGAATCAAAACGGGCCGCCGTCGAAGACGGGCGGCCCGGTTCGTGCGCCATGATCCGCCGTGTGCGGCGGATCCGGATCAATTCAGCTTGGACTTGACGTCCGCGATGGCGGAGCCAAGGAGCCGTTCGGCGGTTCCCGCCTCGTGAGCGGCACGCGACAGGAGCCCCTCGGCGGCCTTCACGGCCGCGTCGGCCGCGAAAGCCTTCACGTCGGCCAAAGCCTGCGTCTCGGCCTGGGCGATCTTGTCTTCCGCCATACGGGTGCGGCGCGCGATGAAGTCTTCCAGCTTCGTCCGGGTTTCGGCGGCGAGCCGCTCGGCTTCGGCCTTCGCGGCGGAGACGATGGACTCCGCCTCGGTCTCGGCCTCACGCTGCTTGCGCTTGTATTCCGCGACCAGCTTCTGGGCCTCTTCCTTCAGCCGGCGCGCCTCGTCCAACTCGGCTGCGATGCGCGCGCCGCGCGCGTCCAATGCCGAGGCGAGCGATTTGTGGACCCCGTAATACAGCAGGATCCCGACGAACAGGAAGAAGGCGATCGCGACCCAGAGTTCGGCCTGTTCCATCGCATTCATGGCGGATCCTCGATCACCGTCTCATGGAACCCGGCGCCCCGCCCCGGATCGGGACGCGGCGCACGGGACAATCTATCTGAACGAAATCGGCGCCGCAGGACTTAGCCGGGCGCCGACCTTGGGCTTTACGCGGGACGAGACGCGAGCGCCTGATCCACCGCGCTCTCCACCTCGCCCGACGTCGGCGTGACCCCGACGAGCGTCGTCACGATGGTCTGGGCGGTGTCGACGGCGATGCCCCGCACATGGGACAGGGCCTCCGACTTGGTCGCCTCGATGCGGCGCTCGGCCTCTTCGAGTTTGGTCGTGAGGCTCGCCTCAAGGCTCTTGCGGTTCGCTTCGCTCTCGGCGGTCAGGCGGTTGCGCGCCTCACCGGCGATGGCATTTGCCTTGCCCCGTGCCTCGACGAGAGCCTTTTCATAGGCGGCCTGCGCCGCTTCGCTTTCCGCGCGGCGCTGGCTTGCTTCTTCCAGATCGCGGGCGATTCGGTCATGCCGCTCCTCCAGGATGCGGCCGATGCGCGGAAGCGTCACGCGGCTCATCAGGAGATAGAGGATGCCGAACGTCACCAGAAGCCAGATGATCTGGGAGAAGAAGTGCTTGGGATCGAACGGCGGGAAGCCGCCTTCGCCATGACCGTCCGCCCCTGCGGCCACCGCAAAAGCCGTGCTCCCCACAAGGAGGCACGCAGTGAGCGTGGTGGACAAGGTCAGCTTTGAAATCTTGGTCATGGTGTGCGTTCCCGCTCGCCCGGTCTCAGGGTCCTTGGAGCTCAGCTCGTGCCGAAGCCCGAAGGCTCAGGCGACGAAGAGCAGGACGAGCGCGACGACGAGCGCGAAGATGCCAAGACCTTCGGCGAGCGCCGCGCCAATGAACGCGCGGGCGAACTGGCCGTCGGCGGCCGACGGATTGCGCAGCGCGCCGGAGAGGAAGTTGCCGAAGATGTTGCCGACGCCGATGGCGGCGAGGCCCATGCCAAGGCAGGCGAGACCGGCGCCCAGGAACTTAGCTGCAGTCGCGTCCATTGTTCTGCTCCTTGAGAAACTGGAAACTGGAAGGATAACCGGCGCGGGGTCAGTGACCCGGATGCACCGCGTCGTTGAGATAGATCGAGGTCAGGACCGCGAACACATAGGCCTGGAGGACAGCCACCAGCAGTTCGAGCGCGGTCAAAGCAACGATCATGGCGAAGGGCAGCACCGCCCCGAACATCCCCGCGACGCCGGCAGAGGCCAGACCCACGACAAAGAAGGCGAAGACCTTCAGCGCGATATGGCCGGCCAGCATGTTCGCGAACAGACGCAGCGAAAGGGAAATGGGCCGCGAGAGGAAGGAGACCACTTCGATCAGCACGACGAAGGGCAGAAGGAAGGAAGGGACGCCCGACGGCACGAACAGATGCAGGAAGTGCGTGCCGTGGCGGACGAAGCCGTAAATGATGACCGTGCCGATCACCATCAGCGCCAGAACCGCGGTCACGACGATGTGGGCGGTGATGGTGAAGGTGTAGGGCACGAGGCCGATCACGTTCGCGACGAACACGAACATGAAGAGCGAGAAGACAAAGGGGAAGAAGATCATGCCCTCGGTGCCGGCGGAATCGCGCACCATCTTGGCGATGAACTCGTAGCTCATCTCAGCCACGGACTGCATGCGGCCCGGAACCAGGGTCCGCCCACGCGTGGCATAGGTGAGGAAGAAGAAGATGGCGGCGACAATGCCGACCATGAACGCCGCGGAATTGGTGAAGGAGAAGGACACCCCGCTGACGTGCAGCAGCTCGACATAGCGCTGCACTTGGAACTGGTGGATCGGATCAATGGTCATCCGACGCGCGCCCTTCGTGTCGTGCGGCCACTGCCGCGCCTCGCCATGATTTTCAGCCCCTGGGCATCGCCCGAAGACCGTTTACTTCCTGACCGATTTCCGCCCGCCCTCGCCGGCCGCGCGCATCATGTTGGTGATGCCCGCCCCGAACCCGAGCAGCGTGAAGACCAGAATGCCCCAGGGCGCCAGACCGAACATCTGGTCGATGCCCCAGCCGATGGCAGCCCCCACGAGAACCCCGGCCACAAACTCCGACCCCAACCGGAAGGCGAGGGCCATGCCGGACGAGGACGACGTGTCCCGCGATCCGCCCGGCTGCGATTGGTCCTTCGGCCGCGCCTTGTCAAGCGCGGCATTGAGCCGCTGAAGCCGCTCGGACAGCGCGGGATCCCCCGCGTCCGGCGCCCCTCCCGCCTCAGGCGCGCTCGTTTCCCTTGAAGGGGGATCCGAACGTTTCGTCATGCGGTTCGCTCCGGCCCCGGATGCCGGCCCCGACGATCAGGACCTTCCGAAACCGGCGGCACCATAGTTGCGCCCCAAATGCGTGTCAAGGAGCGGCGTATACATAATAACACTTTGATTTTCAAAGAATTTTTTGACTGTTGCGCGCGGTGCAGCAAATCAACTCACCTCACGTAAGCGTTCCGCGCCCTGAAGGTCGACGGAGACGAGCCGCGACACGCCGCGTTCGGCCATGGTGACGCCGAACAGACGATTCATGCGCGCCATGGTGATGGGATTATGGGTGATGGTGAGAAAGCGCGTGTCGGTAAGCCGCGTCATCTCATCCAGCATGGTGCAGAAGCGTTCCACATTGGCGTCGTCCAGCGGCGCATCCACCTCGTCCAGAACGCAGATCGGGGCGGGATTCGTCAGGAACACGGCAAAGATCAGCGCCATGGCGGTCAGGGCCTGCTCGCCGCCCGAGAGCAGGGAGAGCGTCTGCGGCTTCTTGCCCGGCGGCTTTGCAATGATGTCGAGGCCCGCCTCCAGTGGATCGTCCGCGTCGGTCAGCACCAATTGCGCCTCGCCGCCGCCGAACAGCGTGTCGAACAGCTTGCGGAAATGCCCGTCGACCACGGCGAATGAGGCTTGCAGGCGCTCGCGCGCCTCGCGATTGAGGCTTTGGATGCCGGCCCGTAGCCGCTTGATGGCCTCGATCAGGTCGTCGCGCTCGGCCGTCAGGCTGCCGAACTGTGTCTCTGCCTCCTGCAATTCCAATTCCGCGCGCAGATTGACCGCCCCGAGCCGCTCGCGCTCGCGCCGCGCGCGCTCCAGCGCCGTCTCGATTTCCACCTGCGGGGGTGGCACTGCGCCGGGCTCAAGGCCGGCCGCCTCCCGGGCCACCTCCGGCGCGCCGCCGAAGGCTTCGGCAATCTCGCGCAGCGCATCGTCGCGCCGCTGGCGTGCGCCTTCCAGCCGCGCTTCTCCCCGCGCGGTCATCTCGCGTGCGGCGGAAAGGGCTTCGAGGGTGTCGCGCGCCGCGCGATCGGCGGCGGCCAGGGTCGCCTCTCCCTCGACAAGACGGTCCCCTGCCTCGCGCCGGGCCGCTTCGGCCGCCTCCAATTCGGAGAGCAGCGCGCGGCGCTGGAGAATCAGCTCCGCCGGCGCCTGATCCAGCGTGCCGAGTTCGTCCATGGTCTCGCGCCGACGCTCGTCCAACGCCGCCACCCGCGCGCCAGCGCCCCCCGCCCGCTCGCGCCATGAGCGTTCTTCCGCGGCAATGGCTTCAAGACGCTTCAGCCGGGCAGAGCGCTCGCGTTCCAGATTGGCGGCGGCCGCCTTCGTCTCGGCGAGCGCGGCGCGGGCCTGGGCGGCTTCCCCGCGCGCGGCGGCGAGGTCGGCGTCAATCAAGGCGGGGGCGTCCAGCGCCGCAAGGGCCGCCTCCCCCTGGCGCACCGCAGCCTCGCCTTCCTCGCGGCTGGCCGTGATGCGCACCCGCGCTTCCGCCAGCGCAGAGAGGCGGGCGGCGTGTTGGCCGACCTTGCGTTCCGCTGCGGCTTCCGCCTCACGTGCGATCTCGGCTGCGCGCTGGGCGCCGCGCCGTGCGTCACGCGCCAGCATCTCCCGCCCGGCCGCATCACGCACATCCGCATCACGATCCGCCAAAGCGTCGCGCTCAAGCGCAAGCGCCTCGCGCGCCACCTCCACCTGATCCAGCAGGTCCGCGAGCCGGTTGCGCTCGGCCAGCCGCCGCGCGGCGGCGGTGGGCGCATCGGCGGCGGCGACGACCCCGTCCCAGCGCCACAGGTCGCCCTCCAGGGACACGAGCCGCTGGCCGGCGCGCAGGCGCGCTTGAAGCCGCGCGCCATCCGCACGCGGAACGATCCCCACCTGCGCGAGGCGCCGGGCGAGGGCGGGAACGCCCGTCACCTTGTCCGCCAGGGGCGCGGCCTCCTCGGGAAGGGGCGCATCGTCCGGCGCGGGCGGCGTCCCGCCCCAGCGCGCTGGCGCAGCCTCGTCCAGGGGCAGGTCGAGGTCATCCCCGAGCGCGGCGCCGAGCGCCGTCTCGAACCCCTTCTCCACGCTGAGCAGATCAGCCACGGGCGGAAACCGCCGGTCGGCGGACGCGAGCAGCTTTTCCAGCGTGCGCGCTTCCGCATCCAGGCGGCCGAAGGTCCGCTCCGCCTCTGCGAGGCGGGGCCGCAGGGCGTCCAGGGCCTGGCGGGCGGCGAGATGGGCCGCTTCAGCCTCGGCGGCGGCCTCCTCGGCCACCATCAGGCGCTCTCGCGCGATCTCGGCGTCCGCGCGCCGCCGCTCCAGATCCGCGCTTCCCGCCTCTTGGCGCAGGCGTCCCTCTTCCGCATCCACGGAGGCCCGCTCGGCGGCGGTGCGGGCAAGGCGCGCGCGGGCATCGCGCAACTGGGCCTCCAGCGCGGAGCGGCGGGCGCCCACATCGGCATAGATGCGGGTGCGCTCCTCCAGTTCGCGTTCGGCCAAAAGCAAGCGGCGCTCGGCGTCGGCCAGCGCCAGCTGGACGTCGCGCGCGGCATCCCCCGCCACGGCCTCGTCCTCGCGCAAAAGCTCCGCTTCCTCCTCCAGGCGCGCGATGACGCCCGCGGCATCGGCCGACAAAGCCTGCTCGCGGAGCATGTCCTGGGCGAGCTGGGCAAGGCGCTGCTCCAGGTCTTGGCGCCGGGTGGCGAGGCGGGCTTCCTCGCGATCCAATTCCGCCCGCGCCAGAGCCAGACGCTGCACGCGCGCCGCGGCGGCGGCATCGGCCTGCCGGAGGGCGGGAAGCTGGTGCGCCGCGAGCGCCTGAAGTCGCGCGGCCTCGCCCTGGTCGCGAGTGCGCTCGGCCACTTCGCGCAGCGCCGCCTGGGCGGTGCGCTCGGCCTCCACCAATTGGGCCGCGGTCTCGCGCCAGCGCGACCACAGCAGCGCCGCCTCCTGGCGCCGCACCTCCTCAGAGAGCAGCCGGTAGCGCGCCGCCTGGCGGGACTGGCGGCGCAGGGCGTCGATTTGCCCGCCCATCTGGCCGACCACATCCTCGACGCGCAGCAGATTCTGCTCGGCGGCCTTCAGGCGCAATTCGGCTTCGTGACGCCGCGCATGCAGGCCCGCGACACCGGCGGCTTCCTCCAGGATGCGGCGGCGCGCGGCGGGCTTGGCGCCGACGATCTCACCGATCTGCCCCTGGCGCACCAGGGCCGGGGAGCGGGCGCCGGTGGACGCGTCCGCAAACAGCAGATGGACGTCGCGGGCGCGCACGTCGCGCCCATTGATGCGATAGCTCGATCCTGCCCCGCGCTCGATGCGCCGGACCACTTCCAGCGCGTCATTGTCATTGAAGGCCGCCGGCGCGGTGCGGTCGCTATTGTCGAGGTGCAGGGCGACCTCGGCCGCATTGCGGGACGGGCGACTGGTGGTGCCGGAGAAGATGACGTCGTCCATGTCCTGGGCACGGAACGCCTTGTAGGAGCTTTCCCCCATGGCCCAGCGCATGGCTTCCACGAGGTTCGACTTGCCGCAGCCGTTCGGACCCACGATGCCAGTCAGGCCGGGTTCGATCAGGATCTCGGTCGGCTCCACGAAGGTCTTGAAGCCGAGGAGCCGGAGGCGGGTGAATTTCATGGCGGGGCGATGTGCCAGCCTTTGTCCGTTGCGGTCAAATCCAGCCTGCGGCGGGAATCCGCTCGGGGCAAGGCATGGCGGGCCAATGATCCACAGGCGCGCGGCGATTTTTCCACCCCGCACAACCCTCGGACGCGGCGCGCGCCGCAAATTCCGTTTCCCTCCCGCCCATGGGCGCACTAGAACCGCCGGCGATTGCGTTTCCCCGCCGCCGCCCCATCTAAGGGGCGCAGCGCGGAGGGAGCGCGGCCGGCTGGAGGGACGAGGACAGATGTTGCTCAATCAGGGCGAAGCCAATCGCGGGGCCGCGGGCGCGTCGGCCGACATCATCGACACCACCACCCAGACCTTCATGGCGGACGTCATCGAGGAATCGCGGCGCCGGCCGGTGCTGGTGGATTTCTGGGCGCCGTGGTGCGGCCCCTGCAAGACCCTCGGCCCGGTGATCGAGAAGGCGGTGACCGCCACCAAGGGCAAGGTGAAGCTTGCCAAGATGAATATTGACGAGCATCCGGCCATCGCCGGCCGCCTCGGCATCCAGTCCATCCCGGCCGTCTATGCCTTCGTGAACGGCCAGCCGGTGGACGGCTTCATGGGCGCGCTGCCGGAAAGCCAGGTCACGGCTTTCATCGAGCGCCTCACCGGCGGGGCGGCGGACGCCGACCTTGCCCAAGTGCTGGCCGCGGGCGAACAGGCGCTGAGCGAGGGCGATGCTCCCGGCGCGGCCGAGATTTTCGCCCATGTGCTGGCCCAAGAACCCGAGAACCTCAAGGCGCTGGGCGGACTGGTGCGCGCGCAAGTTCTCGGTGGCGCGCTGGAACAGGCCAAGGCGACGCTCGCCATGACCCCCGCCGGCAAGGAGAATGACGCCGCCATCGCTGCCGCGCGGGCGGCGCTGGAACTGGCCGAGCAGGCGGCCTCGCTTGGGGATATCGCCCCGCTCGAGGCGGCGGTGGCGAAGGACCCCAGCGATTTCCAGTCACGGTTCGATCTCGCCCTCGCCTACAATGCGCGCAACAAGCGCGACCTCGCGCTGCAGCACCTGCTGGACATTGTGCGCCGCGACCGGACCTGGAACGAGGACGGCGCCCGCAAGCAGGTTCTCCAGCTGTTCGAAGCCTGGGGGCCGACCGATCCGCATACGGTGGCAGGGCGTAAGAAGCTCTCGACCATCCTGTTCTCCTGAATACTAAGGACCGCCGTGGCTGCGCACCGCTCCTATCATGCCCCCGGGGATGTTCCCGCGGTGGTGCCCGTGTTCCCCCTCTCGGGGGCGCTGCTGCTGCCGCGCGCGGAACTGCCGCTGAATATCTTCGAGCCGCGCTATCTCGCCATGGTGGATGCCGCGCTCGCGGGGGAACGCCTGATCTGCATGGTGCAGCCGGACGAGTCCCGTGACGGCGACGCACGTGGGCCGGCGCTGTTCCAGGTGGGATGCCTCGGGCGCCTGACCCAGTTCGCCGAGACCGACGACGGGCGCTATCTCATCACGCTCACCGGCATCTGCCGGGTGCGCATCGGTGCGGAAGAACCAGTCGTCACGCCCTACCGGCAATGCCGCGTGGATGCCAGTCCGTTCGCCCATGATTTCGATGAGGGCGTCGGCGAAGAGGCCGTGGACCGCTCGGCCTTGCTGTCCGCCCTCGCGGATTTTCTCGAAGCCAACAAGCTGGAGGCCGATTGGGACGGCATCCAGCAGGCCGGCACCGAGACTTTGGTGAACGCGCTCTCAGTGATGTCGCCTTATGGCGCGCTGGAGAAGCAGGCGCTGCTGGAGGCCAAGGACCTGAAGGAACGCGCCGAGATGCTGGTCGCCATCACGCAGATGATGCTGGCCCGCATGCCGGGCGGGGACGATGGCGAGCCGTCCATCCAATAGGGGGCCGGCTCAATAGCCCGGCGCCGGTCCCGTCCGGTCCAAATCCGCAAGAAAGGCGTCCGCCTTGTCCTTCAGGGCAGCACGCTGCCCCGCATCCATGCGCGCGAGCGTCTGGTAGGGCATGCCCATGCGGGGATTGGGCTTGAGGCGCGCTTCATTGTCCATGAGGAAGGCCCAATAGAGGGCATTGAGGGGGCATGCCGTCGCGCCCAGCTTTTCGCCCGGATCATACCGGCAGGACCGGCAATAGTCGGACATGCGGTTGATATAGGCCCCCGAGGCCGCATAGGGTTTCGAGGCGAGGCGCCCGCCATCCGCGAACAGCACCATGCCCTGCACATTGGGCAGTTCCACCCATTCATAGGCGTCCGCATAGACGGCCAGATACCAGTCCTGGACGGCGCGCGGGGCAAGGCGGGCGAGCAGCGCGAAATTGCCGGTCACCATCAGGCGTTGGATATGGTGGGCGTAGGCGGTGCGCCGCGTGACATCCACCGTCGCGGCGAGGCAGGCCATGTCGGTCTCGCCGGTCCAATAAAAGGCGGGCAAGGAACGGGTGGCGGCGAGCGCGTTCGTGTCCGCATAAGCGGGCATGTCGAGCCAATAAAGGCCGCGCACGAATTCCCGCCACCCGATGATCTGCCGGATGAAGCCTTCCACCGCATTGAGGGGCGCCGCCCCTGCCTGATACGCGGCCTCGGCCCGCTGGCAGATTTCGAGCGGTGTCAGGAGGCCGCAATTCAGATAGGGCGAGAGTACCGCATGGTAGAGGAAGTCCTCGCCCGTCTTCATGGCGTCCTGGTAATCGCCGAAGTTCGGCAGGGCGTGGGCAATGAAATCGTCAAGGGCGAGGAGTGCATCGGCGCGCGTCACGCCCCAGCCGAAGCCCTCCAATGTGCCGAAATGGTCGGCGAAGTTCCGCTCCACGAGATCGAGGACTTCGCGCGTGACGGCATCGGGCGCGAACCTCTGGCGGCGCGGTAGCCCGACCCCGGCCGGCAGGCGCTTGCGGTTGGCGGCATCGAAATTCCATTGGCCGCCGACCGGCGTATCCCCTTCCATCAGCAGGCCGGTCCTGCGGCGCATCTGGCGATAGAAGAATTCCATGCGCAGGCTGCGGCGTCCCTCCGCCCAGGCCTCGAAGTCCTCAAGCGTGGCGATGAAGCGCGTGTCGGGGCGGATATGGACCGGCACCGGCAAGGTTTCGCGCCAGCCCTCCATCATCTGCCGCACCCGCCACTCGCCCGGCTCGGTGAGCACGATCTGGTCCGGGCGGTGACGTGCCATCGCCCCCTGGACGACCTCGTCCAGACTCGCGGGCGCGGCGCGATCGTCATAGCGCAGATAGTCGACCCGCACGCCGCGCGCGGAAAGATCGGCCGCGAAATGGCGCATGGCGCTGAACAGGAAGGCGATCTTCTGCTTGTGATGGCGCACATAGGTCGCTTCGGCGCGCACCTCCGCCATCACCACCACATCGCGGGCGGGATCGAGCCCGTCGAGGGCCGTCAGGCCGGGGGTGAGCTGATCTCCCAGCAGGAGGCGCAAGGTTCCGCTCATGTTGACCGCTCCGCCTTGCGGCGGTTGGCGCGGCAGCGGTCCGAGCAATATTTCACCTCCTCCCAGACCGCCTTCCATTTGCGGCGCCAGGTGAAGGGGCGCCCGCAGGTCGCACAGAGGCGCTGCGGCAGATCGCTCTTGCGGCGCATGGGTCGCCGTTCAGCCCTTGGTGCGGAGCGCCGCGCGCCCGCCATCCACCCCGATCACCTGCCCGGTGATCCAGTCCGCGTCGCGTGACAGAAGAAAGGCCGCGAGCGCCGCGACATCCTGAGGCATCCCCAGGCGGCCAAGCGCGTGCAGGTCCGCGATCGCCTCCGCCACTTGCGCATTCTCGGTGAGCGCCTGGGCCAGCGGCGTGCGGGTCAGGGAGGGCGCGATGGCATTGACCCGCACCTTTGGAGCCAGTTCCGCCGCCAGGGCACGTGTCAGACCCTCCACCGCCCCTTTCGCCATGGAAATGGAGGCATGGGCGGAAAAGCCCTGCCCCACGGCCACGCTGGAGAACAGCAGCACCGAAGCCGGCTCACCGAAGGCTTTGAATGCGGGCAGCAGAGCCTGTATCGCGAGGGCCGCGCCTTCGGCATTGATGCGAAAATCGTGCGCGAAGTCCGTGGACGTGAGCCGCGAGAGGGGTTTCAGTGTGATGGTGCCAACCGCATAGGCGAGGCCCGCGAGCGGGGCGCCCGCCTCGGCAGCAACGCGCGCAAACACGGTGTCGTCGGTGACGTCGCCGACCGTGAAGGCGGCGCCCAATTCCGCCGCCGTCGCGGCGAGGCGATTGACGTCGCGCCCGACCAGATGGAGGTCATACCCCCGCTGGTGCAAAAGCCGAGCGGTCGCCGTTCCGATGCCGCCGCTGCCGCCATAGACCACGATCTTCGCCATGTGTGCTCCCTGGAGTCGCGCGGATCCAGGAGCAATTACGTCAACAGAGGGCTACTGGTTCATGGCTCGGCGGCGAAGCGCATCCGCCCGGCGGGGGCCAGCGTCGTCAGATGGTAGGTGCGCACCTCGACGCTGCCGCCCACCTCGATCGTGAGCACGATCAGCCCATCAGAGACGGCGGTGGAGAGGATGCGGCTGCCCTTTGGCAAGGTCGCCGTCACGTCGCCGGGGCTGATGCTCTTGCTCGACAGCATCCGATAGGCGATGACACCCAGGATCGACGCAACGCCGAGCACCATCACGAGGATGGACACGCTTGAGAAGCGCCGCACCTTGCGCAGGATGCGCTCCTGCTCCGGGGTCAGCGGCTCCTGGTTGTCGGGCTCGGACGGGCTGAAAAACATGGGTCAACCTGAACTTTACGAGGGCGATGGACTGGAGGACGAGTTCGGCGCGGAAGGACCGGAGCCGGCCGAGGCCGAAGGTGAAACCCGCAGCGTGACCGTCGCGCCGGAGGAAGCCGGCGAGCGCATCGACCGGCTTCTTGCCGCCCGCCTCGCGCCCCTGAGCCGGACCCGCATCCAGCGCCTGGTGGCGGAGGGACAGATCCTGAACGGCGAGAGAGTGGTAGGAGACGCGGCGGAACGGGTCAATGCCGCCGACGTGCTGATCCTGCGCCTTCCGCCGCCCGAGCCTGCCGAGCCGTTGCCCGAACCCATTCCCCTCACCGTCGCCTTCGAGGACGCGTCCCTCATCGTGGTGGACAAGCCGGCGGGGCTGGTGGTGCATCCCGCGCCCGGCAACTGGACCGGGACGCTCGTCAACGCGCTGCTCCACCATTGCGGCGCCAGCCTGTCGGGCATCGGCGGGGTGCGGCGGCCGGGCATCGTGCATCGCCTGGACAAGGACACGTCGGGGCTGCTGGTGGTGGCGAAAACCGATGCGGCGCACCGCTCGCTGGCCGCGCAGTTCGCCGACCATGGCCGGACCGGCCATCTGGAGCGCGCTTATCTCGCCTTCGTCTGGGGCGTGCCGGGGCCGCGCGGGAGCGTGGATGCCCCCATCGACCGGCATCCGGCGAGCCGGGTGAAGATGGCGGTGCGCTCCGGCGGGCGCGAGGCGATCACCCATTGGCGGCTGATCGAGACGTTCGCGGACGCGGCGGGCCAGCCGGTGGCCTCGCTTGTGGAGTGCCGGCTGGAGACGGGTCGCACCCACCAGATCCGCGTCCACATGGCCCATATCGGCCATCCGCTCCTCGCGGACGATGTCTATGGGACGGGCTTCAAGACCAAGCCGGCGCGGCTCGCCCTCCCTGCCCGCGCGGCCGTGGAGCAATTGGGCCGACAGGCCCTCCACGCCGCCCATCTCAGCTTCGAGCACCCGGCAGATGGGGCCGTGATGGCGTTCGATAGCCCCCTGCCGGGCGAACTGGAAGATCTGCGTCGTGCTCTCGCAATGACGTGAGGGGATCAAATCTTTCGCAGCGCCGTTCCGATCTATATGCTTCGCTGTTGCGGTCGGCGTCAGCGGCCGCGGATGCGGCTGCCGCCAGCGGGGCCGCGAGGCAAGGAGGCCACCGATGGCCCAATCGAACCACATGCCGCTTCCCAGCGCGGAAGGCGGCCTGACCCGCTACCTGGAGGAAATCCGGCGGTTCCCCATGCTGGAGCCGCAGGAAGAATATATGCTCGCCAAGAGCTGGCGGGAGCATGGGGATCGCGATGCCGCGCACCGGCTCGTGACCAGCCATTTGCGGCTCGTCGCGAAGATCGCCATGGGATATCGCGGCTATGGCCTGCCCATCTCCGAAGTGATTTCCGAAGGCAATGTGGGCCTCATGCAGGCGGTGAAACGGTTCGAACCCGAAAAGGGGTTCCGCCTCGCCACCTATGCCATGTGGTGGATCCGCGCTTCGATCCAGGAATATATCCTGCGCTCTTGGAGCCTCGTGAAGATGGGCACCACGGCGGCGCAGAAGAAGCTGTTCTTCAATCTGCGCAAGGCCAAGAGCCAGATTTCCGCCCTTGAGGAAGGGGATCTGCGGCCCGACCAGGTGAAGCAGATCGCCACCAAGCTCGGTGTGACCGAGCAGGACGTGGTGGACATGAACCGCCGCCTCTCGGGCGACGCTTCGCTCAACGCGCCGCTGCGCGAGGACGCGGATGGCGGGGGAGAGTGGCAGGACTGGCTCGTCGACGACCACGACACCCAGGAAAGCGTCCTGGCCGAGCACGAGGAGCTGGAGAACCGGCGCACCGCCCTGGCCGGCGCGCTCTCGGTCCTGAATGAGCGGGAACGGCGCATCTTCGAGGCGCGACGTCTGTCCGAGGACCCGGTGACCCTTGAGGAACTCGCCGCCGAATTCGGCGTGTCGCGCGAGCGCGTGCGTCAGATCGAGGTGCGGGCGTTCGAGAAGGTTCAGAAGGCGGTCGTGGACCGCGTGCGCGCCCTGGAGGAGCCAGAGGTGGAAGCCGTCTGAGGGCGGCGCCGCCTCTGTCTTTTAAGGCCGCCCACCGGGGCGGCCTTTGTCTTTCAGGCCGCCGCTGCGAGCATCTTGCCCACTTCCTGCACCAGATCGCGCAAGTGGAAGGGCTTGGACAGGACCTTGGCCTCGCAGGCCGCCTCCATGTCCGCATTCAGTGCCACCGCCGCAAATCCGGTGATGAACATCACCTTCAGGTCCGGGTCCAGCTCTGTGGCCCGGCGCGCCAGTTCGATGCCGTCCATTTCGGGCATTACAATATCGGTGAGAAGCAGCTCGAACGGCTCCTCCCGCATGCGCTCATAGGCCGAACGGCCATTGTCGAACGAGGCCACCTGGTATCCGGCATTCTGAAGGGCCTTCACCAGGAACCGGCGCATGTCGTTGTCATCTTCGGCCAAAAGGATCTTCGACACGCTCTCTTCCTCATATCCCTGCGCGTTTGGGCGGGCCTCCGGCGGCTCCGACGCATCCATGGCTGTCTTGCGCCCGAACGGGTAAATTCGAAGTGAACCGGATCGCCTCTTCACAAGGGGGGCGCCGCTTGCGCAGTATGGCGCAGCCGCGTCAGCGCCTGAAGGACCCTCGCCCCCGTGACCGCCTGCCTCGCAGATATCATTGATCCGCCTTTTGAAATTCTGGCGCCGGACGATGTCGTGGCGCCGTTCATTTTCAATTCACCCCATTCGGGACGGATCTATCCCCGCACCTTCGTCGAGCAGGCGCGGCTCGATTTCGAGGCGCTGCGTCGCTCCGAGGACAGTTTCGTGGATGAATTGTTCGCGGATGTGGTGAGCGCGGGCATGCCGCTGATGCGGGCGCTGTTCCCGCGCGCCTTCCTCGATCTCAATCGCGAACCCTATGAGCTGGACCCGCGCATGTTCGAGGGCCGGCTTCCCTCCTTCGCCAATACGCGCTCGATCCGAGTCTCAGGTGGGCTCGGCACCATTGCCCGGGTGGTGGGGGATGCGCAGGAAATCTATCAGCGCCGGCTCACCGTGACGGAAGCGCTGGAGCGCATCGAGGCCTATTACAAGCCTTATCATCAGGCGCTGCGCCGGCTGCTTGCCCGCGCCCAGCGGCGATTCGGGATGGCGGTCCTGGTGGATTGCCATTCCATGCCCTCTGGTCCCATGCGCGAAGAGGGTGCCCGCGCCGACATCGTGCTGGGGGACCGCTACGGCACCAGTTGCGCCCCGGCCATTCCGGAACTACTGGAACGAGCACTTTCGGCGCGCGGCTATCATGTGGTGCGCAACAAGCCCTATGCCGGTGGCTATATTACCGAGCATTATGGAAATCCCGCCAGCGGGCTCCACGCGGTGCAGATCGAAATCAACCGCGGCCTTTACATGCACGAGGCAACGTACGAACGGGCGGCGGGCTTCTATCAGGTGCGTCGCGACCTCGCTGAGGTCATGGCCCAGTTGATGGAACTGGGAACGGACGCGCTCCAGCCGCCGCGCGCTGCAGCGGAATAGAGATTTTCGATCATTCGAAAAACGTGCCTTGCGTTTTTCGAATGGCAGATATACGAATTTGCGGACAGGGGAACCGACGCAGATCGGAAGCCCGTGGCGGACGTTTCGTCGGCCCAAAAAGAAAGGGGCCGTCCGCAAGCGAACGGCCCAAGTCTAGGGAGGAAACGCCCAAGGAGGGCAGCGACACAGCGACGCCAATCGCCATGTCGCAATGCAGCAATAGCCCATTGCGGCGCCGAAAA
>JBFMAV010000047.1:0-33549 GCA_040755535.1 Pseudomonadota bacterium | reverse complement strand
TTTCGGCGCATCGCCACCCGCTACGACAAGCTCGCCGTGAACTTCGCTGCCGCCGTCTCGCTCGCCGCTATCGTCACCTGGTGGACCTGATTGAGTCTGGAGCCTAGAGCCTGATCCGATCAGGTTGGATCAACCTGATCGGTGAATCAGTCTCTAAACTATTGAATGAGAATGCGTGATCCGATCTGTCTGCTGTGCAGGCAGATCGGCGCATGCTCTAGAGGCTCGCAGGGCCGACGGCTCGGGAGGATGTCATGCCGCCGCTTTTGATCGCCGCCGCCGGGCTCGCGGGCGCCGCCGCCCTGGCGCGCTTCATGCTACGGGAAAGCCGCCGCGTAAGCGCGCGGGTGGATGTGTTTCGCTCACCGAAAGATGGTCGCGAGGATACCGGCATCCGCCTTGAGAGGGATCCTGTTACCGGCGCGTATCGTCCCCGCGCGGACGGCTGAAACCGCGCGCCGCAACAAAAGATTACAGTCATTTCACTGATCCTTGCACCCGCTCTGAGATAAGATGACCACAGGTTAGGCATGGATCAGCGCCACGATGTTGCAGAAGCTTGAGCCAGGGGGTGCCGGGGTGAAGCCGCCCAAGGCGCGCCGCTCGCGGGCGCGGACCTTTTGGATGGCGGGGCTGCTGCTGGCGGCGCTGGGAGCCGGCGGAGGTTACTATATCTATGGCGGATCGTCCGCGTCCGCCGAGGCGAAGCTTGCCACCGCACCCGTGGTCAAGGGCGACCTGGAGCAGAATGTCACCGCGCTCGGCACCATCAAGCCCAAAACCTATGTGGATGTGGGCACGCAGGTCTCCGGCCAGTTGCGCAAGATTTCGGTCGAGATCGGCGACACGGTGAAGAAAGGCGATCTGCTCGCCCAGATTGACCCCACCGTCTACCAGACTCGTGTGCTGGGCGACCGCGCGCAGCTGGAAAATCTCAAGGCCCAGCTCGCCCAGCAGAAGGCGCAGCTTGAGCTGGACAAGCTGCGGGAGCACCGCGCCACGCGCCTGCTCGCCTCCCAGGCCGGCAGCCAGGACACGGCGGACGCCGCCGCCGCCACCGTGCGCATCGGCGAGGCCAAGGTGGATGCGCTGGAAGCGCAGATCAAGCAGACCCAGGCGACGCTGGACGGCGACCTCGCCAATCTCGGCTACACCAAGATCTACGCGCCCATGGACGGCGTGGTGGTGTCCACCTCCGCCACCGAAGGCCAGACGCTGAACGCCAACCAGACGGCACCCATCGTGCTGCGCATCGCGGACCTCGACACCATGCAGGTCTGGGCGCAGGTGGCCGAGGCGGACATTCCCAAGGTGAAAGTGGGGATGCCGGTCTATTTCACCACGCTCGGCATGCCCGACCGCAAATTCCAGGCGAAGGTGGTGCAGATCCTGCCCACGCCGGAGACCGTCAACGACGTGGTGCTCTACAATGTCCTGATCGACGTGCCCAATACTGAGCGCCTCCTGATGACTTCCATGAGCGCGCAGGTCTTCTTCATGCTGGGGAGCGCCAAGGATGCGCTCCTCGTGCCGGCGGCGGCGGTGCGGCCCTCCCGGTCCGGCCGGCGCGAGGCGCGCAACGAGGCGAGCGTGCGGGTGCTGGTGAACGGCCAGGTGGAAACCCGCCAGGTGAAGACCGGCCTGTCCAGCCGCAACCAGGTGCAGATCCTCGAAGGGCTGAAGGAGGGCGACATGGTGGTCACCTCGCCCGATCCCGCCGCCCAGCAGGCGAACCGGCCGCCCATGCCGCCGAGGATGTTTTGACCCTCGCCGAACCCCGCGCCGAGGCCGCCCCGGCAAACGCCGCATCGGGTCGCCCGCTCCTGGACATCTCCCATGTGAGCCGCGTCTATCCCTCCGGCGAGAGCGTGGTGCGCGCGCTGGACGACGTTTCGCTCACGGTGATGCCGGGCGAATATGTGGCCATCATGGGCCAGTCCGGCTCCGGCAAATCCACCCTCATGAACATTATCGGCTGCCTCGACCGGCCCAGCATGGGCCGCTACGAAGTGCTCGGCCGCGACGTGGACGAACTCGATGCCGACGAACTGGCGGCGCTGCGCTGCCGGACCTTCGGCTTCGTGTTCCAGCGATACAATCTGCTCGCCTCCATCACGGCCGAGGAAAATGTCGAGATCCCGGCCATCTATGCCGGCCGCCCCAAGGGCGAGCGGGTGGAGCGCGCGCGCGCGCTGCTGGACCGGCTCGGCCTGCTGTCGCGCGCCGAGCATACGCCCTCCCAGCTTTCCGGCGGCCAGCAGCAGCGCGTCTCCATCGCCCGCGCCCTGATGAACGAGGCGCCGGTGATCCTCGCCGACGAGCCCACCGGCGCGCTCGACAGCCATTCGGGGGCCGAGGTGCTGGCCCTGCTCGCGGAATTGAACCGCGAGGGACGCACCATCATCCTCATCACCCACGATCCGGACGTGGCCGCCCATGCCCACCGGGTGGTGCGCCTCCAGGACGGGCGGATCGTCTCCGACGAGACCAATGTGCCCCAGGCGCTGGCTCCCGCCGCCCCGGCCGGCCGCGTGAACCTGAAAGTGCGCAACAATTTCCTGCCCGACCTCGGCGAGGCGGTGAAGATGGCGTTCCGCTCCATGCGGGCGAACCTGTTCCGCACCATCCTGACGCTGCTGGGCGTCATCATCGGCGTGGCGGCGGTCATCGTCATGCTGGCCATCGGCCAGGGTTCGAAACAGTCGGTGCTGGACCGCATCGCCTCCATGGGGACCAATCTCCTGGTGGTGCGCCCCGGTGCGCCGGGCATCCGGTCCACCGGCTCCAATGCCTCGCTGTCGCTCGAAGACGCGCAGGCCATCGCCGCGGAGGTGGGCAATATCGTTGCCGTCTCGCCCGAGCGGTCCACCACCGCCACCGTGCGCGTCGGCAATATCGATTATGCCACCTCCATCCAGGGCACCGGCCCGGGCTATGTGGCGGCGCGCGACTGGGCGCTGTCGGACGGCAGCATGTTCACCGAGCAGGATCTGGACGGCTACGCCCCCGTGGTGGTGCTTGGGCGCACGGTGGCGCGGGTCATGTTCCCGGACGGGCGGAGCCCCGTCGGGCGCTACATCCTGATCAAGAACGTGCCCTATGAGGTGGTCGGCGTGCTGGAGCCGCGCGGCGCCAATGCCTTCGGCATGGACCAGGACGACATCGTCCTCATGCCCATCACCACCGGCTTCATGCGCGTCTTCGGCCGCCGCTTCCTCTCCGCCGCCACCGTCGCGGTGCAGGACACCGCTTTGATCGACCAGACGCAGAACGACATCGAGGTCCTGCTGCGCCAGCGCCACCGGGCGGAGGATTTCCAGATCCGCAACACCTCCTCGATCCTGGAGACCGCCACGGCGACCGCCGACACGCTGACGCGCCTGCTGGGTTCGGTCGCCGCCATCTCACTTCTGGTGGGCGGCATCGGCGTGATGAACATCATGCTGGTGAGCGTCACGGAACGCACCCGCGAAATCGGCATCCGCATGGCGACCGGCGCGCGCCGCGCCAACATCATGCTCCAGTTCAACACGGAAGCCCTGGTGATCTGCGGCGCGGGCGGACTGGCGGGCGTCGCGCTGGGCATCGGCACCGCGCTGCTGGTGAAGCATCTGGGCGCGCTGGTGATCCTCACCGCCGGCCCGCCGCTGCTCGCCTTCGGCTGCGCCTTCCTGACCGGCCTGCTGTTCGGCTATCTGCCGGCGCGCAAGGCCGCCGGCCTCGATCCGGTCGCCGCCCTCGCCTATGAATGAAGCCGGCGCGCGGGCCCCGCCGGCGTGTCCGCAAACGGGGGGCGCCTTGGCCCCTTGCGCGGCGTCCTGATTGTTAATCGCTTGGTCAGGAGCGCGGCGGCGAACAGGTCACGGGTGCCGAGAGGGGGGCGCCGGAGGGGGCGATGGCCGCCGCCCTGGCCCGGGCCTTGGCTTCGTCCCGGCTGCGGATGGCCTCCTGGCGGATGGAATAGAGCCCCGCGCCGACCACGAGCACGGTGCCGATGACCCCCGCGAGGTCCGGCAGATGATTGAAGATCACATAGCCGTAGAACAGCGAGCACGGCACCAGCACATAGCGCAGCGGCGAAATGGCGGCCACGGGCGCGTTGCGGAAGGCGAACACCATCAGCACATTGCCCAGCCCGAAGGTGATCCCGGAGCCCAGGATATAGAGTGCGGGCACGAGGTCCGGCACGCGCCAGGTCTCGAACAGGGCGAAAACCGTGCTGGCTAAGGCGAGGCAGACCGCCGTGGAGAAGGCCACGACAGTTCCCGGCACCACCATGGGAATGCCGCGCGTGGAAATATCGCGCAGCGATCCGCACAGCGCGGCGAACAGGGGCAGGAGCGCAAACACGTCGAACGAGCCGGGCGCGGGATGAGTGACGATCAGCGCGCCCGAGAAGCCGATGAGAATGGCGATCCAGCGCCGGCCGCTCACCGTTTCGCCGAGCAGCGGCACCGCCAGCGCGGTGGTGATCAGCGGGGCCGCCATATAAATGGTGGTGGTGGTCGAGATGGGCAGGACGCTGAGACCCAGCACATAGGCGAAGGTGGTGATGCCATCGAGGCCGGAGCGCAAGGCGACGCGCCGGTGCGCGGTGAAGGCCAGCGCACGCCCGTCGCCGGAGGCGATCACCACCGCCAGCAGGACCAGCGCGCCCGCCGCCGAGCGCAGGCTGATGATCTCGCCCATGGGCAATTCCACCAGCGCCAGCTTGATCAGCATGTCGTTGGTGATGAAGCACACCATGGCGCAGATCATGGCCGCGATGCCGCGTAGCGGGCCGGGCGGGATCATCGGGCGGCTCTGGCGCGGCGTGCGCGGCGTTGCGCAGGGCGCGGAAAGGCGAGGTGGGGCACGGGCAACAGGTCCGTCTGGATCGACCTGTTGAGGTTCTAACCGATTTGGCGCCGCAGTCGGCCTGCGCTTTTGGGCGGTCGCAACGGCAAGCCCAGCGCGGGCCGCATGGATCGGCCCCATCCGCGCCGCATTCCTGAAGCGGCGGTTAATCCACCGGCGCCGCTTCCGGAGCCGCGCCGGCCGCTGGTGCGCTGCGCGCGCCGCGCGGTGGGCGGCCGAAGCGGGCAATGGTCATCAAGTCGTCCGCCATGCCCAGCAGCCGCGCCCCCTGCCGCAATTCCTCGTCCAACTGCGCCATGGTGCGCGAGAGGCCGGGATCCTCGTCCTTCAGCCAGACGTCCAGGAGGCGGGCGAACAGCAAGGCGAGCCCGCGCGCCTTGGCGTCGCCGCGCAGCCCCGTGGCATCGATGCCGGCCGCCGCCAGCATCCAGCGTTGCGAGCGGGTCGAGGCGGACAGCAGCTTCAGGGCAAGGCGGGGATCGCGCCGTGCCGACCTCAGGAGAGAGGCCACCGCTCCGCGATGGGGTTCCAGCGCATCCAGGCGGCGCATCAGCACCTCGAACAGGCGCTCATGGGGCGGCTCGGCCAGGTCGATCCCGTCATCCGGCCCGCCTTCCGCCAGAACCTGACGGTCGGTCGCGCGCAGGAAGGCGTCGATGAAATCGTCGGGCGTAGCGAAGGAGGCGCGCATTTCGCTCAGCGGCACGCCCGCGTGCGCCGCGATCTGCGGCAGGTCGATGCGCGCGAACGGCGTGCGTTCCAGGAGATCGAGAAAGGCCCGCAGGCTCGCTTCGCGCTGGGTTTCACAGACCATGGCCGGACCCTCACCTTCGAAAAGTCCCTTGGGACGGGAACACGTGCCGTGTCCTGGTGGAGGTGGGCGTCCGTGCGCCGCCGCGCAAGATGCCGGGCGCTGCGGCGAGAGGCGCCCGGCTCGCATTTCTCCCTGCTGACTGAGGCTCCGGCCTAGTGGGCAAGTTCCTTGGAGCGCTGGGTCGCGGCGGCGACCGCCTGCGTCAGCAGCGGGTCGAACCCGGCCTGCGCATCCATGAGAACCTCCAGGGCCGCGGCGGTGGTGCCGGCGGGAGAGGTGACATTCTCGCGCAGCGTCGCCGCCGGTATCCCCGACTGCACCATGAGCGCGCCCGCGCCGGCAACCGTGGCCCGTGCGAGGCGCTCCGCGAGGTCGGCCGGCAGCCCCGCCGCCGCGCCTGCCGCCGCCAGCGCCTCCGCGAGGAGGAAGACATAAGCGGGACCGGAGCCGGAAACGGCGGTCGCGGCGTCCATCAGGCTCTCGTCCTCGATCCACTCCACCGGGCCGAGCGCCGAGAGCAGAGCGTCCGTCAGCGCGCGATCGTCCTCGCTCACCAGGCGGTTGGCGACAGCGACCGTGATGCCCTGGCCGATGGCGGCGGGGGTGTTGGGAATGGTGCGCACGACCGGCGTCCCGTGGGGCAGACCCTCGGCAATGAAGTCAATGGTCCGGCCCGCCATGATGGAGACCACCAGCGTCCCCGGCGTCACCAGGGCGCGGATGGTGGCGAGCACCACGGGGGCCACTTGGGGCTTCACCGCCAGGAGGACGACGGCAGGGGCCTCGATGTCGGCAAAATCGGGATTGGCCCGCGCGCCCTTGGCGGCGAGAGCCTCGGCGACGTCGGGTCGCAGGTTGGGGTCGAGGACCACGGTGCGGGCGGCGGGCAGGCCGAGCTTCAGCCACCCTTCCAGCATGGCACCGCCCATCTTTCCCGCGCCCACGAGGACCACGGGACCGCTCAAGCTTTCAAGGGATTGCATGGGCATGGACAGCCTGAATGAACGCGGGCGCCGCTGCTGCGGCGCCGCGCGTGTGGAGGATGCCCCTTCTTAAGCCTCTCCGACGGTATCGAAAAGCGCCGTCTCCATGGCTTCGCGGGCGGTCTTGCCGGCCCACACCACGAATTGGAACGCCGGATAATACCGTTCGACCGCCTCCATGGCGGCGTCGAGAATGGCTTCGCACTGCCGGTCGGAGGCCGTGGCGCCGCCCGCCAGCACCAGGGCGTGGCGGAACATGATGACGCCTTCCTGGTCCCACAGGTCGAAATGGCCGAGCCACATCTGCTCGTTGATGCGCGAGAGCAGCTTCAGCACTTCGGGCCGGCGGCCCTCCGGCACCTTGAAGTCGAAGGCGCAGGCGAGATGCAGCGCCTCGATCTCGTCCATCCACTGGAACGAGACATGGCAGTCTGTCCAGCGGCTGTTGAGAGAAAGGGTGATCTCGTCCTCGTCGGAGCGCTCGAAGGACCAGTCGTGCACGGCGGCGAGCCGTTCGACCAAATCGACGGGATTGGCCGGAGCTTCGGCTTCGATGTCAATGAGAGACATGCCTCGACCTCGCGGTTTGAGGGACGCGGAGACGGTCGAACGGCGGTACTCCACGGAACTCAAACCGCGAAAGGCCGCTGGGAAGAATGCGCGGCCTCAAGATTTGCGCGACGCAGCGTACCGGCGGCTCCACCGCCCCCAGGGGCCGGTGTGCCGTGGCGAGCTGCGCCCCGTCGCGCTGTGCGCGACGATCCGGCTCCGAATCGCCACATAAGTACTATATCGCGGCGCAATGCCGCGCGCCTACGAGATATTGCGGCGCAGGCCGCTTTCCCCAGATGAACCGAGCGGTCAGCTCACCTCGGGGGGAACGCCGGGAATCGGCGCGGGGGCTGCGACCCGCGCTTCAAGCTCCGCGATGCGGGCGGCGAGCCGCTCATTCTCCACGCGGGCTTCGGCCACCATGTCCTTCACGACATCGAATTCCTCGCGCTTGACGAGGTCCATGTCGCGCAGGAAGCGTTCCATCTGCGCCCGCATGGCGGTCTCCGCCTCGCGGCGCACGCCCTGCGCGACGCCCGCCGCGTCGTTCACGAGGCGCGCCATTTCGTCGAAAAGCTTGCCTGTGGTCTGGGTCATGGAGCCTCCGCTCGGGCGGTTGGTGAAAGATGAGCGGAGAATGGGGGCGCGAGGCGGCGATCGCAAGGGGGCCGGGCGCTGCGTTCAGCGCGTGGTCAGGCGCGCCTCCAGCAGATCGAGCGCCAGAACCAGCCCACGCACCTCATCCTCATTGAGGCGATCCGCCCGCGCCGCCTGGAAATAGATGTCCCGCTCCGCCCGAAGCGCCTCCACATGGAGGTCCCGCTCGATTTCGCTGGTCCTCAGCAGCGCCTCGGCGCGCTCTCCGGGCGCGCTGTGGGCGGCGATGCGTCGGCGATAGGTCTCGACGAGGTGGGCCGCCGCCTCGGTGGCGAGCAGCGTCCCGCCGTCCGCCTCCGCGATCCGCCGCTGGCCCGTTTCAATGGCGCGGATCGCCGCTTCTGCCGCTTCCACGTGGATCGCGCTCAGTGTGCGGCTGCGGGTCGGGCGGTGATGGGCGGTCGCCGGCGGGATCAGCAGCGGCAGGCCAATGGCCGCGGCGGCGAGCGAGGCGATGATCACGCCCGCCGCCAGGAAAATGGCGAGATCGCGGGCCGGGAAGGCGCTTCCGTCCGGCAGGTGGAGGGGCAGGGTGAGGATGCCCGCGAGCGTCACCGCCCCGCGTACGCCGCCGAGCGCGGCGGCGCCCACATGCTTGCGGTCCGCCCGCTCCCCCTTCACGCCCCTGCGCCGCGCCCATTTGGCCGCCGCCGTCAGGCAGCCCCACACCCAGGCAAACCGCAGGGCGGCCAGGAAGGCCACGATGGCGCAGACATACAGAAGCAGCCACGCCCATTCGAACCGCTCCGGCACCTGCATCAGGTCCGAGGCGCGTGCGACGATGTCGGGCAATTGCTCGCCCAGCAACACGAACACCACCCCGTTGGCGATGTATTGGACCATGTCCCAAAATACCTTGCGATCAAGCCGGGAGACCGCTCCCAGATGACCGCCCTGTTCGAGCCGGCCCATGGTCAAGCCCGCCGCAACCGCCGCCAGGACCGGCGAGCCGCCGAGCCATTCGGCCGCCAGATAGGCGCCGAATGGCATCAGCAGGCTGATCAGAACCTGGGCGCCAGCCTCCTCGCCGAACCTGACCGAAACGATGTGCTTGGCCATGGCCGCCGCCCCGGTCACCGCCACGCCGCAGAGGACGCCGCCCACCGCGAGCCAGACAAATTCGCTCGCCGCCGCGCCCAGGGAGAAGGCGCCGGTCATGACTGCCGCCACCGCGAAATTCATGCAGACGAGTCCCGATGCGTCGTTGAGCAGCGATTCCCCTTCCAGCACGTGCATCAGCCGTTCCGGCATGGCCCGGCCGGCGAGGATCGCGGACACCGCCAGCGCGTCGGTGGGCGACACGATCGCCGCGAGCGCGAACGCCACCGCCAGAGGCATGGCGGGAATCATCCAATGAATGAAGGTGCCGAGCCCCAGCACGGTGAACACGACAAGGCCGATGGCAAGGCCCAGGATGAGCCCGAAATCGCGCCGCAGGCCCTGGCGCGGCGTGCGCCAGCCATCGAGGAAGAGCAGCGGCGGCAGGAACAGGAGGAAGAAGACGTCGGGATGCAGGGTTATGGACAGGTCCGTGGAAAGGGCGATGGCGCCACCCAGCGCGATCTGGATGAAGGGGCGCGGAATGCGGATCCAGAGCAGCCGTTCCAGCGGCCCGCTCAGCACGACCGCGAGCAGGAGGACAAGGGTGATGCTGATGGTCTCCAACGTCCGCTCCGCCCCGCGCCGGCTGATATCACGCCGCTTTGAACCATGGCCCGCGTGCGCTGAACAGGGGCGCGCGGGATGCCTCAGGACGCCAGCAGGCGTGTCTCCATGAGATCCAGCGCAAGAACCAGCCGGCGAACCTCCTCTTCGGTGATCCGGTTGGCCCGGGCCGCCTGAAAATAGATGTCCCGTTCCGCGCGCAGGGCTGCGATTTGCAGACGCCGCTCAATCTCTCCCGCCTGCAACAAAATCTCTGCGCGATCATCCGGCGCAGTATGGGTTGCGATGCGATTGCGGTAGTTTTCGATGAGGCGTGCGACAGGCGCGCTTGCAATGCGCTTTGCATCCTCGCCTCCGCTGGCCGGCATTTTCTGATTTGCCGTTTCGATGGCCCTGATCGCGGCTTCCGCGGCTTCCACATAAATGGCGGAGTTTTCGCGGGCGCGGCGGCTCTCCTGGTCTTGCTGAACCGGGGGCACCAGGAGGGGGAGCCCGATCGCGGCGACCGCTAGTGAGACGATGATCACCCCGGCCGCCAGGAGGATGGCGAGATCGCGGGCCGGGAACGGACTGCCGTCGGGCAGAGACAAGGGAAGTGCCAGGATGCCGGCCAAGGTGACCGCGCCGCGCACACCCGCAAGGGCAGCGGCCGCCACCTGCTTGCCATCCGTCTGCCCCCCTTTGCGCCCCCGGCTGCGCGCCCATGCCGCCGCCGCGGTCAGGCAGCCCCACACCCACAGGAAGCGCAAGGCCGCGAGAATGCAGACGATGGCGCAGACATAAAGCAGCAGCCAGCCCGCCTTGTGCTGCTCGGGCACCTGCATGAGATCTGCGGCCCGCGCGACGATCTGCGGAAGCTGTTCGCCCAGCAGCACGAACACCACGCCATTGGCGATGAACTGGATCAGATCCCAGAAGACCTTGCGGTCCAGCCGCGTCACCGCCCCCACTCGGTTGCCCTGTTCCAGCCGCCCCATGGTCAGGCCAGCCGCGACGGCCGCGAGCACCGGAGAGAAGCCGAGCTGTTCCGCCATGAGATAGGCCCCAAACGGCATCAGAAGGCTGATCAGGACCTGCCCGCCTGCTTCCTCTCCGAGCTTTTCAGAAATTTTATTCTTGGCCGTTGCGACAACGTAGGTGACCACCATTCCGGTCAAGAAGCCGCCCACCGCAAGCCACAGGAACTCCTGCCACGCCGCGCGGAGCGAAAACATGCCCGTCATCACCGCAACCACTGCGAATTGCATGCAGACCAGGCCGGACGCGTCGTTGAAGAGCGATTCTCCTTCCAGAACCTGCAGAAGGCGCTCCGGGACGGCGCGCCCCTTGAGGATCGCCGACACGGCCAAGGTATCCGTCGGCGAAAGGATCGCCGCCAACGCGAAGGCCACGGCCAGCGGCATGAGGGGGATCATCCAATGGATGAAGATGCCGAGCCCGATGACGGTGAAGACCACAAGGCCGATGGCGAGACCCAGAATCAGGGAGAGGTCGCGCTCAAATCCCTGTCGCGGCGCGCGCCAGCCGTCGAGAAACAAAAGCGGCGGAAGAAACAGAAGGAAAAAGACGTCGGGATGCAGGGTAATGGAGAGATCGGTCCCGAGGGCGATCGCGGCGCCAATGGCGATCTGGATGAAGGGGCGCGGGATGCGCATGCGGAACAGGCGCTCGAGGGGGCCGCTGATCACCACAGCGAGAAAAAGCGCGAGGGTGATGGTGATGGTTTCCAACGTCCTGCTCCGCAGTGTCGCGTAGGTGCGTACCGCTTTGAACCATGAGAGGGCGGTCCTGACCAGGGGTGGCGGGTCGGCTTCTTTCTGTCCTCTTCGCCCTGCGCCTTGACGCCCGCAGACCCAGGGGGCACATGCGGGAGCCCTGCCACGGACGGAGGATGGCTCCCCCGATGATGCTCGCGCTGCCCTTTCCCGCCATCGATCCGGTCCTCATCGCCGTCGGGCCGCTCGCGATCCGCTGGTATGCACTCGCTTACATTTTCGGCCTGCTGATCGGCTGGCAGCTCGCACGCATGATCGCGGCGCGCGATGCGCTGTGGGGCGGCGCCTCGCCCATGCGGCCGGTGGATTTCGATGACGCCCTGTTCTGGGCGACCATCGGCGTGATCCTCGGCGGGCGGCTCGGCTATGTGCTGTTCTACAATCCGGACTATTTCCTTCAACATCCGACCGAGGCCTTCATGGTGTGGAAGGGCGGCATGTCATTCCATGGGGGACTAGCCGGCACGCTGCTCGCGCTCATCCTGTTCGCCCGATCCCGCCGGATTGCGGTGCTCTCGCTGCTGGACGTGGCGGGGATCGTGGCGCCGGTGGGACTGCTGTTCGGGCGGATCGCCAATTTCATCAATGGCGAGTTGTGGGGCCGCCCCTCCGACGTGCCTTGGGCGGTGATCTTTCCCTCGGGCGGAAATGTGCCGCGCCATCCCAGCCAATTGTACGAGGCCGCGCTTGAAGGTCTGCTGCTGCTCGCCATCATGCTCGTGAGCGTGCGGCTCGGCGTGCTGCGCCGACCGGGGCTCGCGGCCGGGATTTTCGGTATCGGCTACGGGCTCGGGCGCATCACGGGTGAGTTTTTCCGAGAGCCCGACCCCCAGCTTGGCTATCTCGCCTTCGGCACCACCATGGGCATGCTGCTTTCGGTGCCGGTGGTGATCGGCGGCATCGCCCTGGTGCTCCACGCCGCCCGCTCGCCCGTCAGGGGCGCGCCATGACCTCCCGTGCCGCGCCGACGGCCCTCGAAGCAGAGATCCGCGCCCTCATCGCCGCCGAAGGGCCGATGCCGGTCTCGCGCTATATGGCGCTGTGCCTTGGCCACCCGGTGCACGGCTATTACATCACCCGCGACCCGCTGGGGGCGGAAGGCGATTTCACCACCGCCCCGGAAATCAGCCAGATGTTCGGCGAATTGCTCGGCCTCTGGGCGGTGGCCACCTGGCAGCAGATGGGCTCTCCCGAGCGGGTCTATCTGGTTGAGCTGGGGCCGGGACGCGGCACGCTCATGGCGGACGCACTGCGCGCCGCACGCCTCGTGCCTGCCTTCGGCGAGGCAGTGCAGGTGCATCTGGTGGAAACCAGCCCCGCCTTGCGCGCCCGCCAGAAGGCGGCGCTCGCGCCTTTGACGCCCCATTGGTATGACCACCTGGAGGAGGTGCCGCCGGGGCCTGCCATCGTGCTTGCCAACGAATTCTTCGACGCACTGCCCATTTCCCAGTTCGTCAAGGGGGAGGGGGGCTGGCACGAGCGTCGCGTGGGCCTTGGCCCCGATGGCGCGCTGGTGTTCGGCATGGACCCGCGCCCGACCCCCCATGCCGCCGCCCTCGCCCGGCACGTGCCCGGGCCTCATCCCGTCGGAGCCGTGCTGGAGCATCTGGAAAGCGGGATTCCCGCGCTGCTCGCGCGCCGGATTGCGGAAGAGGGCGGCGCGGCGCTCATCATCGATTACGGACCGGCCCGCTCGGGCCTCGGTGACTCGCTCCAGGCGGTGCGGGCGCATCGCTACGCGGACCCCCTGGAGGCGCCCGGCGAAGCGGACCTCACCGCCCATGTGGATTTTTCCGATCTGGCCCGCCGGGCGCTCGCGGAGGGCGTGGCCGCCTATGGGCCGCTGACGCAGGGGGATTTCCTCATGCGGCTCGGCATCGTCCAGCGCGCCGAGCGGCTCCAGCAGAACACCAATGCCTCGCAGCGCAAGGCCATCACCGCCGCCCTTGCTCGCCTCGCCGGGCGCGGCGAGGGCGAGATGGGCGCTCTGTTCAAGGTGCTGTGCCTGTGTGATCGAACCAATGGGCCGCCGCCGGGATTCGCGCCGGAGGAAGCGGTCGCGGAGCCGGACGCATGAAGATCGAAGCCCCCAGCCTCGCCGCCCTGCCGGGCATCCGCCATGGCTTCTTCACCCGCCAGGGCGGGGTCTCGGAAGGCATCTATGCCAGCCTGAACGGCGGCATGGGATCGCGGGACGATCTCGCCAAGGTGGAGGAAAACCGCGCTCGCATGGCGGGTTCGCTGGGGATCGCGCCGCACGCGCTGGTCGCCTGCTGGCAGGTTCATTCCCCCGACGCGGTGATCCTGGAAACCCCTTGGACCCGGGATGACGCGCCCCAGGCCGACGCGGTGGTGACAGCGGTCGCTGGTCTCGGCGCAGCCGTGACCATCGCCGATTGCGGGCCTGTGCTGTTCGCCGACCCGGTGGCCCGTGTGGTGGGCGCGGCGCATGCCGGCTGGAAAGGCGCCTTTGGCGGGGTGATTGAAGCGACGCTTGCCGCCATGGAGCGGCTCGGGGCCCGCCGTTCCGATGTCTACGCCGCCATCGGTCCCCTCATCCGCCAGCCGAGCTATGAAGTGGGCGACGATTTTCTCGCCCGCTTCCTGGACGAGGACCGGACATTCGCGCGCTTCTTCGCGGCCGCCGAACGCCCTGGCCATGCGCTGTTCGATCTGCCCGGCTTCATCGGCCATCGGCTGCGCGAGGCCGGCGTCGCACATATCGAGGATCTTGGCCTGGACACCTATTCCGACGGGGCCCGCTTCTTCAGCTATCGCCGCGCGACCCATCGCCGGGAGCCCGATTATGGGCGGATGGTGGCGGCCATCGCTCTTGCTCCGGTTTCCTAGCCGAGCGTGGCCGCACACACAAAGATGACCGAATAGTTAAGAGGCGCCACAAACCGGCGCCGAAGCGCAGGCGGGGCGAATCGGTCCGGGCGTCCAAGGCCCAGGAAACGGGCGCAAACAGGCCAGAGCTTAACAGGCTCTTAACGGACACTCTGGACCTGTCGGTTAATAAACGGTAACCCTCCTTGAGATGGACTTCAGGAGATGGGGAACCGCATGAGCGATGCGACGGTAAGCCGGGGGCGGAGCCTCTTTCTTATCGCGGGCCGTGTGGCCCTTCTCGGGCTGGGGCTTGCGCTGGCCGGATGCCAGACGGATGGCACCGGTTACGCCTCCGGTTCGTCCAAGACCCTCGCGTTTGAATCCATCGACGGGCCGCCCAAGGCCACGTTCGAGAAGCTCGTCACCCAGCTCACCACCGAGGCCCAGACCCAGAAGGTGTCCGTGGTCTCGCGCGCCGAACCCGCCGCCTATCGTGTGCGCGGCTATCTCGCGGTGAACAGCAGCAAGGACAAGACCGCCGTCACCTATGTGTGGGACGTGTTCGACGCCAACAAGCAGCGCGTGGCGCGCCTGACCGGCGAGGAAGTGGTGAAGCGTCCCAAGGGCGATGCCTGGCAGGCCTGCGACGAGGATGTTCTGAACCGTATCGCCGGCATGTCCATGGCCGCGCTGGCCGAGACCGTGGGCGCGCCGCCGCCCGCGCCGTCCGCCGCCCCCGCGACCGCCGCCGCGCCAGTCGCGGAGCCCAAGTCCGCCGAGCCGGCGGCTCCTGCGGCAGCGCCGCCGATTACCGGCGATGGGCCGCCCGTTGCCGAAGCGCCGCACACCACCTCGCTCGCCTACGCAGCGCAGTAACAGGCTTTACAAAGGCGCGCCGCGCCGCCAATCAATGCGCGCGAGGCCGGCCACGCCGGTCCCGGGGGCGGGGGCAGCATGTCGAGTGAGAACGGATCCATGAAGCTTGTGGCGGGCAATTCCAACCGCGCGCTCTCCGAAGCCATTGCCGCTTACCTGGAGACGCCGCTCACCAAGGCCGTGGTCCGGCGCTTCGCGGACATGGAAATCTTCGTCGAGATCCAGGAGAATGTCCGTGGCCAGGACGCCTTCGTGATTCAGTCCACGTCGTTCCCCACAAACGACCATCTCATGGAACTGCTGATCATCATCGACGCGCTGCGCCGTGCGTCGGCCAAGCGCATCACGGCAGTCCTTCCCTATTTCGGCTATGCCCGCCAGGACCGCAAACCGGGACCACGCACGCCCATCTCCGCCAAGCTGGTGGCCAATCTCATCACCCACGCGGGCGCCGACCGCGTGATGACGCTGGACCTGCATGCCGGGCAGATCCAGGGCTTCTTCGACATTCCGACCGATAATCTTTATGCCGCCCCCGTCATGGTGCGCGACATCAAGGAGCGGTTCGACCTGTCCAACCTCGTCGTGGTCTCGCCCGACGTGGGCGGCGTGGTGCGCGCGCGCGCGCGGGCCAAGCGCATCGATGCGCAACTCGCCATCGTCGACAAGCGCCGCGAGCGGCCCGGCGAGAGCGAGGTCATGAACGTGATCGGCAATGTGGACGGCCGTTCCTGCATCCTCGTCGATGACATCGTGGATTCAGGCGGAACGCTGGTGAATGCCGCCGAGGCCTTGCTGGCGCGCGGCGCCCGCGAGGTCCATGCCTATATCACCCACGGCGTGCTGTCCGGCGGCGCCGTTGCCCGCATCACGGCCTCAAAGCTGAAGGAATTGGTGATCACCGATTCCATCCAGCCCACCGAGGCGGTGCGTGTGGCGCGCAATATCCGCGTTTTGTCCATCGGCACCCTGATCGGCGAGGCCATCGCCCGCACGGCGCACGAGGAATCGGTCTCCTCCCTGTTCGACTGAGGCGCTCTCAGACCGGAACGTGCCCTAAGCGCCGCCATTTTCCGGCGGCGCTTTTCCTTCCGGCTCCACTTCGCCGTGCATCTGCAGCCAGAGCAGCGCCAGCCAGCATAGGCAGGCCCAGCCCGCGCCGAGCGCCCAGCCGCCCAGAACATCGGTCGGCCAATGCACGCCGAGATAGATGCGGCTGATGCCGACGATCACGGTTACGCTCGCGGCAAGGCCCAGCAAAAACAGCTTCACCCGAAGCCGCGGCTGGGATCGGGCGAGCAGCGCGCCGAGCGTGAGATAGACCACCGCCGACATGGTGGAATGGCCGCTCGGGAAGCTCGCCGTATAGACCTCCATGCCGTGGGGCACGAGGTCCGGACGCGGCCGGCCGATGCCCCATTTCAGGGCGCTGGAGAGAACCGTGCCCCCCGCGACCGAGACGAACACCATGAGCGCGGTGAGCCGCTTGCCCACCAGCAGCAGATAAATGAGCACCGCCAGCGTCACCAAGGTCAGGATGGTGGTGCCGCCGAGCGCGGTGAGGTCGCGCACCGATTCCTCCAGCCAGGCCGGGCCAAGGGGGTCGGCGGAGTCGCCCGGCTCGCGCAGCATCAGCAGGATGCGTTCGTCCAATTGATGGGTCTCGCCCTCAAGCACCTCGTCCATCAGCGCGAGAAAGCCGTAGAAGGCCATGGCAGTGAAGGCGATCACCGCGAGCGTCACGCGCTCCATCCGCCCGACACGGGAAAAGACGGGACCGAGAAGGGGGATGGTCTGGAGAAAGGCGCCGAGGCGCGTATGGGGCGCTGTCATGGCGCGACTGAAGCCGGGCGGCATCCTCGCGTCAACTGGTCTGTCGTGCGTGGACGCTCTGTGAGCCGCGCGCGCCTTGAGGTAAGAAGAGACATGTCCTTCCGACCCGAGGCGGCCGTGCGCGCCGCACCCATGGCCATCTATGTGGACGGCGACGCCTGTCCGGTGAAAGCCGAAATCTATCGCGTGGCCGAGCGCCACCGGGTGCGGGTCTTGCTGGTGTCCAACGCACCGCTCGCCATTCCCCATGGCGTCAGCGTCGAGCGGGTGGTGGTCCCGAGCGGCCCGGATGCGGCCGACGATTTCATTGCGGAACGGGTGTCCAAGGGGGACGTTGTGGTGACGGCGGACATTCCCTTGGCCCACCGCTGCGTCACCGCCGGCGCCGACGTGCTCTCCCCCACGGGGCGGGCCTTCACCCCCTCCACCATCGGAGATGCGCTGGCGACACGCAATCTGATGGATTCGCTGCGCTCCGCCGGAGAGGCAACGCGCGGTCCGCCGCCCTTTTCGGCACGGGACCGCTCGGCTTTCCTGTCGGCACTGGATCTCGCTTTGGTTCGCCTGAAGCGGGCAGGCTATGTCACTGAAATCGCGGAGACCCCGAAATGACCCTCGAGATCGTCTATCTCATGCTCAGCGTGGTGCTGGTCTTCGTGCAGATTCTTCTGCCGGCGGCTTATGCCACGCGCGAACGGGGGACAAAGTGGAATGCCGGCCCGCGCGATGCGCCGGTGGCGCCTTTGACGGGGGTGGGCGGGCGGCTGGAGCGCGCGCAGCGCAACATGATGGAGACCTTTCCCCTGTTCGTGGCGGCCATCGTGGTGGCGCTGGCGACGGGCACGCACAATTGGGTCTCGATTACCGGTTCCGCCCTCTATTTCTGGGCGCGGCTCGCCTATGTGCCGCTCTATGCCCTGGGCATTCCCTATGTGCGGTCCCTGGTCTGGGTCCTCGCCATGGCGGGCCTTTTCCTCCTGCTGCTGTCGCCGCTTGCCGGCCGTCTGGCCTGAACATGCAACACCGCCCGGAGGTCATCCGGTCGGCGTAAGCCTGGAATGGGATCAGGCGAGAGCAGGCTTTGAGCCGGGCACGAGGGGCGCGGCGCGCAGGGCGAAGGCGCCATCGCCGGCAAGGCCTATGGTAAGAGACGCCACGATCAGGAAGGCGGGATATTCCCAACCGCCGCCGGGCGCGGAGAACAGCCAGCCATTGCCGAGATGCGCGCTCATGGCGCCGACCATGACCGGGATCATCAGGACGGCGGCGGGCCGCGCATAAAGACCCAGCAGGATCAGCAGGCCGCCCACGAATTCGATCAGGATGACGGGGGCGGCGAGTGCGCCGGGCAGGCCCAGCGAGGTGAGATATCCGGCAAAACCCGAGATGCCGAACAGGAACAGCTTCATCAGCGCGTGCGAGATCCACATGGCGCCAAGGGCGGCGCGCAGAAGGAACAGGCCATAGGGTGCGGTGCGAAGGTCGATCATTGGTGCCTCCATGAGGTTCGATGTGGAGAAACATCTAGCGCCGCCGTTCATGCAATGCGATAAGTGATATCGCCGAGTTTCGATTGCATGGGTGCAATATGATTGCCTGGGATGACTTCCGTCTCGTTCAAGCCGTTGCGGACACCAAGTCGCTGGTGGGGGCGGCGGGCGCGCTCGGAGTCAATCATTCCACGGTGTTCCGCCGCCTCGGCGCCCTGGAGCGCCAATTGGGCACCCGCCTGTTTGAACGCTCCCGCGCGGGCTATGCCCCCACCGCCACGGGCGAGGAAATGGTGCGGCTGGCCGAGCGCATGGGCGAAGAGATCGCCGCGGTGGAGCGGCGCATCAGTGGGCAGGACCTGCGCCCCTCTGGCGAGTTGCGCATCACCACCAACGACACGCTGCTGGTCCATCTCATGACGCCCATCCTCGCCTCGTTCCGGCGGGCCTATCCGGAAATCCAGCTCGACGTGGTGGTCTCCAACCAGTCGCTGAACCTCACCAAGCGCGATGCGGACGTGGCCCTTCGCGCCAGCGACCGGCCGGGCGACACATTGGTTGGACGGCGCCTCGCCACCATCGCCTGGGGCATTTACGGCCGGGCGGACGCCATCGGCGGCCTGCCGTTCGATGCGACCAACATGCGGGCGCATCAATGGGTCGGCTTCGCGGACGCGCTGTCCGCCATCCGCCCCGCCAAATGGCTACGCGAGCAGGCGGGCGAGGGGCGCGTGTGTTACCGCGTGAATACCGTTCTGGGTCTTGCGGAAGCGGCGGCGGCGGGCATCGGCCTGGCCATCCTGCCCTGCTTCATCGGCTCCATCACGCCGGGGCTTGTGCGGCTCTCCGAGCCCTTGGGAGATCTGGATTCCAGTCTCTGGCTTCTGACCCATCCCGATCTGCGCACCACCGCGCGGGTGCGCGCCTTCATGGATCACGCGGGGCAGGAGATATTGCGCCGCAAGGGCCAGATCGAAGGGCGCGAGGAAGCGCCCTCCGGCCTTGCGCCGTAAAAGCTGGCCGCGCGAAATCCCGTCACTCGGCCGAGGCTTCGGCTGTCACCTTGCTCTCCGCTGGCCGCGTTTTGCGGCGGCTGGCGACCTGTTGGGTCTCGCTGCCGAGGCGGGTGAAGTCGCACCACATGGTTTCGACGCCGGCAAGCTGACCCCGGAAGGTAGTGGGCCCGGTCTTGGTGACCTCGAAGCAGGGCTCGAAGGTCATGCCCTCGACGAAGCCACAGACATTCTCGCCCCGCACGCGCACCGTATTGGGCGGCAGGCGCACGAAGCGGGCCGTGCCCTGGGATTGGAGCGTGATGGTCCCGGCCACCGACCCGTCGGGGAAGATGCGGCCGGCACCTGTTGAGCCCTCAAAGCAGCTGAAGGCGAAGGTGCGTCCTATGACGAAGGCGCGCGCCTGCTCGGGAGTGAGGCTTTGAGCGCAGGCCGCCCCAGTCCCGAAGAAGGCGATGCCGGCTGCCGCGAGAAGAATGCTTCGCATGGCCCCTACATACGATGACGATGGTTAACAAATACGATGCGCGGGATCGCCGAGGGGCGCAACCCCGCGCCGAGGGGCTTTGGACCAAGCCGGCCGTTTCCTCGGCGGCTGTGGCTCCAGGGTCGCGCCCTTCGCCCTGCTCCCGCGTCCTTCAAAGCTTAGCTCAAGCAGTAAAAGTTCAGAGCGTTAACTTCGCCTTAAAATGACGCGGGCCTTCTGTGGTTCGTCCGAAGTCCCGAGCAGAGGAGAACATGATGCTGAAAAGAGCAATCCTTGTTCTATCGATGGTCTGTGCGTCTGCAGGCGCGCAGGCTGCGGCACCACAGAATGCTGGAACGTTCAACGATTGGAGCGTCTGGACTTACCAAGAGAAGGGCCAGAAGAATTGCTACATCTATGCCACGGCGACATCCAAGGCGCCGGCGCGCCTCGATCATGGCGATGTGTCGTTCTTCGTGCGGTCCGTGCGTCAGCCTTCGACCCGAACCGAGGCGAATTTCGCCGTGGGCTATGATTTTTCCGCCGATTCCAAGGTCAAGGCGGAGATCGGCGATGCCAGCTTCGATATGATGGTGAACGGCGGCAATGCCTGGCTTGCGGCGGCCGAGCAGGAAAAGGCGCTGCTGGCGGCCATGATGGGCGGCGATGAAATGCAGCTCCAGGCCACCTCGCGGCGGGGCAACCGCACCAGCTATGTCTTCTCGCTGGATGGTGTCACGGCGGCGGTGCGCCAGTTGCACAAGGAATGCCCCTGACGGGCAATGCCGGCCGCTCCCCACAGGGCGGCCGGCGCGACTTTAGCTTGCCTGCAAAGCCGGGCGCTCCACCGGGCGCTCGCGGATCGGCAGGTTGATAGCGGCCGAAGCGAAGGAAAGCGCCACCGAGAGCCACCAGACGACCGAATAGGACCCGGTGCCTTCATACAGCACGCCGCCCAGCCACACGCCAAGGAAGCCGCCGACCTGATGGCTGAAGAAGGCGAAACCATAGAGCATGGCCATGTAGCGGGTGCCGAACATGAGCATGACCAGCCCCGACGTGGGCGGAACGGTGGAGAGCCACAGCAATCCCAACGTCGCGCCGAAGATGAGGCAAGACAGCGGTGTGATGGGCAGCAGGATGAACACCGCAATGGCGATGCCCCGGCAGGCATAAATCACCGCCAGCAGCCATTTGCGCGAAAAGCGGCCCGCCAGAGCCCCCGCGCTCAGGGAGCCGATGATGTTGAACAGGCCGATGAGCGCCAGCGTGGAGGCGCCGATCCCCGCCGTGATGCCCTGGTCCGCGAGAAAGGCGGGCATGTGCACGGTCACGAAGGCCAATTGGAACCCGCAGGTGAAGAAGCCCAGGATCAGCATCACATAGCTCGGGTGCGCGAAGGCCTCCTTGAGCGCGCTGAGGATGGACTGTCCCGGCATATTGGCAGCCGAAGAAGCTCCCTGCGTGCCCCGCGTGGCGAGGGCGAAGGACAGCGGGATCACCAGCAGGGTCACAACGGCGAAGACGATGAGCGTCTCCTGCCATCCCACCTCTGAAATGAGGCCGGTCGCGAGCGGGGGAAATAGGAATTGGCCGAACGAGCCGGCTGCCGTCCCCGCGCCGAAGCCGAGCGAGCGCCAGCGTTCCGGCAGCAGCTTGCCGAACGCCGCCAGCACCAGGTTGAAGGAGCAGGCGGAGAGCCCGAACCCGACCAGAACCCCGGCCGAAAGGTGCAGCAGCGCCGGCGTGGAGGCGCTCGCCATCAAGGCGATGCCGGCAGCGTAAAGAACGGCGCCGAAACACAGCACGCGCACGGTGCCGAAGCGGTCCGCCACCGCGCCCGCGAAGGGCGATCCGAGGCCCCACAGCAGGTTCTGGAGCGCCAGCGCCAGGCCGAAGACATCGCGCCCCCAGCCATAGGTATTGGACATGGGGAGCAGGAAGAAGCCCGAACTGGCGCGCGGACCGAAGGTCAGCATCGCGATCAGGCAGCCGGCCACAAGCACCAGCAGGGTCGAGGCCGAGGTCGCTGCGGTTTTGGTCATGAGGTGCGGTTCCGTGCGGGGCGTGGACGTCACCCGCTTCGCGCACCACCATAAAGACCGAGGCTGCCGTGTAAAAATCAATCTTCGTCACGCAATCCATGAGTTGCGTTCATGGATGCGACCCCAGCGGCCGGAGCCGCTGGGGCAGGGGCGTCAGCCGCGCTGCGGACCGTGCGGCCCCTTGCCGTGGGGTCCTTTGCCCTGCGGGCCGCCATAGGCGCGGAATTCATCGCGCAGCAGGATCTGCAGGCGATGCTTCTGGCTGTCGTTGAGGGTCTGGTAGAGCGGCTGGGCCGCGTCGGCGAGCTTTGTCATGTCGCCGGCCCGCTGGGTCATCATGTCCGCCTGGAACCGGAGGCGGGCGATGGGGTCGGGCGTGTCGCCGGCGCCGCGCATCTGTTGCGCCATCTGCTGGCGTCGCGCGGCGGCGTCCTTGGCGACGTCGCGCAGGGCGGTTTCCACGGCCGGCCAGAGCTTTTCCTGGTCCGGGGTCAGGGTGAGGCCGGTCTTCAAAGCGGCAATGCGCGCATCCGTGAGGGCGGCGCGATCAGCTGCGCTGGGCTTCCAGCGTTCCTGCTTCTCAGCAGGTGCGGCGGGCGGGCCGCCGGCCGGTGCGGGGTTGGCGGCCAGGGCATAGACCGAACCGGACAGTAGAGCGGCGGCGGTGGCGGCTATGAGGGCTTTCTTCATGTGTCGTCCTCCGATGATGTTCGAAGGGTGGGGCCAGGCGCCGATCGGTTCAACTTAAACTTCTGTAATAGAATTTCCATTCATCTTTGTTCATCTTGGCCGGCCTGAATGATCATTCAGGTACATTACATAAAATTTAGGCGAGCGATCGGAAACCCTATTTGGTCGCGGTCGGAGGGCGCGATTTCAGGCGCCGAGGAGCAACTGGCGCCCGCGCTCCAGAACCTTCGCATCGCCAGGCGCATAGCCCCGGTGTTCCATTTCGCAGCGCCACGTGCCGGGAGCGCCGGAGATGCGATAGAGATTGTATCGGCCGGCGCCCCGGGCATCGTCAGGTCCGGCCGAGGCCGAAGGCACGCCGACCACCGGCACCGGCCCGTCCGGTCCCTCGATCCATTCCAGCGAGGCGCGGTGGTCGTGCCCGTGCAGGATCAGTTCGGCGCCCGCGCGGGCGATCACCCGCTGCACCGCCTTGGCATCACGCAGGTCGCGGTGGAAGGGCCGCTCGCCCGCCGGGGGGTGATGGATCATCACCACGCGAAACAGCCCTTCCTGCTTCAACCCCACCAGCACGCCTTCCAGCCGTTCCAGCTGTGCCCGGCCCGCGGATCCGCTGGCGAGGAAGATGGCGGTGGGGACGGCGGTGCTGACCCCGACCAGGGCGACCGGCCCTCGGCGGCGCACGAAGGGGAAGGAATCGCGGTCTAGGGGCGTGTCGGGATGGGTATCGTCGCCCGACAGGAAGGGCGCCCAATGTTCCAGGTGATAGGCCAAGGCCGAGTGCACATAGGCATCGTGGTTGCCCGGCACCACGCTCACCCGGTCGGGCGCGCCAAGCGAGGTGAGGAAGGTGGCGCCCGTGTCGAACTCGGCCGGCAGGCTGACATTCACAAGGTCGCCGGTGACCGCGATATGGTCCGCCTTCTGCGCCAGCAGGTCGGTCTGGAGCGGGGCGAGGGTCGAGGCGCCGAAATTGCGCCGCCGGGCCCCGATCCAGTTCATCATTCCGAAGAAGCGCTTGCCCAGCAGTTCCGAGAGTCGGGCTTCGGGGATCGGCCCGAGATGCGGATCGGACAAATGGGCAAGGGTGAACATGCGCGAAGCTGCCTTTCGCGAGGGAGGAGCGGCGAGAGATGTAAAGCGCGGAACGCGGTGCTGTTCCAGCCCCGCGCCACGAAACCTGCCCTCTCAGGCGGATTTGCCACGTTCCGGCGCGAACATGCCCTCCATGTCCCGCCGCACCTTCACGGTCTCGCTGTCGGCGATCTCCACATCCGCCCAGCGGACCGGTTCGCCCTGCCGCACCGGCGCGGTCAGTCGCACACCATGGGCGAGGCCGATGGGCAGGACGCCGCGCGCCAGCGAATCTTCCGCCCGCATCAGCCGTCCGTAGACCGTATAGCCGCCTTCGCCATCCAGCATTTCCCCGGCGGCGAGATCACGCTTGGCGGTCGCCGCCACATCGCTGAAGAAGCCGACGGCGCTGCCCGAGGCTTCCTGGCGCAAGGCGGCGGCGGCCACCGAGATGCCCAGCTCCATGCCGATCAGATGATAGGGACGATACAGCGCGGTGTAACGGCCGGATGGATCCGTCACCATGCCGTATTCCTTGAAGCAGCGCCGCGAATAGTCGCCCCGCGCGCTCGGGTCGGCGGCGAGGACCACATAGACTCCCCAGCGCAAATCACGGAACACCGGCCGCCCGTCGGTCTCCAGGGAAGAGACCACCTCCACCATGCCTTCGTCTTCCAGCACCCCTCCCGCGCTGCGCGGGCGCAGCACGCGGGCGAGGTCGTCCACGCCGCAGGGCGGAAACAGCAAGCCGTCGCGCGGCGCCTTCAGCCCGGTCATGTTGGAGATGGCCGCCATCTCGATGGCCGATTTCGTGCCGTCCACGAAGGAATTGAACATCTGCGGGTTCATGCCGCCCGCCGCCGCCATGTCCGGGGAAATGGCGAGATTGTGCCAGACGGTTTCGGGGGTGGACTGGTGGAAGGCCGGCAAATGGCGCGTGCCCTTGCCCGCCGCGATGACGCGGAAGCCGCAGGTCTGCGCCCAATCCACCATGTCGCAGACCAGGGCCGGCTGGTCGCCATAGGCCGCGCCATAGACCACCCCCGCCGCCTCGGCCTTGCGGGCAAGCAGGGGGCCTGCCAGCACATCCGCCTCAACCGTCACCATAACGATGTGGCGTCCATGGGCGATGGCGGCGAGCGCATGCGCGATCCCCGCCGCCGGGCTGCCGGTGGCCTCCACCACCACATCGAGGCCGTCCGCCGCGATCAGGGCCATCGCGTCCTCGGTCAGCACTGTCCCGCCGCTGCGCCGCGCGGCCTCGAAGCCGGGCGAGACAACCGTGTCCGCGTCCCATCCGGTCTGGACCAGGGCCTCCCGCGCGCGGGCGGGCGAAAGGTCGGCGATGCCCATGAGATGCAGGCCCGGCGTGGTGCGCAGCTGCGACAGGAACATCGAGCCGAACTTGCCGGCGCCAATCAGGCCGACGCGCACGGGGTGGCCCTCGGCGGCGCGCTGGCGGAGCTTGCGGGCGAGATTCATGAGTATCCTCCGATCCTGTTGTTTCCGCCGGCCTTCGCGGCGGCTTGACGCAACGGCGGTGCGGCCGGCGCTCGGGCACAATATGTTCACGTTCCTACGTTTGTCTTGCCGCCCGCCGGGCGCATGTGTCGCGCCGGCGCAGACAGGGATGCCAGGCATGAGTGTGAGACGGGGGCGCTCCGCGTCCTTCAAGGTCTGGGCGCGACTCTTGATCGCGCTGATGGTCGGCGCGGGCGGGGCAGGGCCCGCCGCCGCTTCGGTCGTGACCGTGCGCGGCACAGACATCCTGCTGGACGGTGTGCCCTTGGTCGGGAATGGGGCCTCCGGTCTCGACCGTCTCTCCGATCTGAAGGCCACCGGAGCCACGGTGCTGCGCACCTACGGCGAGGAGCCAGGCGAAATACTCGACGCGGCTCAGCGCGCCGGACTGAAGGTTGTCGTGGGCTTCTGGATGGAGCATCCGCGTCGGGGCTTCGACTATGGGAATCGCCCGGCGGCGGAAGCCCAGCTCGGCGAACTGCGCAAGATGGTGGAAAGATACCGGACGCATCCAGCCCTTCTGGCCTGGGCGGTGGGCAATGAGGTGGAGACGGAACTCACTCCCGAGCAGGCGGCGCAGGTCTGGCCCGCCATCGAAGAGGCGGCGCGCCTCGTCAAGACGCTGGACGGAGCCCATCCGGTGATGGCGGTGCTGGCCGATACCGGCGCGGACAAGGTATCCTTGCTGAAGCAGCAGGCCCCGTCCGTCGATCTGCTGGGATTGAACGTCTATGGGGACAGCGCGCTCTCCATTGTCGCGCGTGCCCGCAGCCAGGGCTGGAGCGGGCCGATCCTGATCACCGAGCTGGGGGCGCTCGGCCAGTGGCAGGCGGGAAAAACCGCCTGGGGCGCTCCGGTGGAACTTACTTCGACGGAGAAGGCGGACAAGATGCGCCGCTATCTGGCCGGCTTTGCCCAGGCCAAGGTTGCGGCCATGCCCTTCTATTGGGGTCAGAAGCAGGAAGTGACGCCCACCTGGCACAGCCTGTTCCTGCCAAGCGGGGAGTGGACGGAGCCGGTTGAGGTGATGGCCGAGGTGTGGGGCGGAAAGCCGCCGGGCGGCCCCAACCATGCCCCGCGCATCCTCTCGCTGCGGCTCGACGGTCCGGCCAGTCTTGCCGCCGGTTCCTCCGCCAAGGCCCTGGTGGCGGCCAGCGACCCGGATGGCGATCCTCTCAAGGTGGAGTGGCAGATCATGGCCGAGCAGAAGGTGCGCGGCGTCGGAGGCGACGCGGAGCCGATCCCACCGTCCTTTCCGGTGCGCAATCCGGGTGTGACGGAGGCAACCATCGCCGATCTGGAGCCCGGCCAGTACCGGCTGTTCGTCACGGTAAAGGACGGGCGCGGCGCGGCGGCGACGGGAAATCTGCCGTTCGAGGTGCGGTAAAAGCCTGGCGGAAACGAAAAGCCCGCCGGTGCGCCGGCGGGCTTGGCGTAAGCGTGCTCTTCGACGGCGCAGATCAGGCGGCGGCGAGCCGATCCGCCGTATCGCGCAATTCCCGGATGGCGGCTTCGATGTCGGCGCGCTGGCGCTCAAGCTGGCCGAGCTGCGTGAGGCAGCGTTCCCGTGTGAGGGCGAGGCCCGCGCCGCTCGTGCCCTCATGCGCGGCGATCAGGCCGCGAATCTCGGTGAGGGTGAAGCCGAGGCGCTTGCCTTTCAGGATCACCCCGAGACGCTCGCGGTCCTTGGCCGAGTAAAGGCGCGACAGGCCGTCGCGGCGGGGCGAGAGCAGCCCCTTGTCTTCATAGAAGCGCAGCGCCCGCAGCGTGACCCCGAAATCGCGGGCCAGATCACCGATGGTGTGCAGGTCCTCGCCGGAATAGGCGGACAGGCTGTGATGGGCATTATGGTGAAGCGTGGTCTCCCGGCCGCCGGAAATCGACACGTCCATCCATCTTCTCCTCAATGGCAGCACACCGGCCGCAATGGATTTCTGACACGGCGCCGCACAGAACCGCCGTTGCCATTCCACATAAGCCGAGACGTGATGTGACGGGAGAAGGTCGCAGGCTCCCTTAGGGAAAGTAACGGTTACCTAGAGCCGAAAACCCTTCATTTGCGGGACATGTCCGGCGGATTAACCGGTGATTTACCAAAAGACGCGAATCTTCTGTGATCGATTCGTCGCCAGGTCGCGGCGCGGCAACCGGTCAGGGAGACGGGCATGGAGCCCATGTACAACCCGTCCTATAACCCGCCATACCACCGTTTGCGCGGCGAGGTGACACCGGAATGTAATGCGGGTGTCACCGAGCGGGATGTGCACTGGAGGGGCATGGAGGTCGATGACCGCCCCCTTTCGCGAGCGGCGGACGCCAGCCCGGGCGACCCACCCATCCCGCCGGCCTTCGCCCCTGGTGCGCTGGACCTGCTGCGAGAGCGTGTGGCGCGGATGCGGGCCACCTTGCCGCCGACGCCTCCTGCACCGCTTCCCCCCGCTTCCGCGCCGGATGAGGGGGAACACGCACCGTCCCTCCGGGACGAACTGGCGTCGATACGCGCCACACTCACGCGCCTTGGCGGCCAGAGCCAAGCCGGGCAACTTGAAAGCGCCGTGGAGGCGCTCGGCCGCAAGATCGACCTTCTGAATGCCAAGGCCCTGGACCCAGTCGCCATGCGGCGGCTTGAAATCCAGACGGTGGAACTGCGGGCGGCCGTGGATCGGGCCCTGCGCCTGCAGGCCGTGTCCGACACGCGGGCCGAGGCCGTCATCGTTCCGTTTACCCAATACGCAGGTGCCGTCCGCGACGCCACTGAGGCCACCTTGCTCGGCCAGGAGCGGGTGGAGCGCGAGATGGAGGATCTGCGCGAGCGCCTGCACGGCCTGTCCGACCGCATCGGAGCCTTGCCGGAGGAATTCTCCGAGGCGCTCGGCGAGCAGGTGGACATGCTGCTCGACCGGATCGACCGGCCGGGGATGGATGCGTCGGCGCTCGCGCCCCTGGTTGACGTGATCGAGCGCCATCTCATTGCTCTGACGGAACGGGTGATGGCGTCCCAGCAGCGGCTGGACCGGCTCGAAGGCATCGAGCAGGCGTTGCACCGCATCTGCGATCAGATGGATGAGTTCCAGGCCGCTTCTGCGGACGTGTCCGCGGAAGCGATCCAGGCTGTGGCCATGCGCCTTTCCGCTCGGGAGGATGCCCCGGCCATGATCGGGCTGAAGCGTGGCCTCGCGGCTTTGGAGGCGCGCCAGCGGGAGTTCGAGGCCCGCACCGAGGACTTCCTCACCCGCGACGTGGATTTCGTGCGGGCGGCCGAGGCGGAATTGCAGGGTCTGGCGGATATGGAACTGGTGCGCCCGCCGCGCCAGCGCGATCCGCTTGATGGAGGCGCGGCGGAATTCGCGCCGTTCCATGTTGATCTCGACCGGCCGGTCTTCGACGGGGCTTTGGGCGATGTGCACGGCGCCGGCGCCCGGGCCGCGCGCGCCGATTGGTTGGCGGCGGTCGAACGCACGGAGGGCCGTCCGGCGGCTGCGGTGCCGGCGCACAAGAGCGGTGCGCGCCGTCTGCTGTTCTTCGCAAGCCGCGCGGCCGTGCTCGTGGCGGCCGTCGGCCTTGCGGGCGTCACCGTCCTCCAGATTGCCCGGCCCGCCGCCTCCTATGCGCGCGCAACACCCGTGCCCCCGGTTGCCGGCGGCGCAGTGCTCGCGGGCACGCCGGCCGCGGCTGCCCCGGTCAAGGCGCCGGATGCGGCGAGCCTGCCCATGCCGCCGGTTTCGGAGGCGCTGCGCACAGCGGCGCTCGGCACGGATGCACAGGCAGCCTATGAACTGGGCCTGCGCTATGCGGACGGCCGTGGCGTGGAGACGAACACCGAGGCGGCCATGAAGTGGCTCGCCGTCGCGGTGGCGCGCGGCTCGGTGCCGGCCGCCTACCGCCTCGGCACTCTTTATGAATATTCCGCGCGCAATGCGCTTGAGGCGCGACGGCTTTATGCCTGGGCGGCCGAGCGCGGCCATGTCCGCGCCATGCATAATCTGGGCGTCCTCGCCACGGAAGGCGTGGACGGGCAAGCGGACTGGGCAGGCGCCGTCGCCTGGTTCCGGAAGGCGGCCCAGCTGGGACTTGCCGACAGCCAGCACAATCTGGGCGTCATTTATGCCCGGGGCCTTGCCGGGGAGACGGATCTCGTCGAGGCATTCAAATGGTTCGCCGTGGCGGCGGCGCAGGGCGACACCTCGTCCGCCCGAAAGCGCGATGAGGTGGCGCGCCGCACGGATGCCGCCTCCCTCACACGCGCCCAAGCCCTGGCGGCGGCCTTTGTGCCGGGCATTGCGGACCCCAAGGCCAATACTGTCGCCGCAAAGCCCGAATGGACCCAGGCGGCTCCAGCCCAGGCCGGCGCGCCTGCAGCGCCCGGGACACCGCCGGCCGCCGTGCCCGCTGCCGCTCCCGTCCCAACCGCCGCCGCGACCCCATCCGCACCCGTGGGCCCCGCTCCCGCATCCGGCCCGCTTGCGGCCCGCTCGCAGCCCGCCGCCGCCCAACCCATCGCGTTCCAGCCGCCGCCCCCGGTGAAACCCGCGCAAAGCTCGGGCACCTGATCCGGGGAGGGGGCGGACCTGTGCCGGACGCGGGACGCGGGAGATGCGCCGCGCGCGCGCCGCGCCCATGATGCCGCCATGTCGCGCCTGATTCGCATCATCGGCCTCGATCCGGGCCTGCGCCGCACCGGCTGGGGTGTCTTGGAAGCCGAGGGCTCCCGTCTCGTCCATGTGGCCTGCGGGACCATCCTGCCACCGGAGGCCCTGCCCATGGCGGAACGCCTCGCCTGCTTGCATCAGGCCCTCGCGGACGTCATCCGCCAGTTCGCGCCGCACGAAGCGGCGGTCGAGGAGACCTTCGTCAACATGAACCCGGCCTCCACCCTCAAGCTCGGCCAGGCGCGGGGGGTGGTCATGCTCGCGCCTGCCCAAGCCGGCTTGCCGGTGGCCGAATATGCGCCGCTTCTGGTGAAGAAGACGGTGGTGGGAGCAGGGCGGGCCGAAAAGCAGCAGATCCGCATGATGATCGGCGTCCTGCTGCCCGCGGCCGACCCCAAGACCGAAGACGCCGCCGACGCCTTGGCGGTGGCGGTGACCCATGCCCATCATCGGGGGGCACCCGCGCTGCGCGCGCTCCGCCCCGCGCAGAGAGCCGGCTCCACCTGAAGTCTGAGGACAAAGGGCGCGCGTTGGCATTCAATCCCGCCCGTTCCGGCACTAGGATCGACCTCCGGGGAAGGGGGGCGCGAAATGATCTTCGGCCTTTTGGGACTTGTGGTCGCCGCTCTGTTCACGGGGGCGGCTCTTTATATCAATGTGGTGGAGCATCCCGCCCGGGCGGGGCTTGCGCCAGAGGCCCAGTTGCGGGAATGGAAGCCGGCCTACCGGCGCGGGTTCGCGCTTCAGGCGCCGCTTGCCGCTCTCGGACTCGTCCTGGGGGTGTCTGCCTTCTATGTCACCGGGCAGTGGCGGTTTCTGGCGGCGGGTGTGCTCATCGGCGCCAATTGGCCCTATACGATGATCGCTCTCATGCCCACCAATCTGCGCCTGCTCGCGACGCCGGAGGGACAGGCGGGGGCGGAAAGTGCCCGGCTGATCGACAATTGGGCACAGCTTCATATGGTGCGCACCGGCCTTGGTGCGCTCTCGGTCTTGGTCTTCTCCTGGGCGCATCTGTGATGATCGGAAAATTGAAGGGCACCGTGGACAGCTATGGAGAGGACCATCTGGTCCTTGACGTCCACGGCGTCGGCTATCTCGTCCATTGCTCGGGCCGCACCCTCCAGGCGCTCCCTGCGGCGGGCGAAGCGGCGGTGCTGTTCATCGAGACCTTCGTGCGGGAAGACCAGATCCGCCTGTTCGGCTTCCAATCCGAGCTGGAGCGCGAATGGTTTCGCCTGCTTCAGGCGGTCCAGGGCATCGGCGCGAAGACCGCCCTCGCCATCCTCTCCACGCTGAAGCCGGCGGAACTGGCGCAGGCCATCGCGCTGGGAGACAAAGCGACCATCGCCCGCGCCCCCGGCGTCGGGCCGCGCGTCGCCACCCGAATCGTGACCGAACTGAAGGACAAGACGCCCAATCTGCTGGGATCCGACCCGCTGGTGGCCCAGCTGTCCGGCGAGGCGCCCGTCGTGGCGGGCGGGGCGGTGTCCGATGCCGTCTCCGCCCTCACCAATCTTGGCTATGGCGTGCCCCAGGCGACCGCCGCCGTGGCCGCCGCCGCGCGCTCGGCCGGGGAGGGCGCGAGCGCGGAGACGCTCATCCGCCTCGGCCTGCGGGAACTGGCGCGCTGAGTTTTGACACTGGACACACCCTGACACCCGCCGCACAAAGACCCCATGAGCACCCGCCTGATCACGCCCGAGAAGCGCACCGAGGACGAGGACACGACGCTGCGCCCGCAGCGGCTCGCGGACTTCGTGGGCCAGGCGCAGGCGCGCGCGAACCTTGAAATCTTCATCAAGGCGGCGCGCGCGCGGGGCGAGGCGCTGGACCATGTGCTGTTCGTCGGCCCGCCCGGCCTCGGCAAGACCACGCTGGCCCAAATCATGGCGCGCGAAATGGGGGTCGGATTTCGCTCCACCTCCGGGCCGGTGATCGCCAAGGCCGGCGATCTGGCCGCCATCCTCACCAATCTGGAGGAACGGGACGTCCTGTTCATCGACGAGATCCACCGCCTCTCCCCGGCGGTGGAGGAAATCCTCTATCCCGCCATGGAGGATTATGAACTGGACCTCGTCATCGGCGAGGGGCCGGCGGCGCGCTCGGTGAAGATCTCGCTGCCGAAATTCACCCTGGTCGGCGCCACCACCCGCTCGGGCCTGCTCACCACGCCGCTGCGCGACCGATTCGGCATTCCCGTGCGCCTCGCCTTCTATACGGTCGAGGAGCTGGAACATATCGTGACGCGCGGCGCGCGCGTGCTCGGGATCGGCATCGCCCCAGACGGGGCGAGCGAGATCGCCAAGCGCGCCCGAGGGACGCCGCGCATCGCCGGGCGCCTGCTGCGCCGGGTGCGCGACTTCGCGCTGGTGGCCGAGGCCGAGCGCATCGACCGCAAGATCGCCGACCGTGCCCTTTCGGCGCTGGAAGTGGACCAAGCCGGGCTCGACGCCATGGACCGTCGTTATCTGTCCATGATCGCGGTGCATTACGGCGGCGGCCCCGTGGGCATCGACACCATGGCGGCGGCGCTCTCCGAGCCGCGCGACGCGCTTGAGGAGATCATCGAGCCGTTCCTGGTGCAGCAGGGATTCGTGCAGCGCACGCCGCGCGGCCGGGTCCTTACCGCCGGGGCCTTCCGGCATCTGGGTCTCGCCGAGCCCCAGCGACCTCCCACCGCCTTGCCCCTCTTCGACGAGGGGGAGTAGGGCTTTCCCATTCAGGCAACGGGTCCGGCATGAACAACGACATTTCCGGCGAGCGGGCGGTCGCGCCCGGCGAACGCGAGCAGCATCCGCATCTGGCGGGCCGGCTGATCCCCGGCGGTCACAGCCTCGTGCTGCGCGTCTATTACGAGGACACGGATTTCTCCGGCATCGTCTATCACGCCAATTATCTGAAATTCATGGAGCGGGGCCGCTCCGACTATATGCGCCTGCTGGGCGTGGTGCAGGGCGAATTGTTCGCGCAGGCGGCGCAGGAAGCGCCGGGCTTTCACTTCGTCGTGCGTTCCATGCAACTGGATTTCCTCAAGCCCGCGCGCATCGACGACGTGCTGGAGGTGGTGACGCTCTCCAAGGAGGTGCAGGGCGCCTCCATCATGCTGGCTCAGAGCGTGCGGCGCGGCGGCGAGGTTCTGGTGTCCGCCAATGTCCGCGTGGCCTTTGTTTCCGAGGGGCGCGCGCGCCGCATTCCCGATGCCCTGCGCCAGGCGACGCTCGCCGACGCCCATGCCGCGAACGGCACTGTTGCACCGCAGCGATAACGGTGCATTAACCCTGTTGGTGTTGTTGTGAGGACACGGCGGACGGTGCACCGCCGCGGCCAGTCGTCAAAGTTTGGACAGACTCCCCCGGTTCAAGACGCCGGCGTCCAAACCTTCGGAGGGTGCGAGCCGCGTGCGCCGTGGGATCGGCCGCGTGAATGGCGGTCGTTGAGGCGCCGCAAGACTGGGACCGACACATGATTGCCAACAGGACAGGCACGATGCAGGCGAAGATGCTAGTGATGGCCCTGGCGCTTCTGGTGTCCGTGCCGATGACCGCGCCCGCCTTCGCCCAGTCGGCGCCGGTCGCCGCGCCGACCGCGCCGGTGACCTCGGCCCCGGGCGCACCGGCGCCCGCGCCCGTCGCCCCGGCGGGCCAGACCGGCTTTGCCGCCGACAATGTCCCGGCCGCCGACGTCACGCTCATCGGCTTGTTCCTGCAAGCCTCCTGGGTGGTCAAGGCCATCATGATCGGCTTGCTCGCCGCCT
>JBFMAV010000046.1:0-34082 GCA_040755535.1 Pseudomonadota bacterium | reverse complement strand
TATCCACGCCCTTCATCCCCAGCCCGCCCGTCGCAACAAAACGACGGACCATGAGCCAAGAGGAGGGTCAAAATTACACGCCGATCCCCCTCACAACGGGGTCAATCTTCCATGCCGAAACACAAACCGCGCGCCGGACACGAGCGACGGTCAGCGAGCTGGAGGCGGCAGTCACCCAGCTCGCGGAGATCGTGCTCGCCTACGGCGCGAAGTATGCCCCGCTGATGCTGGCCATCGAGCAGGAACTGGAACTGGCGCGGAAAGAGGAAGACCCCATGGAGCGCGCGCGCCGGATTCTTGAGACCTACAGGTCCGGCGGCGGCTTGAAGGCGATCCGCGAGAGCCAGTCCGCCGCTTGAGCGAGCGAGGGTCCGGCGCCATAGCGCGGGCGACTCCACTTGTGGCCCATCAGCTGGGCAATCACCTTTTCCGGCGCCTCGATGGCGGTCAGCCGATCCTCGAATGTGTGGCGCAGGCTGTAGAGAGAATGATCCTCGGTCGGCCGCAGATTTTTCTCTCTGAAAAACCGGCTCATGTAAGCGGACAGGCTGGACGGCTTGTCGCGATAGCGCGGGAAGCCGCCAGGGCAGCGCCGAGCCGCCGCGAGAGCCACTCCGACGAGCGGGATTTTCCGCTCCGAGTGGGGCGTCTTCATCTTCCGGCCGTCCGGAACTACGTGCACGTAGGGAATGTCCGCATCGAGCACGATGGTCTCCTCGGTGAGATTTGCTGCCTCGGACGTGCGCAGGCCGGTATCCGCCATCAGGTAGATGATGCAGCGCGCCTCCAAGTTGAGTTCGCCGAGGGCGCCGGCCGCTAGCAGCCTCTCTTGGACGAAGCTGGGCTCATAGGCGGCCCGCTGGCCAGTCGAGCCGCCCTCGATGCGGAGCAAGCCGAACACCGGCTGCAGGCCCAGGCGCCGCTTGTTGTCCACGGTGCGCATCATTCGGTTGATGTGGCCGAAGTCCTTGTTAGCCGTGTCGATCTCGATTCCCTCGCTCAGCACGCGGTCCTGCCACCAGTCACGGAAATCAAGCGCGTCATTGCGCGTGATCTCCGCCAAGGGCTTGTCACCGATCTTGGCGACCAGGTTCGCGATCGCGCGCGCCTTGGGGTTCCGCCAGCGACGCACCTGGTCATCGGACATCGTAGAAAGGGAGGCGCGCTGGAGATCCTCGAACGCTTCAAGCAGGCCCGAAAGGCGCAGCGCCGGCGCCTCCTCTCCACCGAGGAGGGCGGAGGTCATCTCCTGCTGGATTTCCGGCCTCTCCTTGGCGGAGGTCGCCAGCGCAGCGAGGCGCCGAAGGATATCGTCCGGCCGCTCCGCCAGTGCCGCAACCGGCACGTAGTCGAAGCCAGCCCGGCGCGCCAGCTTGCGCGCTTCATCGTAGCGCTCCTGCGCCTCGGCCGATCGTCCGGCGGCAAGTCCGCGCCAATATTCTTCAAGGTCGGCATTGAGCGAGCGGACCACGGCCCGCGCCCGCACACCGCGCGGATCGTCGGCAACCGCTATGTGGGTGGTGAGGCGAACGAGCACTCGCGGATCGACGTCTGCGAACGCCGTCGGCACGCGACGGATGAGGTACCAATAGCCGCTCCGCTTATGCGGCTCGATCTCTCGCGCCATCCGCCCCAACCGCCCACGATGTTACACAAAATGTTGCGCAACATTTGAGCCAAATCGGCGCGCAAAAGTCAATAAGAGCGCAATTTGTGTTATATTTCAACAGGTTATGGAGCTTGAACCTGGCGGAGAGGGAGGGATTTGAACCCCCGATACGGTTGCCCGTATGCCGCATTTCGAGTGCGGTGCATTCAACCACTCTGCCACCTCTCCATCCGGGGGCCGCGGAACGCATCAAGGCATTCGGCGTGTGGTCGTGCGCTAATAGCGGAGGCGATCGCAGCCCGCAAGAGCAAGACGAATTCTGCCCACGCTTCCCGACAGGGATGAGGACCATGGGCCGGCCCGCCGACCTTTCAGGCGGCGGGTGGGTCTTCGGGCGGCAATGGACGCGGGCGTCCGCCGTCATCAATGGCGACGAATGTAAAGGTTGCTTCTGTCACCTTGCGCGTCTCCTCGCTCGCGCGGGCGCGGCGCCAGGCCTCCACCTCGATGCGCAGCGAGGTCCGCCCCACCGACAGGACCTTGGCGAACAGGCTCACTTCATCGCCCACGGCAACAGGGCTCAGAAAGGTGATCGCCTCCACGGCCACCGTGGCCACGCGGCCCCGCGCCCGACGGGCAGACACGTTGCCGGCGGCAAGGTCCATCTGCGACATGAGCCAGCCGCCGAAAATATCGCCGTTGGGATTCGTGTCCGCCGGCATGGCAATGGTGCGAATCGCTGGCGCGTCCGCCGGCATCACCGCTTCTTTCTCGCGCATGGAACCCCTTCCCGTTGAAGGGCGACTTTATCAACGCGAGGCGCCCCTTAGAAAGCCTCCACAAGGCCTGATGACGCAAGGCTTTTACATTGACAATCGAAGGGCGCTGCGGGTAAAGGACGCTCTTCGCGCGGGTCCATCGCAGGACTCGCACTCAACCCGACCGGAAGAAGCCAGCCCTTCGAGGCGTGGCGGAACACGAAAGCGAGACAAGATGTTCGCGGTCATCAAAGCAGGCGGCAAGCAGTATCGCGTTGCCGCCGACGACGTCATCACGGTGGACCGTATCGAAGCCGAAGCCGGCGCGAGCGTGTCTTTCCCCGTCCTCATGCTCGGCGGCGAGACCGTCGTTGTGGGCGCCCCTCTCGTGGAGGGTGCGACCGTCACCGCAGAGGTCGTGGAACAGGCGCGCGGCGACAAGGTCATCGCCTTCAAGAAGCGCCGCCGCCAGAATTCGCGCCGCAAGCGGGGCTTCCGCGCTGACCTCACGGTCGTGCGCATCACCTCCATCGCCGCCGGCGCTTGATAGGAACGGAGAGCACACATGGCTCATAAAAAAGCAGGCGGCTCGTCCCGTAACGGCCGCGATTCCGAGAGCAAGCGCCTGGGCGTGAAGCGCTTTGGCGGCCAGGCCGTCATTGCCGGCAACATCATTGTGCGCCAGCGCGGCACCAAATGGCATCCCGGCCTTAATGTCGGCATCGGCAAGGATCATACCTTGTTCGCCCTCACCGACGGCAAAGTCGAGTTCCGCACCAAAGCCAACGACCGAACCTACGTATCCGTGGTTCCCGCCCTTGAGGCGGCTGAATAACCGGCGAGACCTGATCATGCAGGATCCCGCCGGTCTCGTCGAACCGGTGGGAGCCTGACACGGCCTTTGGGTCCTGGCTCCTGGACAGACCGGGGAGACGAGAAGTCTCCCCGGTTTTTCTTTGTCCGCCGTCCCCCCAAGGTCATCAGGAGCCCGCCATGACCATCGTCGAGCCGCCGCCCGGACCCCTCCTGCGGGAGAGCTGTATCCCCGTCCTCGAAACCGCGCGGCTGGTGCTTCGCGTGCCGCAGATCGAGGACGCCGCCGCCATCGCGGAGCACGCCAACAATCGTAAAATCGCGGAAATGACCGCGAATTTGCCGCATCCCTATCGCCCCGCTGACAGCCGCGCCTTCATCGACGCCGCCGCAACGGCTGCGGGCACCCATTTCGCCGTGTTCCTGAAGCGCGAACAGGGCCCGGTGTTCGCCGGCATGTGCGGTCTCTCCCATCGCGCCGGCGAGAGCGCGCCGGAACTCGGCTATTGGTTCGGGGAACCGTTCTGGGGGCGGGGTATCGCCACCGAGGCGACCCGCGCCGTGATCGATTATGCCTTCTCCGAGACCGATGCCGACCGCCTGCTGGGCGCCGCCCGGGTGGTCAATCCCGCTTCGCGGCGGGTGCTGGAGAAGTGCGGCTTCCAATGGTGCGGCGCCGGGCTGTGCCGCGTGAAAGCGTTGGCTGCCTCGGTTCCGGTGGACCGCTTCCAGCTGGACAAGGGAACCTGGGCATCCCTGCGCGCCTGGGGGTCCACCGCCCTGCCCCGCATGCGCCTCGTCTGCCATTGAAGGCCGGACGTCTGAGGCGGGCACGCCGGCCATGCGCGCGCAGAGGGGCGCGGCGGGCCGGCGTCTGCTATGAAGAGCAGACCGCCCTGGTTGATGGTGGAGCGGCGGCCTCCCGGCCTCTGGTCCACTGTTCATTTCTCTCCACCTGAGACGGCTTGGTCCGATCAGCCTGCTGCGGGGCGAGCGGGTCGGCCCTGCCCCAAGAGGCCCCCATGTCGCGCTCCTCCGATCAGCCCCGCCGCCTCGAAGATCTGCCGTACCGCCCGTGCGTGGGCATCTGCGTGTTCAACTCCGCCGGGCGGGTCTTCATGGGCAAGCGAGCCGGTGGGCCTGAGCATGTGGACATGACGCATTCCTGGCAGTTGCCCCAGGGCGGCATCGACAAGGGGGAAGAGCCGCTGGATGCGGCCTATCGCGAATTGTACGAGGAGACCTCCATCCGCTCCGTGCGTCTGTTGGGCGAAGTTCCGGAATGGCTTTCCTATGATCTTCCCGGGCGGATCGCGGGCGAGGCCTGGCGGGGAAAATATCGCGGCCAGACCCAGCGCTGGTTCGCCTTCTCCTTTACCGGCGCCGACGGCGAGATCGACATTCTGAAGCCGGGCGGAGGAAAGCATAGGGCCGAGTTCGTGGACTGGCGCTGGGAGCAGTTGGAGCGCACGCCGGAGCTCGTGGTGCCCTTCAAGCGCCAGGTCTATGAGGAGGTCGTGAAGAGCTTCCGCGCGTTCGCGGGGTGAGGCGTTGCACCCTGCCCGCGTCCCGAAAGTTGAGGGCCGCCGGATTTAACCCGGTGCGCCTTCCTTCAGCAGTTTCCAGGTGATGGAATCGATCAGCGCCTCGAACGAGGCATCGATGATATTGGGTGAGACACCGACCGTGGTCCACCGGTCGCCGGTCTCGTCCGCGCTCTCGATCAGGACGCGGGTGATGGCTTCCGTGCCGCCGTCGAGAATGCGAACCCGGTAATCCGTGAGCCGAAGCCCGGATATGAAGGGCTGATACTTTCCAAGGTCCTTGCGCAAGGCCACGTCGAGCGCATTTACCGGCCCGTTGCCCTCGGCGGCGGAGATCAGAACCTCACCGTCCACCTGCACCTTCACGATGGCTTCGGCGACCGTGGTCATCTCGCCGCGCGCATTGAAGCGGCGCTCCACATTCACGCTAAAGCGCTCCACTTCAAAGAAGGCCGGAACCGTCCCCAGCATGCGCCGGGCCAGCAGCGCGAACGAGGCATCGGCCGCCTCATAGGCATAGCCCAGCGCCTCGCGGCCCTTCACCTCATCCAGCAGCCGCGAGAGCCGAGGATCCTTGCGATCCACGTCCACGCCAAGGCGTTCGAGTTCGGCGATCACGTTGGACTTGCCCGCCTGATCGGAGACCATCACGCGTCGCCGGTTGCCCACATGCTCGGGCGCGACATGCTCATAGGTGGCGGGATCTTTCAGGATCGCCGACGCGTGGATCCCGGCCTTGGTCGCAAAGGCGCTTTCACCCACATAGGGTGCGTGGCGGTTCGGGGCGCGGTTGAGCATTTCGTCGAGCACGCGCGAGGTGTGGGTCAGATCGGCCAGTTGCTGCGCCGTCACGCCCAGCTCAAAGCGTTCCGCATAGTCCGGCTTCAGGAGCAGCGTTGGAATGAGGGAACAGAGGTTCGCGTTGCCACAGCGTTCGCCAAGGCCGTTGAGCGTGCCCTGGATCTGGCGCACACCCGCCCGCACGGCCGCCAGCGAATTGGCGACCGCCTGCTCGGTGTCGTTGTGGGCATGGATGCCGAGATGATCGCCGGGGACCACCCGGATGACCTCCCCGACGATGGCCTCCACTTCGTGGGGAAGCGTGCCGCCATTGGTGTCGCACAACACCACCCAGCGCGCCCCGGCCTCATAGGCCGTGCGGGCACAGGCGAGCGCGAACTCGGAATTTTCCTTGTACCCGTCAAAGAAATGCTCGCAGTCCACCAGCGCCTCACGGCCGGCCGCCACGGCTGCGCCAACACTCTCCCGGATGGAAGCGAGATTCTCCTCCTCGGTGGTCTCCAGCGCCACGCGCACCTGATAGGCGGAGGCCTTGGCGACGAAGCAAATGGCATCGGCTCGCGCGTCCAACAGGGCGGCCACCCCGGGATCATTGGCGGCCGATCGCCCCGCCCGTTTGGTCATGCCGAAGGCCGTGAATCGCGCCTTCAGGTGTCGCGGCTCGGAAAACAGTGCCGTATCGAGCGGATTGGCGCCCGGATAGCCGCCTTCCACATAATCGACCCCGATGGCGTCGAGCAGCCCCATCACCTTGAGCTTGTCGGGCAGCGTGAAGTCCACCCCATTGGTCTGCGCCCCGTCGCGCAGGGTGGTGTCGAACAGATACAGACGCTCCTTGGGCTGAGCGCTCATGACGGCACCTTCTTGGTCTCAAGCGCCTTGCGCAGTGTGGTGTTGGAGAGCCAGACATCGCCGCGCGGCACTGTGTTGCGCCGCTCCGGCACGTAGCCACGGGCCTGAAAGAAGCCGAGCGCCGTGTCGCTGGCGTCCACCGTGAGCTTGGTTTCGCCACGTGCGGCAGCCAGGGTTTCAATGGCGCCCACGAGGCTTGCGGCAACCCCGGTGCCGGCGCTCATCGGCTCCACATAAAGGAGGTCGATCAGCGACCCGTCCTTCAGCGAGATGAAGCCCACCGGCTCCCCGTCGCGCGTCGCGACCAGGGTCAGGCTCGCGGCGAGACGCGCGGCGAAGCCCTCTTCGTCGTCGGCGGCCGCGGCCCAGGCCTCGCGCTGGTCGTCGTCATAGTCCTCCTCGGTCAACTCCGCGATGGCTGCGCGGAAAATGGCGGCGAGACGCGGGGTGTCCGCGGGCAGGAAGGGGCGAAGCGCGACGGGCTGGCTCATCGGGCCACCTCCCAGCTGGTGGTGCCGTCCTTATTGTCCATGAGGACGATTCCTTCGGCCGCCAATTGCTCGCGGATATGGTCGGCCGTGGCGAAGTCGCGCGCCTTGCGGGCGGCGATACGCGCGGCGATACGTTCCTCAATGGCAGCAGCGTCGACCGCGACGGTCGCGCGCTGCCGCGCCCGCCACACGCTCTCGGTCTCATGAAGCAGCCCGAGCATATTCGCCGCCCCCTTGAAGCGGCGCTTCAGCGCCGACGACGCATCCATGTCCTCCGCCACTTCGGCGAGATGATGCAGATGGGTGATGGCGGACGGAGAGTTGATGTCGTCGGCCAGCCGATCCGCGATCTCGGTCTCGAAGGGATTGTCCTCTCCCATCTCCGCCGGCTCGTCGCCGACAATGCGATACCATTTGTCCAGCGTCTTGGCGGCGAAGCCGATCCCCTGGCGCGTCCAGTTGATGGGCTGGCGATAGTGCGTGGAGAGCATGGCGAGGCGCAGGCATTCGCCGGGCCAGTCGGCCAGCAATTCCCGGATGGTGACGAAATTGCCTAGCGACTTCGACATCTTCTCCCCTTCCAGGGTGAGGAAGCCGTTATGCATCCACACCTGGGCCATCACGTTGGTGCCGAAGGCGCAGCGCGATTGGGCGATCTCATTCTCATGGTGCGGGAAGACCAGATCGATACCCCCACCATGGATATCGAAAGTCTCGCCGAGATGGCGCCAGGACATAGCCGAGCACTCGATGTGCCAACCGGGGCGCCCGGGCGTGGTGATGCCGCATGGGGAGGGCCAGCCCGGCACGCCCTCGGAACTCGGCTTCCACAGCACGAAATCCATGGGGTCACGCTTATAGGGCGCCACATCCACCCGCGCGCCCGCGATCATGTCGTCGAGGGGCCGGCGCGACAGGCGTCCATACTCGGGCATGGAGGGCACGTGGAACAGCACGTGATCCTCTGCCACATAGGCATGGCCCGAGGCGACCAGGCGCTCGATGAGCAGGCGCATCTCGTCGATATGCTCCGTGGCGCGCGGCTCGACGCTTGGGCGCAGGCATCCCAGCGCCTCCGTATCAGCCCGGAACCACGCATAGGTTTCCTCTGTGAGATCACGGATGGAGATCCCACGGTCTGCGGCCCGGGCGTTGATCTTGTCATCGACGTCCGTGATGTTGCGGACATAGGTGACCGCCTGTTCCCCATAGATGCGGCGCAGCAGGCGGAACAAGACGTCGAAGATGATGACCGGCCGGGCATTGCCGATATGGGCGAGGTCATAGACCGTCGGCCCGCAGACATAGAGGCGCACGTTCGAGGGATCGTAGGGACGAAAGCCGTCCTTCGACCGCGTCAGCGTATTGTAGAGCCGCAGCTCCATGATGTGTCCGCTCCCTCAAACGCCGCCCGCGCGGCATGCGCGCGTCGACGGCCGCTCAATCCGTAGCAACGGAATCTGGCACGCGCCGCCCTATGGGCCGGGGCGTCCAGTGTCCTTATTCAGGGGTGCAGCAAGGGACGGCCGCGGCCAGCACGATGGGCTAACCGCAAATAATCCAAAGTGCGGCACCAAGGCGCCGCCGGACAGTGAGAGCCATATTCCCGTTCATGGCCGCGGACAATGAGAGCCGGCGGGTGCGCCGTCAAGCGTTTTCAGGCCCGAGGGCCGGTATCCCGACTCCGCATGCGGGCTGTGCCGCACTTGACCACCCCGGTTTCACGCGTCTATCGATGATGATGCTGGTGCGGTGATTCCGTTGCCCTTTCTCTCGGCCCGATGGGACGCTGCAGCGGGGACGGAAATGAGGTCTTTCTCATTCCATGATGAAAATCCGCCTGATGCTCGCCGCTGCCCTGGTCTGCATGAACGGGGCTGCGTTCGCGGAGACGCGCATCTTTCTTCTGGAAAGCACCGGTGGGTACGGAGTGGACACCTGCCTCGCCAACGGCGAGCCCTGCGGCGAAACCCTCGCCTCGGCTTGGTGCCGCGCGCATGATTACACGCGCGCCATCGATTTCGGCCAAGTGACCGGCAGCATCGCCACGCCGAACCCCCTGCGGCCTGTCGCGAGCGGCAACACCGAGGGACGTAGCGGCTGCACCGGCACGTTCTGCCCGTCCATGGTGGCCATCACCTGCACGCGGTGAAGCGCCAGACGCCCCACCGCGCGGCTTGGCCTATTTCAGAAAGTCCGCGCACTTGGGCACCTCGCCGGTGCCGCCCCAGGGCATGATGGGCACGGTCGAGGTGGAATTCTTCGGGCTGCCGTCGATCAGCTTGTCGGAATAGACGAGATAGACCAGCACGTTGCGCTTGGTGTCGCAGCCTCGGACGATCTGCATCTTCTTGAAGAAGAAGGACCGGCTCTGGCGGAACACCACGTCGCCCTGCTCGAACTTTTCCTTGAACGCGATCGGCCCCACCTGCCGGCAGGCCAGGGAGATATCGGAGACTTCCTCGGCCACCCCGACCATGCCGGATACGCCGCCCTTTTCGGGCACGGTGTAATGGCACGCGACGCCCGTCACCACCGGATCGTCGATGCCATAGACCGCGAGCTTGTCGTCGGGCGTGAGGAACTTCCAGACCGTGGACTTGCGGAAGATCAGGTCGGGCTCCTGCGCAGCCGCCGCGGCCGTGGAAGCGGCGGTGGCGAACACGGCAGCGAAGCCGGCGGCAAGCATGAAAAGACGGCGCATGAAGCATCCCCGATTAACCGACGGACCGTAAGACAGCCCGTATCTATATGGGCGCGCGATGGCGGTGCGGGAAGGTGGCATTGACGGGAATGACAGGCCGTGACACGTGTCGCGGCAACGAAAACCAAAATGCCCGGAGTGCCCCATGGACAAGACCCGCCGCCGGTTCCTCGGCGCATCGGCCACCGCCCTCGCCACCACCGCCGTCGCGATGCCGGCCGTCGCTCAGTCCAGCCCCGAGATCAAGTGGCGGCTGACCTCGTCCTTCCCACGTCAGTTGGACACCATCTACGGCACCGCCCAGATTTTCGCGAAATATGTCTCCGAGGCGACGGACGGAAAGTTCAAGATCGAGACCTTCCCGGCGGGCGAGATCGTGCCCGGCCTTCAGGCGCTGGACGCGGTGTCCAACGGCACGGTGGAATGCGCCCAGACGGCCACCTATTTCTATGTGGGTAAGGATCCGACGCTGGCCTTCGGCACCGGGGTTCCGTTCGGCTTCAACTCGCGCCAGCAGCATTCCTGGTGGTTCTTCAACGGCGGTGCCGAAATCATCAATGGCGTGCTCGCCAAGTACAACACCTATGCCATCCCGGCGGGCAATTCGGGATGTCAGATGGGCGGCTTCTTCCGCAAGGAGCTGAACAGCGTCGAAGACCTCAAAGGCCTCAAATTCCGCATCGGCGGCATCGGCGGACAGGTTCTGGCCAAGCTCGGGGTGGTGCCCCAGCAATTGGCTCCGGGCGACGTCTATCCGGCGCTGGAGCGCGGCACCATCGACGCGGCGGAATTCGTCGGCCCCTATGACGACGAGAAATTCGGCCTCGTGAAGGTGGCGAAGTATTATTACTATCCCGGTTGGTGGGAAGGTGGAGCCATGCTCCACAACGTCTTCAACATGGACCAGTGGAACAAGCTGCCCAAGCACTATCAGGCCATCGTGTCCAATGCTTGCGAAGCCGCGAACAATTGGATGCTGGCAAAATACGATGCGGTGAACCCGCCCGCGCTGCGCCGGCTGGTTCAGCAGGGCTGCGAATTGCGCGCCTTCCCGAACTCCATCATGGAAGCCGGCTTGAAGGCGTCCAATGAACTTTATGCCGAGCTCGCCTCCACCAATGCGGACTTCAAGAAGGCGCTGGACAGCATGACGGCGATCCGCTCCGACCAATTGGTCTGGTGGCAGATTGCCGAATATGCCTATGACAACTTCAACATCCGCATGCGCGGCAAAAGCTGACCGTCATCGCACCGCTGCCTCGGCCCGGCCGATCCGGGCCGAGGCGCAAATCCGCGTGCAACACAGTTTGAACACCATTGCCGCGGCGCAAAACGCTATAAGGTGCGGCGAAGAACAGCGTGAAGTTCGGGTCCGCATGAAGATTGCTCGCCTCCTTGCCCTTGCCTCGGCCATTGCCACGGCGCCGCTCGCGGCCCAGGCCCAAGGCACGGCGCCCCCCGGCTATGTCGCCCAGCCCGGTTATGGCGCACAGCCGCCGGGCGCGCAGCAAGGCGGCTATCCGGCCGGCGGCGCGCCGGGTCCGGCCTGCGTCCAGTTGGAGAGCGCACTGGCGCAAATCGACCGCGGGGGCGATCCAACCAATGATGCGCGCATCCGTCAGGCGGCGCAGATGCGCGCGGAGTTGGATGGCCTCAGCCAACAGGCGCGCAGCATGCAGTGCGACGCCCCGCGCGGCTTCTTCATCTTCCAGGGTCCGCCCCGTCCCCCGGCCTGCGATGACATCGACCAGCGCATGTCTGCGCTGCGCTCGCAGCTCGCCTCCGTGGAACGCGGCGGCGTGGACACCCAGGGCCAGCGGCGCCAGATCATCGCCGCACTCGCCCAGAACAATTGCGGCCCGCAATATCGCGCCGCGCTCCAATCCATGCAGCAGGCCGGCCAGGCGCCGGGCCAGCGCCCCCCGCGCTCGCGCAATTTCTTCGAATCTCTGTTCGGCGGCCCTGTGGACTCGGAGCCGGAAGAGGCGCCCGGCCTCGATGTGGCGCCGATGGACCTGCCGAAGTCGTCAACCTATCGCACGGTGTGCGTGCGCACCTGCGACGGGTATTACTTCCCCATCTCCTACGCCACCGTGCCGGCACGCTTCGCGACGGACGATGCCCTCTGCCGGCGGCTGTGCCCTGCCACGGAGGCGCAACTCTATACCTATCGCAATCCGGGCGAGGACATTCAGCAGGCGACCAGTGTCTCGGGGCGGCCCTATATGTCGCTGCCCACGGCCCTGCTCTATCGCAAGCAGCTCGTGCCGTCCTGCTCGTGCCGTGCGCCGGGACAATCCTGGGCGCAGGCGCTCGCGGGGCTTGAGGACCAGACCACGCTTCAGAAGGGGGATATTCTGGTGACGGAGGAGCAGGCAAAAGAGATGTCCCAGCCCCGGCCCGCGCAGCCGCAGGGCGGCAACCGATCCGCTGCGGCTCCGGCGCGTCCGGCGCCTGCGGACACGTCTGCCTCCGCCAGCGCGCCCTTGGCTCCAGCCAGCGAGCAACCCGGCCAGCGACCCGTGCGGGTCATCAGCACACCGAGACCTCCCGCCGCAGTTCAGTAGGCTTCGCTCCGCGACGCAACGCCCGCGCGTCGCGGCCTGCCGTCCCGAGGTGGAGGGGCTGCTTGAAGCTTCGAGCCGTTGATTCGAGCCTGTCCGACCCCAGGGAATTGCTTGAAACCTTCGTCGTGGCGGGTGTTTGCGACGAGAGCATCAAACGCCGATTTGTCCTCTTAAGCGCAGGTCTGACTGCGTCGCATCCGCTCCTTGGACACTCTGGCCTCTGGGCCCAGCTCACCGTGTGAACCAGGTCCCAGAGCTCTGAAGCGCCGAAGGTCCCACATAATGGGGCTTAAGATCTGGCCCGCACGCCCGGCGGCAGCCGGCATCCGGTCACATGAAGAGGCGTTCCTTCTCCATGCCGGAATACAGGCCGGCGACGAATTCGCCGTAGCCGTTATAAATCAGCGTCGGGCGCCGCTCGCCGGTGGCGATGTCGCGCTCGGTGGCCTGGCTCCAGCGGGGATGGGACACGGCGGGGTTCACATTGGCCCAGAAGCCATATTCGGACCCCTGCGCCACCTCCCAGAAGCTCTTCGGCCGCTGGTCCGTAAACGTGACCTTCACGATCGCCTTGGCGGATTTGAACCCGTATTTCCAGGGCAAGGCGACGCGCAGGGGCGCCCCGAACTGATTGGGCGCGGGTTTGCCATAGATGCCGGTCACCAGGAAGGCGAGGTCGTTCGTCGCTTCCTCGATGGTGACGCCTTCCACATAGGGCCAGGGATAGAAGCGTCCGCTCTGGCCCGGCGCCACCGCCTTGTCGAGGAAGGTTTCGAACCGCAGATATTTGGCGCCGCTGAGGGGCCGCGCATAGTCCACCAGCGCCTTCATGGGAAAGCCGGTCCAAGGCACCGCCATGGACCAGGCTTCCACGCAGCGGTGGCGATAAAGTCGCTCCTCCAGCGGCATGGCCTTGAGCAGCGTGTCGATGTCCACCTGCCGGGGCTGTTCCACCATTCCGTCCAGCGTCACCGTCCAGGGACGGGTCTTGAGCTTGGCGGCGGCGCGGCCGACATCGTAATTGGTGCCGAATTCGTAATAATTGTTCACGCTGCTGGCCTTGTCCTCAGGGGTGAGGGGCCGGTCCAGCGTATATGTGGGATTGCGCTTGGCGGGATAGAGGGCGGCAGAGGGGTCGGTGCTTTCGGCGGCACCCGCCGGCCGGAGCCCCGCACCGATAAGTCCCGCGCCCAATCCCGCGCCCAGAATGGCCCGCCGCGAGAGAAAGACCTGCTCGGGGGTGGCCTGGTGTTCCGGGATTTCCCATCCGCGCTTGTTGCGAATTAGCATTGAGGCTGTGTCCTGGAGGAGTTTCCGGCTCAGGATCAGGGCCCGAACGGCAACCGGCAATTCAAACGGGCGTGTAGCGCCTCAACGTTTTGTGAGGGCAAGAGCTTCAGCGTTTGTGTGTGGGCACGAGCGTCAGCGTGACGCCGGCTAGCGAGATGGAGAGACCGCTATCGGCCGACACGCTCATGGGCTGAAGCGAAATGCCTTGGCTCGCATCCTTTGCCACCAGCATGTTGGCGGAAAAGCCCGGGCCAAGCGCGACGCCCGTCGAAACGCCCACATATTGGCCCGCAAGCGCCTCGGGACCGATCCGATCGGAGGTCGCGAGCACCATCCAGAGCATGGAGCCCTGGTCGGACACGCCGAAGTCCAGCCCCGCGCGTTCCAGCGTTCCCACATAGGCAAACTGACCCATTTCCGCGGCCGGACGATATTCGCATGTCACGGCACGGGAGGAGCCGAATCCATAGGCCACTGCGGCGGCGCCACGGCATTCGAGGAGGCCAGCTTGGACAGTCGGGGTCTTCGTCGAGGAGGTCTCCTGCGCCCCGGCCACGGCCGGAACGCAGGCGACGAGAAGGACCGCACCGCGCCATGCGGCCTGCCGCATGGCGCGAAAGCGCGCAAAGATCACTTCGTGACCTTCGCCTTGGATTTGCCCTTGGCCGGCGCGACGGGGGTCAGCGTCAGGTCGGAGATGCCGGCGGCCACGTTGAGGCCGGTGGAGCCCTGCACGGAGATGGGCTGCAGAGCGACGGTGCTCTTGGAACCGCCGAGCAGCACGTTCGCGCCGCCGCCGATGCCGATGGCCGCATCCGCGGACACGCCGGCATAATTGCCGCTGAGGTCGGTCGCGGCCGCAGAGCTGGTCGGCGCGAACACGGTCCAGCCGAGCACGCCGGCGCCACCGACACCGATGTCCACGCCGAGGCGGCGGGCGGTGCCCTTATAGCTGGCGACCACCGTGTTGCTGGAGCCCTGCAGGAAGTCGCAGGTCATCTCGCGCACGGAGCCGAGCACGAGGCCCACATAGGGAGCCACGTTGCAGCGCAGAACGCCGACCTGCACCTTCGGGGCGGTCTGGGCGGCTGCGGGAAGAGCGAAGGCGGCGGAAGCGGCGAGCGCCGCGAGGGCAACTTTGATGCGCATGGTGGTCTCTCGGAAAAAGGGCCGGAACCCGATGTTCCGGCCCGAAAGGGATCAGCGCAGCGTGAGGTCGGCCACGCCGAGCGCGAGGTTCACGCCGGTCTCGCCCTGCACGGACAGGGGCTGGAGGGCGATGGTGTTCTTGGAGCCGCCGATGAGCGCATTGGCGCCGAGGCCGACGCCGATGGCGGCACCAGCCGACACGCCGGCATAGGCGCCGCGCAGGTCGCCCGGATTGACGCTGCGGGTCGGGGCGAGCACCGTCCACATCATCACGCCCGCACCATTCATGCCGATATCCAGGCCGAAGCGGCGGATGGTGGCCTGATAGGTGCCGGCGGCGGTGCCGCGGGTCGCGGGCTTCAGGGTGCAGGTGGCTTCGCGCACGGAGCCGATGATGAACGCCACATTCGGCTTCATGTTGCAGACCAGGGTGCCGATCTGGACACGGGTCTGGGCGGCGGCAGGAAGCGCGCCTGCGACCAGCGCCGAGGCTGCGAGGGCGGCGGCAATACCGACTTTGGCCAAGGACTTCATGGTGTATCCTCCAAAGGATCTGGTTCAGATGTTCGGACAGCTCGCCCCGAGCAAGCCGGACAGAGCTACCAAGAGTGCCGACCGCCGCCAAGCCTTAGCTTGTGACGGGCGTTCCGCCAACGCTCTTTCGGGCCGCAGGTTCCCCCGCGGCCCTGTATTTGGTGTCATGCGCGCCACTGACGCGGCATGATTCAGCGCAAAAGCTCAGCGCAGCGCGCCGCAGAAGCGCTGAATCCGCGTGCAGGCATCCTCAAGCTCCTCGGTCGAAGTGGCATAGGAGATGCGGAACGCCGGGCTGAGGCCGAACGCGGTGCCATGCACAACGGCAACGCCTTCGCTATCGAGAAGTTCGGTCGCGAAATCCTCGTCGGTGGCGATGGTCTTGCCCGAGGGCGCCACCTTCCCAATCGTGCCCGCGCAGGACGGGAACACATAGAAAGCGCCTTCCGGCTTCGGACAGGTGAGGCCGTTCGCCTGGTTCAGCATGGACACGACCAGATCCCGGCGACCTTTGAACACCGCATTGTTGCGCGGGATGAAGTCCTGCGGCCCGTTCAGCGCCTCGACTGCCGCCCACTGGGCGATGGAGGAAGGGTTGGAGGTGGACTGGGACTGGAGCGTTCCCATGGCCTTGATCAGAGCCTCGGGGCCCGCCGCATAGCCAATGCGCCAGCCGGTCATGCAATAGGCCTTCGACACGCCGTTCATGGTCAGCGTGCGGTCATAGAGGCTCGGTTCAACCTGGGCGGGGGTCGCGAACTTGAAGTCGTCATAGACGAGGTGCTCGTACATGTCGTCCGTAAGGATCCAGACATGGGGGTGACGCACCAGGACATCGGTGAGCAGCTTCAGCTCGTCGTGGGTATAGGCCGCCCCGGACGGGTTGGACGGAGAGTTGAAGATCAGCCACTTGGTCTTGGGCGTGATCGCCTTCTCAAGGGCGTCGGGGCGGAGCTTGAAATTGTCCTCTAGCGTCGTGGGGACGGGCACAGGCGTGCCGCCACAGAATTCCACGATGTCGGGGTAGCTCACCCAATAGGGAGTGGGGATGAGGACTTCATCGCCCGGGCCGACGGTCGCCACCAGCGCGTTGAACAGAACCTGCTTGCCGCCGGTGCCGACGCTCACCTGGCTCGGCTTGTAGGTGAGATCGTTGTCGCGCTTGAACTTGGCGACGATCGCGGCCTTCAATTCCGGGATGCCGTCCACGGCGGTATAGCGCGTCTCGCCCCGGCGGATGGCGGCGATGGCCGCTTCCTTGATGTTCTCGGGCGTCTCGAAGTCGGGCTCGCCGGCGGACAGGGCGATCACGTCGCGTCCCGCGGCCTTCAGCTCCCGCGCCTTGTTGGAGATGGAAATGGTGGGCGAGGGCTTGATCCGCTTCAAGGCGGGCGACAGCAGGCTCATGGCCTCATAGCTCCGAGGGTTGCAAGGGCGCCGTACAGCGTCTCACGGTCATGGGTCCGGCGCCCGCCCGATGGCAGGCGCGCGCCGGCCCGGTCATTTAACGCCGCGTTCCAGCGCGAACAAGCGAGCATCCGTGATGGAATGCTTGCGCCGCAGTGATGAGCGGCATGGCCGGAGCCTTGCCGCGGGCAACCGGCCGCGATCTTCGCTCTCGCGGTGCCCCTTGCGAACGGGCCTTGCGGGCGCCATCTGCCCGGCAACCGGGAAGGCAGGACGTGCTGAAACTCTATTCGACCCAATCTTCGGGCAATGCGTTCAAGGTGCGCCTCCTGCTGGCCCGCCTCGGCATCTCGTTCCATCTCGTGGAGGTGGACATTTTCGCCGGAGAGAATCGCACGCCGCAGTTTCTCGCGCTCAACCCGGAGGGCCGGGTGCCGCTGCTGGAGCTGGACGACGGCACGGTTCTCGCGGAATCCAATGCCATCCTCTTCTTCCTCGCCGAGGGCACCGCCCTTCTGCCGTCCGATCGACTGCAGCGGGCGGAGGTTCTGCGCTGGATGTTTTTTGAACAGAACAATCACGAGCCCGGCATCGCCCAGGCGCGCTTCTGGCTCCGGCAGGTGCGCGGGGGACGGGATCTGCGCACCCATGACGTCGACCGCTGGATGGAAGAAGGCTATGGCGCCCTGCGCGTCATGGAGCGCCATCTCGAGCAGCGCCGCTTCTTCGTGGGGGAGGCCCTGACCATCGCGGACCTTGCGCTCTATCCGCACACGTGGCTGGCGCCCGAGGGCGATTTCGACCTTGGCGCGTTCCCGGCGGTGGGTAGCTGGCTCGGCCGCGTGGCGAACGAGACGGGCGGGCTCGATCTCGATTGGCGGCCGCAACTCGCCTCAGTGCTCCAGGCCGGCCCTGTCGCGGATGTGGGGCCGATCCTCCAGGCAGGATAATGGGGATGATGGGCATAATTTCACGACTGCGTGAATAGCGCCTTGATTTTGCCGCGTTTTTTCCAAGGCGCGGCCCAGAGCCGCCACAATCGGATCGCGACCGAAGCGCAACATGCACGCAGTCGGTGGAACCGAATCATCCCGGTTCGGCTTTCCCGACAACAGATGCCGTCAACCGAGTGATGCGCCATGTCCGAGTTTCGCGATTTCGCCATGCTGCGTGTCGGCGCCTCGCCGGCCGATCCCGAAGCCCTTGCCCGCGCGGTGCGCAAGCACAAGGCCGGCGACGTGATGGCGCAGGTCGCCCTCACCTTTGCCTTGATGTTGGCCATTTGCGCGGTAACCTTCGTATTAACCGTTGATCGCGCCTCCGCCATGACAATGGCGAGCGCAGGACTCGGTTCTGAGGAGATGACGATGGTCACGCATGCATTCGGCGCAATGCCCTTGGCGATCCTTTCAGCTCTGGCATTGGCCGGTTCTCTGTTCGTGGCCTATCGCGCCCGGCAATCATCCGAATCGCGCCTGGTGCGTGTTCCGGTGCGTGCCCGCCGCCGGCGCGGATGAGGCACGGAGCCGCCGCGCAAGCGGCGGTCCTCATTGGGGCGATCTGCCTTTTTGCGTCGTCGCTGAGCGCGCAGGTTCGCATTGATGGCGTTCCTGTGCGCATCATGCCGGTCGCGACGGGTCTGGAGAACCCCTGGTCCATCGCCTTCCTTCCCAACGGACGGCTGCTTGTGACCGAGCGGCCCGGACGCTTGAGGGTGGTGTCGCGAGACGGACAGCTCTCTCCTGCCATTCGCGGCCTCCCGCCGGTGTATGCCCAAGGGCAAGGCGGCCTTCTTGATGTCGTCCTCGACCCCGATTTTGCGCGAAATCGTTTGATCTATTGGAGCTATGCCGAGCCCCGACCCAACGGAGCGGGAACCGCGGTGGCGCGCGGGCGTCTCGTCTCGGACTTTTCCCGATTGGACGGCGTAAACGTCATCTTCCGGCAAGAGCCGTCGGGGGCCGGCAGCGCCCATTTCGGCTCGCGGCTGGTCTTCGGTCGCGACCGCACCCTTTTTATCACGTTGGGTGATCGCTACTCCCTGCGCGACAAGGCGCAGGACCTCTCCACCACGCTCGGCAAGGTGGTACGCATCAATTCGGACGGCAGTATTCCGGACGACAATCCCTTGCTGGATCTGGCTGGCGCGCGCCCTGAAATCTGGAGCTACGGCCACCGCAATGTTCAGGCGGCGGCTCTCAATCCCGCTGACGGCGCGCTCTGGACGGTGGAACACGGCGCACGCGGCGGCGACGAGGTGAACATCCCGCAGGCCGGCCGCAACTATGGCTGGCCGGTGGTCACCTTTGGCCGTGACTATTCCGGCGCGCGTATCGGAGAGGGCACGGCCAAGCCCGGCATGGAACCGCCGGTCTTCTACTGGGACCCCTCCATCGCGCCTTCTGGGGCGGCCTTCTACAGCGGCGAGGCAGCGCCGTCTTGGAAGGGGGATCTTTTCGTAGGGGCACTCGCGGGAATGGCTTTGGTGCGCCTTTCGCTTGATGGCGACAAAGTCCTGGGTGAGGAGCGGCTGGACCTCGGAAAGCGGGTGCGCGACGTGCGCCAGGGACCGGACGGCGCGCTCTGGCTGGCCATCGACGACGCGGACGGCGAAATCCTCAAGGTGGAGCCGCTGCGGTAGGGCTTCGCTGCCGCTGCGGGTCGCGCCTCAGAATTTGTGGAAGATGAAATACGCGCCAGCCGCGATGAAACCGAAACCGATCAGGTGATTCCAACCGAGCGGCTCCTTAAGGTAAAGCACCGAAAATGCAGCAAAGACCAAAAGGGTAATCACCTCCTGCATGGTCTTCAATTGAGCTGTGGAATACACCTCCGAGCCGATCCGATTGGCCGGAACTGCCAGACAATATTCGAACAACGCGATGCCCCAGCTCGCCAGAATAGCGAACAGAAGCGGTGAGGACTTGTACTTGAGGTGCCCATACCAAGCGAATGTCATGAAGACGTTCGAGGCAAGCAACATCAGCAAAGGCAGAATGGCGGCAGACGACCAGATGGGCATGGCGCACCTCCAGAGCACGAACCGATCCGATTGCATCGCAATCAGATCGGCAAGACGGTCTCCAAGAACGATTTTGAGACGGATTGACCGATCCTGGTGTTCACCTAGGATCGGATCAACATCTCGGAAGAAGGGAGTTGGCCGGCCTCCGGCCGGGCACTCCGTCGCGCAGGGCGCAGTGCGCCTCAGCCGGAACGGACTTTCATAGCTCGAGATCCGGCGGCAACCTGTCTCGCCCCGCGCTATTTTGCCGAGATATGCGGCTCGTGCGGTTCGGCGCGAGTACCGAGATCGGCGCGTGCGCCCTCATGCTCCGCCGCCACGCCCGGCGCTTCCGGCGCTTCGAACGGTTGCTGCACCTCAACGAATGTATCCGGATAGAAGCCGTTGAAGTGAGTACGCAGCGCCAGCGAATAGGCGCCGATATGCCCGATCTCGATCCAGTCCCCGGTATCGACCGTTTCCGGAAGATAGAAGGGGCGCGAGAGCACATCCACGCTGTCGCAGGTGGCGCCATAGATGCGGAACGGCATCAGCTTGTTCGGATCGCCGGAGCGGCGGCGGCGGGCCGGGTCCGGGATGTGCAGGGCAGGAAGCAGGAGCTTGCCGGTCCAACTGTCGGAGAGCGACGACCAGATGCCGTCATTGATATAAAGGCGCTGGCCCTTCTTGAGCAGCACGCGCGCCACCACGGAGAAGGCGCGCGCCACGATCACGCGGCCCGGCTCCGCCACCAGCGGCGTACCGGCGAACCCGTGGCGCTCCACCGCTTCCATCAGGCTGCGCATCAGGTCCGGCAAAGGCGGCATGGCGGCCTTGCGGTGGCGCGGATCGGTGCCGTAGATGGCGGGAAAGCCCCCGCCCACATCGAGTTCCACGATCGGAACCTTGGCGGCGTCGCGCACTTCCGCGGCAGTGGCGACGGCGCGCTCGAAGGTGCCGGCATCTTCCACCTGGCTTCCCACATGGAAGGCGATGCCGCACTTGAAGCCGATATTGTGGATGCGCTGGAGCAGTTCCGCCGCATGCGCCGGGGCCGCGCCGAACTTCTTCGACAATTCATAGGCCGCCTCGCCTTTGGAGGCGATGCGCACGAACAGCGTGAAATCTTCGGGATCGAGATCCTGTGCGTTCACGATCCGCAGGATCTTCGCAACCTCGTCCTCGTGGTCCACGGACAGGACGCGGATGCCATAGGTCTCGAGCGCGAGGCGAATGTCGGACTGCGCCTTCACCGGGTGCATGTAGAGCAGTTCGCTGCGCGGCGCGACGGCGCGGGAGGCGGCGAATTCCGCCGGGCTCGCGACGTCGAACACCGACATGCCGAGATCCGCAAGGGTTTTCAGAACCAGCGGGTCGCCATTGGTCTTCACCGCATAAGCGGTCTTGCCCGGGAAGAGCGCCGTGAAGGCCCGGGCGTCCGCCGCCAAAACGGAGGGGCGGAAGCAATAGACGGGCTGGTCCGGCCGCATCTGGATGGCGACATCCCGTCCGGTGGCGAAGCTCTTGAGCCCCGAGGCGCCGGCGCCCGCCACCACTTGGGGAACGAAACCAGATTTCGACATGGAGGCACTTTCGTTTCGTCACGGTGGCGGCACTGGTGCCACCGTCTTCTATCAAAGGTCAATGACACACGTGTTCGGCGACAGTGAGATGGCAGCATGGCCCGGAGCGGGCGGGGCGCGGGCCTGCGGCGGCGCCTGCGCTTTTTCCGAAGAGTGTTGCCCGCCTGCGCTTGACCGCGTCGCTCCGCCATTTCATCGTCGCGGCCCGAGCTAGAGGTGGGTGTGGGAGAGCGGCATGGGTGTGTTTTCGCGCAAGAGGGCTGTCGCCGGTGTGCGCGCTGCGGTCGCGGGTGCCGTGATGGCGAGTGCTGCCCTGGTTTCTCCGGCGGGCGCGGCCAACATCCTGCTCGATAATTTCTGGCTGCCGAACGACAAATATAGCGGCGACATCCCCGCCTGCACCGATCCGCTCGCGCTCGGCACCATTTCCATGCGCTTTGCCGAGACCGAGCGCATGTATTGGAATGCGGCGCTGAACATCTCGACCTACCAGAATGTGCGGGAAATCGCCTTTCGCCCGTGGGGCGAAGGGTTCCAGCCCCGCCGTTACTGCACCGGCGTGGTGACGCTCTCGGACGCGAAGCGCCACACCATCTGGTATTCCATCATCGAGGATTCGAGCTTCCAGGGCTACACCTGGGGCGTCGAATGGTGCATTGACGGCCTCGACCGAAACCTCGCTTACGCCCCCAATTGCCGCATGGCGCGCCCGTGAGGCGCGCTTTGCCGGCGGGCCTGCTCCTGCCGGCATTGGCTCTTCTGGGTTTTCTCATCTCCCTGTCGCCCGCCGCGCGGGCTCAGGAGCGCGGGCGCGATACCCCGGGCACGTTCGATTTCTTCGTGCTTGCCTTGTCCTGGAGCCCGACCTATTGCGCGCAGCCCAAGGCGAGCCCGCAGCAATGCCGTGGCACATCCCGCCGTTTCGTGGTCCACGGCCTGTGGCCGCAATATGCGCGCGGTTATCCCGACTATTGCCAGACGCCAGCCCCCTATGTGCCGGAAGAGGTCATCACCTCCATGGCGGACCTCATGCCGTCCAAGGGCCTCGTGCTACACGAATGGCGCAAGCACGGCACCTGCACGGGCCTTTCCCCGGACGGCTATTTCGATTTGGTGCGCAAGGCGCGGGCGCGCGTATCCGTGCCCTCGGCATTCGAGGGGACGCTGACGCCCTCGCTCACCGGGGCGCAGATCGAAGACGCGTTTCTCGCCGCCAATCCCGGCCTGAAGGGCGATATGATCGCGCTCGATTGCAATGACGAGCGGCTCGCGGAGGTGCGGGTTTGCCTGAGCCGCAGCCTGGATTTCATCGCCTGCCCGGAGGTGAACCGCCGGGGCTGCTCGCTCAGCCGCACCCTCGCCGTTCCCGCGCCCTGAGCGTTCGAAGCGAAGGGGGCCTGGCGCCGCGAATTGCAGCGCCGGGGGGTGTTTTCGCCGGCTGCGACAGGCTAAGAATAAGCTGATCTGTGCCTTCAGCCCCTCGGCGCAGCCATGGCAGCCGGGGCGCGGCTTCGGGCGACCCGTTGGAGTTTTCCGCATGACCGTGCTTCCCCAAGCGGCGGCGGCCCCTGGTGCCATGCCTTCCTTCTTCACCGACGCCTTTATCGGCGGGCGCTTCGTTCCGGCCCGCAGCGGCCGGCGGTTCAGCGCGGTGAACCCGGCCACGGGCCAAACGCTGGCGCTTGTGGCCTCCTGCGACGGCGACGATGTGAATGCCGCCGTGGCGGCCGCGCGCGCGGCGTTCGAGGACCGCCGTTGGGCGGGTCTGAAGCCCGGCGAGCGCAAGAAGATCCTGATGCGGTTCGCGGATCTGGTGCGCGCCCATTGCGACGAGCTGGCGCTGACCGAGACGCTGAACATGGGCAAGCCCATTTCGGACGCGAAATCCATCGATGTCCGCGCGACCGCCGATTGCATCTCCTATTACGGCGAGGCGGCGGACAAGGTCTATGGCGAGGTCGCGCCCACCGCTGACGATACGCTCGCGCTGGTGCTGCGCGAGCCTTTGGGCGTGGTCGGCTGCGTGACACCCTGGAATTTCCCCATGATCATGGCGGCCTGGAAGTTCGCGCCGGCCTTGGCCATGGGCAATTCGGTGATTCTGAAGCCGGCGGAGGAATCCCCCCTGACCGCGCTGCGCCTCGCCGCGCTCGCGCAGGAGGCTGGCGTTCCTGATGGCGTGTTCAATGTGGTGCCCGGGCTTGGCGAAGAGGCGGGCGCGGCGCTCGGCCGCCATATGGACGTGGATTCTCTCGCTTTTACCGGCTCAACCGAGGTTGGCCGCTATTTCATGCGCTATTCCGCCGAATCCAACCTCAAGCGCGTATCGCTGGAACTGGGCGGCAAGACCGGTTTCGTGGTCGCGGCCGATGCGCCCGACCTTGATGCGGTGGCCGAGGCGGCGGCCGCGGGCATCTTCTTCAACCAGGGCGAAATGTGCACGGCCGGCTCGAGGCTCCTGGTGGACAACAAGATCAAGGCTGCGCTGGTCGAGCGCGTTGTTGCGGCAGCGGAAAAGTGGATGCCGCGCGATCCGCTGGACCCGTCGGCGCCGGCCGGTGCCGTGGTGAGCCGCCAGCACCAGCGCCGCATCCTCGACGCTGTCGAGCGTGGCCGATCGGAGGGCGCGCGCCTCCTGACGGGCGGCCGGGCGGTGCTGGAGGAGACCGGCGGCGCCTTCGTGGCGCCCACCGTATTCGACCAGGTGGAGCCCCATTCCTCCTTGGCCCAGCAGGAGATTTTCGGCCCGGTCCTGTCCGTCATCGGCTTTGACGGGCTGGACGAGGGCGTCGAGATCGCCAATGGCACGCCCTATGGCCTCGGTGCCGCCATCTGGAGCGCGGACCTCGCCGCCGCCCACAAGGTGGCCCGCAAGTTCAAGGCCGGCGTGGTCTATGTGAATTGCTTCGATGCCGACGACATCACGACGCCCTTCGGCGGCGTCAAGCAATCCGGCTTCGGCCGCGACAAGTCCTTGCATGCCTTGGACAAATATTCCGATCTCAAGACCGTCTGGACGCGCCTTTGAGCGTCTGATCCTTCCCGTCCACCCAGGAGTGTGCCCATCGTGACATCTGCCCCGATTTCAAACTCCACCGCCCATTGGCGCCATCTCGACGCTGAGCATCACCTCCACCCCTTCTCGAACACGAAGTCGCTGAATGCGGAAGGCGTGCGCGTCATCACGCATGCGGAGGGAAGCTACGTCTATGATTCCGAGGGCAACCGGATTTTGGACGGCATGTCGGGGCTCTGGTGCTCGCAAGTGGGGCACGGGCGGCACGAAATCGTTGAGGCGATTTCCGAGCAATTGAAGAAGCTTGATTACTACAACACCTTTTTCAAGACCACGCACCCGGCCGTGGCGGAACTTGCCGCTGCCATCGCGGAGGTCGCGCCGGCCGGGATGAAGCGGGTTTTCTTCACCTCGGGCGGGTCCGAGGCGGTGGACACCATCATACGCATGGTGCGCCATTATTGGGCGGCCATGGGCAAGCCGGAGAAGCATATTCTCATCGCCCGGCACAACGCCTATCACGGCTCGACCGTCGGCGGCGCGAGCCTTGGCGGCATGAAGCCGATGCATGCCCAGGGCGGCCTGCCCATTCCCGGCATCGTCCATGTGCAGCAGCCCTATTGGTATGGCGTGGGCGGGGACATGAGCCCCGAGGAGTTCGGCCTTCACGCCGCGCGCGAAGTGGCGCGGGCCATTGACGCGGCGGGGCCGGAGAATGTCGCCGCCTTCATCGGCGAGCCCATCCAGGGCGCGGGCGGCGTGATCATTCCCCCGTCCACCTATTGGCCGGAGGTCCAGAAGATCTGCCGTGAGCGCAATGTCCTCATCGTCTCGGACGAAGTCATTTGCGGCTTTGGCCGGACGGGTGAATGGTTCGGTTGCCAGTATATGGGGTTCGAGCCCGACTTGATTACGTTCGCCAAGGGTGTCACGTCCGGATATTTTCCGCTCGGCGGCGTGATCATGGGTGAACGCATGGCCGAAGGCTTCATCGAGCATGGCGGGGAATTCAATCACGGCTACACCTATGCCGGCCACCCCGGCGGCTGCGCGGCGGCGCTCGCCAATCTGCGGCTGATGCAGCGGGAAAAGCTGGTCGAGCGGGTGAAAAGCGAAATTGGCCCGTATCTTCAAGAGCGTTGGCTGAAGCTCGCGGACCATCCGCTGGTGGGCGAGGCGCGCATGGTGGGCCTGATCGGCGCGCTGGAACTCACGCCCCACAAGGCCTCGCGGGCCAAGTTCGTGCAGGAGGAAGGCACCGTTGGCTTGCTTTGCCGCGACTTCTCCTTCCAGCAGGGGCTGGTGATGCGGGCGGTGCGCGACAGCATGATCCTGGCCCCGCCCTTCACCCTGTCCTTCGCAGAGGCGGACGAACTGGTGGCGACGGCGGCGAAAGTGCTGGACCTCACCTATGCGGAATTGCAGGCCCGGGACTGGCTGAAGGCCGCCTGAGGCGCACGCACGCAAGAAGACGGGCGCCCCGGCCAATTGTGGCGGGGGCGCCCTATGTTTTTTCACCGCGATACGCGGGTGTTATTCCGTGTCTTCCCGCAGGGAACAAAGGGCTTAGTCCCGGCTTATATCCCGATTCACCGCGCGGACACATCCTTCCTGTCCAAAACCGCCGGATTTTCGCCCCGATTTGCTGTCGCCTCTCAAGTGGAACGAAGCGCGGCTCCAGTCGTTTCGTCATGGGTTCTGAACAACAGGAGAGATCCCATGCGAAATCGTCTTGTGGTGACTGGCGCCCTTCTGGCCGCCATGGCTCCCGGCCTCGCCTTTGCGCAGGCGTCGACGGCGACCGGCGCGGTCGGCGGCGCGGCGGTGGGCGCAGTGGTCGGCGGCCCCGTGGGCGCGGTGGTCGGCGGCGCGGTCGGCGCCACCATGGGCGCGGCGGCCGAGCCCCCGGCCGAGGTGCGCACCTATGTAATCCAGGAGAACCGCCCCTCGGTCCGCATGGAGCGGCAGGTGGTGGTGGGCGAGCCCCTGCCCTCCACGGTGCGGGTCTATCACGTGCCCAACAGCCAGTATGAATACACGGTGGTCAACGACCAGCGCGTGATCGTGGAGCCCGGCACCCGCCGCGTGATCCAGGTCGTCCAGTAACCGCAAGAGCGATCCTCCCGCCGGGACCGACCCGGCGGGAGGCGCGGTTCAGGCGGGGGCGGAGTCGGCAAAGCGCGGGCAACGCTCCGCAAAGGCCGCGAGCCACGCCACCAGGGCCGGCCGGCCCTCGCGCCATCCCGCGCCCAGGCGCAATTCCACATAGTCCAGCGCGCAGGCGAGCGCGATCGTGCCGACCGTGATGTCGGCCGGGAGCGCGGCGCTCTCCGCCTCCAGCACGTCCAGCGCCCGGTACACCTTGACCTGCTGCCGCTCGATCCAGGGCGAATAGCGCACCGCCTCGGGGCGGAAGCGGTTCTCGTAGACCACCAGCAAAGCGGCATCCATGATTCCGTCGGCCAGCGCCTCCGTCCGCAGGGCGGCGAAGCGGGCGTGGGGCTCGGAGGGGAGAATGCGCCCGCCGCCGGCCTTGTGGTCGAGCCACTCCAGAATGACGGGTGAATCGAACAAAGGCCCGACCGGCTCGTCCAGCAAAACGGGCAGCTTCCCGAGCGGGTTCTGCGCCATCAGCGTGTCAGCTTCATTGCCGGTATCGGCCAGTTCCAGCTCCAGCTCGAAGCCGAGATGGGCGGCGGCGACGCGCACCTTGCGGGCGAAGGGGGAGGTCGGCGAATAGCGCAGGCGCATGGACGTCTCCGGTCTTTGGCAATTTGGCGCGGTGTCTGGTCGACAAAATGGGCAGAGGCATGCCGCGCAGGGCGAGGGCCGCACTTTAGAGCGCGACGCGATCCGGGCGAAAGCACCTTGAGCCGGAAATCGGTCGTGATCCCAGTCCCCGGACCTTGGGGCTGAGCCCCTATTCCCCCACCAGCCAGGAGACGCGCGCGCGCCCCTTCCCGTCGCGCGACAGCAAGGGCGCGAGGGCTGTGAGGATGGTGCGCATCTCCTGCTGGAGCGTGAAGGGCGGGTTGAGGATGATGAGCCCCGAGCCCGACAGCGTGTCGAGGCTGCGCACCTGGGCGAAATCCAGTTCCACGCACAAGGTCTTGGGGAAGTGCAGGCGCGCCACCTCGCGGCGGAAGGCGTCCACCGCCCGCAAATCCTTGATGGGATACCAGAGCATCACGATGCCCTGGGCGAACCGCTCATGGGCCTGGGCCAGCGCCTCCGAGAGTCGGGTGAACTCGCCCGCCTCCTCGAAGGGGGGATCGATCAGGACCAGCCCGCGCCGCTCGCGCGGCGGCAGATGGGCGCGCACCGCCTGCCACCCGTCCTGGAACATCACCTTGGCCCGGGCGTCGGCGGCCGTGCGGCGCTCCAGCTTGGCCTTCTCCTCCTTGTGCAGCTCGCAGAAGATGAAGCGGTCCTGCGGGCGGGACAAAGCGAGGGCCAGCGCCGGGGAGCCGGGATAGAGCCGCGCCCCGCCTTCGGCGCGCAGGCGCCGGACCGCGTCCAGATAGGGCGCGAGAAGCTCGGCGGCGGCGGGTGGCAGATCGGCCGCGAGCACGCGCTCGATGCCGGCCTCCGCCTCCAATGTCTTATGGGCATTGGCGCCGGCGAGATCATAGAGCCCCGCCCCGGCATGGGTGTCGAGCACGCGGAAGGGCGTGTCCTTGCGCGCGAGATGCACCAGCACCCGCGCGAGCGCCGCGTGCTTCATCACGTCCGCCGCATTGCCGGCATGGAAGGCGTGGCGGTAATTCATGGAAACGGTCGCCCTGGCTGGCCGCCTGGGCAGCGGCGGTTTGTCAATTGCATCGTGCATCCTCAAATGCACTCTTACGCCCCGGTCAAGCACGGACCCTTGATGCTGGAGGAAAGACCCATGAAATTCGCCGCCGCTTTGATCGCCGCCAGCCTGTTCGCGCTGCCCGCCTTCGCACAGGATGCCGGCGTTCCGAACATTGTCGGCACCTGGAAGGGGGACAGCGACGGCCTCAGCCAGAAGGCCGGCTGGATCACCGGCCCGGTGACCCTGGTAGTGAGCGAGCAGCGCGGCCGCTCGTTCCGCGCCGCCATGACCTATGCGAGTGAAAAGGGCGGCACCCAGACCGAGAAGCTGGTGGGCACCCTGACGCCGGACGGCAAGAACGTGCTGCTGGCGGGCGACGACACCATTCATATCGCCGTGCTCCAGGGCACGACCTTGGATGCCTGCTATCTGGAGCCGGGCGAGAATGACGGCGTCGCGGTCTGCGCCCGCCTGCTGAAGCAGCCCTGATCCCGTCCCCGCACAAGCGGCGCGCGACGCCGTCGGCAGAGCGCGCGCCCGCCCTTTCCCCGCGAGGGGCTGGGCGGCAGAGAGGGCGGTCAGTCCTCGCGCGCCGCGCGTCCACCTGGCGGCAGATCGGGGGTCTCGCCATCCTCGTCCTCCGTCTCGGTGACGGGAATGGCATAGGCGCCCGTGAGCCAGCGGTTGAGATCCACGTCGGCGCACCGCTTGGAGCAGAAGGGCCGGTATTTTTCGACTTCCGGCTTTCCGCAGATGGGGCAGGCCCGGCTAAGGGTCTTTGGCTCGGCGCTCATGCCGCCCGCCCGTCCCAGCCGCGCCGCACGGGATAACCCTCGCCCTGGAGCAGCGCCACGGTCTCGGCGAGCGGCAGGCCGACGACGCTGGTGTAGGAGCCGGTGAGCTTCACCACGAAGGACCCGGCAATGCCCTGGATGGCATAGCCGCCCGCCTTGCCCCGCCATTCCCCGCACGCGAGATAGGCGGCGATGTCATCGCCCGAGAGCCGGCGGAAGCGCAGACGCGTCTCCACCAGGCGCGTGCGGGCGCGCCCCTTGGCCGAGACCACGCACAGGCCGGTATAGACACGGTGCGCCCGGCCGGAGAGCAGGCGCAGGCAATAATCCGCCTCGTCCTGGATATCGGGCTTGGGCAGGATGCGGCGCCCCACCGCGACCACGGTATCGGCCGAGACGACGATGGCCTTCATGCCCGCCTCGCGGGCGCGCAGGGCCACCAGTTCCCCCTTTTGCTGGGCAAGGCGTAAAGCGAGCTTGCGGGGCAGTTCGCCGCGCTCGGGTGTCTCGTCGATTTCCGCCGGCATCAGGACATCCGGCTCGATGCCGGCCTGGTTCAAAAGGGCGAGGCGGCGCGGAGAGCCCGATGCCAGTACCAGCTTAACCTGTTGGTCCACCATACGCCTCACTTCCGGGGCCCGACCGGCCCCCTCCCCCATCGCCCCAGCCTGAGGAGCGGCGGAAACCCGCCACCCGCAGTCAGGCTCTCCAATGGTTTGGGAGACTGAGTTACCGCCCCCATCGATTCAACGGGGTTCAGGATCAGGCTCTAGCGAAATCGAGCGCCTTTGCAAGTGAGGCGGCAAGAGGGGCGGCAAGTGAGGCAACAAGAGAGGCACCGCGCGGCGCCCGCCTCACTTCGCCTGGCGGAAGCGCGCGCGGATGCGCCGCTCCAGTTCGTCGCGCACCGCGCGATAGGCTTCCAGGCGCTGCTCCCGGTTTCCGCTCTGGAGCGAGGGGTCCGGTGTCGGCCAATATTCCACGTCCAGCGCATTGGTCCGCGTCAGTTCCAGCGCCTTGTGGTGGGCATCCGGCGACAGGGAGATCGCGAGGTCGAAGGTCAGGCCCTCATATTCCTCCAGATCGTCCACGCTATGGGGCCTGTGCCGCTTCACGTCGAGGCCCAGTTCATCCATCACGCTGGCGACGAAGGGGTCGGGGTCGCCCGCGATCACCCCGGCCGACTGCACATAGATGGAGCGTCCGAACAGGTGCTTGGCCAGCGCCTCCGCCATCACCGAGCGCACCACGTTCTGGCCGCACATGAACAGCACCGCCTGGGGCCGGACGGAACGCGCGGGCGCGGGCGCCGCGGGGTCCTCGCTCACCGTCATCCCTTCCAGTGCAGGGCGCAGATGAGGGTGAACAGGCGGCGCGCGGTGTCGAAATCCACCTCGATTTTGTCCTTCAGCCGCTCGCGCAGCAGGTCGGAGCCTTCGTTGTGCAGGCCGCGCCGGCCCATGTCGATAGCCTCGATCTGGGTGGGGGATGCGGTGCGGATGGCCTCGTAATAGCTCTCGCAGATCAGGAAATAGTCCTTCACCACCTTGCGGAAGGGGGTCAGCGAAAGATGGTGCTGAACCACCGCCTCGCCGGCTTCGCGCTTGATGTCCAGCACCAGCCGGTTCTCCACCAGCGCGATGTGGAGGGTGTAGGGGCCGGCGCCGGGATCGTTGGAGGGCGCGAAGCTGTTGTCCTCCAGCAAATCATAGATGGCGGTCGCCCGCTCATGCTCCACATCCGCCCCGCCGCGGCCGATGGACCCTTCGTCCAGGGTCACGGCGCAAAGCCTCGTGGTGGTGGTCGCCTTGCCCGTGCCGCTCATGATGCCCCCGCCTTACAGCCCCGCATTGGAGCGAACCGTGATGGACCGGCCATGGGCCTCCAGCCGCTCCGCCTTGGCCAGGCGCACGGCGGGCGGCCCGAGGACCGCAAGCGCGTCCGGACCGCATTTGAGGATCGATGTCCGCTTCATGAAATCGAGCACCCCGAGGCCCGAGGAGAAACGGGCCGAGCGCGCCGTGGGCAGCACATGGTTGGAGCCGCCCACATAGTCGCCGATGGCTTCCGGCGTATGCGGGCCGATGAAGATCGCGCCCGCATGGCGCACCTTGTCCGCAAGCCGGTCGGCGTCTGCACAATGGATTTCCAGATGTTCGGGCGCGATCCGGTCCGAGAGCGCCACCGCTTCATCCCACGAGGCCACATGGATGATGGCGCCATGGGTCTGCCAGGAGGCGCGCGCGATCTCGGCGCGCGGCAAGGTGGCGAGCATGTCCTCGACCGCCGCCTCCACACGCGCGGCAAGGTCCGGGCTGTCGGTGATGAGAATGGACTGCGCCGCCGTGTCGTGCTCGGCCTGGGCCAAAAGGTCGGCCGCGATCCAGTCGGCATTGGCCGTGCCGTCCGCGAGGATCAGCACCTCGGAGGGGCCGGCCACCATGTCGATGCCCACCTTGCCGAACACCTGCCGCTTGGCGGCGGCCACATAGGCGTTGCCCGGCCCGACGATCTTGTCCACCGGGGCAATGGTCTCGGTGCCATAGGCGAGGGCCGCGACCGCCTGGGCGCCGCCGACGCGATAGACCTCGTCCACCCCGGCAATATGCGCCGCCGCGAGCACCAGGGGCGCAATCACCCCGTCCGGCGCCGGCACCACCATGACGATGCGCGGCACGCCCGCCACCTTGGCGGGCACCGCATTCATCAGCACCGAGGAGGGATAGGCCGCCGTGCCGCCAGGCACGTAAAGGCCCACCGCATCCACCGGCGTCCAGCGGTGGCCGAGTTCGACCCCGAGCGCGTCCGTGTAGCGATCGTCCTTCGGCTTCTGGCGGGCATGATGGGATTCGATCCGCCCCTTGGCGAAGCGCAGCGCCTCCAGCGTCTCGCCGTCCACCTCAACCAGGGCCGCCTCAAGCTCGGCCGTTCTCACCTTGAGGCCGAGGGCGGCGAGATCCACCCGGTCGAAGCTGCGCGAATAGTCGAGCAGCGCCGTATCCCCCCGCGCGCGCACCTGCGCGATGATCGCATCCACCGCGGCGGCGACGTCGGCGGAGGCCTCCCGCTTGCTGGAGAGGAAGGTGGCGAAGGCGGCGGGAAAATCCGGCGCGCGTGTGTCGAGGCGTATCGGCATGCCGCTTCGATAAAGCAAGTGCGGGCAAAGGGAAACGGGTCAAGAGGGCGCGCGGGGCTCAGCCTTCGCCGGCCCCCGCCACCGCCTGGTGTTCCGGGGCGCGCGAACAGCCCCAGGCGGGGCCGAGATCGGACAGGCGCGCCTCGATGCATTCCACCTCGAAGCGGATGTCCGCGCCGCCGGAAAAGGCGAGCGTCACCTCGCCCGAAGGCGCATCGGTGGGCGCGAAGGTCACCGCCAGCAGGTTCAGCACCGTTTCGCGGGCGCGCGGGTCCAGCCCGCGAAAGCGCACATTGCGCACGCGCTCGAAATGCAGCCCGGTGCGGCGGCGCACGAACTGGTCGTCCGTGGTCTTCTGGTCCCAGTCGAACCTATTCATCACCAGCGCGAATCGCTGGGTCTTGGGCAGATAGCCCATGTCGGCGGTCTTCACGACCGCGTCCTGGAGATGGGCGGAAATGATGGCGAGGTCTTCCTCGTCCAGCGCGAGAAGCTTCAGAGCATCCACGGGCGCTCTCCTTCCTGGTCTCGACCGCAAATGGCGATGCGGGGCGGGCGGATCAAGTGCGGGTCAGCCGCTGATCCGCTCGATCTGCGCGCCGCAGCGGGCGAGCTTTTCTTCCAGCCGCTCGAAGCCGCGATCGAGATGGTAGACGCGCTGCACCAGCGTCTCCCCCTCGGCCGCGAGCCCGCCGATCACCAGCGAGACCGAGGCGCGCAGATCGGTGGCCATGACCGGCGCGCCGGTGAGGCGCTCCGTGCCCTCAACGGTGGCGGTGTCGCCGTCCAGATGGATGCGCGCGCCGAGCCGGGCCAGTTCCTGAACATGCATGAAGCGGTTCTCGAAAATGGTCTCGGTGATGCGCGAGGTGCCCTTGGCGCGGGTCATCAGCGCCATGAACTGGGCCTGGAGGTCGGTGGGGAAGCCAGGGAAGGGCTGGGTTTCCACATCCACGGGCAGGATGCCCGCGCCGTTGCGGCGCACGCGGATGCCCTCGTTGGTGGCGTCGATCTGGGCGCCGGCCTGTGTCAGCGTGTCGAGCGCGCTCTGGAGCAAATCGGGGCTCGCACCGGCGAGCGTCACGTCGCCCCCGGTCATGGCCACCGCCATGGCATAGGTGCCGGTCTCGATGCGGTCGGGCAGCACCGCATGGCGCGCCCCGCGCAGGCGCGGCACGCCCTCCACATGGATGACCGGCGTGCCCGCGCCGGAAATGCGCGCGCCCATCTTGTTGAGGCAGGCGGCGAGATCGCCGATTTCCGGCTCGCGCGCGGCATTCTCGATGATGGTCTCGCCCTGGGCGGTGGCGGCGGCCATCAGCGCGGTATGGGTCGCGCCCACCGAGACGCGCGGGAACACGATGCGCCCGCCCTTCAGACCGTGAGGCGCGCGGGCCACCACATAGCCGGCGTCGATCTCGATTTCAGCCCCCAGCGCGCGCAGCGCGTCGAGATGGAAGTCCACCGGCCGCGTGCCGATGGCGCAGCCGCCCGGCAGCGAGACGCGCGCCTCGCCCATGCGGGCGATGAGCGGGGCGATCACCCAGAAGCTGGCGCGCATGCGCGAGACCAGATCATAGGGCGCCGTGGTGTCGACGATGGCGCGGGCGTCGATCTCCAGCGTCTGGCCGGCATGGGGATCATCGCCATTGCGCTTGCCGGCGGTGGTGATGTCCACCCCGTGATTGCCGAGGATGCGCTGGAGCAGCGCGACATCCGCGAGGCGCGGCACATTCTCCAGGGTGAGCTTTTCCTCGGTGAGCAGGCCCGCGATCATCAGCGGCAGCGCCGCATTCTTGGCGCCGGAAATGGGAATGGTCCCGGTCAGGGCCCGGCCGCCGACGATCTTGATCTTGTCCATGCGCTGAACGCTCCCGTCCCGCGCGCGCGGCGCGGATAAACCTCTTGTCTAGCCCGCGCCGCCTCACGGCACAATGCGGGGCTCTGCGAAGGCCCGGTGCGAGGCGCGTGCACGGCGTCCCTTTCCCGGTGATTCACAGGGCGCATGCCGTTTTGCGGCGGGCTAGAGCGCGATCCCATCAGATTGAACCGCTCTGATGGGTGAATCGCCCTCTACCCTATTGAAAGAGAATGCGTGATCCGATCTGCCTGCGGTGCAGGCTGATCGGCGCATGCTCTAGGCTCAAAACCCAATCAAGTTGTTGAATGGGATCGCCTGCCGTGATTCAAACTCCTAACCGAAGGAGTTTGGTCATGGCAGGCGAATTCTGGCT
>JBFMAV010000045.1:0-35731 GCA_040755535.1 Pseudomonadota bacterium | reverse complement strand
GCACCGCGCGCCCGCCGGGATCACTCGGCGGCGGCGAGGAAGCCCTCGGCCTGCGGCTTCTTCTTCCAAGGCGGATCGAACAGGCCCCAGACCGGATTGTTGATGGCCAGGTCCATGTCGCGGGCGAAGATGGCGAAGCCGTCATAGCCGTGATAAGGGCCGGAATAGTCCCAGGAATGCATCTGGCGGAACGGGATGCCCATCTTCTGCACCGGGTACTTTTCCTTGATGCCGGAGCCCACCAGATCCGGGCGGATCTTCTCGATGAACTTCTCCAGCTCGTATCCGGTCACATCGTCATAGATGAGCGTGCCGTTTTTCACGTAATGGCCGGTGCGCTGGTAATCGTCATTATGGGCGAATTCATAGCCCGTGCCGGCGATTTCCATGCCCAGGTCTTCATAGGCGGTGATGACGTGGCGGGGCCGCAGGCCGCCCACGTAGAGCATCACGCTCTTGCCTTCGAGGCGCGGCCGGTACTTGGCGATGATCGCATCCACCAGCGGCTGGTACTTGGCGATCACGGCCTCCGCCTTTTCCTCGATCTCCGGACCGAAGAACTTGGCGATCTTGCGCAGCGATTCCGCGATCTGGGAGGGGCCGAAGAAATTGTATTCCATCCACTGGATCGAATACTTTTCCTCCATGTAGCGGCAGATATAGTTCATCGACCGGTAGCAATGGATGAGGTTGAGCTTCGCCTTCGGGGCGCGCTCGATCTCGGCCAGCGTCGCATCGCCCGACCAATTGCCGACGATGCGCAGGCCCATTTCCTCCAGCAGGATCCGGGAGGCCCAGGCGTCGCCGCCGATATTGTAGTCGCCGATGACGTTCACGTCGTAGGGCGTGCCCTCGAATTCGATCTCGCCGTCCTGGGCCGCGAACACCCAGTCGCGGATCGCGTCATTGGCGATGTGGTGGCCCAGCGACTGGGAGACGCCGCGGAAGCCCTCGCAGCGCACCGGCACGATGGTCTTGCCGATTTCCTTCTTCTTCTTCTTCGCCACCGCCTCGATGTCGTCGCCGATCAGCCCGATCGGGCATTCCGACTGGATGGTGACGCCATGGTTCAGCGGGAACAGCGCCTCGATCTCGGTGATCACCTTGTCGAGCTTCTTGTCGCCCCCGAACACGATGTCCTTCTCCTGGAAATCGGAGGTGAACTGCATGGTGACGAAGGTGTCGATGCCCGTGGTGCCGATGTAATAATTGCGGCGCTGGGACCAGGAATACTGCCCGCAGCCCACCGGGCCGTGGGAAATGTGGACCATGTCCTTCACCGGACCCCAGACCACGCCCTTGGAGCCCGCATAAGCGCAGCCCCGGATGGTCATGACGCCGGGAATGGACTTGATGTTCGACTTCACGTCGCATTCGGTGAGGAGCTTCTCCTCGCCCTCGGGCGTGGCTTCCGCCGTGGCGTCGTCGACGCCCTTGGCGACGGAGAGATGCTTGCGCCGGCGCTTGGCGAACTTGTCGGGATAGGCGGACAGCACGTCCTCGATGATCTTCTCGTGGAGCGCGCCGTCGTTCTCATAATCGAGGCTCATGGCAGTCGACCTTCTCTGGCGAGCGAAAGGGAGGCCCGGCCATCAGGCCGGGCCGGGATGTCGGGTCAGACGGCGGCGGCCGCCGCCTTGGCGGCTTCCTTCGCGGCCAGCTCGGCGAGCTGCTGCTCCTCGGTCTTCATGATTCCGAAGTCGAGGAGCATCTGCTCCAGTTCTTCCATGGTGATGGGGGTGGGGATGGTGCCCTGTCCCGCATTGTTGTGGATCTTGTTCGCCAGCGTGCGGTATTCGTCCGCCTGCTTGCTGTCGGGCGCGTATTCGATCACCGTCTGGCGGCGCAGCTCGGCGTGCTGGACGATGTTGTCGCGCGGCACGAAGTGGATGAGCTGGGAGTTCAGCCGCTTGGCCAGGGCCTCGGCGAGGTCATACTCGCGGTCGGTCTGGCGCTCGTTGCAAACGAGCCCGCCCAGGCGCACCCCGCCGGAATGGGCGTATTTGAGGATGCCCTTGGCGATGTTGTTGGCCGCGTAGAGGGCCATCATCTCGCCGGACATGACGATGTAGATTTCCTGGGCCTTGTTCTCGCGGATGGGCATGGCGAAGCCGCCGCACACCACGTCGCCGAGCACGTCGTAGGAGACGTAATCGACATCGTCATAGGCGCCGTTTTCCTCGAGGAAGTTGATCGAGGTGATGACGCCGCGTCCCGCGCAGCCGACGCCCGGTTCGGGGCCGCCGGATTCGACGCACTTGATGCCCTTGTAGCCGACCTTGAGGACGTCCTCGAGTTCGAGGTCCTCCACGGAGCCCGCTTCGGCGGCGAGGCTCAGCACCGTGTCCTGGGCCTTCGCGTGAAGGATCAGGCGGGTGGAATCGGCCTTGGGATCGCAGCCGACGATCAGGATCTTCTGACCGAGATCGACAAGGGCGGCGAGGGTGTTCTGGGAGGTGGTGGACTTGCCGATTCCACCTTTCCCGTAGAATGCAATTTGGCGCAGACCGGCCATGGTCAAACCCCACTTGGTTGTTTCGACATCGAGAGCGATGCCACCATCGGCGCGCGGCGCTCGCCGCCACCGCTCTCCTCTCCGCAACGGGCGTGCCAAGTGGGTTCCGCCCTGTAGGTCGCTCGGTAAAGGTATTTATATTCAATGAGATAGGTGAGGATCGTGATGATCCCGGCGGTGCGCGCGCGGCTGTCTCGAACCCGACAAAACGCGACAGCCCTGTGAGGTTTGCCGAAGCGATGTGGCGAACCGCGCGGGTCCGACATGGTGTCGGACCGGCCTGTTCCAAAGCGGACAATCCTGTCTGGCAGGCCCGGAGCGCGAGACAAAAAATCTAACGATGTCCAAGGGTTGTGGGTCGGCGCCGAATTTGCAGCGGCCGGCGCGTCCCACAGGTGAGAGACGATCCATGACCGCCATTGACCACACCGCCTTCGCCCGCCTGGAGCGCGAGGGCCGCCTCCTGAACCCGGTCCTGAAGGGCCCCACCCACAAGGCCGGCCGCTTCGGCTTTCGCGGCGAGCTGGCGCTGAAATTCACCCCGAGCACGGCCGGCGAGAAGCGGCCGCCGGAACTGGCCGTGGATCAGGTGATTTCCGTGACCCGCGAAGGCGAGCCGACCATCGCCTTCCTCGCGGCCTATCTGCTGTCGTTCGACTATGCGGCGATCCTCGCGGACGTGCTCGGTGAGACCTTGTCGGACCAGGGAAAGTATTTCCTGTTCTGCAACAACATTCCCTTGGACCGGAAATTCCGCCTCGCCTTGGGCAGCGCGACCTTCCATGTGCTCCCGATCGAGGAAGCCACCGTCTATAATGAGCTTCTGGATCTGCTGAAGATCGACAAGACCGACCTGAAGAAGCTGGACACTGCCGGCAAGCAGGATTTCCTTGCCGACAAGGCGTCCAAATTCACCGCCGCCTGGCCGTTCCTCACCTATGAGGAAGGCCGCGCGATCATGGGGCCGGTGCGCGATCCGGGCGAGAACCGGCCGGTGTGAGTCTGGCGGGAGGACGCTGCCGGCGACCCCTATTCCTCCGCCCCGCGCGCATCCAGCACGTCCAGCAGGATGCGCGTGCGGGTCTGGTCCTGCAGATCGAGCCCGCGCAGGTGGCGCAGCACCACTTCTCCCTCCTTCGCGCGCCCCAGGCGCAGCAGGAGATAGCCATAGGCCTGGAGCACGAACATCCAGAAGCGCGTCGGAGGATCGATCTCGTCGAACCGCGCGTCCTCCGTGCGGACGCTGCGCCAGTCGGCCGGAATGTTGAGGCGTCGCGCGGCATGGCCCAGCAGGTCCTCCGCCAGCGCGCAGGCGGTGTCGAACCTGTGCTTGTAGAAGGCGCGCCGATAGCGCGCGATCAGGACCGCCGGATGGCCCGGCGCCAACCGCCCGGCCTCGGCCAGAAAGTGCTCCGCGCGCGTGTCGTCGTCCCAATGGAGGCCCGCGCATCGGATGGCCTGCTCGGCTGCCACCGGGAGGTCGTCGTGAAAGCCTCCGTCGGCCGTATCGAGCGCGCCCGGCTCGGCGCGATCCTTAGCCCGCGGCACCGGCCGGATCATGCGGGCGCTTGATCCGGGTCGCAGGCGGAGGGATGGGCACAGGCTTCGGTCACCGGCGCGCCGCGCCCGTCAAGTCCGATCAAGGCATGAAGGCGCGCCTCGTCCCAGCCCGCGAAGCGTTGCCCCGCCACCTCCAGCAGGGGGCGGCGGATCAGGCGGGGGTCCGCGAGCAAAAGCGACATCGCCTCCGCGCGCCCGAAGGATGCGGGCCGGATTTCGCCGCTCTTGACCCGCACGGCGGAGGGATTGAACCAGTCGGCGGGCGCGAGGTCGTCGAGGAAGGTCAACAGCTCCGCCGCGGTCCACCGCGCCGTGAACAGATCGCGTTCGTCCACCTCATGCCCGCTGGCGCGCAGCCGCGCGCGCTGGCGGGCGTTTCCGCCGCAACTTGGCTTTCCGAAAAAGACCACGTTGGCCACGGCGTCAGGATGCCATCAGCGCATCGAGCGCGGCGGGGAGCGGCAGATCGAGAAGCGCGATCTCCTGCTCCGCCAGGAAGCGCGCCTCGTTGCGGGTGAGCGTGTCCGCGTCCATCACCGCGAAATGCGGCCCGCGCGAGCGCTTCATGATCTGCCGGGCATAGGTGCGCAACATCTGGTCGTGGAACCGGCAGCCCAGGAACACGAAGCCCCGGAACGACCGGCGCTCGCGCACCTGTGGCGGAATGGGTGACTGGATGTCGATTTCCGTCATCACCTCCACATAGTCGCTGTCCGCCACGAGGAAATTATGGGCGGGCCGCACGGCGCCGTGCGGCTTGTAGAGGAGCGTGGTCCAGTCGGCCGGCGACTCGGGATCGGCGAGGGCCCCCGTGGCATCATAGGCGCGGGTCCAGATGTCCCGCGTCTCGCCGGCCCGCGTGATGCCCTGGACCTCACCCCAGTCCATGCGGCCAGAGGCCTGGAAGGCGGCCCGCAGGCTGTCGTCGTACCAGGTATCCACGATCAGCCCCAGCGGGAGGGTCGCCAGGAAGGCCTGGAAGGGGGTCGGCGGCACCTGTGGCGCGAAGATCTCGCCCATCCAGGCGGCGAGCGTCTTGCGGTGGCGGCGCTGCTCGATGAATTGTGCCACCGCCCAGAGATTGGTGCGGATGCGTCCCGGTGAGGGGTGGCGCAGATTGAGCGCCGCCGCCAGGGCTTCGGGGCCGAGCGGGACGCTGTCCACGCCCGCGAGCAGGCCCGGCCCGAGATAGGGGGCGAGGCGATCCGCCTTCAGCCAGGCGGAAATCTCGTTCAGATGCGCCAAGGCCTCGGCGCCGCCGAGGTGGGGCGTGGAGGCGGGGCGCTGGAGGGCGGGACGGGTCAGGGCCATGTCAGTCCTCCTCCCCGCCGAGCTTGCGGGCGGTGACGGTGATGGGCAGGCGTGTGTCGGCGGGCAGATCGGGGAGCGCGAACACCCAGCCATTCTTCAGCTTCACCCAGCCGCCCCACAGCTCCGCGCGCTCGCGCTCGACGATGGGCTCTTCCAGGTCCTTCTTCGGGGCATAGGCGGAGAGTGCCCCCGAGGGGGTCTTGCGGATCATGAGCTTCATGGCTGGCTGTCCGGGCTTTGGAGCGCGTTTGAAACGGGCGGGGGCGGGGGGCGGTCGAGGCTGACCAGTTCCTTGCCGCGCATGCCGACAATGGTGCCGCGCCCCACCCATTCCACCGAATAGATGTAGAATTGCTGGAGGAAGGTGCCGATGTCGCGCACATAGCCCTCGTCGCCCTTGCGCACGAGATTCTCCCCGATCTCCTTGTGGGGATAGGTGCCGTCATTCTTCACATGCTTGGTGGCGCGCACCTTCTCGCCGGGGCGGAAGACCGGTTCGCGGAACACTTCCACATCCTGTTCGCGTCCAAGGCCCATGGTCAGTCTCCATGTGAAAGGCGGTGCCGGACGAGGTCGCGCACGGCCTCGACGGGATCGTCCGCGAGCAAGGGGAGGAGGGCGGGCGGAAGCCGCTCGGCCGCCGCGAAGCGCACGCGCATGTCACTGTCGCGCACCAGGACCGTGAGGCGTTCCGGCGGAAGGCGCTCGGCGACCGCAAGGCGGACCATGGGGTTGGGGTCGCCCACCATGTTGGACAGATAATGCGGCGCAACGCGCCGGGCGACCGCGCGTCGCACTTCGGGCTCGGCGTCATAGACGAGGCGGACCAGGGCGGCGGGCGGCGCCCGCCGCACCACGATGAGGCGGACCGAGTAATCCTCGTCCGCCATCATGGAGAGCAGCTCGCCCCCCTCCAGCCGCTGGGCCACCGCCATCCGCACCCGCCGGTCGGGGTCGCCCTTCAAGGGCCGAACCCGGGCGGGGGGCAGGCGCATCACCGCCATGGCGCGCACCTCCGGCTCCGGATCGTCCAGCAGCGGGCCGATCAGGAATAGGCTGGCATGCTTTGCCGCCAGCGTGCGCACCTCGAAATAGGGATGCGCGAGATAGCGCCCCGCCAGATCGGGATTGCGGGCGAAGAAGCCATCGATGCGCTTGCCCCGGCGATCCGCCACGCAGGCCTTGCCGAGGTCGCACCGCCCTTCGGAATGGATATCCTCGTGCGGGCAATCCTGGCAGCGCACGGGCAGGCCCTGCCAGTCGAGCGCATCGGGCGCGGTCTCGCCCGCGCCCTCGCTCATGCCCGCCGGGAAGGCCATGGCCGCCTCAGTTCGCGGGGACGCAGGTGTTCGGCACCGGGCAGACCGCCGCGCATTGCGGCTCGTCGAACTGGCCTTCGCATTCGGTGCATTTCTTGGGGTCGATGATGTAGATGTCGCCCTTCATCCGGATTGCGGAATTGGGGCATTCGAACTCGCAGGCGCCGCACACGGTGCACTGGGACACGATGATCTTGAGGGCCATGGGATGTGCCTTTCCTGGCTGGTGTGTCAGGCCGTGAGGGCCAGTTTCTGGTCGGTGACGGTGCGGCCGAACTCGGCCGCGTAGAGGGCGCCGATGGCGGCCTCGATGTAGTCCAGCGCATAGTCATCGGTGGCGCGGATGCCGGCGGCCGTCAGGCTGTCCTTCGGGCAATCACCGATCTTGGCGCACAGCACCACTTCGATGCCTTCCAGGGCCGCGATGACGCTGTCGAGCGTCGCGTCCTCGCCGAAGCCGCCCATGCAATAGGCGTCCACCTTGCGGTGGCCGACGAAGACGATGCCGGTGGGGCTCGCCTCATAGACCTGGAATTCCTTGGCGTGACCGAAATGCTCGTTGACACGCCCGCCGCCCTTGGTGGCGACGGCCACCAGCAGCTTGCCGTCCGCACCGAGTGCGCGGATCTCGGTTTCCACTTCCTGTTTCTTGGCCACATGGTCACCGCGCTCATGGGCCACCACCTCGCGATAGGCGGCGCGCTTTGCCGGGTCGTAGGCGACCTCCTCCGGCAACTGGTCCAGCGTGAATTCCTGGCCCCGGTCCTCGCCCAGAAGGCCGACCGCGTCGGCGCGGCACTGCCGGCAATGGCGCATCAGCTTGGCGCCGCCGTCCAGCTTGTCCTGGAGCGCCTTCAGCTCCATGGCGGTCGGGCCGCGCTGTCCGGTGAGGCCGAAATGGGTGCCGTGCTCGGCGGCGGAAATGAGCGGCATGACATTGTGAAGGAAGGCGCCGCGCTCCTTCACCCATTTGTTCACCTCGACCAGGTGATCGTCATTGATGCCGGGGATCATGACGGAATTCACCTTCACGAGGATTCCCCGCGCGCGCAGCAGTTCCAGGCTGAGCATCTGGCGCTCGTGCAGGATCTTTGCGGCCTCGTAGCCGGTGTATCGCTTGTGATTGTGGAAGATCCACGGATAGATCTTCGTGCCCACCTCCGGGTCCACCATGTTGATGGTCACCGTGACGTGGTCGACATTCATCTCCGCGATCTCGTCCACATGGTCTGGCAAGGCGAGGCCGTTGGTGGACAGGCAGAGCTTGATGTCGGGAATTTCCTTCGCCACCGCCTCGAAGGTGGCCTTGGTCTTCTTCCAGTCGTAGCAACTGTCGCCCGGACCCGCGATGCCGAGCACGGAGAGTTGGGGCACCTCGTTCGCCACCGTGATGACCTTGCGCATGGCTTGGTCGGGGGTCAGCTTCTCCGAGACCACGCCGGGGCGGCTCTCGTTCGCGCAGTCATATTTGCGATTGCAGTAATTGCACTGGATGTTGCAGGCGGGCGCCACGGCCACATGCATGCGCGCGAAGTAATGATGCGCCTCTTCCGAATAGCAGGGATGGTCCTTGATCTTGTCCCACACATCCTGGGGGACGTCCTCGGGCTTGGCGGACGAGCCGCAGGCGGAGGAGGAACATCCGCCGCCTTCCAGCTTGGCGCGCATCTCCTCAGCGGAGACGGGCGAGGCGAGGAGGCTGTCCAGGGAAAACATCGCGGCGGCCATGGCGGTCTCCCGAAAATTGATCCGACCTCATCCTCGCAAGCGCCGTGCCAGTATTTTTTTCATTGAAAATCAAAGGACTATGATTTTTGTTGGAACGGCTCCACGACACGCCTGTCGGGTCCTGTCGCATCCGCGACAGGCGCGTCGGGGTCAGAATCGCTTGATGTCGATGCCGTGCTTGCGCAGCGCATAGCCGATCTGGCGCGGCGTGAGATTGAGCATGCGGGCGGCCTTCGCCTGCACCCAGCCCGCGCGCTCCATGGCATTCAGCAACTGCTCCTTCTCGGTGAGGCGCGGGCCCACCGCCGGGCAGGAACTGGTGCCCGGACAATTGGCCGGAAGGCCGGCCTCTTCCGAGGCGGCAGCGTCGCGCGCGGGTGCCGCGGGAAGGGGGGCGAGCGGCACCGGGAGCGGGCTTGCCGCCGGCAGCGCAGGGGCGGGAGGCGGCGCCTTGGGGGTGCTGCCCTTCCAGAGAATGGCGGAGAGGCATTGTCCGCTGTCGCAGGCAAAGTCATGGGCGCCGATCGTGGCGTCCCGCGCGAGAGTGGCGGTGCGCCGGACGCAGTTTTCCAGCTCGCGCACATTGCCCGGGAAATAGCAGCGCATCAGCACGCCGATGGCGGAAGGCGACAGAGCCAGGCGGCGCTTGTTCTCCCGGTTGAAGCGGTCGAGGAAGGCGCGCGCCAGGGTCTCGATGTCGCCAGGCCGCTCGCGCAACGGCGGCAGGATCAGGGGCACCACATTGATGCGGTAATAGAGATCAGCGCGGAACTCGCCTTTCGCCACCGCCTGTTCCAGGTCCTTGTTGGTGGCGCAGACCAGGCGGACATCCACCTTCAGCGTCTTGTTGCCGCCCACCCGCTCGAACTCGCCCTCCTGCAGCACCCGCAGGAGCTTGGCCTGGAAGGCCGGGGAAATCTCCCCGATCTCGTCCAGGAACAGGGTTCCGCCATGGGCCAGTTCAAACCGCCCCTGCCGCATGTTGAGCGCGCCGGTGAAGGCGCCCTTCTCGTGGCCGAACAATTCGGATTCCAGCACCGCCTCCGGCAGAGCCGCGCAATTCACGCGGATGAAGGGCTTGTCCAGGCGGGGAGAGAGTTCGTGGATGGCGCGGGCGAACAATTCCTTGCCCGTGCCGCTCTCGCCGCGCAGCAGAACGGTCGAATTGGAGCGCGCGACGATCCGCGCCGTCGCCACCAGCCGCTTGACCGGCAGGCTGTCGCCGAGAATGCCGACTGCGCTCTGGGGCTCGGCCGGCCCGTCTTCGGTCAGGGCCTTTTCCAGGCGATGGGTCTCGGCGATGAGACGGTCGCGGTCGCGGGCCACGAGATCGTGCAGCCGCACCGTCTGGCCCACCAGATTGGCGACCATTGTCAGGAAGCGCACATCGTCGTCGAAGCGAAAGCGGGCGCTGCCGTCCCAGATCCGGTCGATGGACAAGGTGCCGATGACCCGGGTGTCCGCCTTCACCGGCACGCCGATGAAGGACATCTGCGCCCGCTCCTCCGGCTCGAACAGGTCCACATGCCCTTCGAACAGGGGGTCGGCCGCCACGTCATGCACCACCAGGGGCGTAGCGGTGGCGACGATCTGGTCGATGGCCTTCTGGGGCACGCGGGCGCGGATCTGGGTCGCGATCTGCGGTGTCCAGCCGGTGGTCGCCACCATGTCGGGCTCCCCCTCTGCATCCAGGATGACGATCATGCCGTGACGCATCTGGAGCATGGAGGAGAGCACGTTCACCACATTCGCCAGCGTGATTTCCAGCCGGCGGGCGGATGCGAGAATCTTGGAAATCTCATAGATGCCGATCAGCGCCACATCCGGCGAGGTGCCCCGCACCGGCGGACGGGGGGCGGCGGGCAGTGGGGCGTCCCCACGGGGCGCGGGTCCGCCATGCGGATCCTGCGGGTCACCGGACACGGTGGACGCTCCGCCGCTCGGCGCCGCTTGGGGCCGGGCATCCGCGCGGACTGCGGCATCTGCCGGCATCGCGTCCGCTTCGCCGAGCCTCTCCAAGGCGAAATAAGGGTCGCAGAGCGGCATGTCGCGCACCGGCCGCTCGGAGGGGCCGGCGGGCGAGCGGGGGGACGAGGCGGAAGCGGGACGTGACGCACGCGGGACGCGGACCTGGTAGAAGTCGCTCATGGGCATGCTCCTGCGCCGTTTGCGGCCAGTCTGCGCGCCCTCCTTCAGCAGCTTTCCCTAAGCTTATGGTTCCGGCCGGACGATCCCTCGTCGGTGCGGCGGAACTCTGTGGCCTTTCGGCTGAAACCTTAGAAAAAGTCCAGCGTGGCGCGGCGGCTTTGATCTGGATCAAATTCGGCGCCGCGCGCTGACATTCTGTGTCGCGCGCGAGGCTCTTCATTCCGCAGCCGCCGCGAGAGGCGCGACCACGGCTTCCAGCGCCACCGCCACGGAGGCGATGATGGCGCCGATGCGCACCGCGGCCTGGATCTGATCGTCGCGCATCCCGGCGTGCCGCAGCACCGCGTCATGGGCGTCGATGCACCGCCCGCAGCCATTCATGGCGGACACGGCGAGCGACCAGAGTTCGAAGTCCGTCTTGTCCACGCCGGGATTGGCGATGGCGCCCATGCGCAGCTTGGCGGGAAGGGCCTCATAGGCCTTGTTGGAGGCAAGGTGCGTGAAGCGGTAATAGACATTGTTCATGGCCATCAGCACGGCGGCGGTCTTCGCCGCGTCGCGCGCCGCCGGTGAAAGATGGGGAGCGGCCTCCGCTTCCAAGGCCAGCGCCACCTCGCTGTTCCGGGTGGTGAGGCCGCAGGCCACGAGCAGGCCGTAAAGCTGCTGCGCGGTGAGGCTTTCCTCGCGCGGGATGGCGGAGAGATTGAGCTTCACATCCTTGGCGAAGGCGGGAAGGCGGGCCTTCAGGGTCTCGATGCTCATGGCGCCTCACGCCACTTTCAGCACGTCGCCGCCGACGGGGCGGTTGCAGGGGCACAATTCGTCGGTCTGCAGCGCATCGAGGACGCGCAGCGTGTCCTTGGGATTGCGGCCCACATTGAGGTTGGTCGCATAGACGTGCTGGATCACATTGTCCGGGTCCACCACGAAGGTGTAGCGATAGGCGACCCCGTCCAGCGAGCGGACGCCGAGCCCGTCCACCAGCGAGCCATTGGTGTCCGCGAAGGACCAGATCGGCAGGCGGTCCAGGTCCTTATGGTCGCGCCGCCAGGCGAGCTTCACGAATTCATTGTCCGTGGACCCGCCGAGCACCACCGCATCGCGGTCGGCGAAGTCTTCGGAGAGGCGCGCGAATTCGGCGATCTCGGTCGGACAGACGAAGGTGAAGTCCTTCGGATAGAAGAAGATGATCTTCCATTTTCCAGGAAAGCTGGCCTGCGTGAGGGTGTCGAAGGCGGTCTGGCCATTCTCTTCGTGGAAATTGAACCCCGGCTTCACCCCGATGACGGAAAAGGGAGGAAGGACGCTGCCGATCCCAAGCATGGATCTCTCTCCGCAAGCATTGCCGTGGGGCCAAAGCCCCGTGTCAGCGCAGGGCAGCAAGGGCCGTGCCATCGCCGCACGCCATTGGAATTTCAAATCATTCCAAGGCGGGCCGGGGCGGTGGCAGGGGGCCGTGTCGGGTTTGCGACGTTGAACCGTGTCGCTTCGCGTCGGCTTGCTCACATCCCAGCATGCGCGCACGCCAAGCATCCCCTGCGGCGCGGCGCGGCTGCTGCAAAGTCCGCGCTGGCACGAAAGTCGCTTTCTTCGCCCCGGCGTCGCCTTTCGAGATCGGCGCCTGTGGTGGGCGGAGGATCGATGCGCGGCGAAACAGCTTTCATCCCTGCGGGCCGCGCTCCCCTGGCGGTGGTGCTCGGCACCAATGACGTGGCTTCGGCCGTGGGGCGCGCCCTGTTCCTCCACGGCTATGGGGTGGTGCTCTCGCGCGACCCGGCCCAGCCGGTCCTGCGGCGGACGCTTGCCTATGACGATGCGCTCCTGGCGGGGCGTGTGTCCTTCGAGGGCGTGGACGCGCGGGCCGCGGGCAGCCTCGTGGAGATTTTGAACGCCTGTACCGATCGCTCGGCGCTGTGCGTGACGGTGTTGGAACTCGGCGAACTGCTGTGCCTCGGCCTGATCGACGTGCTGGTGGATGCGCGCATGCGGATGCACACGCTGAAAGTGGACATTCGTCCCTTTGGGCGGGCGACGGTGGGCCTCGGCCCGGGCTTTGTCGCGGGGCGGCATGTGGATGTCGCCATCGAGACCGCCCCCGAAGCCATCGGCATGCTGCGCGCGGGGGCGACGCGCGCCGCTCACGGGCGATCGACGCCCCTCTCCGGGGCAGGCCGCGAGCGGTTCGCGCGTGCGCCACAAGGTGGGTTCTGGGCCACCGGCCATGTGATCGGGCAAGCTGTGGCGGCGGGTGAGGTGGTCGGCAGGTGCGGCGGAACGCCGGTGCGTGCGCCTCTCACCGGCCATGTGCGGGGCCTGGTGCGCGACGGCATCGACGTGCCGCAAGACCTGAAGCTGGTCGAGGTCGATCCCGCGCGGGAGGGGCCGCCGAGCTGGATCGGTCTTGCCGAGCGGCCGCGCAGAATTGCCGATGCGGTGCTGGAGGCGGTGGCGCATCTGAGCGCCGCGCGGCCGATGGGCGCTCGCCACTAGGCGAGGGTGACGGGCAATGGTCCCGATGTGATGGAGGCGGCATGCGGATTCCTCTCGCCCTGGCAGACGCGCTGCTGGATGAGGACGCGCCCCATGGGGACCTCACCACCCGTCTGTTGGGGATCGGCGATGCGCCGGCGCGCATGGCGTTTCGGATGCGCGGCGCAGGTCGTGTCTGTGGCACCGAGCTTGCGCTTACCCTCATCGAACGGGCGGGCGGGCGCGGGCGCCTGCATGCCCGCTCCGGCGACCGGGTCGAGGCCGGCGAGCTGATCCTGGAGGCGGAGGGATCGGCGGGCGCGCTTCACGCGGCCTGGAAGGTGGCGCAGACGGGGGTCGAATATCTCTCGGGGATCGCGCGCGCCACGGCTGCCATCGTGGACGCGGCGCGCGCGGTCGCGCCCACCATCGCCATCGTCACCACCCGCAAGACCTTTCCCGGCAGCAAGCGGCTGATGATCCAGGCGATCCGTGCCGGCGGCGCCGATCCCCATCGCCTCGGCCTGTCCGAGACGCTGCTGGTCTTTCCCGAGCACCGGGCTTTCCTGGCCGACCCGTGCGCCGCCCTCGCCGCCCTGCGGCGGAGCACGCCTGAGAAGAAGCTGGTGGTGGAAGTAACGAGCCGGGCCGAGGCGGAACAGCTTCTGCCGGCTGCACCCGACGTGATCCAATGCGAGAAGATGACGCCGGAGGCGGTGGCGGATCTGGTGCAGGCCTTCGCTGACCTGCCGGTGCGCCCGCTTCTGGCGGTGGCGGGCGGTGTGAGCGCGGCCAATGCCGCCCAGTATGCCGCGACCGGGGCCGACATTCTGGTCACCTCCGCCCCCTATTCCGCGCCGCCGGCGGACGTGCAGGTCACCTTGGGTCCGGGTTGAGCGTGTCGCGAATCTGCCGCCCCGGCGCGGCGCGGAGCCGACATGTCGGATTTCCGACACCCCCAAAACCGATGTAAAAACATTTTAAATCAATAACTTATAGGTTTGGCACACGGCTTGCGTGACCCACCTCGGAACCATCTTCCGGCGAGGGAGTGCCGACATGATCACGCTGACGGAGAATGCGGTCGCCGCGGTCAAATCCGCCTTGGCCCAGACCTCGAACGCGGCCGAGGGCCTGCGCATCATGGTGGAGGCGGGCGGCTGCGCCGGCTTCAAATATATGATGGGGCTGGAGAGCCAGTCGCGCAGCGGCGACATGGTGATCGAGCAGGCGGGCGTGAAGCTGTTCATCGACGACCGCTCCCAGCCGCTCGTCACCGGCATGCGGATCGATTTTGTGACCGCGCTGGAGAATTCCGGCTTCGTCTTCGAGAATCCCAACGCGGCGTCCAAATGCGCCTGCGGCAAGTCCTTCGGGTGAGGGGGCGGCCATGTGGGACTATTCGGACAAGGTGAAGGATTATTTCTTCAACCCCAAGAATGCCGGGCTGCTGGCCGACGCCAATGCGGTGGGCGAGGTGGGTGCCATCGCCTGCGGCGACGCGCTGAAACTGATGCTGAAGGTGGACCCGCAGAGCGATGTGATCACCGAGGCGCGGTTCCAGACCTTCGGCTGCGGTTCGGCCATCGCCTCCTCCTCCGCCCTCACCGAGATCGTCATCGGCAAGACGCTGGATGAGGCCCTCGCCCTCACCAACCAGGACATCGCGGACTTCCTCGGCGGCCTGCCGCCCGAGAAGATGCACTGCTCGGTCATGGGCTATGAGGCGCTTCAGGCGGCGGTCGCCCATTATCGGGGCGAGACCTGGGAGGACGATCACGAGGAGGGCGCCCTCGTCTGCAAATGCTTCGGTGTGGACGAAGGCATGATCGAGCGCGCCGTGCGGGTGAACAAGCTCACCACCCCCGAGCAGGTGACCTTCTACACCAAGGCGGGCGGGGGGTGCCTCACCTGCTTCGAGGCCATCGAGGAAGTGCTGGCGCGGGTCAATGCCGACATGGCGGCCGAAGGCGTGATCGCGGCGAGCGCCGCCTACCGGGTCGGCTCCATCGATCCGCGCAGCCTGAAGGGCAAGCCGCGTGGTTCCACGCCGGCAAAGCCGTCCGCTCCCGTCAGCGTGCCGCTGTCCGTCACCGCCCCCCGGCAAAGCCCGCTCGCGAGCCTGGTGCCGCCGCCCGCGAACCCGGCGCCGCTGACCGCCGTGCAGCGCATCAAGCTCATCGACCGGGCGATCGAGGAGTTGCGGCCCTTCCTCCAGCAGGATGGCGGCGACTGCGAGCTGGTGGACGTGGAGGGAAACACCATCTCGGTGCGGCTCTCGGGCGCCTGTGTCGGGTGCCAGATGGCCTCCGTCACCATTTCCGGCGTCCAGCAGCGTCTCATGGAGAAGCTCGGAATGCCGCTGCGCGTCGTGCCGGTGAAATAGCCCGGCCGTCCCGTCCAACCCCGGTCTTTTGGAGGCGCGCATGACGCCGGTCTATTTCGACAACAATGCCACCACCAAGGTCGATGCCCGCGTGCTGGAGGCCATGCTGCCCTACTTCACCGAGCAGTTCGGCAATGCCTCCTCGCTCCATGCCTTCGGCTCGGAGGTGGGCGCGGCCATCCGAGGCGCGCGCCGCGAGCTTCAGGCGCTGCTGGGCGCCGAGCATGACCACGAGATCGTCTTCACGTCCGGCGGCACCGAGAGCGACAATGCCGCCATCCTCTCCGCCCTGGAGGCGAGCCCGCGCCGGCGCGAGCTGATCACCAGCGCGGTGGAGCATCCCGCCGTGCTCTCGCTCTGCGCCTGGCTGGAGAAGAACCGGGGCATCAAGGTCCATGTGATCCCGGTGGATGCGAAAGGGCGTCTCGACATGGATGCCTATGAGGCGGCCTTGTCCGAGCGTGTGGCCCTCGTCTCCATCATGTGGGCCAATAACGAGACCGGAACCCTGTTTCCGGTGGCCCGTCTCGCCGAAATGGCGAAGGCCCATGGCATCCTGTTCCACACCGATGCCGTTCAGGCCGTGGGCAAGGTGCCCATCGACCTGAAATCCACCGCCATCGACATGCTCTCTCTGTCCGGCCACAAGCTGCATGCGCCCAAGGGCATCGGCGCGCTCTATGTGCGCCGGGGCACCCGCTTCCGCCCCCAGATCAAGGGCGGGCAGCAGGAGCGCGGGCGGCGCGCGGGCACCGAGAATACCCCCGGCATCGTCGCGCTCGGCGCCGCCGCCCGCCTCGCCGGAGCCCATATGGCGGAGGAGAACGGCCGCGTGCGCGATCTGCGCGACCGGCTGGAGAAGGGCCTGCTCCAGCGCATCCCGAGCTGCTTCGTCACCGGGGACGTGGAAAACCGCCTGCCCAATACCGCGAATGTGGCGTTCGAATTCGTCGAGGGCGAGGGCATCCTGCTCCTGCTGAACCGCGCGGGCATCGCCGCCTCGTCCGGCTCGGCCTGCACGTCAGGATCGCTGGAGCCCTCCCATGTGCTGCGCGCCATGAGCATTCCCTACACGGCGGCCCACGGCGCCATCCGCTTCTCGCTCTCGCGCGACAATACCAGCGCGGAAGTGGAGCGCGTCATCGAGGTGATGCCGAGCATCATCGAGAAGCTGCGCGCCCTCTCGCCCTTCTGGGACGGCAGCGGCGGCGAAGCGCGTTTCAACCCCGTTTATGCCTGAGGCGGGCGCGGCCCGCCGGACCGGGGAGGTCAGTCATGCTGCATCAGATCTGCGAGCCTCCCGCGTCCCCTGCGGGGCGTGCGGTCTTTCTCAACGACACGACGCTGCGCGATGGCGAGCAGGCGCCGGGCGTCGCCTTTTCCCGCAAGGAAAAGCTCGCCTTGGCCGAGGCTTTGGTGGGGGCGGGCGTTCCCGAGATCGAGGCCGGAACGCCGGCCATGGGGGACGAGGAGATCGAAACCCTGCGGTCCCTCGCCTCGCTGCGCCTGCCCGCGCGCATCGCCGCCTGGTGCCGCATGAGCGAGGCGGACCTCATGGCGGCGGTGACGGCGGGGCTCACGGCGGTCAATCTCTCCATTCCCTCCTCGGACACCCAGCTTTCCGGCAAGCTCGGCCGCGACCGGGCCTGGGCCCTGGAGACGGTGGAGCGCGTGGTCGGGCTTGCCCGCTCGCTCGGCCTTTCGGTCGCGGTGGGCTGCGAGGATGCCTCGCGCGCGGACCCGGATTTCCTGGGCCGCATCGCCCGCGTTGCGCAGCAGGCGGGGGCGTTCCGCCTGCGCCTCGCGGACACGCTGGGGGTTCTCGACCCCTTCACCACCTATGCCCTGGTGCGCCGGGTGTGCGTCGCGAGCGATCTGGAGCTGGAATTCCACGCCCATGACGATCTCGGCCTTGCCACCGCCAACACCTTGGCGGCGGTCATGGGGGGCGCGCGCCATGCCAGCGTCACCGTCACCGGCCTCGGTGAGCGGGCCGGCAATGCGGCGCTGGAAGAAGTGGCCATCGCCCTGCGCCAGACGGCGCGCCTCGACTGCGGCATCGATCCCGGCGCGCTGCGCGCCCTGGCGATGAAGGTCAGCGAAGCGGCCGGGCGACCGCTGCCTCGCACCAAGGCCATCGTGGGAGAGGATGTGTTCACCCATGAATCAGGCATCCACGTCTCCGGCCTTCTGAAGGACCGCAGCACCTATGAGGCCTTGAGCCCGCAGATGCTGGGCCGCGACCACACCGTGGTCATCGGCAAGCATTCCGGCCTCGCGGCGATCCAGAAGGCGCTTGCGGACCAGGGCCTCCAGGTGGATGCGCAGCGCGGCCGCGCCATCCTGGAGCGGGTGCGGGCCTTCGCGACCCGGACCAAGGGCGTGGTGCCGCCGGCCATCCTGCGGGAATTCTACGAGGACGTCTTCGCCGAGGCCGCCATGCGCCGCCGGGCGAAGCCGGTGGGCGCATGACCATGCTGATGGGCGGCACGCGCCGCCGCGCCGCGCGCGCTCGGGCGGGGTCCGCGTCGGCGGGCCTCGGGACCGTCCTGCGGGAGGATGTGGGGTGCGTGCGCGCCCGCGATCCCGCCGCCCGCACCACGCTGGAAGTGGTGCTGCTCTATCCCGGCGTTCATGCCCTCATCTGGCACCGGCTCGCCCACCGCCTCTGGGGGCGGGGGATCAAATTCCCGGCGCGCTTCCTGTCCTGGCTCGCCCGCGCGCTCACCAATGTGGATATCCACCCCGGCGCGCGCATCGGCCGGCGCTTCTTCATCGATCACGGCGCCGGCGTCGTGGTGGGAGAAACGGCCGAGATCGGGGACGACGTGACGCTCTATCACGGCGTGACGCTCGGCGGGACCTCCTGGAGCGCGGGCAAGCGCCATCCGACGCTGGGCAACGGCGTGCTGGTCGGCGCGGGCGCCAAGATCCTCGGCCCCATCACGGTTGGCGCGGGCGCGCGGGTGGGTGCGAATTCGGTGGTGATCGAGGACGTGCCGCCGAACATGACCGTGGTGGGCATTCCCGGCCGGGTGGTGAAGCCGACCGCCGATCGCCGCCGGCTCGGGGACGGGCGGATCGACCTGGAACATCACCTCATGCCCGATCCGGTGGGCGAGGCCATTGCCTCCCTGCTGGATCGCATCGAATTCCTGGAAGCCCGCGTCGCCCATCTGCGCGAGGGCGCCCGCCCGGCCGAGGCGGCCGGGCCGGGACAGGATGCAGCTTGCGACCATGAGATCACATGCGCGGAAAGGAGACGGCCATGGGTGTCCTTGAAGAATTGAAGGGTCTGTCCAGCGCGGAGGATTTCTTCGCCCGCCTCGACGTTGCTTGCGATCCGCAGGTGGTGAACGTGGCACGCCTGCACATCCTGAAACGCATGGGCCAGTATCTCGCCAACGCACCGTTCGCGGGCCTGTCCGAGGATGAGATCGAAGTCGCCTGTCGCGAGACGCTCCAGCGTGCCTATGGCGATTTCGAACGCTCCTCGCCCTTGGCGGAGCGGGTCTTCAAGGTGCTGAAGGAGCGCGACCCCCAGGCGCCGCCCGCGCCGCGCGCCTTTGTGCCGCTGACGGCCCTTTTCGAGGGCGTGGAGCGCACCTGACGCGTCCTGTCGCAAACCCGACACCGACACCCCGCCAATGGCGGGGTGTTTCGTTTGAGGCAGGAAAAAACTCTTGTTTTTCAGTGGTCCCACGTCTTGGCACGGCTGATGCGAGGACCCTTTCAGACGGAAGAGGAGGGAGCCGGCATGCATATCGTGGTCTGTCTCAAGCAGGTGCCGGATTCGGCGCAGATCCGGGTTCACCCCGTGACCAACACGATCATGCGCCAGGGCGTGCCGACCGTCATCAATCCCTATGACCTGTTCGCATTGGAAGAAGCCCTGCGCCTGCGGGACGCGCACGGCGGCGAGGTGACGGTTCTCACCATGGGACCGCCCATGGCCTCGGACTCGCTGCGCAAGGCGCTGGCATTCGGCGCGGACCGGGCCGTGCTGCTCACGGATCGCTTTTTCGCGGGCTCCGACACGCTCGCGACATCCTTCGCGCTCGCCTCCGCCATCGCCAAGATTTCCGAGACCTTTGGCCCGCCCGACATCGTCTTCACCGGCAAGCAAACCATCGATGGCGACACCGCCCAGGTCGGTCCCGGCATCGCCAAGCGGCTCGCCATGCTCCAGCTCACCTATGTCTCGCGCATCGCGGACCTGGATCTGGCGGGGCGGGGCATCACGGTGGAGCGCCGCGCGGAAGGCGGCGTCCAGGTGCTGCGCACCCGCCTGCCCTGCCTCATCACCATGCTGGAGGCCACCAACGAAATGCGGCGCGGGTCCATGGCCGATGCGCTGCGCGCGGCGCGCGCGGAGATTGTGACCTGGAGCGCGGCGGAGGCCGGGATCGAGGACTTGACCAAATGCGGCCTGCGCGGCTCGCCCACCGTGGTCAAGCGCGTGTTCGCCCCCGCCGCGCGCGCGGAGAGCGCGCAGATGGTGGCGCCTGCGGAGCGCGATGCCGCCGCGTCCGCCGATGCCCTCATCCAAGCCCTGTTCACCCGTGCCCCCGGCCTTGAGTCCGACCTCGCCAAGCTGGCGGCGGGCTTTTGAAGGAGACCGCCATGAGCGACGCCCCCCGCACTCCCGCCTCCAGCGCGCCCGCAGCCAAGCCCGTGCCCAAGCCCGGCGCCGGCGGGCGGGCCGGCATGAAGAAAGAGCTGCCGGATCACTTCAAGGCCTACAAGCATGTGTGGGTCTTCGTCGAAATCGAACGCGGCGAGGTTCATCCCGTTTCCTGGGAATTGATGGGCGAGGGCCGCAAGCTTGCCGACAAGCTCGGTTGCGACCTCGCCGGCGTCGTCATCGGTCCGCCAGGGGAGGGAACCCGTGCCGCGATTGCGGATGCGTTCTGCTACGGCGCCGACCTAGTCTATCTGTGCGAGGATCCGCTGCTCGCCCACTACCGCAACGAGCCCTTCACCCGCGCGCTTACGGACATCGTGAACACCTACCAGCCGGAAATCCTGCTGCTGGGTGCCACCACGCTCGGGCGCGATCTGGCGGGATCGGTGGCGACCACCTTGCTCACCGGCCTGACCGCCGACTGCACCGAGCTGGACGTGGATGCCGACAAGTCGCTCGGCGCCACCCGCCCGACCTTCGGCGGTTCGCTCCTGTGCACCATCTACACCCTGAACTTCCGCCCTCAGATGGCGACCGTGCGCCCCCGTGTGATGGCCATGCCCGAGCGGGTGCAGCGCGATGTCGGCCGGGTCATTCCCCATCCGCTCGCAATGGCGGAGGAGGATATCGTCACCAAGGTTCTGAGCTTCCTGCCCGATCGCGACGCGGCGCAGGCCAACCTGGCTTATGCCGACGTGGTGGTGGCCGGCGGGCTCGGGCTGCAGTCGGCGGAGAATTTCCAGCTGGTGCGCAACCTTGCCGCCGTGCTCGGGGCGGAGTTCGGCGGCTCGCGGCCTCTGGTCCAGAAGGGCTGGATTTCCTCCGACCGCCAGATCGGCCAGACCGGCAAGACCATCCGCCCCAAGCTCTACATCGCCGCCGGCATATCGGGCGCGATCCAGCATCGCGTGGGCGTGGAGGGGGCGGACCTGATCGTCGCCATCAATACCGATCCCAACGCCCCCATCTTTCAATTCGCCCATGTGGGCATCGTGGCGGACGCCATCCGCCTGCTGCCGGCGCTGACCGACGCATTCCGCCGCCGGCTGTCGCCCCATTCCCGCGACCGTCTGGCCGGCTGAGGCCGGCCGCGTCCCCATCCGCCCGTCCGGCCTTGCTGCCAGGAGGAAGACATGATCGAGGAAAAGTTCGACGCCATCGTCGTCGGAGCCGGCATGTCCGGCAATGCCTGCGCGCTCACCCTCGCCCAGCGGGGGCTCAAGGTGCTGCAACTGGAGCGCGGCGAATATCCCGGCTCCAAGAATGTCCAGGGCGCCATCCTCTATGCCGACATGCTTGAGAAGCTGGTGCCGGACTTCCGCGAGGATGCTCCGCTGGAACGCCACGTGCTTGAGCAGCGGTTCTGGATGATGGACGACACGTCCCACATGGGGATGCACTATCGGTCCGACGACTTCAACGAGGCGCGCCCCAACCGCTACACCATCATCCGCGCCCAGTTCGACAAATGGTTCTCCCGCAAGGCGCAGGAGGCGGGCGTCACGCTCTTGTGCGAGACCACCGCCACGGAGCTGATCCAGGACGCCTATGAGCGTGTGATCGGCGTGCGCACCGACCGCACGGGCGGCATCGTCCATGCCGATGTGGTGGTGCTGGCGGAAGGGGTGAACGGCCTGCTCGGCACCCGCGCCGGGCTGCGCGCGGTGCCCAAGCCCGAGCAGGTGGCGCTGGCGGTGAAGGAGATGCATTTCCTGCCCTCCGAAACCATCGATGCGCGCTTCAACCTCAAGGAGAATGAAGGGGTGGTCATCGAGGCCGCCGGGACCCTCTCCAAGGGCATGACGGGCATGGCCTTCCTCTACACAAATAAGGAATCCATCTCGGTGGGCCTCGGCTGCCTGGTGTCGGATTTCCGCGACGGGCAGGACACCCCCTATGGCCTGCTGGAGGCCTTCAAGCGCCATCCCTCCATCGCGCCGCTGCTGGCGGGGTCGGAAGTGAAGGAATATGCCGCCCATCTGATCCCGGAAGGCGGCTATCGCGCGGTGCCCCAATTGTTCGGGGATGGCTGGCTGGTGGTGGGGGATGCCGCCCAGTTCAACAATGCCATACACCGCGAGGGCTCCAACCTCGCCATGACCACGGGGCGCCTCGCGGCCGAGGCCATCTTCCACATCAAGAGCCGGCGCGAACCCTTCTCGAAAGCCAATCTCAGCCTCTACAAGCGGCTGGTGGAGGAATCCTTCGTGATGAAGGACCTGAAGAAATACAAGGACATGCCGGCGCTGCTGCACACCCAGTCGCGCAATTTCTTCCTCACCTATCCCGAACTCATGTCCAAGGCGGCGCAGAATTTCCTGCGCGTGGACGGCACGCCGAAGATCGACAAGGAAAAGGCCACCTGGCGCAATTTCGTGGCGCGCCGCTCCTGGCCGGGCCTGATCGGCGATGCGGTCCGCCTCGCCCGCGCCTGGCGCTGAAACACCCCTTCCACGCCGAGAGGAGAGACGGTCATGAGCACGCCGAGGGTTGAGGAAAAGCTGTTCCAGAACCGCTATCTGGTCGATACGGGCCGCCCGCATATCCGCGTCGCGCCCCATGCGGCGCCGTCCGCGAACCTGCTCGCCATGACGCGGCTCTGCCCCGCCGGCTGCTACGGCCTCAATGATGCCGGGCAGGTCGAGGTGGTGCCGGACGGGTGCTTCGAATGCGGCACCTGCCGGGTGCTGTGCGAGCCCTCCGGCGAGATCGAATGGAATTATCCGCGCGGCGGATTCGGCGTCCTGTTCAAGTTCGGCTGATCCTTGGCCGATCCATCGGCAGACTCGCCCGCGCCCGATACGCTTGCTGGGCGGCGTAAGTCACGGGCAGGCCTTAGGCCAATTGTGCTCAATATATGAGCATGCTGCGGTGCGCTAATAATGTTGCATTGCCATAGGCTTGCCCGTTCCGGGCCTGGCGACGGCGCGGTTTCGCACCAACTGAAATACGCCTGAAATTTCAGCTTGAAGGAGGCGGCAAAATAGCTTTGTCTATTATCTAATTTCAACGGGCCGGGCCAACTGCCTCCGCCCCGCCTCGGGAGCCCTGCGCGACCCCATGCTCGCTCAGCAGATCGTCAACGGCCTCATGCTCGGCGCCATCTATATGCTGGTGGCGGTGGCCTTCACCCTGGCCATCGGGGTGCTGAACTTCCTCAACTTCTCCCTGCCGGGCCTGTTCATGGTGGGCGGCATGGTGAGCTTCGGCATGATGAAGCTGGGCTGGCCCTGGTTCCTCGCCTTTGCGGTGGCGCTGCTGGCCGCTGCCTTCATCTCGCTCCTGGTGGAGCGCCTCGCCTATCGGCGCATGCAGAGCGGCGATCCCGAAGTGCCCCTCGTCTCGTCCCTCGGCTTCCTGGTGCTGTTGGAGAACCTGGTTCTCATCCAGTACGGCTCGGACCAGCAGGCCTTTCCCGCGCTCCTTCCCGACATGAATTTCCGCTTCGGCGGCCTCGTCATCGGCATGGCGCAGGTGGCGTCCCTCGCGGTCTCGCTGGGTCTGGTCTTCTGGCTCTCGCGCTTCCTGGCCGCGACCAATGCGGGGCGGCGCATCCGCACCGTCGCGGAAAGCCGGGAGACCGCGCTGCTCATGGGCATCGATATCGCCCGCCTCGTGCCGCAGCTGTTCGTCGCGAGCGCCCTGCTCGCGGCCTTTGCGGGCATCCTGTTTGCGGTGAACTACCAGCAGGTCTCGCCTTTCATGGGCGAGGGGATCGGATTTAAGGGCGTCGCCGCCATGATCGTGGGCGGCATGGGCTCCATCTGGGGCGCGGTGCTGGGCGGCCTGCTCATCGGCCTTGCGGAAGTCCTGTCCATCTCCTTCCTCGGCGCGGACGTGGTGAACATCACCGTCTATGGCCTGCTGCTGCTGATCCTGATCCTGCGCCCCCAAGGTCTGCTTGGGCGCCCCGCCAGCCGGGAGAAGCTGTGATGAGCGGCTATCTCACTGGCGTCCTCGTCGTCCTCGCCTTCAATGTCATGGCGGCCTATGCGGTCTATCTGCCGCTGGCGGCGGGCCAGCTCAATCTCGGCATCGCCGGCTTCATGGCCATCGGCGCCTATGCCTCGGCCTTCCTCACCAATGAATATGGCTGGCCCATGTGGGCGGCCATTCCGTTCGGCTCGGCGCTCGCGGGCCTCATGGGCGTCCTCATCGGCATTCCCGTCCTGCGCACCCACGGCATCTATCTGGCCATGGCCACCTTCGCGCTGGGACAGGTGATTTCCGCCGTCTTCCTCAATCTGGAGGTGGTGGGCGGGGCGGCCGGCTATCCCGTCTCCGATTACGCGACGCCCGGCGTGGTATGGGCGGCGGCGGCGGGCGTCGTGGTGCTGATGCTCTATGTCTCGCGCACCCGCTTCGCCTTGTGCCTGACGGCGGTGAAGAGCGATCCGACGGTGGCGGACCTATTGGGCGTGTCGGTGCGCGGCATGCAGGTGGCGGCCTTCGCGCTCGGTGCCGCGGTGGCGGGTTTCGGGGGCGGGCTCTACGCGCATCATTACAATTTCGTCGAGGCCCAGCATTTCAACGTGCTGCTCTCCGTCTTCACCGTTCTCTATGTGCTGTTCGGCGGCACGCAGACGGTGTGGGGGCCGCTGGTGGGCGCGGCCTTCTTCACCCTGGTTCCGGAAGTGCTGCGCGCCTCGGACCAGTGGCGCTACGCGGTGTTCGCCGCCTTCATCATCCTGTTCATGGCGGTGCGTCCCCAGGGCCTCGTGACCGCTTCGCTGCTGCGCATCTTTCGCCGCCGGAGGGTCACGCCATGAGCGCCGCCTTGTCCATTTCCGGCCTCTCCAAATCCTTCGCCGGCGTGCGGGCCATCCGCGATCTCTCCTTCGAGGTGCCGAAGGGGCGCACCACGGCCCTGATCGGCCCCAACGGCGCGGGCAAGACCACGGTCTTCAATCTGGTTTCCGGCGTCTATGGCGTGGATGCCGGGCGCATCACGGTGAATGGGCAGGACGTCACGCACATGCCCTCGCGCCGGCGAATCTCCACCGGCGTCGCGCGCTCGTTCCAGAACATCCGCCTCATGTCCCACCTCTCCGTGCTGGAGAATTTGCTGGTGGGCCAGCATGTGCGCGCCTCTTCGCTCGGCGCGCTGCTCACCCCCTATCGCCTCATCCCCAACCATCGCTGGAAGCGCGAGGCGCGGGCGGCGCTGGCGGAGAGCGGGCTCGGCGCCTATGCGGACGAGACGGTGAGCGCGCTGCCCTATGGGGTGAGAAAGCGCATCGATCTCGTGCGGGCGACCCTGGCCGGCGCGAGCGTTCTGATGCTGGACGAGCCCGCCGCCGGCCTCAATCCCAGCGAGACCAACGCCCTGCGCGATCATCTGAACGCCCTGGCTCAAAAGGGCATCACCTTGCTGGTGGTGGAGCACGACATGCATTTCGTGGACAGCATCTGCGAGAGCGTGGTGGTGCTGAATTTCGGCGAGAAGATCGCGGAAGGCCCCCTGAGCGAGGTGCGGCGCGACCCCAAGGTGCGCGAAGCCTATATCGGCATGGACGGGGAGGATTGACCCATGGCGCCCCTCCTCAGCGTCTCCGGCCTCACCGTGTCTTATGGGCGCGTCGGCGCGCTCACCGACGTTTCGCTCGCGGTCCAGCCGGGCGAGATCGTCACCGTGCTCGGCGCCAACGGCGCGGGCAAGAGCACGCTCCTGCGGGCCATTCTCGGCGCGGTGCCGGCGAAGGCGGGCGGCATCGCCTTCGCGGACGAGGACGTGACCGCCGAGCCGCCGCATAAGCGCATCGCGCGCGGTATCGTGCTCGTGCCGGAGGGCCGGCGCATCCTGATCTCGCTCACGGTGGAGGAAAACCTCCTTCTCGGCGCCCATATGCGCGCGGATGCCGGGACGGTGCGGCGCGAGATCGACGCCATCTACGGCCGCTTTCCCAATCTTGCGGAACGTCGCCACATGGCCGCCTCCTGCCTTTCGGGCGGCGAGCAGCAGATGCTGGCCATCGGCCGCGCCATGCTCGCCAAGCCCCGCCTGATGATGCTGGACGAACCCTCGCTCGGCCTCTCGCCGCTGTTCGTGTCCAAGCTGTTCGACCTGATCCGGGAACTGAACCAGGGCGGCCTCTCGATCCTGCTGGTGGAGCAGAACACCGGCAAGGCGCTCTCGGTGGCCCATCAGGCCACGGTGCTGGAACTCGGCCGCGTGCTGATGGCCGGCGACCCCAAGGCGCTCGCCGCCGATCCCCGTCTTCAGGAAGCCTATCTCGGCGAGGGTGAAGCCGCCCCCGCCCAACACTGAAAACCTTCAGAGGAGTGTCGGAAGATGAAGCGCAATCTGCTGTTGGGCGCCACCATGCTGGCGGCGCTCGCCATGACCGGGACCGCGCGGGCGGAGGATGAGCTTGTGCTCGGCTACATGATGGCCAAGAGCGGCCCCTATGTCAGTCTCGCCAACACCAATGAGGTGGCCGTCGACATGGCGGTGGAGGAGATCAACAAGAAGGGCGGCATCAACGGCAAGAAGATCAAGGTGGTGAAGTTCGACACCGCCGGCGATCCCAAGCAGGCGACCACCGCGCTCCGCCGCTTCGCCCAGGACGACAATGCGCTCGCCGTGATCGGCCCCTTCTCCTCGTCCGAAGTGCGCACCACCTTCCCCGTGGGCGAGCGCGAGGGCATCGCGCAGATGTCCATGGCCTCATCCGCGCCCGGCCTCACCAAGGGCTTCACCTACGGCTTCCGAAACACCACGGACGAGGGCCGCGTCATCGACCAGGTGATCGGCTCGCTGAAGGACAAGAAGCTGCCGACCGCGACCGGCGCCGCCGCCTATGCCACGGACGACGTGGTGTCCAAGTCCATCGGCACGGTGGTCATTCCCAAGCTGTTCGAGAAATACGGCATCCCGCTCAAGGGCTCGGTGGACTTCCAGCTCGCCGCCTTCGATCTCTCGCCCCAGGTGGCGCAGTTGAAGCAGATGAATCCCGACGTGGTGGGCCTCGGCTCGCCGCCCGAGGGCGCCATCAATCTCGCCAAGGAATTGAAGCGCCAGGGCGTCTCCACCCGCCTCATCGGCGGCACGACCATCGCCGATCCCGAACTGCCCAAGCGCATGGACGGCGCCGGCGACAAGCTCACCATCGGCACCACCTTCTTCCCCGATGTGAATGCCACCACCAAGGCCTTCACCGAGGAGTTCGGCAAGCGCACCAAGGCCGCCGGCCTCAATCGCACCGAGCCGAACCAGATGGACGCCTCGGTCTATGACATCGTCTATCTCTATTCCGAGGCCATGAAGCGCGCGGGCGTGACCGGCGACAAGGCCAAGCTCGCCGAGGAGCGCACCGCGATCCGCGACCAGCTCGCCAAGCTCAAGGATTATGCGGCCCTCGAAGGCGCCATTTCCTTCACCGACAATGATGCGGTGAAGCCCGTCTATATCCTCGAAGTCAAGGACGGGAAGTGGACGCTGCTCGATACCCGCATGCCGAACTGACCCATGAAGAGCCCGTCCCGATCCGGTCGAATCAGCCCGGTCGGATCAGGCTCTAATCTGAAAAGGCCGGCCGAACGGACCCCCTTTCTTCCGGGCCGGCCCTTGCGGATCGGCGCGCCAATGCCCTGACCGGCGCGCCGATCCGTCCTTTTGCGATCCCTTTTTCCATGCGTACGGAGTGTGTGATGTCCGGCACGGCGCTTACCTTCACCGTCCATGCGGACGGCCTGTCCGAGGAAAAGACCTTCACGCTCACCGGCGCGGTAATCGCCGGCTGGACCGGCCGTGACAAGGCGGCGCTGGAGAAGCACATCCGCGAACTGGAGGAACTGGGCGTCGCCCGTCCCGCGTCCACGCCCATCTATTACCGCGTGGCGGCGGCGCGCCTCACCACGGCGGACCGCATCGAATGCAGCGGCCCGCATTCCTCCGGCGAGGTGGAATTCATGCTGCTGGAGTCCGGCGGGCGGCTCTATCTCGGCATCGGTTCGGACCATACCGATCGCAAGGTCGAGACCTACAACATCACCGTGTCCAAGCAGATGTGCGACAAGCCGGTGGCGCGCGACCTGTGGCTGCTTGCCGACGTCCTGCCCCATTGGGACAAGCTGATCCTGCGCGCGCATGCAGTCATCGACGGGACGCGCGTGCTCTATCAGGAAGGGTCGGTCGCGGCCATGCTGCCGCCCGACGCGGTGACGGCGCTCTATGGCGCGCCGCTGAAGGACGCCGCCATGTTCTGCGGCACGCTCGCCGCCCATGGGGGCATCCGCCCGGCGGAGCGGTTCGAGTTCGAGATCGAAGACCCCGTGCTCGGCCGCACCATCCGCCATGCCTATGACGTGGCGGTCCTGCCGGTGGTGGGATAAGCGGGGGCGAGGAGATCAGGATGAGCATGGCGGTGCTGGAGGCGAGAGAGACGCAGGCCCCCCGGTCGCTGCGCGACGAGGCCTATGAGGTCATCAAGCAGCGCATCATCATGTGCCTGTTCCGCCCCGGCGAGGCGTTGAGCGAGGCCACCGTCTCCGCCACCCTCGGCTTCGGGCGGACTCCCGTGCGCCAGGCCTTCGACCGGCTGATGCGCGACGGCCTCGTGGAGGTGCTGCCGCGCAAGGGCATCATCGTGCGCCCCATCTCTCAGGACGAGGTGCGCGACATGGTGGAGGTGCGTCTGCTCAATGAAGGCCTGTGCGCGCGCCTCGCGGCGGAGCGCGCCGAGCCCGCGCAGCTTGCCGCGCTCAACGAGAATGTGGCGCAGGGCGCGCGGGCGGCGGCGGCGCGCGACGTGGTGACCCTCATGGCGCTCGACCGGGACTTCCATGGCGCCATTTCCACCGCCGCCGGCAACCCCGTGCTGGGCGAAATCCTGCGCAATCTGCATGAACGCGCCCAGCGCGTCTGGTTCGTCTCGCTGCGCGCGCCCGAACATCATCGGCGGGTGGTGGACGAGCATGCCGCCATCGTCGAGGCCCTGCGCTCGCGCGATCCCGCCGCCGCCGAGGCTGCCGTGCGCGCGCATATCCAGTCCTTCGCGGACAATCTGAAGCGCCAGCTTTGAAGATCGGCGGGGTGGATGCGCTCCCGGCGCGCACGCCCCGAGAGGGAAGAAGAATTGGCCATTTCAGCCCGGTCGCCGGCGATGGCCGGCGCGCTCAAGGTCAGAAGGTGACTTTCAGCGCCTCGAAGGTCGGCAGGCGGACCTGCGCGAAATGCTCTGCTTGCTCCAGCAATTCGGCCCGGTTGGCCGCGTCGCTCTCCAGCATCTGGCCGTTCTTCAGAACACGCTGGCCCTGCGGCGCGAGGATCTGCCAGGCGAAATCCGCCCATGCAGCAGGCCCTTGGTGGCCTTCGCCGCGCGCCAGCAAGAACAGGCGCTCCGCGCGGGTGACCGCCACGCCGCCGCCGGTGACTGGGGACGCCAGGAACTGATGCTCCTCGCCATCTTCCGCGAGCGTGCAGACGGCGCGGTTGAAGGCTGTGCAGCCCGCGATCCCTTCGGCCTCCGCCGCCTCGCCGAGGCACGGCTGGAGATGGCCGGCGCCCACCAGCACGGTGAGCCCATGACGAATCTGCCCCCAATTGAGATCGGGCGTGGCATTGGCGATGAGGATGTCGCGCACCGATTTCGGGCCGTTGGCGAACGCCGCCAGGAGGGTGCGAAACGGGTCGGCCTGAAGGTCGATTTCGCCCAGGCGCGCCTTGGCCGTCGCAGGGACCTGCGCGGCCGCCACGGACAGCGCGAAGCGGGTCCGAAGCCAGATGCCGGCGGCGCTGCGTTCGGAAAGAACGGACGTGCCCTTCCCGAACAGGTCGGCCCGGAACAACTGGTTCACCAGGAAGTCCCGCACCCCCTCGCGCCGGATGGGATCGCCTTCGCTCTCCAGCACCTGCCGCTGGGCGGGGGTGAGAGAGAGGTCGTCCATCGCGTCGATGAGATTCAGAGAGCCCAGATACCCGAGCTTGGCCTCGGCCAGTTCGAGCACCACGTCCTCGAAATAGAGGGGAGTCCAGTCGCGGTTGAAATATTCGTGGGCGAGATAGGCCCGCGACATGGGGGGCAGAGATTGCAGCCGCCCGCCTGCCGCCCGGTGCACTTTGAAGAAGCCGGCATCGGCGTCGGCCAGCGCCTGGGCGAAGGCCAGCGCCTCGTCGATGCGCGGCCCGATCGGACCGCTGGTCTTGGCCGCCCGGTCGGCCAGCAGGCGGCGCAGCGGAAGCGTCACGACCCATCCGGGCATGGCGTTGTAGCTCACGGCGACAAGCCCGCCCGGTTTCAGGCGCCTGGCGATGAAATCGACGATGTGCGCGCGGTTTTCCGGTGAGATCCAGCTGAAGACGCCATGCAGCGCGATGATATCGAAGGCCTGCGGCACGGCCGGCTCAGCCGCGAAGTCGGCGAATGCGCGCTCGTAGAAATGGATATTGGCAAGGCCCGCCTCCGCCGCGAGGCGCCGGGCATTGACGATGTGGCCGGGATTGAAGTCCATCGCATGGAAGTCCATGCCCGGATTGGCGGCGGCGAGCAGATTGGCGGAAAAGCCCTGGCCGCAGCCAAGCTCGCAATAGGTGAGGTCCGGCGCCTCGATCTCGAACCTGCGGCCATGGACCAGGGCGCTGAAGCCCAGCATGGCCGGCGTCAGGTGCCGATAGAAGCCGGGCATGTAGGGAACGTCATCGACATATCCCGAAGTCCAGTGGGCCACCTGTCACCTGCCTTGGGTCCGTCGCTGTCGGTCCGCCGCGCGCAGCCCTGAGCCCGCGGCGCGATCCGGTCGCACTCTTATGCTTGGCAGGACGCGCGTTGAACACCCAAAGCTCGGAAAAATCTGCCGAATCCTGCAAAGCCGGCGAACCATTGCGAACGGACGGCCTCTACGCCGTCCTCATGCGCCGAGGGGCGCCAGCGCGGCCTCCACGGCAGCGCCGATGGCGAGGATTTCCGCATCCGTGCCGGCAAGGCCCGCCAGCATCAGCCCGACCGGCGCGCCGCCCGCACCGGAGAGGGGCACGGAGAGGGCGCAGCCGTCGATCATGTTGATGAGGGTCGGATTGCGCAGCGCCAGCAGGTTTGCCCGCCCATAGGCAGCCTCGTCCGCGAGGTCCGCGATGCGCGGGGGCAGGATCGCGACGGTGGGCAGGAGCAGCGCGTCATAGGGTGCAAGGCGGGTACGCGCCCGCGCGATCAGGCTGCGGCGCGCGGCGAGCAGGTCGAGATAATCCGCCGCCGACTGGCCCGCCCCGCGCTTGATGCGCACCGCGACGCGCGGATCATAGGCCGCTTCCGCCTCGGCCAGCATGGCCCGGTGGACCGCATAGCTCTCGGCGGCGGGAAAGCCGCCCTTGGCATTGATGCCCGCCACTTCGCCGAATTCCGGCACCGGCGCAGAGGTGATGCGCGCGCCGGCCTGCGACAGGCGCTCCACCGCCGCCTCGAAGGCCTCGGCCACCTCGGCATCGAGCTCGTCCAGCGCGACGGTGGTGGGCACCAGCAGTCGCAACCCTTGCAGCGGGCGGGGCAGGAGAGGGACGGGCGGCGTGCCGGCCAGAAGCGCGTCCAAGGCCGCGCAGCAGGCGACCGAGCGCGCCAGCGGGCCGATGGAATCGAGCGACCCCGAGAGCGGGAAGGCGCCCTCCAGCGGCACGCGCCGCGCCGTGGGCTTGAAGCCGACAATGCCGCAGAAGGCCGCCGGGATGCGGGATGAGCCGCCGGTATCGGTGCCGAGTGCGGCATGGGCCATGGCGTCCGCCACCGCCACCGCGCCGCCCGAGGTGGAGCCGCCGCTGACCCGGCCGGCCGACCGCTCGAAGGGCGCGCGCGGGTCGCCATAATGGGGGTTCATGCCGAGGCCCGAATAAGCGAACTCGGTCATGTTGGTGCGGCCTACATGGACGAAGCCGGCCTGCCGCAGCCGCGCCACGGCCGGCGCGTCGGCGGCGGCAGGCTCAGCGTCCGCCAGCACCCTTGAGCCGGCGGTGGTCACCTCGCCCGCCACGTCGAACAGGTCCTTGATGGCAAGCGGAATGCCGGCGAAGGGCGAACCTTGCGCGCCCGCCGCCCGCAGCCGGTCCTGGGCCTCGGCCGCCGCGCGCGCGGCGATGCGGTCGACCCGCGTGAAGGCGCGCCCGCCCTCGCCGGCCGCATCGTCGATGCGGTCAAGACAGTCTTCCAGCAAAGCGACGGCGCTGGTGCGCCCGCTGGCAAGGTCCGTGGCGAGGGAGGCGAGGGTGGGCTTTGAGGAGGTCATGGCACCGCGCGCGCAAAACCCGCGCCGGGGCGCGGGGAAAATAGAATCAGGCGGGATCGAAATAATGGATTTCCAGCAGGATGCAGCCCTTTTCCGACTTGAAGGGGCCATGGAAGGCGCCCGGCGGGCGCACCGCATAGGTGAAGGGCGCGAAGGATTGTCCGCCCTCGCCCTTTTCGTCATTGCCGACGGTGAGGTCGCCCGAGACCAGGAACACCTCTTCCCAATAGTCATGCACGAACGGCGTGGTGGTGAATTCGCCGGCATCGAAGCGCAGCAGGCGGGTGCGCGATCCGCTCTTGTTCACCTCGTCCAGCGCGCCGGAGAGGATTTTCTGCTGGATGCCCTTGGGATAGCCGGGCGGCACTTCCCAGCCGGCCGCGAGATCGAGGGTATGGAACTCGTCGTGGATCTTGTTGATAGGCATGGAGAAATCCTTTGCTCAAATCATTCTGCGGCGCGGGCGGGGGCGGCGGAGACCTCGTCGGCGAGGTCATAGCCCGACAGCATGCGATCGAGCAGCGCGCCGGCGCCGGCCCAGTCATAGGTGCGGAAGGAATGGCCCTTCACCACGAAGCTCGCTCCGGCATAGAACATCTCATACTGGGCGTGGCGCGAGGCGAATTCCGAGCCCACCGCGTCCCAGGCGAGCTTGTAGAATTTCACCTTCTCCTCGGCGCTGGCGGCGGGGGATTGCTGGGTCTTGGCGATCAGCGCGGCGAGCTCCGGATTCTCGTAATCCTGCACCGAGGAGGGCAGCATGATCATGCCCCCGCCGGCCAGTTCCCGCAGGCTGGTGATGATCTTGCCATAGACCTGCTGGGCCAGCGTCTGGGCGGCATAGAGGGTGTGGCGGTCGGGCACGAAGTAGCGCCCGTAATGGCTGCCCTTGGCCTCCATTGCGGCGACGAAGGCGTCCACCATGCCGGCTTCCGCCGCCAGTTGGCCGAGCGTCTCGCGCACCTGGGGGAAGTTGGTCGTGCCGTTGATTTCGGTGATGCGCCGGGCGATGCCGAGCAGGAATTTCAGCTTCACCGAGAGGCGGATCTGCGCCTGGTAATTCTGGTAGACATGAGCCGGCGTGCCATGGAACTGCTTGGCCGTCATCTCCAGGCTGTCGACGACGAACACCCGGTCCCAGGGCACCTTCACGTCGTCGAAATAGAGCACCGCGTCATTCTCATCGAACCGGCTCGCGAGTGGATTGTCGAACACGGACGGGGCGGCGGCCTCATAGGATTTGCGCGAGAGGATCTTCAGGCCCTTCGCGTTCATGGGGATGGCGAAGGAGACCGCATAGGGTTCGTCGCCCTTCTGGAGCGGCTGAATGCAGGTGACCAGCACCTCGTTCGCCATGATGCCGCCGGTGGCGAGCATCTTGGCCCCGCGAATGGTGAGGCCTTCCGCGTCCCGGTCGACGATGCCGGCGGAGAGGAAGGGGTCCGCCTGCCCCGCCGCGCTCTTGGAGCGATCGGCCTGGGGATTGATGATCACATAGGTGAGGTAAAGGTCATTGTCGCGGGCGTAGCGGTAATAGTCCGCAAGCGCCTGGGCGCGGGCCGGATCATAGGCCTCGAACACGTCGAGCCCCATATACATGCCGGAAATGCAGGAGGCGACATGGTCCGGGGCGCGGCCGAGGAAGCCGGCATGCAGCTCGGTCCAGGCTTCCAGACCCTTGCGGCGGGTCTTCAACGCCTCATAGCTCTCCGGCAATTCCCAGATGCGGTTGGCGCGCGTCCCGGTGTCGGTCTCGAAGGTCATCAGCGCGCGGTTCTCCGGCGCGCTCTGGAAATCGAACATCTGGCCGACCGAGGCGATGGCGCGGCGGAAGGCGGGGTCTGTGGTCGGGTCGGCCACCTTGCGACCGTCAAGATAGATTTCGCGCCCGTCCTTCAGGCTGGCGATATGCTCGGCTCCGGTCTTCACCATGGTCTTTATCCTTTTGCACGCGCGGCGGATCAGCGATCCGCGCCGGTGGCGAGGGCGTGGTAGCGGCCGCGATAGAAAATGAGGGGATCGCCCGCCTCGGGAGAGGAAAAGCGCACCACCCGGGCGAGGAAGATTTCGTGGTCTCCACCGTCATGGCGCGCATAGGGCTCGCATTCGAAATGGGCGATGGCGCCCGCCAGCAGCGGCGCGTCATGCAGGCTGGGATGATGCGCCACCTGATGCCACTTGTCCTCCAGCGCCCGCGCGAAGCGGTTGGACAAATCCTGCTGCTCTTGGGCGAGGATGTTGATGGCAAATCCCTTCGCCGCCCGCATGGCGGGAAGCGAATAGGCCGAGCGCGCCACGGAAAACAGAACCAGCGGCGGATCCAGCGAAACGGAGTTGAAGGAACTCATGGTCATGCCGACCGCCTCGCCCGTGCCGGTACAGGCGGTGACGACGGCGACGCCGGTCGCGAAGCGGCCCAGGGCGGCGCGGAAGGCGCGGGAATCCATACCGTCGCTGCGGGGCGACGTGGCGGGAGCAGAGGCACGGCTCATGCAGCCTTCATTCCTGAACTGGAGGTGTAATTACCTTTGTAGCAAAGCTAATATCGACTCCTCTCCTCCGTCAAGAGGGGCGGGGGCTCCTCCGTGGCGAAAGCCGCGCTTCGGGTGGCGATGGCGATCACATGCCGGTGCGGCCAAAAAGTTCGGGTTCCCTCCCCGTCGTTCCCCCTCTAAGGGGACAAGGCGCAATGGTGTCGGAGTATGGATCAATGACCGCCAACACGCCCGGATCGACCCCTGGACTGCCGTTGACGGCCTCGCGCGCCGCCCTCCTGGTGGACGGGTCGGACCACGAATTTCGCGAGATGGTCCATGACATGCTGGCTTTCGCCTCGGCCATTCAGGACGTCCGCAACCGGCTCGGCCAGCTGATCGGCCTGTCGGGCACCCAATACACCGTGCTGACCGCCATCGCGCGGCTGGCGCAGGGCTCGCGGGAACTCGGTGTGAACCAGTTGGCCGAGCACCTGCACTTGTCTGGGGCGTTCGTCACCATCGAGGTGAACAAGCTGGTGAATGCGGGACTTGTCACCAAGGCGGTCAATCCCGACGACCGGCGACGGGTGGTGCTGCGCGTGACGGCGGAAGCCGAGCGCCGGCTTCAACTCATGGCACGGGTGCAATGCCCGGCCAACGACATGCTGTTTGAACCCTTGAGCGCGAAGGAATTTCTTCAGCTGCGCGCCATCACGGCCAAGCTCGCCGGCACCGGCGAGCGCACGCTGCGCCTGATCGAGGGCCTCGCACCGGAAGGCATGCTTCCCGAGCTCGCCACGCCGCCCTGAGGGCGAGGCCGGCGCGGCGTATCCGGAGACAACGCGCGCCGCCGGCGAAGGGCGGGCGGATCAGTAGATTCCGGCGCTGGCGGGCGGGCGGGCGGTGACGGGGGCCGGCGGGCGG
>JBFMAV010000044.1:0-35859 GCA_040755535.1 Pseudomonadota bacterium | reverse complement strand
CGGCACAAAACGCGCGCCTGAAAAGGGGTCCCTTTTCGGCGCCGATCTGGGGTCCCGGTTCAATGCTGATTGACAGACTGTCCGATCTGCAATGCAAGGTGCTCAGTGCCACGACGGATTATGAGGCCGCGGCCGAAGGCTATCGCGATGTGATCGCGCAGCTTGCCCGCCGCTTCCGTGCCATCGAGGCCGCTCTGCGCGAAGGCGACACAGACTTGGCTCTCGCCATAGCCAGCGAGCAAGCCGCCCATCTTGAGCGCTGTGACAGCGCACCGACCCGCACCCGCATGTGATCGCTGGAGAACCATCATGACCGATGCACCCAAGAACAACCGCCCGCCGGCCATCGACTTGAACAAACTCGGTCCCATGCCGGAAGCCCTGAAGCGCGGCCGCGCCTTGATGGCCGGCCACATCCCGGAAGATGCGCCGGAGACCATGAAGCTCCTTGCCCAGCGAATAGAGTTGCTACGCGAACGGCTCAGCAAGGTGGAGCAAACAAACGAAGTGTCCATTGGCCTGCTTGAGGGTGCCATGGACATTTGCGATGAGACCGTCGCCTGCCTCGACGCCGCCGACCAAGCAATTCAGCAGGGCGATCCGCTTCTTGCCATCAAGATCCTTCGCTCCACCGCCACCGGCCTCAAGCGCGCGGGAGATGGCCTGAGGGACATCATCGAATGAATGCCCCCCACATTGACATTCAAGTGCCGTTCCCTTTATGTTCACTTTGGTCGCTTCGATCTGTCACCGCCGCCATGGCGGGGCAGATCCCGCTCCCGCCCTTGGTCCGCACCCGCGTTACGCGGGGCAGCAAGGTCTCAAAATCCGGCTCGAATGCCGGCCATGAGCTTTTGCTGAGACAGGATCAATGAAGCAACGACCTCCCCCCATTTCCATCAGTTCGTCGGCGGCGCCTTGTGCACGCCATGGCCGGATATTCGCCCGCTCTCCCCAGGCAGGTGTCGAGGTCCGAGCTGAGGGCGAGGTTCTGACCCTCTCCCTCTCCGGCGCGGTCGGAGATGACATCCGCCTTGAAGATGTGAAGAGCGCCCTGGCACAAGCCCGCGGTCCGGTCGCCATCGAACTCAATTCTCCGGGCGGCGACGTCTTCGAGGGGATTGCGATCTACAACGCCCTCCTAGCTCACGCGGGGAAGATCTCCATCAAAGTCCTGGGGCTTGCCGCTTCCGCAGCATCCATCATCGCGATGTCGGCTGATGAGCTGGAAATCGGCTCCGGCGCCTTCCTGATGATCCACAATGCATGGGCTCTCTCGGTCGGCAATGCCGATGATCACGAGGCCATGTCCTCGACCTTGCGGGAGGTCGATGCCTCCCTCGCAGGGATCTATGCTGCCCGAACAGGCAAGTCCGTCGCCGACATCGCGGCAATGATGAAGGCGGAGACTTGGCTCAACGCGGACCGCTCAGTTGAACTCGGCTTTGCCGATCGCACTGCAGCCGGTCCTCTGCCGCAGGCACGCTTCGACCTCCGGATCTATGCCCATGCTCCTGCGGAACTGCAGGCTGGTGCCCCTGCCGTGCCCCGGCTGGAGGCCCGCTCCGATCTGGAGCGACTTCTCAAGGACGCAGGCCTTTCCGGCGGAGCCGCGAAGGCAATCGCCGCCGGCGGCTTCCGAGCACTCTCCCGCGACACCGACCACGAACTCCTCACCACGCTCAATACGAAGCTCGCCGCCGCGACGGCGGAGCTGTCCAACCTCAGGAACTGACCGCCATGCCTCCCGAACTCACTGAAATTCTCGCTCGCTTCGACGCGCACCACGCCTCTGTGGTTGCGATGGCCAAGGACGTCACCGACACAAAAAAGAGTGTCTCCGCTTTCGAGAAGGACATCGATGCCATGTCCAAAAAGATCGCCGCTCTACAGCACGGCGGCGGCTCGGAATCCTCCGAGGTCGATCCCACCGGGGCCTCGATCAATCACGCTGCTCTCAAGGCGGAGCGCGAGGCGATCGTCAGCTTTTACCGCAATGGCAGCCAGGAGAAGCTCCTCAGCATCCGCGCCGACATGTCGGTCGGAAGCGAACCCGATGGCGGGCTTTGGGTAGCGCCCACGATGAGCTCTGCCATCACCCGGAAGCTCTTCGATGCCAGCCCCATTACCCGGCTCGCGCGGACGGTTACAATGACGTCGGGCAGCGAGTTCCAAGAGCCAATCGACGCGGGGGATGTCGGCGCCGTGTGGGCGGCGGAGCAGGAACCTCGGCCGCAGACGTCCTCACCCAAGCTCGGACTGCTGACCGTTCCGTTGCATGAGATCTACAGCAATGTTCCGGTCACGCAGAAACTCCTCGATGTGGCGGACTGGGACGTCGGTGCCTGGCTCCAGGGCAAGATCTCCGATCGGTTCGTGCGGTCCATCAGCACCGCCCTCGTCTCAGGCGACGGGGCCGGGAAACCGCGCGGGATCCTCTCCTACACCAACGTCGCCGCCGCGGACGCGGCGCGCCCGTGGGGGCAGATCCAGTATGTGCCTACCGGGGGCGCGGCTGGTTTCGCCGACACGAACCCTGCCGATGCGCTGAAGGCGCTGATGTGGAGCCTGCGGGCGCCCTACCGCACCGGTGCCAACTGGCTCATGAACAGCACCACCCTCAGCGTCGTCGACAAGATGAAGGACGGCCAGGGCAACTACCTGCTTCGCCCCGGGCTCACGGCCGGCATGCCCAACATGCTTCTCGGATACCCCGTGGAGGTGGACGAGAATATGCCGGACATCGGCGCAAACGCGCTGCCGATCGCCTTCGGAAACTTCCGGCTCGCCTACCTGTATCTGAACATGCCCGGCCTGCGGCTGATGCGAGATCCCTTCACCGCCAAGCCGAACGTGCTGTTCTACGCCTACCAGCGAGTGGGCGGAGCGGTCGCGAACAGCGAGGCGATCAAGCTTCTCAAGTGTGCCGCGAACTGAACCGCAAAGGGGCTGGGGCCGACCCCCAGCCCTGGCATCCGCCCGAACATCCGATGAGCGAGCCATGCCTAAGTCAAAGCGCCATCAGAAATTCGAGGCCGATGGAGCTGAATTCGGACGCGGCCTCGCGGAAGGGATCATCCTCACCCTCGGCTTGCCGCTCCCCGACGACGGCATCTTCGTCCAGATGCTTCACGGCATGCACGAGATCGCAGCAAATGCCCCTGTGCACTTTGCCGGCACGACCAAGAAAACTGAACGTCGGATCTGGGCCGCGGCGGCGGTCCGGGAGCTTTACTATACTCTCGCGCCGCACTCCCCAAAGGCGAAAGTGATCGCGGATGATTTCATGCGTATGAGCCAGAGTCCGCTTCAGCGCCTGAGCGTCAGTCCCGTGCCAGAAGCAGATGCTCTGCTGCGATGACGACACATGGCCGGATTGGGGAGGGAGCGGACTGTCCGCTATTGCGGCCTTCGAATGAAAAGCGGACATGGGGCAGATGATAGTGGATGGCAGGACCTGACCTTTAGTGGACCTTGAACCCAGCCTCTTCTGGAAGCCAGCCATTGCTACCTATCGAAGCTGGTCTTGCTGGAGAAAGCCTGCGCCGCGTACACCGTTGTCCACCAAAATGTCGGTTATGAATGAAATGGTCTCGCGGTGCTCGGAGCTCAGCACGGTGGCTTTCCTGGACAGGACAAGCTTCAATATCTCGACGGTTTCGTCACCGTTCGTGGTCCAAAATTCATGATCCTGCTTTCGGTCGGTAGCGATGGCGCGAAGCCATTGGAGAGCAGGATCAGGCATGAGATCCAGTCCTCCCTTTTTGAAGAAGCGCAGGACTCCGAGATAGAGACTTTGCTGGGTGCCAAACTTCGTGACGACGCGTTCGAGGATCGGAACGAAGCGGCTGAGGGGTTTCCAGCCCTCCTCGACAACGCAGACGAGCGGGCGGAAATCCCCGCTGAAACAGAACAGCAGGATGTAGATGCAGAGTGAAAACTGACGATCGACGTGGCGCCTCTGTCGGCTTTCGGGATTGTCGATAACCCAGTCGGCGATCGTTTCCCAAACGCCTAAGGCGTCTTCCGAGAAGTCCGCGGGCGGAAGCATGGTGTAGGCTAGGAAGGACGGCGCGAAACTCTTCATCATCAGGAGCGCCGTCTCATTGTCCGTGGCGAAGATCGGCTGAAGCACAACCTGCCGGACCTCGTCCGGAGACAAGAGCAGGCTCACCTTTCCAAGCCAGTGGGAGAAGGCAAAGACCCATTCGAACGGCGTGTTGCCTCGGCTGTCGTGTCGGCTCTCGGCGAAGGGCGGCACGACTTTTTGGATCGTGGTCGCCATCATCTGTTCGACCATGACGAGGAAGGCCGCGCGGCGGTCGGCTGTCGAAAGCAGGGCGTCCAGATCGACCCGAAGGACGGTGCGCTCCGCCAGATGCCAATCAAAGCGCAGATCGTTGCGCTCGTAACCGAGCGTCTCCGGGCTGCCGCCCGCGTCCGGCGTGGCCAGCCAGGGCAGGGGAATGTCGGGAAGGGCGGCGTCCTGGCCGTCCGCGAGCGCTCGTTCAGCCGCCTCGATCAGCGATATGTTGTGTGCCGCCTCGGCTTCATCCCAGGAGGGGGCGTGCCGGCTTCCGCCTTCGCCGGTCCGATAGATCGTCCGGTTCACAAAAAGAGCGAAAAGCGCCCAGAAGAAGTCCGGCGCGACGCTCGCGTAACATTTGGCGGAGGTCATGACTGCCTGCGCGACGCCATCGAACGGATCAACCGCCAAGTTTAAAAGGGCCTCTTGGCAACGTTCGGCTTCGTAGCCTCGTGACAGAAGGGCCGCGTAGCCGTGGACCGCGAAGATCAGCGGATCCATGGACATGAGGGCGCCCCGATAGGACAGGGTGTCGGTGCTTGTCGAGGTCGCCGCGCGCTGGAGCGCATCGATCGTCCAAGCGGCGTTCTCCTGAGACCATTCCGCAGCGTCGGCGAAGCGCGCGAAGGCGTAGGCCCCCCCGGCGACGGCTGCCTTTCGCTTACCGTCGCTGTAGGATTCTTCCGGCCGTTCGAACAGGTCTTCCGCATCCAGCGCCTGGGCTTCAGCCAGCGCCTCGGCGACCGTCAGGCCCGGTTGAACCACGTTCTCGTCCAGCGACTTCTGCGCCCACAGCGCCAGCCTTAGATGGCGGTTGAGCGCCTCATGCTCGACTCGCTGTTGTACATGTTCGGGCGAGTTCGCGGACGGGGGATCGTTCCACACCTTGACCTGTTTACCGTCCTCGGTCGGCTCCGTATGCCAGTACTGCGGATCGGCTTGTTCGACGTACCAGCTAAACTGTTTGCGCGGGCCGGCGGCGTAGTCCGGATCATCGCGCTTGTGGGCGTATTCAAAGGGCAGGTTTTCGGTAAAGGATCGAATTCCGAGCGTGTAACGCTCCCTTAGCGTATCCTCATGCCAGAGGACAAAATACGGGACGATGTCGCGAATGAAGGCGGTGCGGTGCGGCCGGCGGTTGAGATTGCGGACGGCCTCGAGCATGTGGCGAAATCGTGTCCAGTCGGCGATCTCGTTGGGTGGCATGCTGGTCTGGTCGGACACCGAGCGTCCTAAGTCCCAGAGCCAGATATACGGACAGGTGATCAGTGGCAGCGCGGCCTCAATTGATTTGTCCGTGTGCGCAAGGCAGAGGCTGACTGCCAGGCCGAGGGCAGCGACGCAATCATTACCTTCGAGCACCTTTCGCAGGACCGCTGCAAAGTCGTCGCCGGCCTCGATCCGCTCGAACGCCCAGAGCTCCAGCGCCATGAGGGCGGACTGGCTGGCGTTATTGCCCCAAGACCCTCGAAACCATGTGTAGACCTGACCGTCGCCCCAGAAGCTCTGCGATCCCCAGGGGAATTCGACTTCCACCGGGAGAGGGGTAACGGCCTCGTGTCGACTGTCCGGCCGCTGCCTGAGCCAGCGCCAGACCGCGACGGAGTGATTGCAGATTGTCCGGACGAGCCGCAGTCCTTCGGCCTCGTTCTGGCGCAGAAGCCCCAGGAACGGCGGCTGAGAAGGCGACGCTGGATAGAAGGCGTCATCCCCCTCTATGCCCAGTTCGCCGCTGTTGATCGTCGAGTAATAGCGCCCGCCCGGCTTGTCCTTAGGATGCACGAGGAAGGCGGCGATTAGGTAATCGACTATCTCCCTCGGCAGGGCCCGACCGATGGTCGTGCTCATGCCGAGGATCTTCTCTCGGTGTCTGCGGCCCAGACGGTCTTGGCTCTGGGCCTCGAGATAGCCCGCGACCAGTTCGGGGACATCGGCGGCCGAAGACAGGAACAGGCTGCGGATCGAATCCTCGAGGTCGCTCTCTTCATCGTTGTGGAAGTCGATGCCGAAGGGATCCCTCCGATCTGCGAAGCGCTCGGGATGAAGCGCTGCCTCGAACTCCTGGAGCCACCAATAGGCGATCTCCCCGATGCGCCGGCAATGACGAATGTTCTGGCCCGCACACCCCTGCTGCCACATCGAGAAGACGGGGACGAGGTCGGGGATGAGATGCGGAGGCGGGTCCGGGGTCTCCCCGAAATACCAATCGAGAAAACGCACCCAGGTGAAGAGTTTGGGCCAGGCCGCCGCATGGGCGAGCCGTACGCGTTCCTCGGGATCCAACCCCGGGAGGATGGCTTCATCGAGGAAGGTCGAGTTCGGGATGACCTCCAATGTTCGCAGCGCATTTAGGAGCTTCTTCAGGCCGTCGTCGTCATCGCGGTGAAGATAAGCCGACAGCTTGGTCAGGGCTTCACGGGTACGTGTCGATCGCAGGCAGGCGGTCAGCACCGCCCGTTGCCACACGGGGCGCAGAGCAGAATCCGCCATGGCCTTATAAAGGCCCTGCCATTCCGCCTCCGTCGGGTTTGTCTCCAATTCGAACGAGCCCAGCAGTTGCATGGGCCTGATCAGTTCCTGAGGTTCGCCCGCAGCGGTGAGGGCCGGGCCGATGGCGGGCCCCTTGCCTATGAGCCATTCGCACAGGGCCCATTCCTCGTAGATGTCGTGGGCGAAGCTGACGCTGTGACCCAGTTGACGATCCCTGAGCACGCCGACGGATTTCAGGTCCTCGATCGGCTCAGGTGCGATGTCGCGGATCGAGATCGGCTGGGTGGGTGCTACGATGTACCGATCAGCGAGGGCTAGGAGCGCGTTGCGTCGATGCTGCGCGGGCGTGAAGCCGGGTTCGACGGCCCCACCGTTCTCCCACCAGAGCTTTAGTAATTCGACTTCGGAGGCCGGAAGCGACGTGGTCCCCTCGCGTCTGGCCAGTTTGAGGATGGCTTCGAGGAAGAACGGACGCCGCAAGATGACGTCGAAATTGCCGCTCTCCAGGAACAGCGGCCGCAAACGCGGGAATTCGGCCGAGACGATCGACAGTTCTTCATCGCCCAGCACCGGCAGGGCGACAGACCGCAATGGCAGAAGCCGAAGCGCATCGGGGTCAAGCCAAGTGGCGATGTGATTCAGATTTTGTTCGCGCACCGTGACCAGAATCTTCCAAGCGGAGAGCGAAGCCTCAGTCGCTATCACTCGCACTAGGTCATTGATGGTCAGCTGGGCGGCGGGGTCGTTAATCTTGTCGATGCCGTCGATGAAGAGGATCGGTTCGGCGGTCGTTCCTAGCTCGGACAGCAGGGCGACGAGATCGCCTTTCAGGCCGAGCTGCCCGCCGTGCGCACCCCAGCCGCGGGGGTGGACGCGACTGTCCTTCAGCACCAGGACCGGGCCGCCGGTGGCAGCGTCTTCGGCGAGTTGGCGCAAGAGGGCGGACTTGCCGCTGCCAGGCTCTCCGTCGATCTGCACGAAGCGGGCGACAGACAGGGCCTCTTGGACCTGTTCGTAGGGCGCGATACGATTGAGGCGTAGCCCGTGGATGTCCGGCTTGATCGAGGCAAGACCCCGTCTGGACTCCTTGTCGAGAATCTCCAGGTCGCGCCACAGCCGTCCCGCACCAGGCGAGGGCAATCCGGCTTCGACCAGCGATCGGACAAGCGTCGATCGCGAAGCGCCGCCGCCGACCGGCGTGAGCTCCCCCGTCTTTTCAACGAGATGCGACCAGACGGATTGCGCGCATTCCCGAAACTGGGGCTCCAGGACGTGTCGCAGGCGATCGATTGCGCCCTCTACATCCCGTGAAGCGTCGCCGACGTCGAAATCAAAATGCAGGATCTGAAACGAACGCAGAAAGCGCCACGCGGTATCCTCATCAAGCGGCTGCCCGGTAAGGCCGTCGAGAATCTTTCGAGTTGTCTCGACGAAGGCGCGTTGATCCTTGTGGGAGAAATCTTCGCGCGAGATGCGCTGGAAAAAATTGGCCGCGTCCGGGCTGTGGCCGGCCCACGTCAGCACCGAGCTATAGTATTTGTCTGCGCGCGCGCTGTAGGAACTGATTGCAACGCCCAGCCGGTGAAGGTCGCCGTCAAATCCCGAGGCGGTAAACGTCGCCCACGCTTGGGTGAGAACCGCGACCCACTCGGCGTCGTTTTCGGTGAAGGTCAGGCTGCTCTTGGCCTGAAGCGAAAGCTTGGTGGTTCTGCCATCTTGGGCAAGACCCATGACAACAATATCGTCCAATGGTTCCCCAAAGGCCGCCCTTTGGGTCGTCACCTGCCGGGCGTAGATACCGGGCAGGGCACGGGCAGGACATTCGGCCAGAGTCGCCGCCAGATAATAGGCGACCACGCGCGCTTCGAAATGAGACCCCCCGCCGCCGGTGGAATCTGGACTGGCCATTGGTGTTCCACGCTGGTTTTGGCCAGCATACCCACGGGGACGCACAAACCAAGAACTCTCTTCCCGATGTCGCGTTTTCGATCTCAATCACGAAGCCTCCCTTAACGCTTAAAAGTCACACGGGCGGGGCGTCGGCGTTCTCGCCATCTTTCCCGAGCCGGTTCCACCAAGGAAGGATTTCGGACATTCGGCCGATCAAGGAGTAGGCTTTATGGAGGCCATCGTTGTCGCCCACGTAAATGTTGGGCAGCATCCAGCCAGTGAACCGCTCTTCGGAGGCCGCGGCGAGGTCGCGAAGGAAGCGGCACTCATCGCAGCGTTGCAGCGTGATCTCGAGATCCTCGATTGAGCAAAAGACGATCGTTCGCTGATCTTGGGGTTCGATCAGCGGGTCCTTTCTGGCCGCAAGCGCCTTGGCCATCGACAATACTTGCTGTTGTCGATCGCTCGACATCTGCATCCAGTTGTCGAGCGTGACCAGGACCGCGGCCGTCTCTGGATCCGGCTTTGGGCCGGTCGTGATGAGCCCGTGCCGATGGTGCGCGAAGAATCGCCAAAGCTGGAACACTCCCTTGGCCAATTCCTCGTGACCCGGGTCGGTTTCGGAGGTCTCGGAGAAGCGGGCGTCGAAACTCATCTTGCGCGCCTTGCACTCGAATACCGCCGCCAGACGTCCCTCATACTCCGACAACACATCTGGCGGATCGACGGGCTGCCCGAAGCGCCGGTAGGGCGTGCCGCGGACGGTCTTTAAATCAGGCAGAGCGCCGTTCAGGAGGTCGCTGACGTAGATTTCAAACCGCGTACCCGCCTCGTTGCGGACATCGCTGGGCGCGTCAGCGTGGTCGTAAAAAAGTCCCGACGTGACCCGCGCGCTGATCAGTTCCGGGATCGGCGCCACCAGGGCGTCGCCGCCGTCGAACGCGAGGATGGGCGCGACCCGTAGCACGCTTCGTTGGTAGGCAGGGCCTCCGGGTGCCTTGCGAACCCGTTTGGCGAGCCGCCGCGCGGCCTCGGGGGTCTGGGTCAACAAAGCCAGCGCCTTCTCCCCGACCACACGGTCGATGCCGAGATCTTCAGTCCAGCGATGGCGCCGCCAAACCGGTCGGCCCCCGAAGATCGCATGGGCCGCGAATCCGTAGAACATGAAGTCGGCCGTCGTCAGCCCATCGGACTTGGATTGGAAGTGCGCATTGGCGAGGGGGCCACCGTAGATAAACGCCCAGCGGTAGTAGGCCGGACCATTGCGAAAACCACGCTGCCACTCGAACTGGCGGTGCGTCAGGCGGGGTATCTCCTTTAGGACGTCCCGTCGACCTAGGACAATGCTGCTCTCGGCCTCCTCCCAGGCGTGGAGCAGGTCGGCAAGGTGCTTTAAGGCGGCGAAGCGATCAGTGTTGAAGACCTTGATAAAACCGTTCCGTCGCGGCGACGGCGGATAGGGCGCCGTTAGGAAGCGTTCGTTCACCAGGGTTTCAAGATGCCAAGGTGGAATTGGCCCGATCCGGGCCCCGAAATCCCAAGGCTCCGTTGGGGGATCCTTGAGAATCCGGGCGGCAAGTGCAGGCTTGCCGTCGAGCAAGGCGCACACCGCCCAGATCTGCCACAGAAGCTTTTGTTCGTCGGCGGAGCCGAGCAGTTCCCTGAACTTCTTTTCGTAGCGCTGTCGACGCAGCTGATGGGCTCCGCCGGATCGTCGGGTAGTCTGGCTGTCGGGACGGCGACGCGGGCGCTTCATAGCATAAGCATGGGGCGTGGCGGTGCGGGCAAGGCGGAGCATTCATATACATTTCATCCGCAGGAGTCGGCAACGGATCGACAGCGGGCGTGAGTGACCAAATTCGTAGATGTCGACTTCAGCACGAGTAGCAATGTCCACGCGCGGCGCAAGTGAACGTGGCCTATGGTCAGTGGAGGGAATGCAGAGGATCATCAGCTGACGTTGGCGGAGGTGGGTGGCAAAACTCTAGAGAGATATTGGGCTCTCCACCGCACGGGGTCTCACGGAGAGGTTTTATTCTTGGGCGCTGAGATCCACTGGCCACCCGGTCGGCGGTGATCGGAAGGGCTGTTCTTCCATGTTGGTGAAGGCTCCGCCAGGCTGGGTAGCCATCGAGCGCGAATGCCGGGAAATCCATTTTTCTATAAGGGTTTACTCAAAGCGCCGTGGCGTGAGCTGCAGCACGCTCCAGGGGCGGGTGGAGGCCGGCCAATGGGAAGGGGGTGATCGGTCCGACGATCAAATCGCAGCCAAGTGGCCAATCGGTGACCAACTTTTTTATAGCTCCGGCTCGTCTACAGCGTTCCCTTCGGCCGAAGGCAGGCGCCGCATGATGCCCGACACGCCGAAGGCGTGCGTTAGGTGTGGGCCGGTATAGCGGGCGCAGGCCATAACCCTGGAAATTCTGGGGTTATGGCGGGCGATGGCCGACGGGCCTTATGCGGGCTGATCTTGGACCCTGTAATTTCTGGGGGCCATAACCTGACTGACGGGCAGGTTATCGCGGGCCATCGCCGACCTGTCTTATGCCGCTGGCGGACGTGTGCCGGGTGCTGGAGATCGCTAATTCCCGCGATGCCGCCGCGCGGCCGGATGACGACGAAAAAGCTGATGTCGGGATTACCGGCACCAGCTCCAACGGCGTTGCGCACAGCCTCTGGCGTGTCCATTGGTCACGCATGGCGATCTGTGTTCCCGAGGCTGTCCAGATGTGAAGCCCAGCTACGGCCGGCCTTTCAGCTGGATCCTTTGGGATCCAGTGGCACGCTACCTATACGGTACCTGAAGGGCGGCGAGGGAGTGCAGAAACTGCTCTTTTTTCCCTTTAAGACATTGAAGATAAATGGTCGGAGCAGCAGGATTTGAACCTGCGACCCTCTGCTCCCAAAGCAGATGCGCTACCAGGCTGCGCTATGCTCCGATGGCCGAAAAAGGCTTGCCGTTGCTTACGTTTTTGTGCCCCGTCCTGCAAGGGGGAAACGCGCCGCATGTGAACGGAAGTAGCACCAAATGCGGGGTTCGGGACAGAAAGTCCCGAAAAAGTCCCGAACTTTGTTCACCGGGTGTTCCGCTTTAATGGCGGGTGCTCGGCGCTCTCTTGGCGCGCGGCGCGCCTTTCGGCCACTGCCTCCATCGCCTGGCGCAGGTCCTCGTCGGAGGCGTGCGCATATTTGACCGTCGTCGCAATATCCTCGTGGCGCAGCAGACGCTGAACCAACTTCAGATTGCCGGTTTCGCGCAGCAGTCGGGTCGCGGCCGTGTGGCGGTTGTCGTGGAAACGGAAATCCTCAATCTCGCCGGCCGCCTTGCACCGGCGCCATTGGGTTTTGAGCCCTTCATAGGTGATCGGCCGGCGCTCGCCCCGGCGGCCGGCCGCCGTCGCGCGCGCGGAAATATAGGTGAAGACGGCGTCGGGATGGTCCCCTTGAAGGGGCCAAAGCAGCGCGCGCAGCCCGCTTGTCAGAGGCAGAGTGGCAACCTTCCCGCCCTTGCCAATGATGGTGATGGTGCGGTTTCCCCAATCCAGATGCCGCCATCTCAGGCCGACGCATTCGGCCAGCCGGCATCCCGTGAGCAAGGCAAACCGCAGAATCGGGTGATAGTCCGTCCGCATCTGCGCGAAGAGGGCGGCCTCCTCGCTGTCGCGCAATTCGCGCACCCGCTCCCTTGGCTCGGGCAACAGCAGGGCGCGCCAGTCGATCTCCTGGACCTCTTGGCCCCAAAGGCGCTTCGCGCGGTGCAGCACGCGGCGCAACAATTCGGTGACGGTGCGATTCACCGTGGCGTTTGAGACGGTGCCGTCCGAGCCTGGCTGGTTGCCTCGGCGCTTGGGCTCCGCACGCCGCTTGCGGATCAGATCCGCGACCTGCGGGGTGCCGATGGTCCGGATCAAGGTGCGCGGACCGAGATTGCCGACCAGCCATTCGAGCGCGGTGTCGACCGTCTCGCGATATGTGCCCCGATAGCTCTGGCCAACCTCGTCCCAGAAACGACCCATGGCGGCGTTCACGGTCATTGGGCCTGATTTCGCGGCGCTCTGCTCCCTCAGGGCTTCTTTCGCCGTCTGCCGTTGTCCGTCTTCGTACCGCTCAGCCTCGCGCCGCGACGTGCAGCCCGTTGAGCCATGAAATCGTACACCTCGGTGTTGGAAGTCGAAGTGGTAGAACGGACTGCCTTTTGGTCGGTAGACGGACATTCGAACCTCCGACGCCGCGCAATGAACGCGTCGATGTCAGCCTCGCTGAAACTGCGCCGCATCCGCGCCATCCCGAGGCCGGTAGAAATGAACCCGATTTCCCCTTGCTTGACGAGCCGCCGCAAGGTGCTGGTGCAGATGCCCAAAGCTTGCGCAGCCTCCTCCATTGACAGGAGGCGCGGCCCTCGTTCGGGGCGCTCTTGAGCCGTGGCATTGCCCATCATCGCCCCCGCCTCAGCGCGGCCGCCGCTGCCGCGATGGCGGCCTGGGGGGTCTCGTGGATGGACATCAGAACCTCGCAGATCATGAGGTTTTCGGGGTGGCCGAAATCCTCGACGAGCAGCCGGTCGCGATCGATCCGCAGGTCCGCGCTGGCGTCGTGCTCATGCGGGATTCGGGTGTGCATGTGGCCCGGGTGCGAGGTCCAGCCGAACACGGGCTTGCCCAGGGCGATCGCATAGCCGATCTCGAATGCGGTCCCAGGGTCCATGTGCGGGCCGCGAAACGGCGAGATGTTCGCGACCACGGCGTCGCAGGCCCGCACCCCGGCAACGCAGGCCTGATAGATGTCGGTGGCGCCGCCCGCCTCCTCGTCGAGCGGAAAGCGTCCCTCCAGCCCGTGTTCGTCACACAGGGTCTTGAGGCGCCATCCCTCGATTTTTGCGAAGGGGAGGAAAACCTCGGGTCCCGCGAGATAGATGCGCTTTCGCCCGAACATCATCAGCCTCCCGTGATCGCGGAGTTCGAACTTGCGGCTCTGGACAGGAATTCGCGGCACTGAGCAAACGCGTGTTCGTCGATCGGTCGCCTGTAGTGCCCCTCAAGCCAGCCTTCAGCCTTCGCCAACAGGAAATCCTTCGGAACGAGATGCTCCGCCTCCTCAACGCAAGCGGGCGAGAGATAAATCGTGAACAATGTATCGGGGTCATTTTCGTCTTCAGGGGGGCGGTGCGTAATTCCCGCCGCGTTTGCCGCTCTTATGCACCAGCGGACGACGAGCCATGACCCGTCCGTGAAATTGATTTCGTGCTCTCCGGCTTCGATCTGAACACCCATCACCCGTTCCTCCCGCACCAGGTCGCCGGCCCCACCTGGGCACCGAAAGGGTAAAGTCGGGCGAGGCCGGCGGCGATGAGGATTTCGCCTACGTCCCGCCCGCCGGCGGTGAGGGTGCCGCACAGACGCCCGTAATTGCAGGCGCGCGTGCCCTCGGTGCCTGCCGGGCAGCGACAGGAGACGCGTCGCAGGTCGAGCCCGCCGCCGGCCACGATGCGGCGCAAGCGTTGTGTCGCCTCCGCGCCCAGCGCGCGCTCGGCCGAGCATCGGGCGCGCGGTCCGGTCTCGGGGGTATCGAATCCCACCAGCCGGTAATGGGTCTCCCCCACAGCGATTGTGTCGCCGTCGATCACCCGGATCTGCCCGGGCTCAATTGGCGCGGCCTGTGCGCCCGTGGCGAGGAACGCGACGCACAGCATGAAAGCGAGGCGCGCCAGCGCGGCGCGCAGGGGCTCAGAACGCAATCTCATCGTCCATGTCCTGGCTGGAGGTGGCGGGGGAGCGCGGCGCGTCGGCGCGCATGTAGTCGTCGGGCGTGCCTTTCGGGACCCCGCCTTCAGCTTTGTCGAGCAAGGAAATTTCGCCGCGGAATGGCCGCAGCACGACCTCGGTCACGTAGGTTTCGCGCCCATCCCGCTCAAACCTGCGGGTGACGAGTTGCCCCTCGATATAGACCCGTGAACCCTTTTTGAGGAACCGCTCGGCCACCTCCACCAGGGACTGGTTGAGGATCACCACGCGGTTCCACTCGGTGCGCTCCTTGCGCTCGCCGGTGGCCTTGTCGCGCCATGTCTCGGAGGTGGCGACCGAGAGGTTCGCCACCCGGTCGCCGTTCTGGAAGGTGCGGATCTCCGGATCCCGTCCGAGATGGCCGACGAGGATGACCTTGTTGACGCCCGACATGGCTCAGGCCTCCTTGCCAGAGCGGACATGCTCGATCGCCGCATTCGGATCGGCCGTCCGCCAATCGGGCCAGGTCCGCGCCTCGTTGCGGGTTTGCTTTTCCACGATCGCCGCAATGATGGCGTCCGGTTCCCATCCGGCCCGCCATGCGCCGTCAAAGGCCAGGATGATCACATCCACCCATTCCCGGATGTCGGTGGGGTCGGCCTTAATCTCTTTGAGTTCCTTGCGGATGTGGTCGATGACACCGTTCGTGCGGGCGCCCGGGCCGAACGTGCGCTCGGAAAAGCGCCGCTGACGATGCAGGTGTTTTTCGAGGTCGAAAGGCGGGGTGAAGTCGGGCAAGGCGCCGCAGACATCTGCCGTCATCATCGCCATGTTGGCGGTGTCCGCCGCCTCCTCCGCGACGTGAGGCAAATGCACTTGCGCCAGCCTGGGGTTGGCGGTCTGGTCGAGCGCAGCCACGGCGCCGACGAGTTCCTTGGCTTCCTGCACGGACCGCTGTGCGAGCGTGATAGGATCATGCGCGCGCCAATGTCCCTTGGCGGCGTTGGCGCGCAGCTCGCGCTCCATCAGGATGGCGAACGCCAGAACTTCGGGGCGGCAATCGGCGAGGGTAAGCGTGCGCGTCACATCGGCCTCCGTGGCGTGGGGCGCCCGGGTCGGCGCTGGTGCGGGGGTGTCAAAGGTGGGGGCGATTGAGCCGGTCACCCCGTCCGAGGGCTGGAGGATAGAGAAAGCCTTCACGGTGCCTCGTCCTCTTCGTCCTGTTCGGCTTCCCTGCTGTCCATGGCAACCAGGGCGAGCGCGACGCGGTCGGTGAAGAAGCCTAGCCTCGGCAGGTAGAGAATGGGCTCTCGCGCGGGCTCATAATGTTCGACGACATAAACGGCCGCGATGAGCCGGTGCGCGGGCACCATGCTGATGGAATAGCCGCCGCCATGCGCCCGCGCATGCGCCTCGGCAGCGGCATTCTTCGCTTGGACGATGGCCGCGGCCTCGATCATTTCGGCGAGGGAAACGCCCTCCAGCGAGTACAATTCTTGATCGATGCCCATGGTGACGAAGCACCTGGCGTTGATGGCTGAGACGATGTCCTGAGCGCGTTCCGGGGTCATGTCCGCACCTCTGGCATGCCGTTGTGTTCGACGCCGTCGAGAAGGCGGCCGGCGCGGGCCTTGCCGACGCGGCGCATGTATCGGTCGCCTTCTCGAAAGTGCCCGTCGTTCTCTCTGTCCCGGCAGACGTGACGCACCTGGCCAGCCCGAAGATCGGCCCCGAGATCGCCGCCAGCGCGTGGGGTTTCGATCGCCCACTCGCCCCACTGCTTGAAGAAGAAGGCAATGCCACGCGGGGCGCAGAAGCCGCGGGATGCGCGATACCAGTCGGGATGCGAGGGACGGGCATGCGGTCCGCTCTCTCCCCCGGCAATCAGCCATTTGAGGAAATCCCAGCCGGTCCAGTCGATCGGGCCGAGCGCGGGCTCGTACGAGGCGAAGGTGTTCCAGCCTGTGGCGGCAAGGGCGGCAAGGTCATCGCGCCGCTCATCTGCCCGGCGTTGGTCTTCGGTAGAGACGCCGAGCCAGACGTTGGCGAGGGGCCAGCGATTGAACACACTGTCCTTCCGCCCTGGTGGGCCGAGGTGAGCACGATCAGCATATTGCTGGGGAGTAAGTGGAGACCCTTCTCCCAGCGGCCAACTGGCCTGAAAAATTCGATCCACGCGGAATGGCGTCGTCAGATACGCTCGCATCCGCGCGCTGCGCTTGGTCAGCACCTGGAATGTGTGCTGCGGGCACAGCGCCATGACGGCGAACACCCGATCGATCCATTCGTCCGGCACCGACTCGTGGAACAGGTCGCCCATGGAGTTGACGAAGATCTTGCGCGGTCGGCGCCAGCGGAGCGGCTGGGTCAGGATTTGCTCGGGCGCGAGGGCGACCTTTCCGGCCCACACAGGCTTGCCGTTCACCACCTTGGTGGTGCCGGCATAGTGCGATCCCGGCTGCATCGCCTCGATCCGCCGCGCCATGGGCATGGCATAGCAGTTAGTGCAGCCGGGCGAGGCGAGGGAGCAGCCGACGACGGGGTTCCAGGTCGCATCCGTCCATTCGATTGCAGAATGGTCAGCCATGGGCCACCTCCTTCGGCTGATAGTCGAGTTCGGTCGGATGGCAGGGGAGCGCGAAACTATTCCCGTCGAATTGGACCATGACGTAGTGGCTTAGGCTCAGATCCTCGCGCGCGATGGTCCCGAACCACAAGGTGATGGTGTGCTGGACGCGCTGGCCGATGCCTGGGTTCACGCCATAGGTGCGGCGGACATAGGCATATGCTGGAAGCGCATTTGCCTTCCTACGACTTGCTTCGATGGCGGAGTGGTCAGCCATGATCCCCTCCCATGCGGTGCGGGAACAGGCTGGCGCGGCCGGCGCGCATGCCGGCGCGGTAGCCTTCGAGCCAGGAACGGCGCAGGGCCGGGCGGCTGGCGGCGTCGAGGCAGATGATGGCCATCAGCGCGCCGCCGCAGGCGAAGAGCGCGCAAAGGCCGATGACGATGGGATCGACGGGTGACATGGCTCACACCCGCATCGGCATGAGCACGAAGGCCGGCGCTGGCGCGCCGTCGATCGTGAAGAGGGCGGGGGAGCCGGCGTCGTTGAGCGCCACCTGGACCTGCGCCGCCGGGAAAGCGGCGAGGATGTCCAGCACGTAGCGGCTGTTGAAACCGATTTCGAGCGGGTCGGAGGCATAGTCCGCCTCCAGATCCTCGGCGGCGTCGCCGCCATCGGGATTGGTGACGCTGAGCGTGAGCCGGCCTTCGCCCAAGCTGAACTTCACCGCCTGGCCGCGCTCGCTTGAGACGGTGGAGACCCGGTCCACGGCGCCCGCGAGCGCGGCTTTGTCCAGGTCGGCGCGCTTGCCGTTGCCCGCCGGGATGACGCGGCCATAGTCGGGAAACGTGCCGTCGATGAGTTTGGAGGCGAAGACCGTGTCCCCTGCGGTCAATCGGATCTTCGTCGCGCTCACTTCGAGGCGCGCGGACCCATCCTTCCGCGGCGCGAGGAGCTTTTCCATTTCTCCCACAGCTTTGCGGGGCAGGATGATGCCGGGCATGCCCTCGCTCCCGTCCGGCGCCGTCACCTGGTCGAGGGCAAGACGGTGTCCGTCCGTCGCGACCATGCGCAGGCAGGGGAGGCCAAGGGCCGTCACCCGATGCATGTAAATTCCGTTCAAGTAATAACGGGTCTCCTCGGTGGAGATGGCGAAGCCCACGCGCTCCATCATGCGAGCGAGGGCGTCCGCCCCGATCTCGAACGTGTGCGAGAAGTCTCCGCACGCGAGATCGGGAAAATCGGCGGTCGGCAGGGTGTGGAGGGTGGCCCGGCTGCGACCGCTTCGGATCGTGGCGGCTTTGTCGTCGTGCGTGATCGAGACGGTGCCCCCCGGCAGTTTCTTCACGAAATCGCCCAGGGTGTGGGCGGGCGCCGTCATCTCGCCCGCCTCGGTCACGTCGGCGGGCACGGTTGCGGTCGCCTGCATATCCAGGTCGGTCGCCGTGATGGTGAGCCGGTCGCCGACAGCCTCCAGTTTCACATTGGCAAGAATTGGGATGGTGTTCCGCCGCTCCACCAGTCGCTTGGCGCGCTCGAGGGCGGGCAGGAGGTCATCCTTGTTCACGGTGATTTTCATGCGGCGGCTCCTGCGGGCGCGAGGTCGGGGTTGCCCGGCGGCACGAGGTGCGCGGGCATCTGTCTGCGGTAGCGCCAGGCGAGGCGCGCGATGTGCGCGCACTGCTTGGGCGTGAGTTCGTGGACGGCCTTTCCGGCCAGTGCGCGCGCGAAGCGCTTGTGGGAGGAGCCGGGCAGGTAGCTGACCCGCTGGAGCGCGTCGCGCCGATCCGCCAGGAGGGCGATATCGTCCGTCATGCGGCGGCTCCGAACAGGTCGGGTTGTGGCTCGGGTCGGCGCGTCACGGTGCGGGCGGCGCGGACCTCTGCCTTGAGCATCTGGCAGGTGACGGCGACGAGCCGCCGGGCGATTTCGGCCCGGGCGCCGTGGCGCCGGCGGGCCAGCCGATAGGCCGCGATCAGCTCGCGGCGCCGGGCCTGGAGCGGGATCGCGGCCATGGCGGTCAGAACTCGAACCGTGCGGGATCGACGCCGAGGCGGGCGGCGAGGCGTTTGAGCACCACGTCCTCTTCCGGCTCGACCTCGCCATCGGCGTTCGCGATGTCCACGGCGATGAGGTAGACATCCTCCGCCATCTGGCTGCCGTTCGGGCGGCCCTTGATGTCGTCCAGTTCCCGCGCGAGCTGCTGGCGCCCAGAAGACTCCTTGGCACGCCGGAACATGGCCTCCAGGGTCTGCTCGATGTCGCCTTGCTTGTAGAGCTTGGAAAGCTGGCCGTGGTTCGTGACGATCCGAATGGCCTTCTGCCGCTCGGTCTCCTCGATGTCTCCGTCCGCCGCCGCCACCAGGGCGACGGCGGCGCATACTGCTTCAAGGAAATCCTTGTTCTCGCCGTAGGCGGCGGCAACTTCACGCGTGCCGGCGCCGAACGCCTTCTTGAGCACTCCGAACATGATGGTTCTCCAGGGTGGAAATACATGCGGGGGATGCCGCCCCCGCTCGGTGGGGGTCACTTGCGCTTGCAGCCGCGCGCGTTGGCCTTGTAGGCGCACACCAGATCGGTGGGCGTGCTCTTGATGGAGACGGCGCACGTGACGTAGCCGTCGCTGTCGCTGTCCTGCCCAGAGCAGGACACGAAGTTGCCGCCGCTGCGCTCGGCAAAGTCCCGTGCGCCGAGTTCGGCCGTGCTCTGCTCGGCGGGCGTCAGTTGGTAGGGGCCGCAGCCCGCCACCAGGAGGGCGGCAAGAACGGCGGCGGGAATGAAGATCATCTTGAGCATTGACCGTGCTTTCCTGGCTTGGAGGGAGGGGGGTCAGCGGCCCGCCCGCCAGCGCTCGAAGCGCCGGCCGGCGAGGAAGATGACGCCCGACCAGCACAGGCCGAGCAGCATCTCCGGAAGGTTGTTGAAGACGGCGACCCACATGGCTCAGGCCGTCATCTCGGGCGCGCCCTCGAAGGTGGGCTTGCTCGTTTTCTTCGCCACGATGTCGAGGTCACCGCGCACGCGCTCGGTGACGTGAACGTCCGGGCGGTAGATATGGAAGGACCAGGTGATGGTGGTCTTTGCCCGGTAGCGCAGTCTCACAGGAATGCGCGCCTTTTCGCCCATGAAGAACGGTGCGATGTTGAGGATGAAAAGGCCGGGCACCGTGATCGGCTTGCCGTCGGCGCCCTTGTGCTCCTCCTCCCACTGGATCTGCCCCGCGCCGGATTGGAGCGTGAGGGCGTTCGTCACCTTGCTCTCGACCGTCACGTGAAGCTTGCGCGAGAGCAGGATCAGTTCCGCCGGGTTCGCGACGGTGGTCGCGAAGTCACGTTCAAGTTCAGCCTTTTCGGCATCCAGCGGGGAGGAAAGATCAGAGATCCGATCTTCTAAGAAGGCCGCGAAATCGAACTGGCTCATCGGCTCGCCGTCCATCTCCACCCACTTCTTCCATTCTTCGGAGAGGGGGAAATCGTAGAGGACACGGTGCTTGCCGAAGCTCGCGCCTTCGCCGGGCATGACGGGGTGATAGTCGATCACCGCAGTGAAGCTGGGCTTCGTCCAGGTGGTGTCGGCGAACACCACGCTTTGATCGGTCGCGTGGCGGTTCACCAGGGCGATGAAAGATTCGAGCGTCAGGGCCTTCGCCGTGCCACGGCGGGCCTTGGGCGCGAGCCGGTATTTCTCCGCCTCGGCCTGCACGCTGATCAGCGCAGCGTTCTTGGGATCCCAAATGGCCGGAATCTGGGTCGGGAGGCCGGCGTCTTTCAGGCTCTCCAAGTTGATGTTGACATCCTGCGCCTGGGAGGCCTTGGCGCCAAGGTCGGCGATGAAGCGCGCATCGAAGCCGGGCGCGACCGGGGTCGTGGTGTCCATGGGGTCGATCCTTTCGGGGTAAAAAAGGTCAGGCGTTGCGCGCCTCGCGCAGGCCGTCGAAGCTCATCTGCTGGGGGTGCTCGGTGGAGAGCGACCCGTCGTCCAGCACCCAGAAGAAGCTGGAGCCGCGGGCGGGCTTGGGCACCTTCGCCTCGATGTTTCCGGTGATCGTTGCGGAACCGGCTTCCACCTCGATATCGAAGGTCACCACCACCTTGCCCTTCACCTTGTTCTTCGGCCGGTTCCCGGCCTGCTCCTTGAGTTGGGCAAGGGCGCCGGTGAGCTGGCTGGAAAGGTCGCGGGCGAGTTCGCCGCCCTCCAGCGAGCCGATGATGGTTTGTGCATCGCGGATGCGTTGCATTGTCAGGCTCCAATCACGCCGCGCGGGGCGGGCAGAGGTGGGGGAAAAGGGTGGTGAGGCGGACGCGGTAGGCGTCGGCGGCCTCGGGCCAGGGCCAAAGGCGGATGCGCTGGCGCAGGCGAGCGGGCGGCACGCGCTCGATCTCGCCGTCCCAGGGATGGGGCGAGGGGGCGAGGATCTGCGGGCGCTCGGCGTTGAGCATCCGGATGTCCCATTCCCGCACCGCCTGCACGAGGCTCGGCGGCAGGGGCCAGGGCATGCCCGCCGCTGTGTGGATGGCGGCGTCGAGATCCCGCTTGAGGGAGGCCAGCGCCTCGGCGGCGGCGCTTTCGCCGTGTTGCGCCAGCCGCGCGGCGAGCTTGCGGTCCACCGGGAGGCGGTCTGCGAGCAGGCGGCCGGTGCGCGCGCGCAGGGCCTGCGATACCGGCGTCGTGATGTCGCCGATATAGGCCTCGTGCGCGTCATGCAGCAGGAAGGCGGCGGCGAGGGTCGGGTCGCCGGTCTCGACGATGATCGCGTCCGCTCCGAGCACGCAATGCTGCGCGACCGAATAGACGCCGCTCGGCGTGTGCCCGCCGTAACGGGCCACGCGCGCCAGGGCCTCGGCCACCTCGCCAAACAGGTCCACCATGTCGGGCGTGGGGGCGTCGAGGTCCATGGCGCGGCCCCGCAGGGTCTGCATCCAGATGGCGGGAGGCGCGGGCAGCGGGCTCATGCGGCCTCTCCGTCGTCGGGCTGGAGGGGGGCGAAGTCGGGTGCCGCGCCGCCGAAGCGGGCGAGGGCGATGGAGAGGGCGCTGTTGATCACCCGCGCCATGGCCGGGGTGCAGCGCGGGTCCTCGCGGGTGTTGGCGAGCCACACGCCAATGCGCGCCGCCAGATCGCGCCGCCCGGCGCGGGTGGCGGCGAGGATGCCTTGGGAGCCCTCCCACACCAGCTTGGCGATGCTGCCCGGGCCGGGGCCGGCGGGCTGGTAGATGATGAGGGCGCCCATGGTCAGGCGCCCTCCGCGCGGGCGAGCACGGCCTCAATGTCGCGGCGGAACAGGTCCGCCTCGTCGCCGTCCTCGGTGGAGAAGGCGGTCATCACGTCGCGCATGCGGCGCGCGAGGCTGAGCAGGGCCTCGTTGATGGTGTTCGCCGGCGAGGGGTGGGCGGCATCGTTGATGGCTCTTGCCAGACGGCTGGCATAGGCCTTGTCATCGACGAACAGGGTCAGCAGCGGGTCGGCATCGGCGGGCGCTTCCGGGTCCTTGAGGGTGACCCATGCTCCGTTCTTGCTCGCCTCCCCATAGGGGGAAGGGTTCAGATCGGCCGTGAGCGTCGCGCCCTGGCGGATCGTGAGGCCGTTGGAGGCGAAGATTCTTCTCATGCTCAAGCCGCCGCCAGTTCGGGGAGAGGGCCGGCGAGGCCGCGGGCTTCGTCGGCGAATTCGAGGATCTGGGCGGCGGTGAAGCCGGCGCGGGCGAGGTCGTGCTCGGTGCAGGCGCCGGTGAGCGTGACGCGTTCGCGCATCACGGCGGCCATGCGGCGCGCTGTGTCGGTCGCCTCCCGGATCGCGGCCGCGTCCCGCCGGGCGACGAGTTCGAAGCGGAATGTGGCGTATTCGCCAGAAATGCCGGCGAGATGCAGCACGGGCAAGCGGGAGCGCTGCATGGGCTCGCCATCGCCCAGGCCCTCATTGGCGCGCACCGTGTAAATGTGGTTGAGCGAGAGCGGGTCGCCCGGGCGAAGGCCGGCCAGCGAGCGGCAGCGCACGATGTCGCCCGGCCGCACGTCGGGCGGGCATTCGGTATAGGTCATTGGGATGGTCCCCATCTGGACGATGAAGGGGACGCTAAGTCGGATACATCAGACAGTCAATCAGAAAAATCGGATAAAGCCCACTATGTCGTCTGGTGTATCGGATGCGGTCGCGCCGCTGAGGGCAGATAGGTCATTTCCGCCCGTCGCTTAGCGGGGCGCCAAGGGGTTGTGCTGGAGGTTTCCTGCGACCTAGATTGCCTCCTGGCAGAGGGAGGGGTTTATGCGAGGTCTGGGCCTGATCTTGGCGGTGCTGGCGAGCGGTCCGGCGATGGCCGCGCAGGAAAAGACGATTGGCGATTGGATGGTGACCGTCGAAAAGGACCGCTTCTCGTCGGCGGGCGAGGCGACCAAGACGATCGCTCTGCGCGCTTATCGCGGGGATGGCTTGGCGGTGCGGTGTTTCCCGAACGGATTGTCCATCGCCATTTTCGAAGGACGATCCGGCGCCGGCCGGTTCGACGAGGGCATGATTTTTGACGTGAAATTTCGCGCCGACGAAGGAAAAATCGTCGATACCATGGCTATTGGTCTGAACGACAAGACAGTCGAAGTTGGAGATGGCGAAAATATCGCCCCGCTTATGCTCAACGCGAAGGAATACGCATTCCGCCTGGGCTATAAATCGGTCACAATCGATAAGGTCTTCCCTGCCGGGAAGGGCGCGAAGCAAGCTATCGATACTGTTCTTAAGGCGTGCGCCAAGCCTTGAGTGTCAGACGCCAAACAGTTCGTTCATGGTGTAGACGTGATGCACCGACTGAACGAATTCCATGGGGATTTCAATGATGGCCTGGGGATTGAATTGCTCCAGGACGATCTTCGTCGGGGTCCGCTTCTTCAGCAGCTTGATATATGCCATACCTGGGTCGTGGAACGTGCTCTTCGTCTGAACGATGACAGATCCGCCCACGACGGGCGGGCGATGCGGGTTGACGAAGCGCAGTTCACCCGCCGGGTGCATCGGCCACATGGAATCATTGACGATATAAATGGCGTAGACGCCCTTCATATTTGCCAGGGCCGGTGGGCGGCGGGCGTAATCGATGGGACCATCGCGAAATTCAAAACCCTCGACGTTTTGAAACACCGAGCCCATTGCCGTCCCCATGACCGGAACATCCCTGCGCATTGCGTTGGCGGGTTGCGGCTCGATGTCCGCCATCTCCACCTCGGCCGGCGGAAGCCTGCCTTCACCCAAGGCGCGCGTCAGTTCCTCCGGCGTCATATCGAGCGCAGTGGCCAGCTTTGGCAAGGTCCGGCTTGTCACAGTGCGCTCGTCGCTGCTGTTGAGCAGGTCGTAGATATAGGTCCGCCCCAGCTGACCCTTTTCGGTCGCTTCGGCCGGCGTCCGGTTCAGGTCGGCGAGCCGCTGCTCCACCAATTTTTTCAACGACATGGACATATCGGATGTATCCGATTTAGAGGGGGTTCGATCAAGTCTGATCAATCTGATTGACAAGTCGGATGCGTCCGACCATGCTGCGCGAATGGAAAGCGAACTGCGCGATCATCTTCTTCGCCTCGCCGCCGCGTACATGACGGCGTCCGGCCTCCAACCCACGACGCTGTCGCAGCGTGCGGCGGGCGACTGGCGCTTTCTCGGCAAGTTGCACGCGGGCGGGCGGTTTACGGTCCGCAAGTACGACGAAATCGTCGGCTGGTTTGAGGCGCATTGGCCTGAGGGCGTCGAGTGGCCCGCGCGCGGCTCTTCGTCTGCCCAGCAGGTGGCCGCATGAGCCGCCACCCCCTTTCCCCTCGGCCGTGCGTCCCCCCGCGCCGGCTGATGACGAGGCTGCGGGCGGGCGGGTGCCCTGACCTCTGCGCCCCCCGTGGCCTCGTCGCTCTTCATGGCCCGTTCCCCTTGCCCTTTGCGGCCCGTCCGCCGCCGTGATCTGACGCGTCGAAACTCGCATCGAACCTCGGTTTTCGGAACGAAAAAGCACAGGAGCTTTTTTCGTGGACGTTACTGCTTTGCCCGATGGGCTGATCGCCCTCATCAAAAGCGCCTCCAAGGCGGCTGTGCTCGCGAGCGCCGTGCCGGGCTCCACCGGGCCGCAGCGCGTCGAACAATTGACCGGCTATTCCGCCGGGCAGATCAGCCGCTGGCAGGGCGATGCGCATAAGGATCTGATGCCGCTCGAAGCGGTTTTCCTGCTGGAATTCGTCAGCCAGAAGCCGACCTTCGCCCGCGCCCTGGCGGCACTCACAGGCCATCGCCTTGTGCCGATCGAGGATGGGGACGCCGAAGGCGGCGACTATGCCCACGACATGGTGGAGATCGCCTCTACCGGCGCCGCGGTCACCATGGCTTACGGCGTCGCTTTGGCGGACGGGAAGGTCACGCCGCGCGAGCGCGAGGACATCCGCAAGGCCAAGGCGCGGCACCAGGATGCGCTTGCTCGCGCTGAGCGAAACCTTTCCGGGCTGCGGGATGGCGCCGATGGGTGACCTCTTCCCCCTGGAAAGCCGCGTGCGCGGCGACGACGGCAGGCGGCAGGCGGCGCACGTGATCCGATGCAGCCGATGCCCGTCCGAAGATGCCGTGGCTGCGCACAGGACCCGATACCCGACCGCGCATCTCACTGGAACGTTCCAGCAGCGCGGCTGGCGCGTGAGCCAATCCGGCCGCCACGTCTGCCCTACCTGCATTGCCTCCGAGACCGAGGCGCGCCGCGCCAAGCACAGCAAGGAACCCGCCCCCATGCCTGCGCCCGAAAAGGTTATCTCCGCGCCGCCCTTGCCCTCGCCGGCGGCGTCGAGTGCCATCGTCACTGCTTATCTGTTGCTGGAAGACCATTACGACAAGGCCGCGAAGGCCTATCGCGCGGGATGGTCTGACGAGCGTGTGGCGAAAGAGTCGGGCCTTGCTGTGGAGGCCGTGGCCAAACGGCGCGAGGCGGATTTCGGACCTCTGGTGGTGGACACCACGGCTCAGGATCTGCGGCACGAATGGGATGGCCTGCGCAGCGACATCAAGGCCCTGCGCACGGGTGCCGGGCAACTGGCGCTGCTGCTCAAGGGGCTGGATGAGCGCGAGGCCCGCCTCGCCAAGCGCCTGGATGCCGTGGGTGAGAAGGCCGGATACGGCGCCCTGACGGCGCCGGTCAAAGCCGCCTGAAGGCCGCGCCCGTGCCCGCCGTCGTCATCCTGCGCTCCCACTATCTGCGCCGCGCGCCGGCCGCCCGGCGCATGGCCGCGCGCGGCTATGGCCCGCGCGCCATCGGCAAGCTGCTGGGCCTCTCTGCCGGGCGGGTGCGGGATGCGCTGGCGGATCGGGCGGTGAACGGGCGGGTGTGGAGCGAACAGGAGCGCGCGGCGCTCACGCGCGAGATGGGGAGGGTGGGATGACCGCCCGCGATCGCGACTTTGACGCCTGGGTGGAGCGGGCGCGCACCATCTCAGTGATTGATGAGATCGAGCGGCGCGGCATTCGTCTGCGCCGCGCGGGTGCCGAGCTGGTGGGGCCGTGCCCGGCCTGTGGCGGCACGGATCGGTTTTCGGTCCATCCGCGCCGCAACCTCTGGAATTGCCGCAAGGCGGGCCGGGGCGGGGACGCCATCGCGCTCGTGCAATATCTCGACGGGGCGGATTTCCTCGCCGCCTGCGAGACATTGACCGGCGCGCCGCCGCCGCGCGGCGAGGGCACCCGCGCCAGCGCCGAGGACCTTGCTGCCCGCGCCGAAGCGCGGCGGGCGCGGGAGGCTGAGCGCGAGCTTGAGAGCGCGGACTTCCGCGAGAAGGAGCGCAAGCTTTGCTACGAGAAATGGAAGCGGGCGCAGCGCATGGCGCCGCCCATCCGCGATTATTTCGCAGCCCGGCGAATCCGCCTGCCCGACGCCTTTCAGGCCCGCTTTTCGCCGTCCGAGGGCTATTACCACGGCGAGGAAGAGGACGAGCGCGGGCGAAAGCGCAGGCGGCTCATCTTTCGCGGGCCGGCGATGCTGCTGCCCATCACGGACGCGGAGGGCGTGTTCCGGGGCCTGCATTTCACCTGGATCGACCTTTCCCAGCCCAAGGGGAAGGCGGAGATCATCGATCCCGACACGGGCGAACTCCTGCCCTCCAAGAAGGTGCGCGGGAGCAAGAAGGGCAACCGCATTCTGCTGGTGCCAGCGCGGCGCGCGCCGACGCGGCAGGTGGCGGGGGAGGGCTCCGAGACGGTGCTGTCCGTCTACACGTCCGACCTGCTGCTGCATCGCCTGCGCGAGGACACCGAATATGTCTCGTCGGTGGATTTGGGCAACCTCGCCGGCAAGGCGGCGGAGGGGTGCCGGCTGCGCCACCCCACGCAGACGCGCACGGACAAAGCCGGCCGTGTCTGCCCCACATTCGTGCCCGGCGCTGAGCCGGATTTTTCCAGCCCGGCCATGTGGGTGAGCGAGGCGATCACGCATCTCACGCTGCTCGGTGACGGCGACAGCGACCCATTTTTCACCCGCGCCGCCATGGCGCGCGCCGAGCGCCGGCACGCGGCGCCGGGCCGGCATGTGGCTGTCGAATGGCCACCCGAGGGGCTGGACTTCAACGACCTTTTGCAGGGAGAGGCGGCATGAGCGGGTGGACCGAAGAGCGCATCCAGTTGCTCACGGGCTGGGTGGCGGACGGGCTCTCCTACAGCACCATTGCCAATCTGTTCGCCGACCGCGGGTTCGTAATCTCGCGCAACGCGGCGCTCGGCAAAGCGCACCGGCTGGGCTTGTCCAGCGTCGTGCCGGCGGGGAGCCGGCCCCGCAAGGCGGAATTTGGGGAGGCGAAGACGCCCAAGCCCCCGCGCGCGGTCGCGCCGCGCGGGGCTGCGCCATCGGTGACCAAGGCCGCGCCGCCGCGAGCGCCGGCGCGCGAGTCTGCGCCCGTGCGCATCGTTGCGGCTAAGCCCGTCCTGCTCTGGCTGATCCCGGCGGGCGGGTGCCATTTCCCCGTCTCTGGCGAGGGCGCGCAGACGCTATTCTGCGCCGACGCGGCGCAGGACGGGCAACCCTATTGCCCGCACCACCACCAGGTCACCCACCAGCCCGTCACCGGCCCGGCGCGCATCTTCCGCGACGCTTCCATCGTGCGGACCAAGCGCGCGGATGCGCAGGCCGACCTTGTGGACGAAATCGGGGAGGCGGCGTGATGTCAGCGGTCCTTTGGCGATCTGGGAGAGGGATATTTCAACGCCTCAATCGGATTCATTCCGTCCTTGATCGCAGCCGCAGTTCTGCGTGCCTCCGCGATAGCCTCTTCCTTCGTCTTAAATCGCGGGCGCGAGCTTGCGCTTGCCATCGTGCTTCCCGTCTGGACGATCTGACGAGCGCGATCCGTCGCCGCTGCGACCAAGAAACCGCTCCGGCTCATGCCCTCGGCTGCTGCCGCTCGATCGATACGCTCCAAGGCGCGCTCCTCCACCGTGATGTTGATGCGCAGCGACTTGCTGGGAAGTTCCACCGGGATGGCTACGAAAATGCCGTCTCTCAGCCAATCCGGTTCCGCTTGGAGGATCGCCGCCAGAGAGCGGATTTCGGGCATCGCCTCACCGTCTTCCGCCATGCCATCCATATGGAAGGCAAGGGCCTGGGCGCCATTGCCGATCACTTCATCCAATGTGGCGCCCGTGGAGACGCACCCCGGAAAGTCCGGGAAGCTGATCCCGAACACGCCGTTCTCTTCGTGAATGATGCCGATCGCGTGAGCCATGTCTGCCTCCTGGGTTGGGATGGAGATGGGGAGGGAGACCCCTCACCACTCCCACCCCGCTTGCCTGTAGATGGAGCGGAGCGTCCCGGTGGGGATTTCCCGCGCCCCCATGTCGAGCGTCACGCGGCCGGGCTGGTCGGGACGTTTGAACTGGAGGTGGTCGCCGGGGCCCTTGCGGACCACTTCCCAACCCGCCGCCTCCAGCATCTGCCGGATGATGCGCGGCTGGTTGGCTTTTCCCTTGCGACCCATCGATCTGCTCCGCTCTTTATGTGTGTATTGATACACACATATTTGCGGCGCGTCAACTGGAAAATGTGTATCGGTACACATTTCGAGGTTGCGGCATGAGCCCGGAGACCTTTCTCGACGGGCGGGTGGTGTTCTGGCTGGGGGACGTGCGCGCCGCGCTTGCCGCTATGGAGCCGGATAGCGTGGATTGCGTCGTCACCAGCCCGCCTTATTGGGGCCTGCGCGACTACGGGGTGGCGGGGCAGATCGGCCTGGAGCCCACCTTGGGCGAGCATATCGAGGTGATGCTCGAAGTGTTCCGGTTGGTGCGACGGGTGCTGAAGCCGGCCGGCACGCTGTGGGTCAATTACGGCGATTGCTACGCCACCACGCCGAACGGCCGTTCCGCTGCCGCCACCAAGGCGGCGGGCGGGGATGATCGCACCTTTCGGGATAAGCCGTTCTCGACCATTGGCCCCATTCAGATGCGTGCCAATGGTGTCGAAGGGCAGCACCACGATAGGCGCGGCGGCGTGCTGAAGCTGAAGGACTTGTGCATGGTCCCCAACCGCCTCGCCATCGCCCTGCAAGAGGATGGGTGGTGGGTGCGCTCAGAAATCATCTGGGCGAAACCGAACCCTATGCCTGAGAGCATCCGAGACCGGCCTGCGACGGCGCACGAGAAGGTGTTCCTGCTCACCAAATCGGAGCGCTACTGGTACGACGCTAAAGCCGTGCGGCAGGGGGCGGCACTGGCGAGCGTTTCCCGCTGGTCGCAGGACGTGGAGCAGCAAGAAGGCTCGCACCGCGCCAATGGAGGCCGGAAGACGAACGGCGCCATGAAGGCCGTTGGCGGCCCACTTATGGCCCAGGTTCAGAATATCCGCGGGGCGGATGTCGCCTGTCCGCGACATGCGGGCCACATAAATCACACCGGCCTTGATGGTGTGCCACGCGGTGAGGGGCGTAACCTGCGCAACTATGAGCCGGCGCCGCTGACGGTCTGGCCTGTCGCCACCAAGCCTTTCTCCGAAGCGCATTTCGCGACCTTCCCGCCGGAACTGGCAGAGCGCTGCATTCTCGCCGGGTGCCCGCCTGGCGGCCTCGTGCTGGACCCGTTTGGCGGCGCGGGCACGACGGCGCTCGTCGCTCTGCGCCATGGGCGGCGGGCCGCTCTGATCGAGCTCAATCCGGACTACGCGGACATCGCCCGTCGCCGGATCGAGCGGGAATGGATGGGCCTCAGCGCGCCGCGCGCAATGGGCGCCCCGGCCGACCATGGCCCACTCTTTTCAGGCGAGGCAGCGGAATGAAAGAACTCGTCATCGACGCCTTCGCCGGCGGCGGGGGTGCTTCCACCGGCATCCGCATGGCGCTGGGGCGCGATCCCGATATCGCACTGAACCATGACCGGTTCGCCCTCGCCATGCACCGGGCGAACCACCCGGCCACGCGCCACATGCTCCAGGACGTGGCGACGGTGGACAGCGTGAGCATGTGCGCGGGCCTGCCCATCGGCATGCTCTGGATGTCTCCGGACTGCACGGACCATTCCAAGGCGAAGGGCGCGGCGCCCAGGCGCGAGGCGGGCCGCACGACACGGGGCATCGGCTGGGCCATCGTCGGTTGGGTCAAGGCCTTGCCCCCATGGCAGAGGCCCCGCGTCGTCGGTCTGGAAAATGTCGAGGAATATGTGGATTGGGGGCCGCTGAAGGCGGACGGAAAGCGCTGCCCTGTCCGCAAGGGCGAGACCTTCAAGGCCTTCGTCGCGGCCTGGGCATCGCTCGGCTACGGCAAGATCGAGTGGCGCATCCGGCGCGCCTGGAAGGCGGGCGCGGGCACCATCCGTCGCCGCCTCTACATGATCATGCGGCGGGATGATGAGCCCATCGTGTGGCCCGAGCCGACCCATGGAAACCCGAACGATGCCGAGGATCTGGCACGCATCAATGCGGGCGAGCTGCTGCCGTGGGTGACCGCGGCGGACAGCATTGATTTCTCGCTGCCGATCCCTTCGATTTTCGACACGCGGGAGGAGATCAAGCGCAAGTTGGGAATCAACGCCAAGCGACCGCTGGCGCCCAAGACAGGCGCGCGGATCGCGAAGGGCACGGCGCGCCATGTGATCGAGGCGGCGAAGGCAGGGAAGGCCTTCCTGGTGAAGGTGAACCACACGGCACGGCCGGGCGAGGCGCGGGACCGCGCCACGGACCTGCCGCTCACGGCCATGACGGGCAAGCGCGACGATGCGCTCGTGACGCCCTTCGTCGCCTACGCCCAGCAAGGCGGGGCGGTCCGTGCGGCGACGGATCCACTGCACACGCTCACGGCCTCGCCGAAAGACTGCAACGTGGTGGTGGCGCCCTATGTGGTGCGGGTCGATCAGAACTCGGGCGACCCCATGCGGAACGGCGTGCATTCCGCACAGGAGCCCGTCCGCACCATCCACACCGCCGGAAGCCTGGCGCTCATCTCGCCCATCCTCGTCGGCTGCGGCGGACGGGCGGGGCAGTCGGAGCCGCGCCCGGGCGATGCGCCCGTCCTGACACAGACGGCCAAGGCGGACCTGTGCCTCGTGGCGCCCTACCTCGTGCCCCGTTATGGCGAAGCGCCCGGCCAAGTGCCTCGGAGCCGTTCCGTCGATCAGCCAGGCCCCACGCCTGTGCCCGACGGCAACGAGGGGAACCTCGTTGCCGTAAGCATGATGACGATGCGCAACTCGTCTGCGCCGACATCTGAAGCGACGGCGCCCATGCGCACGCTCGTTGCGGACGGCGCCGCCGAAACGCTGTGCGCCGCCTTCCTCGCACAGCACAACAACGATGCCCGGCGCATCGGCGGGGTGAACCCCGGCCAGCCGGCCGACAAGCCGCTCTCCACGCTCACTGTGACGGGCTCTCAGCAAAGCCTCGTCACGGTCCACATGCTCACCCTGCGCGGCAGCGACCGGCGCGATTCCGGCGCGGGAGAGCCGCTGCGGACACAATCCGCCGGCGGCACCCATGACGCGCTCGTCTCCCTGCCCCTGCTCACCGCCTATTACAGCGGGGGCGGCACCAGCGCGGACGCGGCCGAGCCCATGCGCACGGACACGGCCAAAGCGCGCTTCGGCCTCGTGACGGCCGAGGCCGCCATCCCGCCGTTCGGCCCGGAACATGAGGCGCGGGCGCGCGAGGTGGCGGAGTTCCTGCGGGCGCACGGCTGCTGGGATGGTGGCGAGTTCGTCACCGTGGACATCGGCGGCGTGACCTATGTGATCGTCGACATCTGCATGCGCATGCTGACCCCGCGCGAACGCTACAATGCACAGGGTTTCCCGCGCGACTACATCATCGACTACGGGATCGACGCGGACGGCTCCCTCGTGCCGTTCAGCCTGGAGCGGCAGGGCCATATGTGCGGCAATTCCGTGTGCCCGCCCGAGGCCGCCGCCCTCGTTGCCGCCAATTACCGCCCCCGCGAGGTGCAAGCCCCCCGCCGCCGCGAGGCCGCGCAGGCCTCCTTCCTGGAGGCTGCGGAATGACGGGAGATCCGGCGCGCGCGCTGCCCCCCGGCATTGATTTAATCGGCGCCATCATGGACGCGGCTGAGGCATCGCCCCCGGCTTCCCCCGGGGATGGCGACGCGCATTTGGGGAGCGAGCCATTCGATGCGCCACACTACGGTGAGGACGATGGGGGTGGGCCTCCTTTCGAGGAGGGCCCGCCGCCATCCGGCTTCGACCCTTCGGACCCGATCCTTGCGGCTTGCGCCTTGGAGCCGCTGAACGACATCGGCAATTCCCGCCGCCTGCGCATGCGTTGGGGCGCCGACATCCTGTTCGTGCCCAATCTCGGCTGGCATTGCTGGGACGGTGCCAGGTGGCACCGCGCGGAGAATGACGAGGACGCGGTGCGCGCCTTCGCCCATCGCACGGCCGAGGCCATCCTGCTGGAGGCCTATGCCATGCAGCCGACCCCGCGCGAGCGGGAATTCATGGCAGCAGCGGAGGACGCGCGGGCGCGGATTACCGAGATCGGCCACGACATTATCGCCCTCGATGACGAGGACATCAGCGCCACCGAGAAGAAACGCCGCACGCGCATGCTCCGCGACGAGGCAACAAAGCTTAAGGAGGTGGTTTCGCGCGGGGCCTTTGCCCTGAAGGCGCTCCAGGCTCGCCAAGGGGCGCGTCGGAGGTTCGCCACAACCAGCGGCAATGCCGGAAAATTGGACGGCATGTTGGGAGAGGCTCGGCCCTTCGTCGCGCGGGCCCTTTCTCAACTGGATGCGGACCCGCTCGCCCTCAATGTGCTGAACGGAACGATCCGCTTCCACCGCTTTGCTGAGGCGGACCCGGAATGCCCGGACCCGGATGTGGTGCGTCTGCGCACCGTCGCGCGCTTCAGCATTCGCCCCCATGCACGGGGCGATCACCTGACCAAGATGGCGCCCGTCTTCCACTGCCCCGAGGCGACGGCGCCGACGTTCCAGGCCTTCCTTGCGCGCATCATCCCCGACGCCGAGGTGCGGGCATTTCTTCAACGCTTCTTCGGCTATTGCCTCACGGCGCTCACCAGCGAGCAAATGTTCTGCATTTTCCATGGCGAAGGCTCGAACGGAAAATCGACGCTGGTGGACATCGTCGCGCGCGTGATGGGGGATTATGCGACCTCCGTGCCGGTGATGAGCCTCGTCAACGACACCAACCGCAAGGGGTCGGAGGCGACTCCCGACCTGATCCGGTTGCCGGCCGCGCGGTTCGTGCGCTCGGCCGAACCGAAGGAGGGGTTGCCGCTGGATGAAAGCCTGATCAAGGATCTCACGTCCGGCGAGCCGATCAATGTGCGGCGGCTGAACCACGAGTTCGTTGAGGTCTATCCGCGCTTCAAGCTGGCGATTTCCTGCAACCGAAAACCGCGCATCTACGGCAATGACGACGGCATCTGGCGCCGCGTCACGCTCGTGCCGTTCGAGGTGCAGATACCCAAGGAGGAGCGGGACAAGGACCTCCCGAACAAGCTCTGGAGCGAGGCGCCGGGCATTCTCAACTGGATGATCGAGGGCGCCTTGGACTTCCTCGCCCGTGGCGCGCTCCAGGCGCCAGAGAAGATCCTCGCGGCCACGCAGGAATACAGGGATGAAAGCGACGTGGTGGGCGCCTTCGTGCGCGCCGCTCTGGAGGTGACGCGAAGTCCCGTCGACACGGTAGAGGCCGGGGCGCTCTACAGCGCGTTTGTCACGTATTGCAACAAGAGCGCGCTTACACCTCTGGGCAAGAACACGTTCAATCGACGAATGCCGAAGGCTGCGGACAGTTTCGGGTTTGAAAAGGCAAAGTCATCCGTCTCGCTTTACTCGGGCATCCGCATCCGGCCGGACTATGACCCCTCACGCACCCCTTATGGGTACGGCGCGGGTGGGGAGTGAGTCCGCGCGTGCGCGAGGATTTGGGAGGCTAGGGAGGCTGGCGCGGCTGGCGTCTCGGAGCAATGGCTTTCGGGGGTGTAGGGGGCGCAAGGGTTTGCGGCCCCTGCTGGGAGGCTAGGGAGGCTAGGGAGGCAGTTTTCGTGTCCGCGCATGCGCGTGTTTCGAAAATGATCAGCGACGCCGGAAAGGATTTCTACAAACCGTTTCTATGTATGGGCGTGAAACTGCCTCCCTAGCCTCCCTAGGCTCCCAAATGGGTTTGAAGGGTTTTCATTTTCAAGGGTTTGAGCGGGGCTGACGGGCTGGGCTGGAGAATGCCCTAGCCGCGATAGCCTCCCTAGCCTCCCAAACGGCGGAAAATAGGGGTTCGACATGAAGCGGATCGATATCGAGCATCTGGTGCGTTGGGCCTATCGCGACGAACTGCCCAAGGTGGCCGCGCGGCCGAAGCGGCTGGGGCCGGGCGGTATGGTGTCGGGCGCTGCCGTACTGGCGAAGCTGCAAGAGCTCAACACCTTGGTACAGGAGCCGGACATCGCCAATCGCTACGGCGTGTTGCCGTTGCTTGAAGATGGCCCCGACGAGCCGCACCCGGATGCGATCTGCGTGGCGGAGGCGGTGGAGGACTTGACCGGGTTGGACATGGAGATGCCAGAGGGTTGGAACCCTTTGGCCGATATGGGAGACCTTGGCGCGGAGGGGATTGATGCTGTGCGCCGGGGGCTGGATCGCCTCGCGCCCATGGCCGGCACGGGCAAGCGCTCCATCCGCCAGTCTCTCAGCCGTTTGGTGATCCGGCAGGCCGTCTTGGGCGCGGCTCCATCATGGGAGGCGGAGATGCCGACCCGCCGCATGATCTGCGCCGGCGGCAAGCCGAAGTGGTTCCGCCGCGTTGTCCAGATCACCCAGGGCGCATTCGGCCCGGTCGAGCAATCGATTGAGATCGACGGCTTCAATGTCGCGCGCCAACGGCCCTTTCCCGGCGCATATCGCAAGTTCGAACTCCATCCCGATCCCATGATGGTTGTGACCGAACGGGGAGAATACGAGCTGTGGGTGTCCGCTCTCCGGGTGCTTACGGTAATCCTCGATGGGAAGCTGGCGGCCCATGTCCCGTTGCCGCCAGCGCGGCCCGTGCGGCCATGGGAAGGCGAGGGCACGCAAGCGCGAATCTTGCCTTCCCTCTCCATTTCAGGATGTGTTGCGCAGGCCAGTGAAAATAAGAACCCAATTGCCGCTTGACCTGCGGCAGTTTTTTGGTGCACCTTCAGCACAGATGAAAAGAAACCCGGCCCGCTTCGTTGCGGCCGGGTTTTTCATTGCGCAAATGGAGGCCGTCCTGTGGCGGCCAGTCGCGATCCCGAATACCCCGAGCGCGCTCTCCGACAGGCGCGTCTGGCATCGGGGGTGCTGGAGCGGAGAGCCGGCACCCCACCCTCACCCCCTCGAAATCGACCTATCATACCCATCGGGTGTGGATTGCCAGGGCGTGGGTCCTCGGCCCCCCCCCCCCCCCCACACGGGCCCCC
>JBFMAV010000043.1:0-35879 GCA_040755535.1 Pseudomonadota bacterium | reverse complement strand
CGCGCTGCGCGGGGCGGCCGGCGGATATCATTCGTTAATGGACGCGCCGGACGCCTTCACCACCGGTCCCCACTTGGCGATCTCGGCCTTCACATGGTCGCCCAGTTGCGCCGGGGTCGAGCCCACCGCGACCGCGGAGAGATCCGCGAGCTTTTCCTTCACCTGCGGGTCGGCCATCGCCTCCATGCAGGCCTTGGCGAGCTTGTCGATGATGGCGGTCGGCGTGCCCGCCGGCGCGAAGATGGCGTTCCAGGAATAGGTCTCGTAGCCTGGCAGACCGGATTCGTTCACGGTCGGCATGTCGGGCGCCGCCGGCGAACGCTCCTTGGTGGTGACCGCGAGACCAATCACTGTGCCCTTGCGGATATGGCCGATGGACGAGGGCAGGTTGTCGAACATGATCTTCACCTGGCCCGACATGACGTCGACCAGCGCGGGGCCGGCGCCCTTGTAGGGCACATGCACCATCTTCACGCCCGCCATGCTTTCGAATAGCGCGCCGGAGAGATGCAGAGGCGTACCGATGCCGGACGAGGCATATTCATACTTGTCCGGGTTCGCCTTCAGCAGCGCGATCAGCTCCGCCGTGGTCTTCACGTTGAGCGAAGGGTGGACCACGACCACGTTGGGCACGTTCACCAGCAGCGAAACCGGAGCGAAGTCCTTCACCGGGTCATAGGGCATCTTGGTGTAGAGGGCCGGGTTGATGGCATGGGTCGCCACCGTGCCCATGAGCACCGTATAGCCATCCGGCGGGGCCTTCGCGACCGCCGCCGCGCCGGCATTGCCGCCCGCGCCGGCCCGGTTCTCGACCACCACGGGCTGCTTGAGGATTTCGCTCATCTTCGCGGCGATGATGCGCGCGACAATGTCCGTGGATCCGCCCGCCGCGAACGGCACCACGAGGCGGATGGCGCGGTCGGGATAATTGTCCGCCGATTGGGCGCGGGCAAAACCCGTCATCATCGCCAGGCCCACCAGGGCCAGTGAGAGTATGCGTTTCATTTAGGATCCTCCTGCGCCGCTTATATCTCGGCTCTGGCGCTTGCCCCACTCTCCGAAAGTCCATGGTGCCGCGCAAGTGACGCGAGGGAAAGGGCGACGAAGGGCGGACGTCTCTCAGATCCCCGCAGCGCCTCCGTCGGCACGTGGATCATGCGCGCCCTCGACCCCGCCTTTGGGATGCAAAACCACGGCGCCCGCATGCCCCATCGTGTCCGAGAAGGCCTCCGGCAGCACTTCCACATCGTGCCCCGCCTTGGCGAGTGCGGTAACGAGACCATCATCAAAGCGGTTTTCCAGGCGCAGATTGGTCTGCAGGGAGCCCCAGGTGCGGCCGAGCAGCCAGCGCGGCGCGGCGATGGCTTCGCCCAGCGGCTGACCGTAAAAGACGTGCCGTGTGAATACCGCCGCCTGCGTCTGGGGCTGCCCCTCCCCGCCCATGGTGCCATAGGCAATCACGCGGCCGTCCTTCAGTTCGGCCAGCGCGGGATTGAGCGTGTGGAAGGGCCGCCGCCCCGGCGCGAGCGGGTTCACCGCCTTGGGATCGAGCGAGAAGCTGGCGCCCCGGTTCTGCATCAATATGCCGGTGGACGGCAGCAGGCAGCCGGACCCGAACTCGAAGAAGATGGACTGGATGTAGGACACCGATAGGCCAGACGCGTCGGTCGCGCCAAGCCAGATGGTGTCACCCGGCGCCGCAGGCTGCGGCCAGGGCAAAGCGCGCCGCATGTCGATGCGCGCCGCATCCTGATCCAGTGCCTTCGGGCTCAGCAGTTCGGAGAGGTCGTGGCGCAGATGATCGAAGTCGCACACCACTTTATCGCGCACCAGGAAGGCGCGTTTGGTGGCTTCGACCAGTCCATGGACATAGGGGAAGTCCTCGGCGCGCGTCACGTTCAGGCGCTCGAACAGCGCGAGGATGAGCAGGGAGGCGAGGCCCTGGGTCGGCGGAGGCGCATTATAAAGCGTCCCATGGGCGCTCTTGACGCTGAGCGGCGCGCGGGTGACCGCCCGATAGCGTTCGAGATCGGCGCGTGTCACCGGGCTGCCGATCTTTTCCAGGTCTCCCGAGATCTCGCGCGCCACATCGCCGCGATAGAAATCGTCGAGACCGGTGCGGGCGAGATGCTCCAGCGTGTCCGCGAGTCGGGGATTGGCGATCACCTGCCCTATTTCGGGCACCTTGCCGTCCGGCAGGAACATGGCGGCGAAGCCAGGCGCGTCTTCCAGTTCCGCCCGCTTCAGGGCGGTGAGCTCCACCTGGGAGCGGGTAACGGAAACGCCCGCCCGTGCATGGGCGATGGCGCTCTCCAAGAGATCGCGCAAGGGAAGCCGCCCGCCGCAGCCGGCCGCCGCCTCCAGCGCCAGTTGCCATCCCCCCACTGCACCGGGCACGGTCAATGCCGCCAACGGACCTCGGAAAGGGATCGCATCATACCCGATGTCGCGATAGAGCGAGGGCACGGCCTTGGCCCCGGCAAAGCCGCAGGCCTCGATATAATGCACGCGGCCGGAGGGTTCGCGGATCAGCCAGAAGCCGTCGCCGCCGAGATGGTTCATGTGCGGATAGACCACCGCAATAGTGGCGGCGGCGGCGATCGCCGCCTCGATGGCATTCCCGCCCGCGCTGAAAACCTGCCGCCCCGCTTCGACCGCAAGACCATGGGGCGCGGCGATCACCGCGCGTCCGCACCTGACGCTTTCGTGCATGGGGCTCTCCGAGGCGCTCTTGACCGGGCCGGCGACACATCGCAGTGTCCCGGCAAAATGAACCGGCTTCATTTTGCGGTTTGTTCCCGATGATGGCACAAAGCGCAAGCCGGCACGCGGCGCCTCCCGGCGCCCGACAGGAGAATGAAATGGCAGGTTCGTCTCATCGTCTCACCGTGGTCGCGGCGACGGTTTTCGTCGGCATCCAGGCCGTGGCGACGGGCGTGGCGGCCGGATGGGCGATCGCCGGTCTCTTCAATCTGGGCGACATTGGCGAATATGCCCTGATGGGCCTGTTTTCCCTGCCCGCGCTCTATGCGACCTATCGCTATGGCCGCTCCGCCGCCAAGGCAGAAGCCGCGTTTGCGGCATAGGCTGAAAATCTCCGCCGCACGGATGCCTGGGGCCGCTCTGGAGGCGGGCCCCGCGCGACTTATGCGCCGTTCCACCAGGTAACCACGTCATCCAGCGAGGGGCGTGACCGGTCGGGGGGAACCTCCGCCGGGCTGCCGATATGGATGAAGCCGGCCACGCGCTCCTCGGGCAGAACGCCCAGCAGAGCCGCCGCCTGGGGATCGCGGCCCGGCCATTTCAGCAGCCATTGGGTGGCAAATCCCAGCGCCGCCGCCGCGGTGACCAGCGCCATTCCGGCCGCCCCGGCAGAGAGATCCTGGTTGAAGCGGGGAATCTTGGCCTTAGGATCGGAGCGGCTCACGAGCACCACCGTGACAGGGGCGCGGAGCAGATACTCGCGCCACATGGTGGCCTTGGCGGCAGGCAGTTCCGGATTCTGCTGCGCATAGAGCGTATCGAGCCGCTCCCCCGCGATGGACCGGGCCTCGCCCTTCAGGACGATGAACCTCCACGGCACGAGGCGTCCATGATCCGGCACGCGCGCCGCAAGACTCAGGATCGTGCGCAAGTCCTCCGCGTCCGGCCCCGGCTCCACGAGCGCACGCAGGGGGAGCGAGCGGCGGCGATGGAGAACCTCCAGCATCTGGGGCGCGACATGGCGCGGCAGAGCGGGACCGACCGGCCCCGCCGCCCCGGCATGTGCGTGGCCGGTCTCATGCGTCATCCTGCGGACACCCGGCGGGCCGCGAGGCTGAGGGCCGCCTGATAATCCGGCGCCAGGGCAAGCTCCCCGGGCGCATTTGCAAGACCCATGCGCTGAAGAATCTGCGCGGCGGCCGGCTTGAGGCCCGCAAGGATCACCTTGGTTCCGCCCGCCCGGCAGCGGCGCAGGAAATCCTCAAGCGCGGCAACGCCGGTGGCATCCACCATCGGCACATCTTCCATGCGCAGGATGAACACCCGGGGCTGCTGGCCGATCTGGTCCAGCACCTCGGACAGGCGCGCGGCAGCGCCGAAGAAAAGCGGCCCGCGGACCTCGAACACTTCCACGCCCGCAGGCAGGTGCGCGCGGGCATCCTCGTCGTCATCGTCCGCTGCCGGGGCGACGCTGGCGCTCTCCGCCATGCGGTGCATGAACAGCACCGCAGCCAGCACGACGCCGGCCGCGATCGCAACGGTCAGGTCCACGGTCACCGTGAGGACGAAGGTCAGGATCAGGAGCACACGATCGCCCAGGGGCGCGCGCATGAGATGGCGCATCTTGCCCACCTCGCTCATGTTCCAGGCCACCACCATGAGGATCGCGGCAAGGCTGGCAAGCGGAATGTAGACCGCGAGCGGCGCCAGCAGCAGCATGACGGCCAGCACGAACAGCGCGTGCAGGATGCCGGCCATGGGTGAACGGGCGCCGGCGCGGATATTGGTGGCGGTGCGCGCAATGGCCCCCGTGGCGGGCAAGCCGCCCACCAGGGCGGAGGCGGCATTGGCGACGCCTTGCGCGAGAAGTTCCGCGTTCGGCCGATGGCGCCCCCCCGACATGCCGTCGGCCACCACGGCGGAGAGCAGGCTCTCGATGCCGGCGAGGAAGGCGATGGTCAGCGCGCTCGGGAGCAGCTCCACCAGACGTCCCACGGAAATGGCGGGCAGATGCGGGGCCGGAATGCTGGCGTGAAGGGCGCCGAAGCGCGAGCCGATGGTGGCGACGGGAAGTTGAAACAGCGATACCACCACCGCGCCCAGCACCACCGCGAGCAGGAAGCCGGGCACCTTGGGCGCAAATCGCCGCAAGACCAGGATCAGCCCCAGCGCACCCAGGGACAAGACGGTCGTCGCCATCGACAGGGAGGAGAGATGGGTGATCAAGGCCTCCCACTGCGGCACCACGGCCGCGGGGAGATTGTCGATGGTGAGGCCCAGGAAATCCTTCACCTGGCTGGAAAAAATGATCACAGCTATGCCGGCGGTGAAACCCGTCACCACCGGCTCGGGGATATAGCGCATGAAGCTGCCGACACGCGTGATCGCCGCCACCACGAGAATGACCCCCGCCATGAGGGTGGCGAGCACCAGCCCGTCGAAGCCGTGGATGTGAATGACATTGGCCACCACCACCACGAAGGCGCCTGTGGGGCCGCCGATCTGGGTCCGGCTGCCGCCAAGGGCTGAGATCAGAAGGCCCGCCACGACAACGGTGACGAGGCCGGTCTCCGGCGCGGCGCCCGAGGCAATGGCGAGGGCCATGGCCAGCGGCAGCGCGACAATCGCCACGGTCAGGCCGGCGAGGGCATCGCTGCGCAGATCGGAAAGGCCATAGCCGCGGGCAAGAACGGTAAAGAGCTTGGGCACCAGTCCGTCGCGGCGGGCGGAAACGTGCCGGCTCGAGGGAGAGCCAGCCATAGAGGGCATCGAATGGTCCTAGAATACTTCCAATCCCCCGCCGCCGTCGCGATCGACGCAGGCGTCAGGGTCTGTCAGCATCATACGCCGCCCCATTCGGAAAACGGCAGTAAACATTCATGTACCAAAACGTCATGGATGTGTGTTAGTCTGGAAAGTGCCGGCCTCTAGCGCATTTTGTTTTCGTCGCGCGCGAGGGTGCCGGGAGTGTCCATTAGGCTGCGAGGCGAGAAGCGGGTAGCTGACTTGAACGTGTCGTCAGGACTTCATTGGGTCGTCCGAAGACGTGAGCAATAAGCGCCGACAAGTTCAGCAATGGTGGATAGCCCAAGCCAATATTGGCGACCTGACCTCAACGGAATTACACATGAGCCGTAACCGAGACTTCCGAGAGCCGCGCCGTCGCGGTTTTGATGACGACTTCGCGCCGCCCCCGCGCGACCGTGGTTTTGGAGGAGACCGCGCCTTTTCCTCGCCCAGCAGCAGCTTCGGCTCGCCCGCTCCCTCGGGCCCGCCCATCGACGCGACGGTGAAGTGGTTCAACCCCGAGAAGGGTTTCGGCTTCGTCGAGCTGTCCGACGGCTCCGGCGACGTGTTCCTGCATGCCCGCGCCCTTGAGGCCGCCGGCCAGGAAAGCGTTCCCCCCGGCTCCAAGCTCTCCGTTCGCGTGGGTCAGGGCCAGAAGGGTCGGCAGGTCACGGAAGTGCTCGAAGTCGATACCTCCACGGCTGAGGCTGCGCCTCCGCGCCGCGAGCGCACCGGCGGCGCCTCCTTTGGCGGCGCCCCGCGCGCGCCCGGCGGCTTTGGCGGCGGCGCGCCCCGCGCGCCCTCCGGCCCGACCGAAGAGCGGGTCGGCACCGTGAAGTGGTACAACCCCGAGAAGGGCTTCGGCTTCATCGCGGTGGAAGGCGGCGGGAAGGACGTGTTCGTTCACGTCACCGTGGTCTCTCGCTCCGGCCTGTCGGACCTCGCGGAAGGCCAGCGCGTCGTTGTGCAGGTCGGCCAGGGTCCGAAGGGTCCTGAGGCCCGCGGCATCGAGGTTGCCGACTGATCTTTCGGGAAACCAAAAAGCTTCGGAACGGGCGCGGCATTGCTGCGCCCGTTTCCATTTGGCGATGTCGCCGGCGCCTTTGGCTCGCTGCGAACAGACGCGGATTTCACAGCCTGCGCTCGAACATCATCCTACCAAGACCATGACCGGGCGAAGTGTGCCCCACCCGGTTCGCGCCTGGAGCGCGGTCCGACCTGATTGCATCGCAATCACATCGGCAAACCGGTCTCCATTGAGAATTTGGGGACTGATTCACCGATCAGGTTGATTTAACGTGATCGGATCAAGATCTAGCCCGCTCCGTCTCTGATCGCCGGATCCCCGACCGGCTGCGGATCGTGCATCTTCGTGACAATTGATGTAAATCCACCGCACCGCTCACGTGGCCGGTTCACGGGATGATCGGTGGGAAGCAGGCAGCGGGTCAGGGTCCGCGACCGGGTCTCATGCATATTCTTATCGAGAGGATTTTTCAGGATGGCGCCCACCAGCGAAGCTGGATTGTCTGCCTTGCTCCACCGTTTGAAGGCGGCTCAGCGCGACCTTCTTCTCAATGCCGCCGCCGGGCAAACCCTTCCATCGGACGGCACCATCCGCAAGATTTCTGAGTTGGAAGGCGCCATCGCCGCCACCGAAGCCTTGCTGGAGGAGATTCACCACAAGAAATAGAAACCAGTCGACCCATACCTGCGAGCGGGACGCCGGGGGAGCGGTGTGCCAACCGGCGGCAGGCGCCAGCGGGGCAGTGAGCGGCCGGGCGGTCAGGCGCCCTGGCGCTCCGCCAGGAGCCGGGCAATCGCGGAGCGCAGTTCAGGCAGGCCCGCGCCGGTCTCACTGGATGTCGGGAAGATATCCGGAAAGGCGGCGGGGCGCTTGTGAATGCGCTGACGCGTCTCGGCGATGCGCTCCACCAGAGCCGTGGGCTTCACCTGGTCCGCCTTGGTGAGGACGATGGCATAGGAGACCGCCGCCTTGTCGAGCAGATCGAGGATCTCTTCGTCCACCAGCTTAATGCCGTGGCGGCTGTCGATCAGCACGAACACGCGCGCGAGATTGACCCGGCCGCGCAGATAGGCGCGGATGGTCTCGGTCCAGGCCTCCACCTTCTCTTTTGGCGCCTTGGCGAATCCATAGCCCGGCATGTCCACGAGCGTCAGCTCCGGACCCATGCGGAAGAAGATGAGTTCCTGCGTCCGTCCCGGCGTGACGGACGTGCGCGCCAGCGCCTTGCGCCCCGTCAGCGCATTGACGAGGCTGGACTTTCCAACGTTGGAACGCCCCGCCAGCGCAATCTCCAGGCCCGCCATGGGCGGCAGGGTCTCGATGGTGGGCGCCGCCGTGATGAAGTTCCACTCCGCCGCGAAGAGGAGGCGGCCGGCTTCCAGGAACGGGTCTGCGGGTTCGATGGTGCTCATGCGCCGCTTATCCAACGGGCACGAACGCTGCGCAAGGTGAGTCAGCGGCGCCTTCAGGTCGGCTCCGTCGCCGAGAGGCCGAGGGCCGCGCAGGTTTCCTCGCTCTCGCATGCCAATTGCTCGAACTGGGCGGCGCGCCCGTTGCTCGCGCGCCAGAAATAGCCCATGGCGCGCCGCGCCGCCCATCCTTCCAGGCGCAACAGGACCATGCTGTCCCCCTCGCGCAATTCGGACAGGGCATAGAGTTCCGGGAAGAGGGAGACCCCCATTCCCATCAGCACCATCTGCCACAGGGCATCGAGGCTCGTGCCTTCATAATCCTCGCGCATGTCCGCCCCCGAGGCGGCGGCAAGATCGCGGGCGCTCTCGAACAACTGATGCCCCTTGCCGAGCGTGAGCAGCCGCTCGCCGCGCAGGGCCGACGCCGGCACGCTGGCGCCCGTCTCGGCCAGGCGATGCTCCTTCGGCACGCCGAGGAAGATGCGCTCCCAGCACAGGCGCCGAAAGGTAAGCGCGTGGCCCGAGGCCGGCGCCGGGCCGAGCGCGCAATCGAGGGCACCTTCCATGACCGCGCGTTCGATCACCGCCGGACGCTCTTCGCGGATATAGAGCTTGAGATCGGGGTAGCGGGCGTGAAGCGCGGGCAGGAGCGCGGGAAAGAAATACGGACCGAAGGTGGGCGCGACCCCGAGGCGGATGAGCCCGCCGAGATTGCGCGAGCCCACCGCGGCCGCCGCGACAATGTCGTCCAAGGAGAGGAGGACGGAGCGGGCGGTCGCCACCACCTGGGCCCCCACCGCGGTCGGCACGATGCGGCCAGGCGTGCGGTCGAACAGCGGCGTGCCGAGTTGCTGCTCCAATTGGGCGACCTGAACCGACAGGGTCGGTTGCGAGACATGGCAGCGCCGCGCCGCCACGCCGAAATGGCCGGTCTCGGCCAGGGCGACCACATATTCGAGCTGTCGATGGCTGGGGCGATAGGCCATGCGATAGTTATGGCCTATCACTGAAATTGAGACAATGCATTTGAACTATCGGATCGGGCCCGTCACTCTCTGCTCATCGAGAGGAGGTTGATTTGGACCAGTTGCTGAAAGCTCTCACCACCCGCCACCGGATCATCGAGGACGAGATCGTCGCGGAGGAGAAGCGCCCCGCGCCCGACCGGATGCGGGTTCTGGCCCTCAAGAAGATCAAGCTGCGCATGCGCGAGCAGATCGAGATTCTGCACCGCGAGGGCCAGCGGGCCGTCACCATCGTGCGCCGCCGGCGCGCTGCGCCGCTCATGCTGAATCCGGCGCGCTAAAGCCCCATCCCCCCACCGAGGCCCGGGCCCCTCTGACGGTCGCTGCCGCGCCGCCATGTCGGTCCTCTCTTCTCACCATCATGCGCGCGGCCCCGGCGCCCTGCCGGCGGCCGGCCACGCGCATGTCCTGACGGGACGAGACCATGGACACCTTACTCGCGCTCCTGAGCGCCGACATGATCGGCAAGCCGGCCTGGCTGTGGCTGGCCTTCATCGCTTTGGTGCTGGGCCTCTTGGCCTTCGACCTCGGCATTCTCCACAAGGAGGGCAATGAGATCGGCATCGCCGAAAGCCTCAAGCTCTCGCTCTTCTATATCGCCGTCGCCGTTGCCTTCGGCGGCTATATCTGGTCGTCCATGGGCGCCACGGCCGGCATGCAATATTTCACCGGCTATGCAATCGAGAAGGCGCTCTCGATCGACAATGTCTTCGTCATCTCGCTGATCTTCACCTATTTCGCGATCCCGCCGGCCTTTCAGTATCGCGCCCTCGTCTGGGGCATCATCGCGGTGCTGGTGTTGCGGGGCATCATGATCGGCGTCGGCGCGGCGCTGGTGCAGGAATATGACTGGATCCTTCTGGTGTTCGGCGGCTTCCTCGTGCTCACCGGCGTGAAGATGCTCTTCTCCAAGGAAGAGAGCGCCGACATGTCCGAGAATAAGCTGATCCGGCTGCTTTCCCGCTGGATGCGGGTGACCAAGACCCTGCATGGCGAGAAATTCTTCGTGCGCCAGCCCCACCCGACGACGGGCAAGGCTGTGGTCTGGGCCACCCCGCTCTTTCTCGCGCTGCTGGTGATCAATGTCGCGGACCTGATCTTCGCCGTGGACTCGGTGCCGGCCATCTTCGCCATCACCACCGACACCTACATCGTCTTCACCGCCAACATCATGGCGATCCTCGGCCTGCGGGCGCTCTACTTCGCCCTCGCGGCCATGGTCCACCGGTTCGCCTATCTCAAATATGCCCTTGCCGGCGTGCTGGTCTTCATCGGCGGCAAGATCTTCTGGAACCACATGTACGGAAAGGTCGACCCCGCCATCTCGCTCGCCGTAACGCTCGCCATGATCGGCGCGGGGATCGCGTATTCGCTCTGGAAAACCCACCGGGTGGCACCCGGACCCCACTGACCCCAGCGGCCGCCCTCGGGCGGCCGTTTCCTTGAGGAGTGTTGAAGATGTTTCTTGCCGGCCTGCTCTCGCCCCCAGTCCTGTGTTTCGGCCTCGGCGCTCTTTCCGTGGCGTTGCGCAGCAATCTGCGATTGCCGGCTCCGGTCTTTGAAGCGGTCTCCATCTATCTCCTGCTCGCCATCGGCCTGAAAGGCGGCGCCGAACTTTCGGAGACGCACCTTTCAGCCTTCGCGCTTCCGGCCCTCGCGGCGCTGGCGCTGGGGATCGTCATTCCGATCTGGACCTTCTTCGGGCTGCGCCGGTTCGCAGGGTTCGAAACGGCGGATGCCGCCTCCCTCGCCGCCCATTATGGCTCGGTGTCGGCGGTCACCTTCATTGCCGTGGTGGCCTGGCTCGATGCCCGTGGCATCGCCCATGAGGGGTTCATGACGACACTGCTGGCGCTCATGGAGGCGCCAGCCATCATCGTCGCCTTGATTCTGGCGCGGCTGGCCGGCGCCAAGGAACCGCTCGGTCATGCGGTGCGCGAAGTGCTGGGCGGCAAGAGTATCCTCCTGCTGGTGGGCGGGCTGCTCATCGGGGCGGTCGCGGGCAAGGCCGGCCTCGCGCCGGTGCGCCCCTTCTTCGGGGACCTGTTCCTCGGCTTCCTCTGCCTGTTCCTCCTGGAACTCGGCATCGTCGCCGCGCAGAAGGCGGACGAGGCCTTCAAGGCCGGCCCGCGCCTGCTGGCCTTCGCGCTGGGCGCGCCGCCGATCCATGGCTTTATTGGCGTCGCCCTGGGCATCGCGGCGGGGCTCTCCGAGGGTGGCGCCATCATCCTCGGGACGCTGGCCGCGAGCGCGTCCTACATCGCCGCCCCCGCCGCCATCCGCATCGCCTTGCCCGAAGCCAATACGGCCTACGCGTTGGGCGCCGCCCTGGCGCTGACCTTCCCCTTCAACCTGGTGGTGGGCATCCCGCTCTATGCCGCCATGGCGCGGGCGCTGCTCGGCCAGTGACGCGAGAAGGCCGACGTCCCCGACCAAAGAAAAAGGCCTCCGCGCGGATGCGCGGAGGCCTTTTTTGTTTGTGACGCGGTCAGGGACCGGGCTATTTGCCCGCCTTCGCCTTCTTGCTGAAGCTGCCGCGGATATTGTCCCACAATTCGATCTTCACGCCGTGCCGGCGCATGATGGCCGCCTGCTGGAGCACGGACAATGTGTTGTTCCAGGCCCAGTAGATCACCAGCCCGGCCGCGAAATGCGCGAGCATGAAGGTGAAGATCACGGGCATCCAGTTGAAGATCACCTGTTGCGTGGGATCCGGCGGCGCGGGGTTCAGCTTCATCTGCACCCACATGGTCACGCCCATGATGAGCGGCCAGGCGCCGAGCATCAGATACGCGCCGATGACGGGCACCGAGCCGGGGTTCCAGGGGATGAGCCCGAACAGGTTGAAGATGGTGGTCGGGTCAGGCGCGGAGAGGTCGTGAATCCACCCGAAGAACGGCGCATGCCGCATCTCGATGGTCACGAACAGCACCTTATAGAGGGCGAAGAACACCGGGATCTGCACCAGGATGGGAAGGCAGCCCGCCACCGGGTTCACCTTTTCCTTCTTGTACAGCTCCATGGTGGCTTGCTGCTGCTTGGTGCGGTCGTCCTTGTAGCGCTCGCGGATCGCCATCATCTCCGGCTGCAGCGCCTTCATCTTCGCCATGGAGGCGTAGGACTTGTTGGCCAGCGGGAAGAAGATGCCCTTCAGCAGCACCGTCACGATCAGGATGGCGACGCCGAAGTTTCCGACAAGGTGATAGATCCAGTCGATCACGAGGAACAGCGGCTTGGTGATGAAATAGAACCAGCCCCAGTCGATGAGCAGATCGAACCGGTCGATGTTGTATTGCTTCTGATAGCCGTCCACCATGGCCACCACCTTGGCGCCCGCGAACAGGCGCCCCTCGGCGGACGTGGTCGCACCGGGCTGCACGGTCTTGCCCGCGCCCAGATAGTCCGCCTGGAAGTTGCGGACATTATTGACGGTGGTGGAGGAGAAGCGCGCGTCGATCTGCGAGGACTGATCGGGAATGACCGTCGCCGCCCAATATTTGTCCGTGATGCCGAGCCAGCCGCCCGTCGCCTTGTACAGGTGCGGCTGCGCATCCTCCAGCTTGGAATAGGTCACTTCCTGAAGGCCCGCATCGCCGAGGACGCCGATCATGCCCTCGTGCAGGATGTAGAAGCCCTGGGTCTGGGGCAGGCCGTGGCGGGTGACCAAAGCGTAGGGATAGAGCGTCACGGGGGCGCCGGAGCGGTTCTCCACCTCGTCCTTCACCGTGAACATGTACTGATCGTCAACCGAATAGGTACGCTTGAAGAGCAGCCCTTCGCCATTGTCATAGGTGAGCACCAGCGGGCTCGACGCCGTCAGCGGCCCCGAGGCCTGCGTCCAGAGCGTATCCGCACCGGGAACCTTCACGGTGGCGCCGGGCGCGATGGTCCAGCCGAACTCCGCATAGAAGGGGTTCGGGGCGCCGGCGGGCTCCAGCAGCACGATGTTCGGGCTCTTGGGGTCCACGGTCTCGTGGTAATCGAGCAGAGAAAGGTCGTCCACGCGTCCGCCGCGCAGCGAGATCGATCCCTTGAGGCGCGGCGTATCGATGGCGACGCGCGGGGTCGCGGCGATCGCTTGGGTGCGGGTCATGGCCCGGCCACTGGCCTGGACCTGGCCGGGCGCGCCCGGCACCGCCGCCCCGCTCGGCTGCCCCTCGGGGGTCGCCTGGGGCTGCTGGGCGGCCTGTTCGGCCTGCTGGACGAGACGCTGCTGCTCGGCCTGCTGGCGCTGCTTCTCGGCAAGGGGAATGCCGAAGAAGAACTGCCAGCCGATCATGATCGCCAGCGACAGGCCGATGGCGATGAACATATTCTTGTTTTCGGTCATTCCGAGCGGGCTCCGTCGGCGCGGGCAATTTTATCGGCGGGTGTTTTTCCGGCGGGCGCATGCAGCCGGGTCAAGGCGCGCTGAAGGTCGCGCACCAGATCAGGGAATGGGGCGTGCAGAGCCTGGAGCCGCGCAATCAGCACGTAATCATGGCCGGGCCGGCAGGCGGAGGGCATGGCCGCTCTCGCCGCCTCACGCAGGCGACGCCGGATGCGGTTGCGCACCACGGCATTCCCCACTTTCTTGGTCACCGTGAAGCCGACGCGCACCTGCGGCGTGTCGCCCCGGTTCCGCCCCTGCAGAAGCAGGGAGGCGACGCCGGCCTTCTGAGCCTTGGCTGCCGCCAAAAAATCACGACGCTTGCGGAGGCGATCCATCATGAGCGGCTCCGCAGCCGTCATGCCTCACGCGGACAGGCGCTTGCGGCCATGCGCCCGGCGGGCGGCGATGACCTTGCGGCCGTTCCTGGTCGCCATGCGCGCACGGAAGCCGTGCCGACGCTTGCGCACGAGCTTGCTCGGTTGATAAGTGCGCTTCACGGTCAAATCTCCGGATAGTTATGCGGCTGCATCAGCGCCCGTAAGACCTCGGTGCGCGGCCGGGCCGCGAACGCTATTCCTCTCAAGATCGCCTCGAAAAAGGAACCGGTCTCAGGAGCCGGAGCCGCCCAAGTTCGGGACGGGTTTATAGGGGCGGACGGGCCCGCCGTCAATGTCAAACCCGCCCTCTCCTGCCCTGTGAACGCGGTTCAGGTGGTTTCGCTCTGGTCCGCACGCACCTTTGCGGTCGGCATGGAGGACGCCGATACGGCGCCCTGGGCGGCGGCGACCGGCTCCACATCCGCGACGACCGTCTCCGGGGGCGCCGAGGGCTCCGCAACGTCTTTGCTTGCCAAGCCGACGGAGGTCTCCTGCGGCGCATTGGCGGCAGCGACCGCCGCCTGGATGGCATCGGGCGTGGAATCGAACAGGCTGGCATCGAAGCCGTTCGGCGTCGGGTCGTTGGAGGGCTCCGGCGCGTCGGTCAGCACATGGGCCAGCATGCCGCGCGCCACCTCCCGCTCGCCCATGATGATGAAGCCTGCCCCGCTGCTGCGGAGATGGTCCACCTCGGCGTCCGAATGAGCGCGGGCGATGATCTCCAGGTCCGGATTGAGCGCCCGCGCCTTCTTGAGCACGCTGCCCGCCTCAAAGCCATCGGGAATGGCGAGAATGAGCCGGCGGGCATATTGCACCTTGGCCGCCAGCAGCGCGTCCTGCAGGGCGGCATTGGCATCGATCACTTCGACGCCGGCAGCGCGCAGCGTTTCGACCGCATCCTGCCCGTCCTCGATCACGAGGAGCGGCACGCCGGCATTGGTCAGCCCTTCGCACACCAGCCTGCCGACGCGGCCATAGCCGACCAGCACCGTATGCCCGGTCTTGTCGGTCATGGGCAGTTGGCGGGGAGAGGTGGCTGCCGGCGCCGCCGCCTCGGCCGGGGCGCCGGGAGCGGGCGCGGCCTTGGGGTGCCGCGAAGTGTAGCGGTCGAGAAGGATGAAGAAGAAGGGATTGAGCAGGATGGAGATGATCGCCGCCGCGAGGATGAGATCCCTCCCCTCCTTGGGCAGCAGGCCGAGATCCATGCCGAGCGCGGCCAGGATGAAGGAGAATTCTCCGATCTGCGCAAGGCTGGCCGAGATGGTGAGGGCGGTGGAGCGCTCATAGCCGAACATCCGCACCAGCCCATAGGCCGCCACCGACTTGCCCACCAGCACGATGGCGACCGCAGCGAGGAGCGGCAGGGGATGCTCGATGACGATGCGCGGATCCACCAGCATGCCGACCGACACGAAGAAGATCACCGCGAACGCGTCGCGCAGCGGCAGCGTCTCCTCCGCGGCGCGGTGGGACAGCGGGCTCTCGCTGAGCACCATGCCGGCGAAGAAGGCGCCCAGCGCGAACGAGACGCCAAAGAGGACCGCCGAGCCGAAGGCCACTCCCAGTGCGATGGCGAGAACCGCGAGGCGGAACAGCTCCCGCGACCCGGTATGCGCCACCCAGTGCATGGCCCAGGGAATGACCTTGCGCCCGACCACCAGCATCAGCACGACGAAGGCGGCCACCTTGCCGAGCGTGATGGCGAGCGTGGTCCAGATGTCCGCCTCGCCAAAAAAGTGGTAGGCCGCGCCCGCGCCTGAAGCCTGGCCGCCCAGTGCCTCGGAAACGGCGGGCAGCAGCACAAGCGCGAGGACCATGGCGAGGTCCTCGACGATCAGCCAGCCAACCGCGATGCGCCCTTGCTCGCTCTCCACCAGCCGGCGCTCCTGCAAGGCGCGCAGCAGCACCACGGTTGAGGCGACCGACAAGGCGAGGCCGAAGACGATGCCCCCGCCGATGGGCCAGCCCATGGTCCAGGCCAGCCCCATCCCCAACAGGGTGGCAACGCCGATCTGCGCGATGGCGCCGGGAATGGCGATGGCGCGCACCGAGAGCAGGTCCGACAGCGAAAAATGCAGGCCCACGCCGAACATCAGCAGGATGACACCGATCTCCGCCAATTGCAGCGCGAGATCCTGGTCCGCCACGAAGCCCGGCGTGAACGGGCCGACGGCGACGCCCGCGAGCAGATAGCCCACCAAGGGCGAGATGCGCATGCGCTGCGCGGCGGCACCGAAAATGAAAGCGAGAACCAATGCCCCGACGATCGTGGAAATAAGCGGCGTCTCGTGGGGCACGAAAATCCTCCTGCGTGGCTTGGCTCCGGAATGGCGGCGCGCGTCGCCGCGCCGAGCGCCAGCCTACCCTAACGGCAAGCTGACACCCCGCGAGCGTGAGCGGCACGGCATTCTATGCAGGAGAAATGGGACCAAGACATGAAGCGCACTGAAAAAAGCGCCGCCGATGCGGCACTTGGCGCTTCAGCCGACCCTCAGAGCCAGGGGCGCTCCGTCTTCATGCCCGCCTCGAAGGTGGTGATGCTGCCCTCCTTCTCAAGGGTGAGGCCAATATCGTCCAGGCCTTCCATGAGGCAGCGTTTGCGGAACGGATCGATCTCGAACGAAATCGCGCCGCCGTCCGGGCCGCGGATCTGCTGCGCGCCGAGATCGACGGTGAGCGTCGCGTTCGCGCCGCGATCGGCATCGTCGAACAGCTTGTCCAGCTCTTCCTGGGTGACGACGATGGGCAGGATGCCGTTCTTGAAGCAGTTGTTATAGAAAATGTCCGCAAAGCCCGTGGAGATCACGCAGCGGATGCCGAAATCCAGCAGCGCCCAGGGCGCATGCTCGCGCGAGGAACCGCAGCCGAAATTGTCCCCAGCCACCAGGATCTTGGCTTGGCGATAGGCGGGCTGATTGAGGATGAAGTCGGGATTTTCCGTCCCGTCCTCCTTGTAGCGCATTTCCGAGAACAGGCCCTTGCCCAGTCCCGTGCGCTGGATCGTCTTCAGATACTGCTTGGGGATGATCATGTCGGTATCGACATTGACCAATTTCATGGGCGCCGCGACGCCTTCCAGAACCGTGAACTTGTCCATCACTGCCATCCTCTTGGCGGCGGCCCGGCCGCGCGCCTGCTGTCGTTGACCTTAAATTTCGGCGGCGTCTTCGATCCGCTCCATGTCCTCGTCGGACAGGCCGAAATGGTGACCGATCTCATGCACCAGGACGTGGGTGACCACCGCGCCCAGGCTTTCCTCGTGCTCGGCCCAATAGTCGAGAATGGGCCGGCGGTAGAGGAAGATCATGTTGGGCAGCCGCCCGGTCTCGCCGATCGCCGAATCCTGCGCGAGGCCCACGCCCTGGAACAGGCCGAGCAGATCGAACGGCGTCTCCGCCTCCATCTCCTCCAGAACCTCGTCGGTGGGAAAGTCCTCCACCCGGATGACGACACCCGCCACCAGCCGGCGGAAGCTCTCCGGCAGGCCGGCAAAGGCGCGGTCCGCGAGCGCCTCCATGTCGTCCAGCGACGGGGCGGCGATCACGCTCCAGTCCAGGTGGGTGGACATTCCGCACTCCTCGTAAAGGGGCACGGGCCGATCCCGCAGTGCGGGATAAGACCCGGCGCCCCGTAAGGAACTTTTAACCCTAAGCAACGGTTGACACGGCAGAACGACACGGAGGCTGAACATGCTGCGCAAGCTGTCGGTCACGGTGGGTATCGTGACCATTCTCGGCGTTGCCGCCTATTTCGCGCCCCAGGAGACCGACCAGGTCGCCCGGGCCCCGCTCGCCCCGGTGCAGATCGCCGCCCCGGTGTGAGTTTGGGCGGCGCCGCGCGCCGCCCTGAAGCATCAGGCCGACCGCGGCCAGTGGCGCACGTCCACGAAGTGGCCGGCGATGGCGGCGGCGGCCGCCATGGCGGGGGACACCAGATGGGTGCGCCCCTTGAAGCCCTGACGTCCTTCGAAATTACGGTTCGAGGTGGACGCGCAGCGCTCCTCCGGCGAGAGCCGGTCGGGGTTCATGGCGAGGCACATGGAGCAGCCGGGCTCGCGCCAGTCGAAGCCCGCTTCCTTGAAGATGCGGTCCAGGCCCTCGGCCTCGGCCTGCGCCTTTACCAGGCCGGAACCGGGCACGACCATCGCATTCACGTTGGCATTGACCTTCCGCCCCCCGATGACCTGCGCCGCCTGGCGCAGATCCTCGATGCGGCCATTGGTGCAGGAGCCGATGAAGACGCGATCGAGCTTGATGTCGGTGATCTTGGTCCCGGCGGTCAGGCCCATATAAGCGAGCGCACGCCGCTTGGCGCCGCGCTTCACCTCGTCGTCGATAAGGTCGGGATCGGGCACGAGCCCTTCCACCGAGATCACATCCTCAGGGCTGGTGCCCCAGGAGACGATGGGCGGAAGATTGGCGCCGTCGAGGCGGATTTCGCTGTCGAAATGCGCCCCGGCATCGCTGTGGAGCATTTCCCAATAGCGCATGGCCGCATCCCAGTCCGCCCCGCGCGGGCTCTTGGGACGATCCTTGATATAGGCGAACGCCTTCTCATCCGGCGCCACCATGCCCGCGCGGGCACCGCCCTCGATGGACATGTTGCAGACCGTCATGCGGCCTTCCATGGAGAGCGCGCGGATCGCCTCGCCGGCATATTCGATCACATAGCCGGTGCCGCCGGCGGTGCCGATGGTGCCGATGATGGCGAGCACCACGTCCTTCGCGCCGACGCCGTCGGGCAATTGCCCGTCCACCGTCACGCGCATGTTCTTCGCCTTCTTCTGGATCAGCGTCTGGGTGGCGAGCACATGCTCGACCTCCGACGTACCGATGCCATGGGCGAGCGCGCCGAAAGCGCCATGGGTTGACGTGTGGCTGTCGCCGCAGACGATGGTGGTGCCGGGCAAGGTGAAGCCCTGCTCCGGGCCAACCACATGGACGATGCCCTGGCGACGGTCGAAGCCGTCATAATATTCGATGCCGAATTCCTTCACATTCTCGGCGAGCGCGGCGATCTGCGCGGCGCTTTCCGGGTCGGGGTTCGGCAGGGAGCGGTCCGTGGTGGGCACATTGTGATCGACCACCGCCAGCGTCTTTTCCGGCGCGCGGACCTTGCGGCCGGTCATGCGCAGGCCTTCGAAGGCCTGCGGGCTCGTCACTTCATGCACGAGGTGGCGGTCGATATAGAGCAGGCAGGTGCCGTCCTCCTGACGCTCCACGACGTGGTCGTCGAAAATCTTGTCGTACAGGGTGCGCGGAGCGCTCGCCGATTGGGTCATGATGATATGTCCTGAGGATCGCCGACGCGCGCAGAGCGACGTCGGGTGTGGCCGATGACGGGCAGAAACGAAAAAAGGGCGAGGGTCAGCGAAGCGCGGCCAGGGCCGCGGTCGTAAACCGACCGAAGAAACGCCCCGGCAAGCGCACATGGTCCGGCACCGCTGCGAATTCCATGGTGGTGCGCGCATGCGTGCCGGCGGCGCAGAATGCGGCCAGGCAGGCACAGTCACCATGGTCAAAACGGGGGCTCATGACATGCTTTTTAGCAGTTCCAGCCTCGCCCCACAATGGAGCGCAAGACCTCAGCCTTGACGCGCTGCACCATTCATGTGGCGCGCCCCGTAGAGCCAGACCGCAAGCGCCACCACCGCGACGCCCGCCAGAACGAGGAAAGCAGAGGGGTAGCCATACCGCACGGCGACAAGCCCCGCGAGGGTTGGGCTGAGGGCGGCGCCGACGCCCTGAAGCATCATCACAGCACCAAGACCCGCATTCACATGGCCGCTGCCCCGCAGGATGCGGGCCGCAAGGCCGGGCGTCGCGACGCCCAGCAGGCCGGCGCCGACGCCGTCGAGGATCTGCACCGGAAGGAGCGCATAGGGCGAGGGCCACAGGCCGGCGATGAGCCCGCGGATCGGCAGCGCGGCGAGCGCGGCCAGGAAGACGATGAAATAGCCGTGTCGACCCGCAAGGCGCCCCGCAAGCAGCGCCATGGGGACCATGGTCAATTGCGCGACCATGACGGTGGCCGCCGTATAGGCGCTCGGATCCACCGTTCCGGCCGCGGCGATCGCCTGGCCGAGCAGCGGCAGCATGGCCGCATTGCCGAGATGAAACAGGAGCAGCGTCACGCCCATCACCAGCAAAGGCGCCGAGCGCAGGAGCACCGAAAGGCCCGGCGGCGCATGCCCCTCGGCCGCATCGCCCCGCTCCATGCCGCGCGCCACATCATGGTCGATGTCTCCAGGCCGGATGAAGGCCAGCGCGACCAGCGAGGCGGCGGCCAGGGCGGCCATCAGCCAGAACACGGCCGCGATGCCGAAGCTGTAGCCGAGCCAGCCCGCCAGCAGCGCCGCCGCGAAGTTGCCGGCATGGTTGAAGGCCTCGTTCCGCCCGAGCTGCGCCGGCAGACCATCCTGCCCCACGAGACCGAGGGTCAGCGCCGCGAGGGCCGGCCCGATGGCGGCGCCGGCAATCCCCGTGACCACCTGGGACAAGGTCGTGACCGTTAAGGTCGGCAGCGCCAGCAAGGCCAGGGAGGCAACGATCACGGCGATGGCGCAGGCGGCGATCAGCGCCCGTTTCGCACGGGTCGCGTCAGCGAAAACGCCGAGCGGCGTTGACGCCAGCATGCCGGCAAGCCCGCCCGCCGTCATCACGAAGCCGATCTGGTCGGGTGCCCAGCCCTGCCCCAGAAGGAAGATGCCGAGGAACGGCCCCAGGCCGTCGCGCACATCCGCAAGGCAGAAATTGAGCCCCGCGAGCGCCCGGATGGAGCGCGTGTTCGAGGGGGCGGGCGGAGATGTCGGAACGGCTTGGCTCACGCTGCTCATGGCAGCAGGAACCTGCAAAGGCCACGCTTGTTCCCGCGCTTGCGATAAAATGCAGACGGCCCGCACAAGGCGGGCCGTCGCAGATATCCCCGGAAAGGCGCCAGCTCACTCGGCCGCGATGCGCACTTGCGGCTGGGCGTCCCGGACCGAGGCGTCCACATGCGTCTCGAAGCGCGCGAAATTCTCCTGGAACATGGCGACGAGCCGGCGCGCGGTCACGTCGAAATCCGCCTTGTCCGCCCAGGTCTTGGACGGGTACAGGATGTGCGGCTCGACGCCTGGGAGCGAGGTCGGCACGGCGAACCCGAAATAGGGGTCGGTGCGGAAGGACACGTCCTTCAGCGAGCCGTTGAGCGCCGCCGTCAGCAGCGTGCGCGTGACCTTGATGGGCATGCGCCGGCCGACGCCGAACTTGCCGCCCGTCCAGCCGGTATTGACCAGCCAGCAATCCACATTGTGCTCGGCGATCAGCTTGCGCAGCATGTTGCCGTAGACGCTGGGATGGCGCGGCAGGAAGGGGGCGCCGAAGCAGGTGGAGAAGGTGGCCTCCGGGTCCTTCACGCCCTTCTCGGTGCCCGCCACCTTGGCGGTGTAGCCGGAGAGGAAGTGATACATGGCCTGGTCGGGCGTCAGCTTGGCGATGGGCGGCATGACGCCGAACGCATCCGCCACGAGCATGATGATGTTCTTGGGCTGGCCCGCTTTTCCGGTCGGGCTGGCATTGGAGATGAAGTCCAGCGGATAGCAGGAGCGGGTGTTCTGGGTCAGGCGGCCGTCGTCGAAGTCCGGCTTGTGGGTCACCGGATCGAGGACGACGTTTTCCAGAATCGTGCCGAAGCGGTTGGACGCGGCGAAGATGTCCGGCTCGGCTTCCTGGGAGAGATTGATGGTCTTGGCATAGCAGCCGCCTTCGAAATTGAAGACGCCGCCCTTGCCCCAGCCATGTTCGTCATCGCCCAGAAGCGTGCGGTTGGGGTCCGCCGAGAGCGTGGTCTTGCCGGTACCGGACAGGCCGAAGAACACCGCCACGTCCCCGTCCTTGCCCACGTTGGCCGAGCCGTGCATGGGGAGCACGCCCTTGGCGGGCAAGAGATAATTCAGGAAGGTGAAGACCGACTTCTTCATCTCGCCGGCATAGGAAGACGAGCCGATCAGCACGATGCCGCGCTTGAAATTCACCGCGATCACGGTGTCCGAGCGTACGCCGTGGCGGGCCGGGTCGGCCTTGAAGCTCGGCAGGTCGATGATGGTCATCTCGGGCACGAAGCTGGCGAGTTCCGAGCGATCGGGCCGGCGCAGCATGGTGCGGATGAACAGCGAGTGCCAGGCATATTCCGTGTAGACGCGCGCCTTGATCTGGTAGTCGCGGTCGGCGCCGCCATACAGGTCCTGGGCGTAGAGCGTCTTTCCCTCGGCGGCTTTCAGGAAATCTTCGTACAGCAGGTCGAACTGCGCCTCGGTGATGGCGCCGTTATTGTCCCACCAGACCTCGCCCTCCGTCGCTGCGTCCTTGACGACGAACTTGTCCTTGGGGCTGCGGCCGGTATGCACGCCGGTCTCGGCCGCGAGCGCACCGCCATTGGTCAGGCGCGCCTCGCCATTGGCGAGGGCATGCTCATACAGCGCCGGCTCGGTCAGGTTCCAATGGACCCCGGCCAGCTGGCGCAGCCCGAAGCTGTCGGCCCCGCAGGCGGTGTTGCGTTGTCCGGTCTCGAGCACGGCTCGTCTCCTCTCGCTTCAACATGATGTTGCGCTTCTGCCCGCTGACGCTGAGCTCTCGCGGAAAGGAGGGAACTTACTGGGGCGGGGGCGGCGTGTGAACTCTCGGCGACAGATTTAAAAACGATTAGATCTAAACTTTTCTTCATTTTCGCGCGCTGTTCGCAAGTGCCACAAAGACCTCTCGCACTGCAGCAACACTCATCGCAGGTGCGGGAAAGTCGAGGCGACGGATCCGCGTCCCGTCGCTGAGGTCACAACCTGCGCAATCCAGAGCGAGCATCCGCCACTCCCCGCCGTTCTCCTGCAAAAGACCTTGCGCATACAGCTGCACCGCGTCCGGATGCTCGCCGTTCATGTGCGCGACGATGTCGGTTTCGGCGGCCGCGAGGGCGGGACAAGGGGGCGGGAGGGCGGCGGCGCCGGGGCGGGTCGCGATGCGGCCGAAGCCTTCCACCAGATGCACCTCCTCCACTTCGAGCCGGTGGAAGGAAAAGTCGGAAAAGTCCGCGTAAAGCGCGGAATCAGGGTGAAAGGCGAGAAAACGGGCGCGGGCGGAGGGAAGATCCGTCGGGATCATCCGGCCGATCAGGCTCGCCCGCGGCGCGGCGAGGGGATCGGCGGAAGAGGCGGTAACAAGCAGGCTAGCCTTCGATACGCGGGTGATATTCCGCGTATGACGGGCCAGTTTTGACAGGAACAAGACCGGTATTCCGTCAACATCCGGCGCCAGCGCCACCAGCGAGGCATAGGGCGCTCCGTCCGCCTCCAGCGTGGCGAGGGCGCCATGCCGGGCCTCATGGACCAGCCGCACCACGGTCGGATCGCTGGAGGTGGCGGTCGGTTCGCTCATGGCATCTGCTCCTGTTCGGGCGGCCTCGCACATCCCGTCCGGCGGCCCGGCCAAGGACCCAGCGGGGCACGGCGCCGCTTGCGTCGCCAGTTGTGGAAGCTCCCGCGTTGTTGATAAACGCTTTTGGCGCTAGTTTTAGCGTTCGAACAAGCGCGGTGTCACATTTCGGCCACGCGAACCGGCTTCACCCCTGGGAGGCGCTCCCAGGATCCGCGCCGCCGCCCGACGCTTGAAAAGAGGTGTCATGCCCACGATCGCCCTCGTCGATGACGACCGCAACATCCTCACCTCCGTCTCCATCGCCCTGGAGGCTGAAGGATACCGGATCGACACCTATACCGACGGGGCGTCGGCGCTGGACGGGTTCAAGTCCAACCCGCCCGACCTCGCCATCTTCGATATCAAGATGCCCCGCATGGACGGCATGGAGCTGCTGCGCCGGGTGCGCCAGAAGACCGACATGCCGGTGATCTTCCTCACCTCCAAGGACGAGGAGATCGACGAATTGTTCGGCCTCAAGATGGGCGCCGACGACTTCATCAAGAAGCCCTTCTCCCAGCGCCTGCTGGTGGAGCGGGTGAAGGCGGTGCTGCGCCGCATCGGCGCCAAGGACGGCAGCGCCCCGCGCGAGACCGACAGCGCCAAGGTGCTGGAGCGCGGCCTGCTGCGCATGGACCCCGAGCGTCATACCTGCACCTGGAAGAACGAACCGGTGACCCTCACCGTCACCGAATTCCTGATCCTCCAGGCGCTCGCCCAGCGCCCCGGCGTCGTCAAGAGCCGCAACGCGCTGATGGATGCGGCCTATGACGATCAGGTCTATGTGGACGACCGCACCATCGACAGCCACATCAAGCGGCTGCGCAAGAAGTTCAAGTCCACGGACGACAATTTCGACATGATCGAGACCCTCTACGGGGTCGGCTACCGCTTCAAGGAGGCGTGAGGGCGGCGCCCTCCCGAGGGCGCCGGGAGCATTTCAGCGTTTCAGGCAAACGCTGAAATGCTCGATCTCTTTGTTCTGAAGCATTTCCGGCCCGCGAACCGGTTCCCCCGTCGCTCGGAAATGCGCCAAGGCGGCGCGTCACGCGCCGCCGCTTCCCGCGCGAGCCATGGCCAGCGACGCAGACGATCTTCCCGAACCGCAACGCAAGGCCGGCCTCGGCCTCATCGCGGGACTGCGCCGTGTGCCGCGCGCCGTCGCCTTCACGGGGTTTTCCAGCCTCACGCGGCGCATCGTCCTGCTCAATCTGGCGGGCCTGTGCGCCCTGGTCTCGGGCATTCTCTATCTGTCCGAGTTCCGCGCCGGCCTCATCGATGCGCGCGTGCAAAGCCTTCTGGTTCAGGGCGAGATCATCGCCGCCGCCATCGCCGCCTCGGCCCAGGTCGAAACCAACGCCATCACCATCGATCCCGAGCGGCTGCTGGAGCTTCAGGCGGGTGACAGCTACGGCCCGGCGGACGAAGGCTTTTCGCCGCTGGAATTTCCCATCAATCCCGAGCGCGTGGCGCCGGTGCTGCGCCGCCTCGTGGGGCCGACCGGCACGCGGGCGCGCATCTATGACCGCGACGGCATCATGCTGCTGGATTCCCGCTCGCTCTATTCGCGCGGCGAGATCCTGCGCTTCGACCTGCCGCCGCCCTCGGAGACGCCGCCGGGCCTGATGACGCGGGCCTGGCGCGCGGCCCAAAGCTGGATCGGCCGGGGCGAGCTGCCACTCTACAAGGAGCTTGGGCCGCAGGCGGGCAAGGATTATCCCGAGGTCGCTTCGGCCTCGCTCGGCCAGAAGGCGAGCGAGGTACGGGTGGACGAGCGCGGGCGCATCGTCGTCTCGGTTGCCGTTCCCATCCAGCGATTCCGCGCCATTCTGGGCGTGCTGCTGCTCTCCACCCAGGGCGGGGAGATCGATCAGGCCGTGGAGGCGGAACGCTTCGTCATCGTGCGGGTGTTCCTCGTGGCCGCCGCCGTCATGGTGCTGGTGTCCGTGCTGCTCGCGGGCACCATCGCCGACCCGGTGCGCAAGCTCGCCGCCGCCGCCGAGCGGGTGCGCCGGCGCACAAAATCGCGGGTGGAGATCCCCGACTTCACGTCCCGCTCCGACGAGATCGGCCATCTGTCGGGCGCGCTGCGCGACATGACGAGCGCCCTCTACAACCGCATCGAGGCCATCGAGAGTTTCGCGGCGGATGTGGCCCATGAGTTGAAGAACCCCCTCACCTCCCTGCGCTCGGCCGTGGAAACGCTGCCGCTCGCCAAGACCGACACGTCGCGGGCGCGCCTGCTGGAGGTGATCCAGCACGATGTGAAGCGCCTCGACCGCCTGATTTCCGACATTTCCGACGCCAGCCGCCTGGACGCTGAATTGCAGCGCCAGGAGGCCGCCAATGTGGACATGAAGCAATTGCTGGAAATGGTGGTGGGCATGGCGCAGGACGTGCGGCGCGACGACGGCGTTTCCGTTTCCCTCGTGTTCGAGCGCGCCCAAGGCGCACCGGCGGACTACACCATTCCCGGCCACGCCTCGCGTCTCGGCCAAGTGGTGGACAATCTCGTCTCCAATGCCCGCTCCTTCTCCGAGCCCGGCAGCACCGTGACGGTGACCTGCAAGCGGTTCAAGCAGGCGGTGGAGGTCAAGGTGGAGGACGAAGGCCCCGGCATCCGCCCCGATGCGCTGACCCGCATCTTCGAACGCTTCTATACCGACCGGCCGCACCAGGGGTTCGGGCAGAATTCCGGCCTTGGCCTCTCCATCTCGCGCCAGATCGTCGAGGCGCACGGCGGCAAGATCTGGGCCGAGAACCGCACCGCACCCGACGACGCGGGCGGGGAAAAGGTGCTGGGCGCGCGCCTCACCGTGCGCCTGCCGAGCACCTGATGGGCGCGGCGCCCAGCATCCACGCCTCCTGCGTCGCCATCGCGGGCGCGGGCGTGCTGATCCGCGGGCCATCGGGCAGCGGCAAATCGAGCCTCGCCGCGCGCCTCATCCTCGATCCGCCCCGGGTGCTGCCGGAAGCCGAATTGGTCGCCGACGATCGGGTGGTGCTCACCGTTCGGGACGGCCGGGTGCTCGCCGCTCCGGCAGCGGCGCTTGCCGGCCTTCTGGAGGTGCGCCATCTCGGCATCCGGCGGCTGCCTTTCCTGCCGTCCTGCCCCATTTCGCTGGTGGTTGACCTCGCCGCGCCGGATGCCGAGCGCCTTCCGCAAGAGGCGGCCCAGACCACCCATGTTGCGGGAATTTCCCTTTGCCGCATTGCACTTGGAGTGGGCGCTGATGCCGCTCTGGTGATCGCGGCGGCTTTGAAGACTCGAATTTTTTAATCTCGACTGTGCTTTTGTGCGATGCACCCCTTGCGTAATTTTTGAGCCGCTCTGAATATGACCGCCCCGCGACGGCGGATGCCTCCTGCACGCATTCAGGCGGAGGCGGAGGCAACATGATCGGTCTTGTACTTGTGACTCACGGCCGTTTGGCCACCGAATTTTGTTCCGCCCTGGAACATGTCATGGGTCCTCAGGCGCAGGTGGCCGCGGTCACCATCGGCCCGGACGACGACATGGAACAGCGCCGCAACGACATTATCGGCGCGGTCAACCGGGTGCAGACCGGACAAGGCGTGGTCATCCTCACCGACATGTTCGGCGGAACCCCCTCCAATCTCGCCATTTCGGTCATGAACGCGCCCGACGTGGAAGTGGTGGCGGGCATCAACCTGCCCATGCTGGTGAAGCTCGCGAAGGTGCGGGGCGAGATGCCCCTCGCGGAGGCGGTGAACATCGCCCAGGAAGCCGGGCGGAAATATATCAATGTCGCAAGCCGCGTTCTCGCCGGGAAATGACCCCGTCACGGACGCCTGCGGCGCTCCGGCGGCGGAGGGCGCGCTCGTGCGCGTCCTGTCCATCGTGAACAAGCGCGGCCTCCACGCCCGCGCCTCCGCGAAATTCGTCCAGACGGTGGAGAAGTTCGACAGCGCCGTGAAGGTGTGCCGGAACGGCGAGGCCGTGGACGGCAATTCCATCATGGGCCTCATGATGCTGGCCGCCGCGCCGGGAACCTGCGTCACCGTCACGGCCACCGGCCCGCAGGCGCAGGAGGTGCTGGACGCCCTGGACAATCTTGTCGCCGGGCGGTTCGGCGAGGACGAATAGGCACCTGCCGCAAAGCCCGTCGCGAAGCCCTTTGCCCCCACCACGACACATTTTCGTGATCTTTGATCACTCGCTCGTGTGCGTCCGTAACTAGGACGTGTTCTCTCGTTCGTGGTGCCCATGCCGACGCACGACCTGTCCACTCCCGCTCTTGTGTCGGACGCCCCCGCGCGCCGGCCGACCGGGCTCGGGCTGTCGGGCAAGCTGCTGGTGCTCACCGTCCTGTTCGTGACCATCGCGGAAATCGCAATCTTCGTCCCCTCGCTGGCCAATTTTCGCCTGTCCTGGCTCTCCGACCGGGTGGCGGCGGCGCGCACTGCCGCTCTGGTGCTGGAGGCCGCGCCGGAAGCCACGGTCTCTCCCGAATTGGGGCGGCAAATCCTGGACAGCGTGGGCGCGCAGGTGGTCGTGGTGAAGCGCGAGGACACGCGCCGCCTGCTGGCCTCCTCCGACATGCCGCCCTCCATCGACCAGCATGTGGACATGCGCGATGTGCCGTTCTGGCGCGCGGTGATCGACGCCTTCGACACGCTGTTCAGCAGCCACAACCGGGTGCTGCGCGTGGTGGCGGAGGCGCCGCGCGATGGCGACTTCCTGGAAATCGTCCTGGACGAGCGCCCGCTCCACAAGGCGATGGTGAAGTTCGCCATCACCATCTTCCTGGTCTCGCTGCTCATTTCGCTGGGCGCCGGCCTGCTCATCTATGTCAGCCTCAATGCGCTGTTCGTGCGGCCCATGCGCCGCCTCACCGGCTGGATGGCGGCGTTCCGCGAGGCGCCCGAGGATGCCTCGCGCATTATCGTGCCCTCCGGCCGCACGGACGAACTGGGCACCGCCGAGGAGGCCCTGGCCGAGCTTCAGCGCGGCCTCTCCCAGACCCTGATGCAGAAGACGCATCTGGCGGCGCTGGGCCTTGCGGTTTCCAAGATCAACCACGACCTGCGCAACCTGCTCGCCTCGGTCCAGCTTATTTCCGACCGGCTGATGGAGGTGCAGGACCCTGCCGTGCAGCGCGTGGTGCCCAAGCTCATGGCGGCGCTGGACCGGGCCATCACCTATTGCGAACAGACCCTTTCCTATGGCCGCGCCCAGGAGCCGCTGCCGGAGCGCCGGCCGGTGGACGTGGGCGCGCTCATCGACGAGGTGCGCGACACGCTGGGGCTCAGCGTGGAGGGGCCGGTGCGCTGGGTCGCGTCGATGGAGCGACCGCTGGAGATGGATGCGGACCCGGACCAGATGTTCCGCGTCCTGCTCAACCTCACCCGCAACGCCAAGCAGGCGCTGGAGGCGCGCGCGCCCAACGATCCGGAGCGCGATCAGGTCCATGTCATCGCGCGGCGGCGCGGCAGCGTGGTGGAGATCGAGGTGAGCGACACCGGGCCGGGCATTCCCGCCGCCCAGCGCGACCATCTCTTCTCCGCCTTCCGGGGCTCCGCGCGGCGCGGCGGCACCGGCCTCGGCCTGCCCATCGCGGACGAACTGGTGCGCGCCCATGGCGGCGACATCCGCCTCGTCGACGGCACCATCGGCGCAACCTTCCTCATCACCATTCCCGACCGCCCCATAGACCTCCACGCCCGCCCGCCCCGCGCCGCTCGCGCGTGACCGGCGCGGTGGCGGACGTGCCGTGGGAGCCTGAGCTGGCTCGACTGCGGCCCGACCGCCGTTTCACGGCCGCCAGAGGGCCTGTCCACAGCCCGCGGTTTTCTGCAGCGCGCGGGGTTGCCTTGGATCGGAAGACAGGCTATTTCACCCGCCTCGCCGCCGCACGGCGCGCGAGCCTTCTCCGGTTCGGCTTGACCGCCGGAGACACCGGCGCCCGTAGCTCAGCTGGATAGAGCACCAGACTACGAATCTGGGGGTCAGAGGTTCGAATCCTTTCGGGCGCGCCATTTTTCCTCAGAGATCAAGATTTGGCCCGGTCACCCGCGCGGCGCCCCCGGTTTTGCGATGGCGGCTGATGGGTCGGATCGACCGGTCGCGAACGCGATCCAGCGACACGCGTATGATGCCGACGCCGACGCCCGCCGCCTCGATGGCGGCGTCCATGGGCAAGGGCCCACCGCCGCTCATTTGATCTGCTTGGCGATACAATCCCGGACGATGGGCGGCGCTGGCCCCTGTTTGCGGCCTATCCCCCCTGGCGGGCTGGATCCACGGACCTGGCGATCGCCGCACGGTGACAGCTGAAACGGGAGCGGGAGAGGGAACGCGCGGGGTGGTCCGGAGGTTATCCAGGATCATGCGGGCGGGGCCGGCCCGCGCGCGGAAAGCGGATATCTGCCATGGCGCCACGGGCGAGCTGGAAGGGCTTTTTGAGCGTCGGCGCCTTGAGCTGCGGCGTCGCGCTCCATGCCGCCGCCTCCACGTCCGAGCGCATCTCCCTCCACATGGTCAATCGCAAGACCGGCAACCGGTTGCGCCGCCAGTATGTGGACGAGGAGACCGGCGATCTGGTGGAGAGCGATGACCAGGTGAAGGGCTATGAGGTGGCCAAGGGGGACTATGTCACCCTCGACGCCGAAGAGATCGCGGACCTCGTGCCGGAGAGCACCAAGACCATCGCCATCGGCGGGTTTCTCGCCTGCAGCGACATCGACACCGCCTATCTGGACCGTCCTTATTTTCTCGCGCCGGTGGACGGGCCGAGCGCGGAGGTCCTCGCCCTGCTGGCGGCGGGCATGGCCGAGCGCAAGGTGGCGGCTTTGGGCGAAGCTGTCCTGTTCCGGCGCGTGCGCCGGCTCCTGGTGCGGCCGGTCACCGAGGGCGGCGCGCTCATCGCCTCGACCCTGAACTTCAATTATGAGGTCCGCTCCGCCGAGGAGGCGTTCGCGGACGTGCCCGAGGCGTCCCTGTCCGGCGAGATGCTGGACCTCGCCACCCACATCATCCGCTCAAAGCCCGGCCGCTTCGATCCCGCGGCGCTGGACGACCGCTATGAAGCCGCGCTCGCCGCCCTGGTGCGGGCCAAGATCGAGGGCAAGCCGCTGCCCAAGCCAAAGCCCCGCCGCGAGGAGAAGGTGGTGAGTCTTCTGGACGCCCTGCGCGCGAGTGCGGGTGGCGAGGGTGCGGGCGGCGCGAAACCCAAGCGCAAGCGCGCGCCCGCCGCAGCCAAGGCGCGAACGGCCGCGCGCGGCTCCAAGAGCGCGGCACGAAAGGCGGGATGATCCATGGCGGGCCTCGACACCTACCGCGCCAAGCGCGATTTCACCGCCACCCCCGAACCCAAGGGGCGCGCGCGTCGCGCGGCAAAGCCAAAGGCCTCAGGCGTCTTCGTGATCCAGAAGCATGCGGCGCGCCGCCTGCATTACGACTTGCGGCTGGAAATGGACGGCGTGCTGAAAAGCTGGGCAGTGACACGCGGGCCGAGCCTCGTGCCCGGCGAGAAGCGCCTCGCGGTCCATGTGGAAGACCACCCGCTGGATTATGGCAGCTTCGAAGGGACCATTCCCGAAGGCCAGTATGGCGCGGGCCATGTGATCGTCTGGGATCGCGGCACCTGGACCGAAGCGGCCGATGCCGCCAAGGGCTACAAGAAGGGGCATCTGGAATTCACCCTTCAGGGCGAGAAGCTGAACGGGCGCTGGCATCTGGTGCGCATGGCGCCACGGGCGGGCGACAAGAAGGAGAATTGGCTGCTCATCAAGGCGGAGGACGAGGCCGCCCGACCGGACGGGGCGGCCGAGATCACCGAGGAGTCGCCGCTCTCGGTGGTGAGCGGGCGCGCCATCGCCGACCTCTCCGCCGATCCGCCCGCCCCCGCCGCGCGCAAGCGGCGCGCCGCCGCGCCCGCCAAGACCAAGACGACCGGCGCGCCCAAGACAACCGCCGCACCCAAGACGACCGCCGCACCCAAGGCCACCGGCGCGCGCGCGACGCAGGAGGCCGCGCGGGCATCCCATCCCCTTGTCCTTCCCAAGGACGCCAGGCCCGCGCCTTTGCCGGACTTCATCCCGCCCGCGCTGGCCACATTGGCTCGCCATGCGCCGAAGGGGCGACGCTATCTCCATGAGATCAAGTTCGACGGCTACCGCATCGAGGCGCGCATTGAAAAAGACGCCTGCCGCCTGCTCACGCGCACCGGGCTGGACTGGAGCGAACGCTTCGGCGAGACGGTGCGGGAGGCGCTGGCCGGACTTGGCGTGAGCGAAGCGGTGATCGATGGCGAGATCGTTGTGGAAGGCGCAGGCGGGGCCTCCGACTTCTCCGCGCTGCAGGCGGATTTGAGCGAGGGGCGCACGGACCGGTTCGTCTTTTACGCCTTCGACCTGTTGCATCTCGATGGCCATGATCTCACCGCCCTGCCCCTTTCCGCGCGAAAGGATCTGCTGGAGCGCCTGCTGGCCGGCGCACGGAGCGAGGCCGGGCCGCTGCGCTTCAGCGCGCATTTCGAGGATGATGGCGCCCTGGTGCTGCGCCATGCCTGCCGGCTGAGCCTGGAAGGCATTGTCTCCAAGCTGAAGGATGCGCCCTATCGCTCCGGACGCTCGAAGGATTGGATAAAGTCCAAATGCTCGGAGCGGCAGGAATTCGTCATCGCCGGCTATGTGCCCTCCACCACCGCCCGGCGCGCCATTGGCTCGCTGGCGCTGGGCGTGCATGAGGGGAACAAGCTGATCCATGTGGGGCGGGTGGGCACCGGCTTTTCCAACCGCATGGCCGAGGACTTGTTCGCCCTGCTCGATCCGGACCGGGTGGAGAAGAGCCCCTTCGCCGGCAAATTGACCCCGGAGGCCGCGCGGGGTCTTGTTTATATGCGTCCCCTTCATGTGGCCGAGGTGGAGTTTCGCGCCTGGACCGGGGACGGGCATTTGCGCCATGCGTCCTTCCGTGGCCTGCGCGATGACAAGCCGCCACAGGAGGTGGTGCGGGAGGCGCGCACCGCGCCCCTTGCCGATCCCGCGCCCCGGCGGCACGTCACGCTCACCCATCCCGACCGCCTCTATTGGCCCGATGCCGGGGTCACCAAGGAGGGACTTGCGGATTATTACGCCGACATCTGGCGGGAGATCGCGCCCTATGTGGTCGGGCGTCCGCTTGCCCTGCTGCGCTGCCCGGACGGCATCGGCGGCCCGCATTTCTTCCAGAAGCATCCCTGGAAAGGCGCCCATAAGGCGATCCGCACCGTGCCGGACCCGCAGGCCCCCAAGGAGCCGCCCTTTGTGGCCATCGATTCGCTCGACGGTCTTCTCGGCCTCGTTCAGGGCGCCGTTCTGGAAATCCACCCGTTCGGCGCGACCGTGGCGCACTGGGAGCGGCCGGACCTTATCGTCATGGACCTCGACCCCGGCGAGGGTGTCGAGTGGAGCGCGGTAATCGCGGCCGCCCACGAGGTGAAGGCGCGGCTTGAGGCCAAGGGGCTCTCTGCGTTCGTCAAGACCTCGGGCGGGAAGGGCCTGCATGTGTGCGCGCCGCTCGCCCCCAAGGCGGACTGGAGCGCGGTCAAGGCCTTTACCAAGGGTATGGCGGAGGAGATGGCGGCCGACGATCCGGAGCGCTATGTCGCGACCATCGCCAAGGCCAAGCGGCGCGGGCGCATCCTTGTGGACTATCTGCGCAACCAGCGCGGCGCCACCGCCGTCGCCGCCTATTCCACGCGCGCGCGCGCCGGGGCGCCGGTCTCCATGCCGCTCGCGTGGGAGGAACTGGGCGCAGATATCGGGCCCGCCCATTTCACGGTCCTCAACGCGCCGACGCGGCTCGCCAATCTCTCCGCCGATCCCTGGGCGGAGTTCCGCGCCGCCGCGGTGCCCTTGCCGTCGTCCGGCGCGACACGGACGCGGAGGCGCTGATGGCCGCGCGTGCCTTCTGGAAGGGCTGGCTGAAGCTCTCCCTCGTCACCTGCCGCGTCGCCATGACGCCCGCCACCACGGAGCGGGAGAAGGTGCGCTTCCACACCCTCAACCGCACCACGGGCCATCGCATCGTCTCACGCTATGTGGACGAAGGGACCGGCAAGCCGGTGCGCGAGGAGGACGAGGCGCGCGGCTATCCCTCAGGCGAGGACAGCCATGTGCTGATCGAGGACGAGGATCTCGACTCCATCGCCCTCGACACCGTGCGCACCATCGATATCTCAAGCTTCGTGCCCCGAGACAGCGTGAGCTGGATCTATCTGGACAAGCCCCATTATGTGGTGCCGGACGACGAGGTGGGCGCCGAAGCCTTTGCGGTCATGCGGGACGCCATGGCGCAGACCGGCACCGCCGCCCTCTCCCGCCTCGTCCTCTATCGCCGGGAGCATCCGGTCATGCTGGAGCCGCGCGGGAAAGGGCTCGTGCTCTGGACCCTGCGCTATGCGGACGAGGTGCGCAGTTTCGAGGGAGCGCCCAAGGCCCCGGCCCAGCCGGACAAGGCCGCCCTTGCCCTGGTGCGCAAACTCATCGATGCGCAGACCGAGCCCTGGTCTCCGGATCTCGTGGGGGACCCGGTCCAGGACGGACTGCTGGACCTGATCGCGTCCAAGACCCGCAAGCGGCCCCGCCGCAAGGCGCCGGCGGCGCCGGAACCGACCAGCGGCAATGTGGTGAACATCATGGACGCCTTGCGGCGCAGCCTCGGCGGGGAGAGCGGCGGGGGCCGGAAGGGCCGCCCCCGCTCCTGACCCTCACAGGAAGGGTTTGCCCCCCGTCACCGCAATGGTGGCGCCGGACACGTAGCTGGAGAGCGGATCGGCCAGCATCACATAGGCGGTGGCCAGTTCCGCCGGCTGGCCGGGCCGCCCCATGGGCACCGACTGGCCAAAGGTCTTCACCGCCTCCTCCGGCATGGTGGAGGGAATGAGCGGCGTCCAGATGGGGCCCGGGGCCACCGCATTCACCCTTATGCCCCGCTCGGCCAGCATCTGTGCGAGCCCGGCGGTGAGATTGTGAATCGTGCCCTTGGTGGTCGCATAGGCGAGCAGCGAGGGATTGGGCATGTCGGAATTGATGGACGCTGTGTTGATGATGCTGCCGCCCTGGCCCATATGCTTCAGCGCGGCCTTGGTGAGATAGAAGATGGGATGGACATTCACCGCGAAGGTGTGGGTCCATTCGTGGTCCGAAATGTCCTCGATGGCCGCGAAGCTCGCCTGATGGGCGGCGTTGTTGACCAGAATGTCGAGCCCGCCCAATTCGGCGGCTGCATCGTCCACCATCTGGCGGCAGAAAGCGGGATCGGAAATGTCCCCGGCGGAGAGGATCGCCTTGCGTCCCGCCTCCTCGACGAGCCGCCGCGTCTCCTGCGCGTCCTCGTCCTCTTCCAGATAAGAGATGCAGATGTCCGCGCCCTCGCGGGCGAAGGCGATACAGACGGCGCGGCCGATGCCGCTGTCGCCGCCGGTGACCAGTGCCTTCAGGCCCTTCAGGCGGCCGGACCCCACATAAGAGGTCTCGCCGTGGTCCGGGCGGGGGGTCATGGCATCGGTGAGCCCCGGCATGGGCTGCTGTTGCGCGGGCAAGGGCGGCGTCGGGTGAGCGGTCATGTGGGGCACTCCGGTTTCGGGCCTCTCTCTTCAACCGCGCCCCTCCCGGCCTGTTCCCAATTCAGACCGGCGGCCCACGCCGGTGCGCCCGTCGCTCAGGCGACCGCGCGCCGGCTCCATTTGGCAAGGATGTCCTCCACGCCCGCAACTTCCACCTGCACGGTGAGGCGCCGCTCCAGCATGGTCAGGACCGCATCATGGCCGGTGTCGGACGACGAACAGACTGCCTCGCGCGCGACGATGGTGCGAAAACCGAGGTCCACCGCGTCGAACAGGGTGGCGGCGACGCAAATGTCGGTTTCCGCGCCCGAGAGGATCAGCGTGTCCACCTTGTGCGCGGTGAGGAAGGGGAGAAGATCGGGTGCGGTGAAGGCGGAATAGCGCGACTTGTCCATGATCCGGGCGGGCGGGGCGAAACCAGCAAGGTCGGGCACGAGATCGAGCAGCGCGGGATCGATTTGCTCGCGGGTGACGTGCCGCCATTTCTCATAAAAGGCCTGCCAGATGCCCGGCATCGCGCGGGGCTCGGGCGGCGGCAGGAAACGGGTGAACACCGTGCGCTCGGGCCGGAACTGGGTGAGGGCGCAGACTGCCGGGAGAATGCGCGGCGCCCATTGCGCCGGCCAGGGGCCGCCCGGCGCGAACAGGCGCTGCATGTCGATGCACAGATGGACGGCCGCCGGGCCGATGGGACCGAGCCCGAGCGCGCGCGCCATCTCATTCCTCCGGCGGCGGGCCGGCCTCGCCGGGGCGCCCGGTGGGCTGGGTGAAATCGCGCTTGCCGATGCTCACCATGGCGGCTTCCTGCGTCGGATAGGGGCCGGAGACGGGCGTGCCATCGCTGGCGAGCGCCCACCAGCCCGGCATGATGCCGAGGCGCTGGCCTTCGTCTTCGCCGATCTGCTTGGGTTCAAGCCACATGGGCTGGCTCCTTTATCGATAAGGGCCGGTTGAGAGGCGTCTGCCGGCACCGGGAAGGTTTCCCGGCCGGCGGCGTTTCCAAGGCCCGCTCACCACCAACAAAGCCGCCGCCCCCCAGTTCCACCATGATCGGTCGCGCGTCTCATTCTGCCGACGGCCCTTTCGCCTCCCCTTAGGGAACTTGCGGCGAAGCTTCACGTTGTGGGAGCGATGACTGCGCTCCCCGCCGCCTATGC
>JBFMAV010000042.1:0-36125 GCA_040755535.1 Pseudomonadota bacterium | reverse complement strand
GCGGGTGTCCGACGCGGCGGGGCTAACGCACCCCGGCGCGCGAGCAAAGGAGGCCGAAGGGGCAGAGGCACCGATCCGGGGCTGGCTCGCCCGGACGTGATGGGAGACCAGAAGAAACCCACGCGGCCCTGCCGACACGCCATAAATCCCCGCGCGGGAGCGGACGGACTGCTGGTCCCGACGTCACCCACATTCCCAAGGCATGCCTGCCGGCATGCCGGCCGCTCCTGCATCCCTCCCCCTCGCCCCAAAAGGGCGGGGTTGGAGGTGCTGGATCGCCCTATCGACGCAGATGCGGCGAGGGCCTATCACAGGCCCGTCTTCAAGAAGGGTCGCCATGCTCGTCGACAGCCATTGCCATCTGGATTTCCCCGATTTCGCCGCCGAACTGGACGCCGTGGTGGCGCGGGCGGGCGAGGCGGGCGTCTCCCATCTCGTCACCATCTCGACCCGGGTGCGCCGCTTCGACGAGATCCGCGCCATCGCCGAGCGATTTCCCAACGTGTTCTGCACCGTGGGCACCCATCCCCATCAGGCGGCGGAAGAGCCGGACGTGACGGCGGATGAGCTGGTCGCCCTCTCGGCCCATCCCAAGGTGGTGGGGATCGGGGAGGTGGGGCTCGACTATCATTATGACAACAGCCCCCGTCCCGCGCAGCGCGCCGGCTTCCTCACCCATATCGAGGCGGCGCGCCGCACGGGCCTGCCGCTGGTGATCCATGCCCGCGAGGCGGACGCCGACGTGGCGCAGATTCTGGAAGAGGAGACCGCCAAGGGCGCCTTTCCCTTCCTGCTCCATTGCTTCACCGGCGGCGCGGACCTCGCCCGCCGCGCGGTGGCGCTGGGCGGCACCATTTCCTTTTCCGGCGTGCTCACCTTCAAGACCGGCGCGCCCTTGCGCGAGATCGCGGCCAGCCTTCCGGCGGATCGCATCCTGGTGGAGACGGATGCGCCCTTCCTTGCCCCCATCCCCCATCGCGGCAAGCGCAACGAGCCGGCCTATGTGCGCGAGACCGCCCGGATCCTCGCCGAGGCGCGGGGCGTTTCCCTGGAGGAGATCGCCCGCCAGACCAGTGAGAATTTCTTCGCCCTCTTCTCCAAGGCGCAGCGTTGACCGGAGAGCCGTCCATGAACCACGACCGCTATGACGACGCTTACATCCGGGACATCCTGACGAGCGTGCGCACCATCGCCGTGGTGGGCGCGAGCCCCAATCCCGCGCGGCCCTCCTTCTTCGTCACCAAATATCTCGCCGAGCGCGGCTTCGAGGTGTTTCCGGTCAATCCCGGACAGGCGGGAAAAGAGATTGCCGGCCGCGCGGTGGTGGCGCGGCTTTCAGAGGTTCCGGTCGCCATCGACATGGTGGACGTGTTCCGCGCCTCCGAGCATCTGCCCGGCGTGCTGGACGAGGTGCTGGCGCTCGATCCGCGCCCGAAGGTCCTGTGGATGCAGCAGGGCGTGCGCCATGACGAGACGGCCGAGCGGGCCGAGGCCGCCGGGCTGCGCGTGGTTATGAATCGCTGCCCTAAGATCGAATATGGCCGGCTCTCGGGGGAGATCGGCTGGACCGGCGTCAACAGCCGGACCATTTCCGCCAAGCGCCCCCAGCGCCTCGGCACCGGAGTCCAGCGGCTCTCCTTGACGCGGACCCCGCCTGGGTCAAAATGACAGTACAAAAGTGGATTTAAAAATATTAAACATTAAACGCCTGGATAAAGGCGCTGGAGGACTGCCTCATGACTCACCGTGAACCCGGATTCGCGACCCTCGCCGTCCATGCCGGCGCCCAGCCGGACCCGACCACGGGCGCCCGCGCGACGCCCATCTACCAGACCACGTCCTTCGTCTTCGACGATGTGGATCATGCGGCCGCCCTGTTCGGCCTCCAGACCTTCGGCAATATCTATACCCGCATCGGCAACCCCACCAATGCGGTGCTGGAGGAGCGGGTGGCGGCGCTGGAAGGCGGCACGGCGGCGCTCGCGGTGGCCTCGGGCCATGCGGCCCAGCACCTCGTCTTCCATACGCTGATGACGCCGGGCGATGAATTCGTCGCCTCGCGCAAGCTTTATGGCGGCTCCATCAACCAGTTCACCCACGCCTTCAAGAGCTTCGGCTGGAACGTGGTATGGGCGGACCCGGACGATCCGGCCTCCTTCGAGCGCGCCATCACCGAGAAGACCAAGGCGATTTTCACCGAGAGCATCGCCAATCCCGGCGGCGTGGTGTGCGACATCGCCGCCATCTCGGCGGTGGCCAAGCGGGCGGGCGTGCCGCTGATCGTCGATAACACGCTGGCCACGCCCTATCTGTGGCGGCCCATCGAGCACGGCGCGGACATCGTCATCCATTCCGCCACCAAATTCCTGGGCGGCCATGGCAATTCCATCGGCGGCGTGATCGTGGACGCGGGCACGTTCGACTGGTCGGCCTCGCCGCGCTATCCCTTCCTCTCCCAGCCCCGCCCCGAATATCAGGGCATGGTGCTGCACGAGACGTTCGGCAATTTCGCCTTCGCCATCGCCGCCCGCGTGCTGGGCCTGCGCGACCTCGGCCCGGCTCTCTCGCCCTTCAACGCCTTCATGATCCTCACCGGCATCGAGACGCTGAGCCTGCGCATGAAGCAACACAGCGAGAATGCGCTGGCGGTGGCAAAATATCTCTCCACCCATCCGGCCGTGGAGTGGGTGAGCTATCCCGGGCTCGAGGGAGACCGCTATTACGGGCTCGCCCGCAAATATCTGCCGCGCGGGGCCGGGGCGGTGTTCACGTTCGGGCTGAAGGGCGGCTATGCGGCGGGCGTGCAGCTCGTCTCCAAGGTGCAGCTCTTCTCGCATCTGGCCAATATCGGCGACACGCGCTCGCTCATCATCCATCCCGCTTCCACCACCCATAAGCAGCTCTCCGACGAGGCAAAGCGCGCGGCGGGGGCGGGGCCGGAAGTGGTGCGGATCTCGGTCGGGATCGAGGATGCGGGCGACATCATCGCCGATCTTGATCAGGCGTTGGTGGAGGGCTGAGGCTTTTTACCCCTGCGCCGCATAGTGCTCGCGCACCAAGGCGAGCCAGGCGCGGGCGGCATCCGAGAGATAGCCGCCCCGCCGCCAGATGAGGGCCATGCTCCAGTCGGTGCCGGGCTCCTCCAGGGGCACGCGGGCGACCCCGTCGCGCGCCCGCTGCTCCGCGATCATGCCAGGCAGGAAGGCGACGCCAAGGCCCGCCGCCACCAGGGCCACGATGAAGTCGATCTGCGCGCTCCGCGCCACCACGTCCGGGCTCACGCCGCGCCGCTCGCAGGCGTCCAGGATGATGGCGTTGAGCGCGAAGCCGCTCTCGAACAGGATGAAGGGAGAGGGGGCAAGGTCCTGAAAATTCACGGATCTTGCATTGGCGAAAGGATGGTTCGCCGGCAGGAGCGCCACCAGGGGCTCGCGCCGCACCGGCTCGGCCTCGAACGTATGGGGCACCGGCAGGAGCGAGGCGGCGAAATCCACCTCGCCGGCGAGCAGCATCTCCTCCAGCCGCTTGGAGCCATGTTCCACGAGGCGGATCTCGATGCCCGGGAACCGGCTGCGGAATCGGGCGAACAGCGGCGCGAACAAGGTGGACGAGCCGAGCGGCGGCAATCCCAGACGCAGCATGCCCCGCTTGAGGCCGCGCAATTCGTCCAGTTCCGCGATCAGGTCGTCGCGCTCCGCCAGCATGGCGAGCGCACGGCGATAGACGATCTCCCCCGCCGCCGTCAGGGTGGAGCGATGGCCGGCCCGGTCGAGGAGCACGACACCGATCTCGTCCTCCAATTGCTTGACCGCCTTGCTCACGGTGGACTGGGTGGCAAACACCACCTTGGCCGCCTGGGAAAATCCGCCCTGCCGCACCACTTCGACAAAGGCGCGCAAGGTGCGCAGTTCCATCGGCTATTCCAATTTCGACTGATTTGAATTCATTCAATTCATTTTGAGCATATCGCAGTGCGGCGTAACTTAAAGCCACAGGACGCGCACCGCGCTCCGGGACATCGCCATGACACTGCAAGCCCTGCGTTTTCGGGCCGTGCTTCGCCGCACGCGCCTGCTTCAGATCCTGTTGCTGGCCGCCATCTGGCTCGCGGGGGACGTGCTGGTTCGGCTGCTGGGCCTGCCGGTGCCCGGTGGTGTAGTGGGCATGGCCGGTCTGCTCCTGCTCCTGGCGCTGGGCTTGGTGAAGCCGGCCAGCCTTCGGCTCGGCGCCTATTGGCTCTTGGCGGAGATGCTGCTGTTTTTCGTGCCCGCCGTCATCGCAATCATCGACCATGGGGAGTTCGTCGGCGCGCTCGGGCTGAAGGTGGCGCTGGTGATCCTGGTCGGAACGCTGCTGGTCATGGCGGGAACGGCGCTCAGCGTCGATCTGCTCTATCGCTGGCGGCTGCGCCATCAGGTGCGCCATGCGCTGGACTGACCCGGTCCTGCATCTGGTCTTCTGGCCGCTGGCCACCATCGCGCTCTATGTCGTGGCGCGAAAGCTCCATGGCCGGTGGCATCATTGGTGGTCGGCGCCGCTGGTCGTCACGCCGCTGGCGGTGCTGGCACTGGTGGCCGGCCTCGGCGCCGACTACGGGCAATATATGAGCGGGACCCATTGGCTGGTCCTGATGCTGGGCCCGGCGACGGTCGCTTTCGCCTTGCCCATCTACGAGCAGCGCGCTCTCATTCGCCACCACTGGCCGGTTCTGCTGGTGGGCGTAGGGGCCGGCAGCACCATCGCGCTCGCCTCGGCCTGGGCCCTTGCGCATGCCCTGGGCGTGCCCGAAGAGATCGGGCGCAGCCTGATGCCGCGCTCCACCACGACGCCGTTCGCCATGGTGGTCTCGGGCGAGATCGGCGGCATCCCGCAATTGACCGCCCTGTTCGTGATCCTGACCGGCGTGTGCGGCGCGGCCCTCGGGGAAGTGATGCTGAAATGGCTGCCGCTGCGCTCGGCGTTGGCGCGCGGCGCCCTGTTCGGCATGGCCGCGCATGGCGCAGGGGTGGCGAAGGCCCATGAGCTCGGGCGCGAGGAAGGGTCCATCGCCGGCCTCGTGATGATCCTCGCCGGCCTGCTGAACCTGATCCTCGCCCCGCTCGTCATGCTGGCGCTCGGGTAGACGGCGGTCAGGCCGCTCTGATCTGCCCGCCCGTGATCTCCGGCGCCGCACCGCGCGAGAGGTCGCACAGGTGCAGGGTGGCATAGATCAGAACGATGGTTGCGCCAAACTGGTGGGTCAGCGCAATGTCGATGGGCACCACATAGACAAGCGTGAGGATGCCAAGCGCAGCCTGCAGAGACACCAGCGCGAACAGGATCCAGGCCTGACGCGCCGCGGCACCCCGTCCCGCCAGAAGGGCATGCACCAGCGCCACCGCCCACAGCGTGTAGGCGATCATCCGATGCTGGAACTGCACGGTCATGACATTCTCGAAGACATTGCGCCAAGCCGGTGAAAGCACGCCCAATTTCTCCACCGCAGGGATCAGCGCGCCGTCGATGAGGGGCCAGGTGTTGAACGTCATGCCGGCATCCAATCCCGCGACGAGGCCGCCGGAAAAGATCTGAACCACAACCAGACCCACCAGCAGCCCGGCGCCCCATCGCATGCCCGAGGGCGCGGACAAGCCCGCATGTCGGGACAGTCCGCGCGCCACCGCGACGATGGCCGCGAGGATGACGCACGCGAGTGTGAGATGCACGGCGAGCCGATACTGGCTGACCGACACTCGCTCCGTCAGTCCCGAAGCCACCATCCACCAGCCGATGGCGCCCTGCAGGCCGCCCAAGACAAACAGGCCGAGACATTTCCAGAGCAGCGGCCCGCGCAGCAGTCCGCGCAGCGCGAAATAGAGGAAGGGCAGCAGGAAGGCGAAGCCGATCACCCGCCCAAGCAGGCGGTGGCCCCATTCCCACCAATAGATGGTCTTGAAGCTCTCCAGGCCCATGCCCTTGTTGAGGATCTCGTATTGGGGAATGGCCTTGTACTTGTCGAACTCAGCCTGCCAGTCGGCCTCCGACATCGGGGGCAGCGCGCCCGTCACCGGCTTCCATTCGGTGATGGACAGGCCGGATTCGGTGAGCCGCGTCGCTCCGCCGACCACAACCATGGCCACGATGAGGGCGGCGACGCACACCAGCCAGACCCGGACCGCGCCGAGGCCGGTGCGGGCATCGCGAACCCGTATGTCACCCTGCGCAAGACTGTGCGCCATCCGTCCGCTCCGATTTGGCCCCCGCCTCGTTCCGTTATAGAGGCAGGATGCATCCGGCAACGGGACCGGCTGTCGCTCAAGGGTGGGATACCGCCTGAAGGAAGGAACGCCCATGCCACAACGCCTGCGCAAATTGATCGGAACCGTGCTGCTGCTCGTGCTGGTGGTGATCTGGGCGCTCGGAGCCATGGCGATCGCGCAAGGCCGGGTGACCGATCTGCCCTGGGCGTGGCAGACGGTGAGCTATATCCTGCTGGGCACCCTCTGGGTCATCCCGGCCGGGCTGCTCATCCGTTGGATGGAGCGCCCGAACCGTAATAAGGTTAAGGATGAAGCTTAGAAAAGCGCCCTAACGGTTTGGTATTTATTTTGAAATTCAGGCCGCGCTCAAGGTCGGCGCGGCATCCGGCCGAAGGTCCAGCCCCACCAAGTCGAGGCGGGCAGCAACGCGCACCATGAGCACGCGCTCGAAGCCCTGCGCGGCGAGCGCCGCATAGCCCTCCACGCTCGATTCGCCCTCTGTGGGCTCCTCGATGCACACCACATAGGGCGAAAGCCGCGCCAGTTTCGATGCGCCCGGCGCCGCGCCAAGGACCGGCGCCGCGACGATCACGAAATCGTAAGTGTCGCGCAGCGCCGTCAGAATAAGGCCAAGTCGATCCGCTCCGATCACGCCCGGATCGCCGCGCGTGTCCCGGCCGGGGGGAATCACATGGGCACGCGACAGGGGATCGCGATGGATGGTCTCGCCGAATCCGGCGACGCCGAACAGCATCTCCGCCATGCCCGGCGCCCAGGGATCGGAAATCAGAGCGCAGAGTTCGCCCGACGCTCCGTCCAGCGCCACCAGGGCCACCCGGCTCTCCTGGGACAAGTGGCGCGCCAGGCTGATGGCAAAGGTGGCCGGCATTTCCGAGGGCAGGTCGGACGTGACGAGGATCAATTGCCGCTCGCGTCGCGCATCCGGTTCGGCAAGTTGTTGGGCGAACAGATGCGCCGCGCGCCGGCACGGCAGCGCGGCACCCCGGCCTGCATCGAGCCACGCGACGCGCGGCGCAGCGTCGGGCGCCTGCGGCACTGGCTGGGAGGCGGGTGCGGGCCGGCTGCGGCCAGCGCGGCGCGCAAAGTGGGTGAGGGCAAGCAGGACAAGGGCGCTTCCCGCCAGGATCATCACGGTCGCGAGGGAGGGATGATCGCGCGTGGCGGGTGCCTCGAGGCCATGGGCGACAAGCCGGGGAAGGGACGCCTCCGCCTGTTCCGGTGCCGAATCCCTGGCGCCCGACTGGATTGCCGCAAAGGCGTCGAGATAGGCGCGCACCACATCGCCGGCCAGGCGCGGATCGGCGGCGGAGAAGGAGAGGGCGAGCACGCGCCCGCCTTGCCGGGGCGCAATGGACATGCGCGCCGCGAGGCGTGCGGCGTTGCTCTGGGGCGAGAGAAAGGGATCGTCATATGTGAAGGCTTGGAGCAGCCCGATCGGACGGGCCACGGCCGCTACCTGTTGCGCCGACAGGCGCCTCAAAGCTTCCTGGGCGAGATCGCGCGAGGCCAGAACCTGCGCGATGCCCCGCACCGTCGCGGGCGGAGGCTGAATGGCGAGGTCGAAGCTGAGGTCTGCCCGCGCCGTGTAGCGCGCGGGGAGCAGGATCAGGGCAAGCGCCAGGGCAAGGACGACCCAGCCCGCCAGAACCGCAAGGCCAAGGCCCCGGATGCCGGAAGAGGCGCCGGTCCGCCAACGCTCGGCCACATGTGCCGCCATCGCGCGATCCTGTCTGGTCCGCCGGGATGGCGGGACGTGTCATGATGCGCGTTTATGGTTTAGGGAAAGTAAATATCCCTATGGCCCATTCCGATCTGACCACATCGCAATCAGATCGGTAAACGTTCTCTATCAATCAATTAGAGGCTGATTCACCGATCGGGTCGTGCCATCCCGATGGGTCGGGCTCTAGCGGTCCTCCCAGGCGGGGTGACGTTTGGCCAGCACCGCCGAGATGCCCTCGTCCGCGTCGCGGGCGAGCATGTTGGTGGCCATCACCTGCGAGGCATACGCATAAGCCTCGTCCAACGTCATCTCGGCCTGACGATAAAAGGCCGCCTTGCCGAGCTTGACGGGCACCTGCGACTTGGCAGCGATCCGTCCCGCCAGCGCCCGTGCGGCGACGAGGGCCTCCCCTTCGGCCACGACGCGGTTGACGAGGCCCATGCGCAAGGCGTCCGGCGCCTCAATCCAGTCGCCCAGCAGCAGCATCTCCATGGCATGCTTGCGCGAAACGGCCCGGGTCAAGGCCACCATGGGCGTGTGGCAAAACAGGCCGATATTGACCCCCGGCGTGCAGAAGCGGGCGGCCGCTCCAGCAACGGCAAGGTCGCAACTGGCGACAAGCTGGCAACCGGCGGCAGTCGCCAAGCCTTCCACCGCCGCGATCACCGGCTGCGGCAGGCGCACGACAGCCGTCATCAAACGCGCGCACCGGTCAAGGACGTCCTCGTAATAAGCGCGCCCGCGGTCCGGATCGGCCCGGTGGGCCTGGATTTCCTTCAGGTCGTGTCCGGCCGAGAAGACCGGCCCCTCGGCCGTCACCACCACCGCCCGCACGGACGTGTCGGCGGCGATGTCTTCCAGGTGCGCCGTGAAGGCCGCCATCGTCGCGTCGGAAAGGCTGTTGCGGCTGGCAGGCCGGGCGAGCGTAAGGGTCGCGACGCGATCTTCATCCGAACGCCGCACCGGCGGATCCAGCGGCGCTGCTGCCGCAGCGAGGGTCGAGGCGGGCATGGCGCGTCCTTCCGTTCGTTGATCTTTTCGCGACCTACATTAAGCAAGACCAAGGTTGAAGGCGAGGCAGGCAAATGACGCGGCACGACGGGACCATGGCGGTGACTTTGAGCGAAATGTCCGCCTTCCTGGAGGCGGAATTTCCCCAGGCCTTCGGTCTTGGCCGGCCGCACACGGTGGTCTCCATCGGCCCCCGCACCGCGACGGTTCGGCTGGAGGCCGGAGAGGCCCAATTGCGGCCCGGCGGAACCGTCTCGGGACCGGCCATGATGGGGCTGGCGGATGTGGCGGTTTACGTGGCGCTGCTTGGCCAGATCGGACTGGTGCCCCTGGCGGTCACGACCAACCTCTCCATTAATTTCCTCCGCAAGCCCCCGCCCGGCGAATTGTACGCGGACGCGCGGCTCATCAAGCTGGGCAAGCGTCTCGCGGTGGGCGATGTGGGTCTGCGCGGGGCGGCGGGTGGGGATCTGGTCGCCCATTGCGTCGCCACCTATTCCATCCCCGATCGCGCTTGAGCCGCTCGGATTGTTACGGATTGAATCCCATCGCCCGGCTGCTTAACGGATATGCAGGCCGGTACGGCGGGAGGCGGATATGGGGACGTCCATTCTCATCCTTCAGGGCCACCCCGATCCGAAGGGGACCCATTTGTGCCATGCCCTCGCCGACGCCTATGCGCGCGGGGCCAAGGAGGGCGGGCACGATGTTCGGCGGATTGATGTTGGCACGCTCGACTTTCCCTTGTTGCGCAGCGAAGCGGATTACCTCGGCGAGGCCGTGCCCCCTGTAATCCGTGAGGTGCAGGAGGCGGTCCTCGCCTGCACGCATCTGGTGGTGATTTTTCCGCTTTGGCTCGGCACCTTGCCGGCGCTTTTGAAGGCGCTGCTCGAACAGGTATTCCGGCCGCTGTTCGCCTTCGAATATCGCGAGCGGGGGTTTCCCGCGGCGAAGCTCCGGGGCCGGTCCGCACGGGTGATCGTGACCATGGGCAGTCCGGTGTTCATCTATCGCTGGTTCTACGGCGCCCACGGGGTGCGCTCCCTCGAGCAGGGCGTCTTGCGGTTTTCGGGCTTTTCCCCGGTGCGCCGAACCCTGTTTGGTCGGGTCGGGTCCGTGTCGCCGGAGCAGGGCGCGCGATGGCGGGCGGCCATCGAGTCCTTGGGACGGAAAGGTCTTTGAAGCGGCCAAAACATGCGACCGGGTCGCATGTTGTTGTGTGGTGTTAAAATACCTAATTTATAAGTCATTGATTTCAATATAGAATATAACGTGCTTTCGAATTGACCCCAATGGGGCGGTGGGCTAAAAGCTCCCATCGCCGGATCGCCCCCGCGTTTTCGCGTGGCGGACCCGGCTTTCTTATTCGGATAACGACCCATGAAGACGTATTCGGCCAAGCCTGCCGAAATCGAAAAGAAGTGGGTGGTGATCGACGCCAGCGGCCTCGTGGTCGGCCGCCTCGCGACCATCATCGCCATGCGCTTGAAGGGCAAGCACCGCCCGATCTACACCCCCCACGTGGACTGCGGCGATAATGTCGTCGTGGTGAACGCCGAGAAGGTGGTCTTCACTGGTCGCAAGCGCGACCAGAAGGTCTATTACCACCACACCGGCTTCCCCGGCGGCATCAAGGAGCGCAGCGCCAAATTCATTCTCGACGGCCGCTTCCCCGAGCGGGTGATCGAGAAGGCGGTTGAGCGCATGCTGGCCCGCGGCCCGCTCGGCCGCAAGATCATGGGCAACCTGCGCGTGTATAAGGGTCCGACCCATCCCCACGAGGCGCAGCAGCCCGTGCCGCTGGATGTGGCGAGCCTCAACCGCAAGAATGTGGGGATCTGATATGACCGAGGTTCTGCAGTCCCTCGATTCCCTGGGCGCCCGCTCCGAGCAGGAAGCCCCGGTGCACGTCCAGAAGCTGGATAAGTTCGGCCGCGCCTATGCGACCGGCAAGCGCAAGGACGCCGTGGCCCGCGTGTGGGTGCGTCCCGGCACCGGCAAGATCACGGTCAATGACCGCGACGTGGAAGTGTATTTCGCCCGTCCCGTGCTGCGGCTCATGATCAATCAGCCGTTTCAGGTCGCGGCCCGCGAGGGCCAGTATGACGTTGTTTGCACGGTCTCCGGCGGCGGCCTTTCCGGCCAGGCCGGCGCGCTGCGCCACGGCATTTCCCGCGCGCTCACCTTCTATGAGCCCGAGCTGCGCTCGCCTCTGAAGAAGGGCGGCTTCCTGACCCGCGACAGCCGCGTGGTCGAGCGCAAGAAGTACGGCCGCGCCAAGGCCCGCCGCAGCTTCCAGTTCTCGAAGCGCTGATCGCGCCTCGCTTTCAAACAGAAAAGGCCCGGCTTTCGCCGGGCCTTTTTTTGTCTTCTCATCTTTGCAAAATCTACGAAAAACTGGGTGCGTTGGCCCACTCTGTCAGAAGCTCGGCGTATCGCCGGGCAGGGGGCTCCACTGGCCGTTGGCGGTGGGATCGCCAGGGGGCGAAGACCCCATGAAGCCGTCCAGATTCGGCGGGAAAACGTAGTCCTCGTTCCGGTCGTCACCGATTCCCACGTCCGGCTTGATGGCCGCGCCCGGGCCGGGATCCAGATAACTGCCCTGCGGGATGACCGGCAGGTTGATCACATTCGGGTTATGCGGCGTGATGGAAATATGCGGGGAGTTCGTGCTCTGGGCATGGGCCGGCGCAATCGATCCGGCGGCCACTGCAAGGCCAAGCCCCGCCAACACGATGCCAAACCTGGAAAATTGCATCCGCATGGAACCCCCCGCACACCTCGCGCCCTTCGGCATAGGCGAGGGCGGGGCGCTTGGCAAGGCGGGGACATGGCCCGATCCGCGGCCGCGCTGTGAGGCGGCGGACCGCATGCCAAATTTTACCACTTGAGATCGCGCCAAAGATCGCGCTCGATCCCGGCTCGGCGAAGCTTCACCGAAAGCATTCGAATATCACCTGTGGTGGTGTATTGGGCTTTCCGGACATACCGGCCATTGAATTTGCGCTTTGGGGGACGTGAACATCGACCTGTTTACGATCTATCTGCTCCTGGCCTGCCTATGCCTCACGTTGGCTATCGCATGGATCGTGCTGTGGCGCGCCTTTGCGCATGTCAGCGGCATCGGCCTGTGGACCCTTTCCATCTGCCTGCTCGCAGCCGGAGGGGCACTCGTGGTGCGCCGGATCTTCGCGGACGGGCAAGACGAAGAGTTCGTCGGTCATCTCTTGATTCATGTCGGATTCAATCTCTCCTGGATCGGTACATGCCGCTTCTACGGTCGCCGCGAGCCATGGTCTGTGTTCCTGGCGCTGACGGTCTTCGGGGCGATCGCGCTCTGGGCTGCGGCCGGGCACCCGCGCGATCAGAACTTGGTCTACGCAATCAGCTCCATCATCCCCTTTGGGCTAACGGCTCTGTCTGTGGCGCCCCTGCTCCGCTCCAGCCTCGCGGCGCGGGTGATCGTTGGCGGCCTCGCCCTTGCCATCAGCGGGCAGTTGGCACGCATCTTCGTGCTGCTGGTCTATGTGAACGATGCCATGCCCGCCACAATCCAGCGACCGATCGGCATGCTGGCCGTCATCGGCTTTGCATTTGGATGGACGGCGAGCATTTTCGGATTTGTCTTTGCACTCATGGAGCGGGAGCGGGCGGTCCTCTCCGCCATGGTGGTGGAGGATGAACTCACCGGCCTCGCCTCACGCCGATTTTTCCTGGAGCGTCTCGCGGAGGAGTGCGCCCGGGCGGACCGGACCGGCGTGCCCTTCTGTTTGCTGATCCTCGATCTTGATGGATTCAAGGGCATCAATGATGCCCATGGCCATGCGGCGGGCGATGCTTCGTTGCGCCGATTTGGTGCTGTCGTTGCCGAATGGATGCGTCATGGGGATTTGGCGGCGCGCATGGGGGGCGACGAGTTCGGGGTGCTTCTGCCCCGCGCGCAATTGGCCGAAGGACTGCGCCGCGCCGAGGAATTGAGAGCGGCCGTGAAGCGAGAGGCGGTGCAATGGGAGGGGCGCACGGTGCCCTTGTCGGTCTCAATCGGCGTTGCGCAATGGGATCCGCAAACCCGCACCCGTCAGGACGATCTCACTGCGGAAGCGGACCGCGCACTGTATAAGGCGAAGCAGGAGGGTCGGGACTGCGTGGCTTGCATCTCGACCCTGCTGCCGCTCACCGGTTGACGGACGCCCAGATCTTCCGGTGCACCATGCTGTGGCGCCCGGAATCGGGGCGCTGCCTCAGCGAACCCAGCGGCCGGGTACGAACACCCACACGCCACCGCGGCGAATCCAACTGGCCGGGACATAGCGCCAGCCGGGGCGGGCGCCGACCCAGCTTCCGGGCACCCAGACGTATCGTCCAGCGCGGGGACTCCAGCGCCAGTAGCCCGGCGTCCAGGCATATCCACGGCGCGGCGGCGGGAAGGGTTCGCGCCGGGGCGGAGGCGGAGGCGGGAGCGCACCTGGCCGCGGCGGGCCGGGCGGTGGCGGATAGATGGGTTGCGCATCGGCGGGTGCTGCGGCGAGAACCGCAGCGGCGGGGGCGACCACCGCCGCGCCGAGCAAGGTTCCAAGGAAACGTCTGCGAGACAGCATGGGCGATTCCGATTGATGGATGAATGAGTGCAGCCTTCCATCCAAGGAAGGCCGAACCGGGAAGGAACTGAGGCGAAGGCACGGCCCGCGCCAGCAGGGTTAACGCCCGGGCGGCGAAGGCGATCCGCATTCTTCCGATCTGTCGCTTCTGACCTTGCCGTGACAGATCTCGTCGTCACGCAGAGCGTCGCGTCGGCGGACAGAAAATGGCTGTTGTGATGGCCTTGTGGGCGTGCCTAAGCTCGATCGCGCGCAGGTTCCACCTCGTGCATCGCACAGCCGACAATCGCGGCGGAACGCCCAAGGTGAAATGGGGGAGATTTCATGGTGAGCCCGTCGGGATTCGAACCCGAGACCCCATGATTAAAAGTTTCTCTATACATCAATGATATCAATCGCTTGCGAAAGCGAGCCGTGTGACGCGTGGCGATTATCATGTGGTTGTCGCACGCCACGCGCCGGGAGGCGGTCATACGCAGCGGCCGAGAGGTCGCGGAGCCAGCGCGCTTGTGTGTGCTGCGGCACAGGGATGCGCAGCCAATCGCCGACTTGGAGCGGAACCACGAGCGTGACGGCGCCGTCCGTGCAGACGAGATATGGAGGTCGATCCGCATCGGGCGTCACGGCTTCGGCTGCCGCGCCTTTATGGCCGCAATGTCCTCGCGCATGGCGTTCATTACTGCAAGCACTTCACTGTTGATCCGACGGCTGTCGGCCGCCGCCTCTGCCAGCGTGCGGATGCGCTCATCCTGCCGGATGTCGGACTGGGTGATGGCCGCCACCTGGGCGATGACTGTGCTCGCCTGGGTCTTCAGGCCGATTACATCGGAGCCGAGCGCGGTCTGCTGCGCGGCGAACCACCAGAGGGTGCCCACCAGCGGCACCACGAAGGCCCCGAGCTGGAGCACCTGACCGAAATCCAGCGCCCACACAAAACGCGGTCGGCTCATGTGGCCGCTGCCCTGATCATCCACCATCGACGTGGCTCCTGTCTCACCCGCACCACGCCTGTCGGCGCGCATTGTTCCCCTTCACGCCGTCCACGGTCGGCAGGGTGTCGGCCTTCGACCAGGAAATGCTGCGCCAGTGGGTGCAGACGGCGCGGTCAGTCCCGCCGCCACCCGTCATCGCGCAGGCGGCAAGCAGGATCGAGAGCACAGCGGCGAGCATCATCGTCCGCATCGGTCGCGGCATTCGTCTTCTCCTCGATGGCGCGCGCCTGGCGCGCGAGAAAGCCGGCCTCGCAGCGGACCGTTGCAGCGGCATCGATGCGCCATCCGGCAAAGGCGAGGGCCGCCACGGCGCCGGCCAGCGCCAGCAGGCGCCAGTTGGTGACGATCCAGGCGAGCGCCGTCATGCCGCCGCCGGCGCGGGGGCCGCCTCCGGCTGGGGGGCGAGCGGCACGATGTCGAGGGCGTCCGCCAGCGCCTTGGCCTTGCGCGTGGCCCACAGGCGATAGGCGATGCCAGCGGCGGCCGCAACGGCGCCGGCGATGAGCACCACCGTGACGAAGGTGGAAATGGCCGCGCTCCTGTCGGAGACCGGCAGCAGCGCGTCGGTGATGCCGGACAGGGTGGACTGGACGATGCCGCCGCCGGTGAGCGCGTCCGCCACGCCCTTGGGCGGGGGCGCCTTGGCGTCGGCGCTGAGGGCCTTTCCGCCCGCCCAGCCGGAGGGCATGGGCAGATCCACGGAGCCCATGGCGACCGCCTGGCCGAGGCGCTGGCACTCCTGCACCCGACGCGCCCAGCCCCTGCCGAAGATGGGCCATGTCTTCAGCACCTTGAGCATGTCGAGGCGGCGGTGGAGCACCTTGGCGATGAGCGCGTCGACATCTTCCACCCGCTTCACGGCCTCAAGGGTGGCGGGGCCGATGACGCCATCCACCACAACGCCGGGAATGCCCATGTCCGCAAGGCCGCGCTGGAGCCACTTGGCCGCCTGGGCGACGCCGGAATTCACGGCGCAGTCGAAGATGGCATAGTCGAGGCCGGCGGGAAGAGCGAACGCTTTCACCAGAGCCCAATAGCGGGTCTTGTAAATCTCGGTCAGCTCGTCCGCTTCGAGCTGACGCACGTCGCGCGGGGCGAGGCCCTTGGAGCGGCGCCAGTCATTGTAGACCCGCTGCGTCACGCCCTTCATGGTCGCCCCGCCCGGATCGGAGGGATGATTGGAATAGCCGCCCTCATGGATGAGGACGGCGGTAAGGGCGGGGGCGAAATTGGCTTCCATGCGGGCGCTCTCCTTGTAGGAGAGCATGGCCGGCGGCGGCAGAGGTCAACCGAGGATCAGGGCGCCGTATACACGCCGGATGTTCTGTAGGTCGCTGCGCCGGTCGGAACACCAATCTGAGCCGTTGTGCCCGCGCCGGTCGCGTACGCGCGCACGCACCCCAATCCGCCGGCCGTCGCCGCTGGGTTGATGGCGCCGACTTGCCCGCCGGTGCTGGTCACGCCGTCAATCAGGAGCGGAACCAACGTCTGCCTATTCCCCGACACTGGCGCCGCCAGGGTCGGGAGCGAAATTTCGATCAATCCCGTCCCTGTGTGGTCAGTCTGCGCGATTTCAACCTCAAACCGAACATCCTTCCCCCGGCGACGATACCGCCCGAATTGGACCGTATACGTTCCCGTTCCAGCAGAGGACGAACCCTCAACAATCGGGGTGTACGACGTCCACAGCACATCGGACTGCTCAGCCTGAAAATCTATCGCCAGCGTTCCACTATTCAGGTGGAAGCATTCATTTGTAGATGGCGCGAATGTGTGGCCGCCGTCCTTTAGCGTTACACGTTTTGTTTTTGACGTTGGTGATACCACGGTGATGTCATTGAGTTTAACGTAAGACGACGACCCGCTTTTAAAATTGACGGCGCTGGCATTTGATGTGCCGTCTGCGCAATCATCAAAAATAGAACCAGAAAAATCAACGTAATCCGCCAAAAACACATCGATTGCGCTATCGACCGTGTTTCCGCACCGAATGAATTTATCCGCGATTTTTATGTCTCGCACGGCCGACGCAGATGTCAGTCCACCGATCTGCGCGGCGATGCCGTAGTTCTCCCATACGTTTCCGTACGAGCGGACGCCTTTTACAGATGTAAAAGCCATCGGGCTGCCTAAGCCGTTATTAGACACGCCGTGATTGTACGCAATGGTTACCATCATATCGTCGCTGGTCGCTGTTGGAGCGACGCCGCAGGTCAGACGGGTAAATCCTGCATTTGACGATTGATAACTACCTTGTTGCTTGTTGTGTAGAATGTTGATGTTCCGAGGCACGGCGCCGCCGGATGTCACAAGCGCGCCAGCGGCCACTGTAATCAAGCCAGTGGCGCCCCCGCAATCGATAAACATGTTATCGTAGATCCAAATGTCTTTTAACACATGAAACGCGTTAGAATTTGGCTCTAGATCAATCGGTCCCGGCATGTTTGGCCGCGTGCAACGTATGAAATAGCACGAGTATATCCAGACACCATCAATATCAATAAACGATATTGCGTTTCTGTTGTCCCTGTTTACACCATCAAAGATTGTTCGTGTTATAAAGACGTTGCGATTGTGGCGCTCAGTTGTGCCGCCACTGTCACCAGATCCGAAATACAGTCCATCGCCGCGAAAACCGATAAATTTCGAGTCTTCGATTAGGACCCCATCAACCCCGTTCAGTGTAATAAGATGCTTTTGCTCGCTAAACCCGGCGGTTTCGACATCACCCTGAACAATCAGGCCGCGCAAATGAATGTTTCTCAGGGATGCACTGGCACTGCCGCTATCCCATGTGATGGCCGCGCGGTCATCGACATTGGTCGGACGAATAATCGTTTGTCCAGGGAGCCCCACGAGAGCCGCTTTGTCTGGCCCTGACACGTAGCTGAACCGCCACGTTCCCGCACCGAGGCGCACCTTCGGGCTGGCGCGCCACGCCGCAGCCAACGCGGCGGAATGATCGGCTCCTTCGGCTACGGCGCCGAACTGCTCAATCGAGACGAAACCATCCGCGTCGGGCAACCCATATAGCTTGACGCCGCCGGCCGTGGTGACGTGATGATCTGAGGCATTTGCCGGAGCCTGCTGATAGCGAAATCCCTGAGCCTCCCAGATGTCGCCGGTGTTGCGCGGGGCTTCAAGACTAACCAGCATCCCCGCCACTGTTCGATACTTACCGTTTACGTTGATGATGCCGTCCACCAAAGCGAGGACCTGGGCGAGCGCGCCCTGCATGTACAAGACGGCGGGCGCCACCTGTACCAGCAGGGGCATGGCGGCGAGTACGGTGTTGAGGGCTTCCGTGGCGTCGCGGCGGATTTCCTGCACCCAGATGACCACACGGTCATACATGCGGTTGATGCCGGTGGAACTGATCTGGCCCGCCGGGGTGACGTCCGCCTGAGAGGCGACGGGCGAAAGGCCGAGGATCTGCACCTGGACGCCGGTGCCCGGCGGCGTGACGAACGTGATGGCGCCACCGGAGGGGTTTGCGACGCCCGACACGGAGTATTCCGTCGAGAGACTGCGTGTCGTCCAAGCATCGTTGGCGGTCGGCCGCGTCTGCACGGCGAGGTCGCCGGCGGCGAGGAAGGGGAAGGTGACGCTAAACGCCACCTGTCCGCTGGAGGCCACATAGGGGCCGGAGCGTCGTTCGGACTGGGGAAGCGGCAGGCTGTTCGACATGAGAACAGCCTGCCCTCACGCGCGAGGCGTCAACCGAGTTTCAGGCGAGGAAGGGGCGGTCCAGTTCGTCCTGCGGCACGAAGGTGCCCCGGCTCTGGCCGGCGCCGCTCCAGGTGACGCGGATCGGCCGCGCCGCCGGCAGGCAGCGCAGGGCATGGGCGAAGGCCCCGAAATCCCATTCCGACCCCGTGAACACATGGGCCAGCCAGCGATGGGAGTTGCTCACCACCAGCCCGCCCGTCACCAGCTTGAGGCCGAGCTTCTGGAGTTCATCGCGCGCCGTGATGGCCTCGGGACCGTTGGTGAGGGCCATGTCGATCATGGCGGCGACGGTGGGATTGCCCTCGCCGCCCTCCTGCCCCAGCAGGAAGGCGAGGCAGTTGCGCCCCTGCTGGATGGGCCGGAGCGCCGGAGTGGCGGGCGTGGCGAAGCCCACTTCCTGCCAGATGGCCGCCGCCGCCTGCCGCCCGAAGATCAGCCGCGCCTCGCGCACCTTGGCGAGGCGGGCCATGAGGTCCATGGGCGCCGGGTCTTCCTCGGGCGCGGTGAGCGCCGAGGGCAAGGGGCCGTCCGGCAGCAGCGCCATGGCGGGGGACGGCAGCACCGGGGCCGCCGCCCGCTGCTGCTCGCGCCGCCATTCCAGGAACACCTGAATGAGCATCTGGCGCACGGCGGCGGCATTCTCGGTGCGCGCGAACATGCAGATCAGCAGCGCCTGGGGCTCGTTGAGCCAATACTCGCGGCCGGGGCGACCGCGGCCGCGCGGGGTTTTCGCCGCGGTGGCGACGACCTCCCCGGCATTTTTCGGCGCCGTGCCGAAAATTCCCTCCGGAGTTTGCGCCACCGTGGCGCAAACCTCGCCGTAGCTCTTCAGCTCGCCGATATTACGGTCGATCAGGGCGCGAATGTCATAGAGCTTTCCGAAGCCCAGCGCCTCCGCGAGGCGGAGGTCCTGCACGCGCGGCCCGTCATCGAGCACGCGCAAATCGGTCGGGGAGAGGTGGACGGTCATGGTTCAGCCCTCAGAGCAGCGATTGCCGTCGCCGCCGGCTTTCCAGACCGGGCAGTGACGGGGGCTAGAAACCTGCTCTGAGACAGGCGGACTTCTTCGTGCGCCCGAAGGTGCCTTATACCGTCGCACCCCCGCCAGGGACGGTTATGCCGACTGGTACGCGAATCCGCAATGGCGCCCTGTCGAGGACGCCTCCGCTCAGAGTATGGGAGTTTCTAGCTCCGGTTGCTATGGTGAGTCGTGACAGCTTGGCCGTCAAGGGGTATGGCGGTGGGCGCAGGAGGCTTGTATGAAACCGTGGCTGCGGAAGGCGCTTAAAATTGTTGGGACAACATGGCTCGCGATAGCCATCCTATTCATCGCCGCCAACTACGGCATGATTTGGTACTTCCAAGGTTTTGGCCGGCTTACAGAGATCGCAAGCCCTTTCAACATCATCAACACGGCGACTGTGCTGCTTACACTCGCACCGGGCGTCTTGCTGCTAATGTGGGCTGACAAGCGCGCGTGAGATCCAGGGCCGCACTGATGGCGTTTCTTTGCCTTGGCTTGGCCGCGCCTCATTTGGCCCGAGCGGAGACGTGGACCGCCATCGATGGCGACACCCTGCGCTCCAACTCCGGCGAGTATCTGCGCATGCGGGGGCTTGACGCGCCCGAGAGTTTCCGCCCGCACTGCCGCTCAGAAGCCATCGCCGCCGCCGCCGCCACGCGCGCGCTAAAAGCCCTGATCGCCGGAAAGACCATCGTCATCCTGCGCCATGGCCGGGACAAATACGGCCGAACGCTTGGGGATGTCTTTGTAGACGGCGTGAACGTCGCGGGCGTGATGGTCAAAGCCGGCGTCGCGAAGCCCTGGCTGGGCAGGAATAGCAATTGGTGCCTGACTTCCCCAAGGTAGTTTCTGGTACCAATTGATAATAATTATACAGGTACTGGGAAAGCGGGGATAAATTGCCTCCCCCCTATCCGCCGCAAACGAATCATCTCAACGTTCTTGCGTTGTTCCTCAGCCACGCGACGAGCCGCATCAGCGGCCCGGCCTCGGCGGGGAGGGTGGCGATCAGTTCGCCGTCGTAGCGGGCGAAAGCGAGCGACTTCATGCGCTCCCTCGCATCCCGCGCGTCGCGCGCCCTGATCTCCACCACCCAGTCGGAGCCTTCGTGGCGGTAGCTGAACAAGTGTGTCTTAAAATCAGACGAGAAGGTTGTATCAGTCATGTCCTACCAACTTTATCGAGACGCTGCCGGTATGTGGCGCTGGCGCCTGCTGGCCGCGAACTACAAGATCATCGCCAATTCCGGCGAAGGCTATTTCAACAAGACCGACTGTCAGGCGGCGATTGCCCTTGTGAAGGGATCTTCACTGGCTCCGGTGTACGAAGTCTGAAAATGGAGGCCCTGGTACTTGGGGGGCAGGGCCTCCACCTTCACTTTTTTTCCTTCTTCGCCCGCGCCGCCACATCATCAAATTCCCGCACCACGACGACGCGCGCGGCTGCGGAATAGTCCTTGACGATGCGGCTGATCAGTTCGTCTTTTCCGCCGTCCGGCCCGCCGCTCGCAGCCTGATATTTCGCGGAGAGCGGGTGTCCGCCGGTCACGATGCCGTTGACCAGGTCCAGAAGCGGCACGTCGCCATATTTCTTTGCCAGACGCGTGTCGCCCATCTCCGAAGGCTTCAACTGCCCCCGAACTTCCAGCAGCCGGGAATAGGCCGCCGGCTGGTTGCGTAGCTTGGCGTCGCCGATGACCCATTGCGGCATCGAGAGGTTGAAGCCGTTTTCGAGCGCGGCCTTGTCGATGGGGGCCGGATCGAAGGCGCGCGAGGCGATGGGCGACAAGGCGTCATAGGTTTGCCCCATGCCGGACTGGAAGGTCCGGGGCCGCCCCCAGAAGTCGCGGGCGATGGGCAGGTCTCCCGACAGGCCGGGAATGCGGTTCTTCATGGCGCTGACCAGGTCGTGGGTATAGCGCATGTAGGGGTCCACCTGCTTGCGCGCCTCGTAGGCGCCGGCGGGGACGACTGACGCGAAGGTACGCTCGGCCCAGCCGGCCGCCTTGCCGGGATTGTGCAAGGCGTCCACGAAGCCGGAAAGGCCGGCCATGTAGTTCTTATCCAGCACCTGGTTGCCGAAGGACGCCGAAGCGGCCGCCACCAGCTCCATGGTGTCTTCGGCCACGTCCGTGTCGAGCTGGGCGTTGTTCACGATTTCGGCGATGTCGGCCGCCAGCCCGATGGACATGCCGATGGGGTCCGTGCGGGCATAGGAGAAATAGCGCTCGCCCACCTTGATGGAATAAGGCTGCCAGCCCGAGCGCATCAGCGCCTCGCGGTCGCCCTTGTGTTTGTCCCCGCGCGGGCCGCCACCGGTGATATGGCCGTCCAAGGCGAAGTCCATTACCGCGAGCAGGCCCATGCTGCCCAGCGCCATGCGGGTGCGGGCCAGATCGGCCGCCGCGCCGCCCTGGGCGACCGCCTCCCGGTACCGCGCCATGAGCGGCGCCATGGGCGTACGCTCGAAGACGTACCGCATGATATTGGCCGGGGTGTTCCGGAACGGCATCAGGATGCGCAGCCCGAAGGACCCGAGCTTTTCGCCGGGCGAGCCCACGGCAAGCCGCCGGTCCATGGCGCCGATGGCCGCGACCACCTTTCCCGGCTTGGACGTGAAGGTGTTGTAGAGCGCACTGTCCAGCGCCGCCATTCGGATTTCCTCCGGGGGGTTCGCGGAGAGGTCCGCCAGCCGCGCCTTGAAGGCATCCGCAGGGATGACGCCGTCCTGCACCTCGCGCGAGGCGGTGCGGAATGCCTGTGCCTGCACCTCCATGCGGTAGCCGACCGACTTGAAGAAGTCGTCCGCCGCGCCAAGGAAGCGGGTCGGCAGGTTCACCACGAAGCCAAGGCCATCCACAGCCTTGCCCAGCCAATCGTCTGGGTTCAGCTTCATGCTGGCGGCGGATATCGCCCTGTCAAAACCCGCATCCGCCACCTTGCCCGTACTGGCGCCGAAGGCGCTCTCGCCGCTGCGCAGTCCCTGGGCGAACAGGCGAAGGCCCTCCTTCATGCCCTGGGCGGACCCATAGGCATAGGCCGCCGCCTCGCCGGGCATGATCTCGCCGGAGCCGATATGGCGGCTCCAGGAGGACGCCGCCGCGCGCTCGACCATGGAAAGCCCGAGCGTCGCGGTGTTGGACAGCGCGTTCACCACATGGGTCTTCGGGTTGGAGAGAAGTACGTTCACCCAGGCTTCCTTGACGGCGTCCAGCCCGCGCGAGAAGACAGTCTTTTCAACCAGATCGTCCACCATGGCCATGCCGCCCGGAAGGCGGGCCGTCGCCACCACGCGGCGCGCCAGTTCGGCCGCGGCTTCGGACCCCCCGGAAGACGCGAGCGCGTTCTCGATGGCGCGCAACTGCTCAGCGCCACCGCCCGCAGGTATCTTCCAGGACTGGAGCGCGCGCGCCGTCTCTGTGCGGGCGGCGATCACCTCCCGCTGGACGGCATGGTGGACGGCCATCATCTTGCGGAACTGGAACAGCGCCTCGGGCGATGCCTCGCCCGTCGCCGCGCGCGCCGTCTCCAGTAGCTTTTCTGCCGAGGTCTCCCATAGCCGCCGCGCCGCGACCGCCTGTTCGGCGTTCAGCGGCTCGCCCTCTCGGCGCCGCATGAGCACGTTCCAGGCGTCCACGCTATCGGCGGCGATTTCGGTCTGGGCGTTGCTGCGCACCCCCCGCCGAGCGGCATGGATGTCGTCCCCGAACGCCTGCGCCATGTCGTCCATGACGGCCTTGATGTCGTCGGACGTGTCGATGCGGGCCCAGTTCACGAACACCGAGCCCGGCTCGGGCGGGGCAACGGCATCAGCCGCGCGGCCGGAAACACCCCGGGCCGCCACGTCTCCCGGCACCCCGAGATCGTCCGTGAGCCTTCCGGCCGCCGCCACCTTGGCGGAGGCCGGATCGGCCTTGGCAGGAGCCAGAAGGGGCTGCTTGGTGTCGCCCAGCAGGTCGAGCGGCTTGGCCTCCTGCGGCTTGGCCGCTTCCCGCGCCACCGCCTTGTCGGGGCTCGCCGCCGCCTCGGCTCGCCGCCAGTCGCGCACATAGCGGATGCCGCGCAGCACCCCTTCCGCCGCTACGCCCAGGCCAAGGCCCTCGATGGCATTCTTGAGCCGCCCTTCGGCCTCGCCATCGGCCGGGTCGGCCGCCAGGTACCGCGACACCGGATTTGAGAGCGCCGGCACCTCCTCGACGAGGTTCGACAGCCGCTTCTGGTGCGCGTCGAAGGCCGTGAAATCCGCCAGCGCTCCCTGGACGGCCGCACGCGCCACGGGCGCGCCTGCCAGGGTGCCGCCCATGGCCATGCCCGCGCCGGCGAAGCCGGTGAGGAATTGCGCGACCGAGCGCACCACGCCGCCTGTCACGCTTTCCGCTTCCTTCACGGCTGGCAGTTCGCCGCCCGTTTTCTCCGGCGCGAGGCGCGCGTCGCCGGCCGGCACGTAGCCGGGCGAGAAGTTTCCCGCCTCGTCGAAAAGCTGCACACCGCCGAGAGGCGCGATCCTTTCGAGATTGTCGGCAACCCAGTCTCCCAGGTCGATGGCGGATTGGACGGCGTCCCGCATGCCCCCGAGGATCTGGCGCGGGGCTTCCACAGCCCCACGGACGATGTCCTTCCCGACACGCCCAATCGTGGAACCCTCGTCCTCCGGCCTCTTAGGCGTAATCACGATGGATTGGGGCTGGCCAGCACCTTGCGCCTGGGCCGAGGGCTGGGGATTGGGCGTCGAACCGGCAAGGGTTTCCAGATAGCCGAGATCGTCCGCGAGGGCGCGGTCGTCGGCGCGCCGGCCCAGCGCCGCGCCAAGCTGGCGTTCGTCCGGCAACTGGCTGATCAGGCCATCAAGGTCTTCAATTCCGCTCATTTCGCCGCGCTCCGGTCGATGAGGTCGTTCCAGCGCCGAAGCACGCCGATTTCGGCGCGCATGTCGTCGCCGGGGATGCGGCCGGCGTCATAATCCGCCTTGAGCTGCACGGCGGCCGCCCGCAGGTCCTGTTTCGTCATCCTCTCCCTCGGCGCCGACGCGAAGCGGGGCATGGGCAGGTCTGCCCGCTCGCCCGCATCCGCCATGCCGCGATAGGAGGCGACCAGCTCATTGGCCTTCCCATGGGCCTCCGCCGGCGCGACGCCCGGATTGGCGTCAAGCCACGCCTCGAATTCGTCGGTGGCGCGCAACTGCTGACGGGCTCTGGCAGGGTCCTGCCATTGCGTCGGCTGGAGCCGGGCGGCCATTTCCCGACGGACATCGTTCGCCCAGGGGCGGGCGGCCTCGTCGTCCGCCATCCGGGTGGCCCGCTGGAGAACCCGCTGAAGGTCGCTGCGGCTGAGCGCCCCGCGACCAACATCGGCCAGAGCGCCGGACACGGCATCGGGGCCGCCTCGGAACAAGGCGCCGAGGGCGGCAGGGTCGCTCTCGTCAACCTCCGGCGCGGCCGCGGCGGCAAGCAGCAGGCGCCGGTCATCAGGCAGAAGGGCGTCCGCGTTCTGCGCGAGCCAGCCTTCATCCAGCCGATCTTCCGCGAGCCGCTGAATGCCTTCCGCCGCGATCCTGTTGCGCGCCTGGCGATCCGCCACTACGTCCCGGCGCTCCGCAAGGCTCAGATCGGACCCCAGGTTTTTTTCCAGAGTGGCGAAGCTGCGCTCATCCAGGCCGGCAACAACGCCACGACCCGCCTTCCAGTCCGCCTCCAACTGGTCCATGTAGTCCGACTTCGCGGCCGGGTCCTGGAGCCTTTCGAAATCGCCGAGGACGTGAGAGGCGACACGCTGCCAGTCCACCTCCGACGCCCTGCGCGCCGCTTCATCGAACGTCAGCGCCCCGGCGTCCCGCGCACGGTTGATCGCATCCTTGGCGGCCGTCGCCTCGGCCTGGGTCGCCGTCAGTGCTTCCGGCCCCGAACCGAGGGAGCGCGCGAGGACACCGACATTTCCCACCGCAGCCTCTGCCGCCGCCCTCACCGCGTCGCGCTCCCGCGCGCTGAAGGCGGCCGACGCCCCGCGCGCAGCCGCCACCTGGACACCCATGGTCGCGCGGTCGAACTTGATGGCGAAAGCCTGCTTGGCGACGGGATCGGGGAGGACATCCTCCTGCAGCATCGCGCCGCGCAGATCACCGAGCGCTCCTGAGAGAGCTACCGGATCATCGGGAAACTGCGTCGCCAGGTCCTGGATGCGGCTATACATCGCCGCATCGAGGGTGCCGGCATAGGTCCGGATCGCGGCCTTCCGGTAGGCATCGCCGTAGATCGAACCGCCGGCGGGCAGGTCCGGGCGACCCGCGAGAGCCGCTTCCGTTCCGGCAGCTTCGCCGTCATCCTGCGCGCGCTCGTCCGCGATGCGGCCCACCTGGCGCGCCATGTCCGCGAGATTTCCGGCAAGCCCAGCCTCGGCGCCCGCCAGGGAGCCCTGGGGGCCGAAGCCGGCGGTGCCCAGCTCGGGCCGGGTGCGCAGATCCTCCACATTGGCGATGAAGCGGCGGGGGGCCATCAGCCATACCTCCGGGCGGTGGACAGCAGGGCCTGCCCGCCCTCAAGGGCCGCATTCAGGCGCCCGGTGGAGCGCATGCCGCGCGCGATGCGCCGGTAATTTGCGGATCGCGCGGTGAGGTCGGCGGTGCGGGCGTTGGTGGTGGATTGGTCCATCCCGAGCTGATAGTCCGCTTCGCCAGTGGCCTGCGCGCGCAGGTCCGTGCCGTAGCCATAGGACAGGTCAATGCCGGCGGCGGCGGTGTTCACGTCGTTCTCGCCCAGCACGCGCAGCAATTCCCGCTTGATGCCGGTCTGGCGCGTGATGCCCTGGGTGATTTCGTCCTGTTTCTGCGCGTCCGCCTGGTTCGCGGCAAACTCGGCCTCCAGCGCCCTCTCGTCGGAGGCGCGATAGGAGCGCAGGGCGGAGAGCACGGAGAGGCCGCCGGAGAGAATGCCGGCGGTGGAGCCCAGCGCGCCGAGCAGGCCGGTGCCGCCCGCCGCTGCTCCGGCGCCGGCCGCCGCCGCGCCCGTGGCCGCTGCCCCCGTCGCTGCGGCTCCTCCCGAGAACAGCGAGGCTATGCTGGAAATGGCCAGTTCCATGGGCGCCTCACAGGTCGGCCTCGCCCGTCACCGACCGCAAGGTCAGGTGGCCCGGGCGCAGCTGGGTGATGATGATGGTGGGTTGGTCCTGGGATCCTTGCAGGCCGTCGATGACGGCGCTTCCGGTCCAGGGCGCGAGGGTGGACGGCACATCGGACGGTGCACCGAAATACAGCAGGGGCACGTCCTGGACCGGCTCGCCATTGGCTCCGATGGCGAGAGATGTGGTGTCCTTCACGCTGGCGCGCACCGTGTGGTAGCCGATCGGGCTCTCGGTCACGATCTGCGGACCGACGTCGCGCGGGGGCGGCAGGATCTCCGCGCGGAACGGCAGCCAGCGGCCAACCGTGACCACGCTGGCGGCGACCGGCAGCGTGATCTGACCGCCCGTGACGGTGAACGGCCCGAACACTTCACCGTCCGCGATGGCGTGGACCTGCGCGCCCTGGAAGTCTGCCGCGAGGTTGCTCACCACCGTCACGGGGCTTCCGAAGGTTTGCGTCACAGCCTGGTCCAGCAGGAGGCCGGGCTCGTAGCGTTCCAGAAACCGCGCGGGCGCGCCGTTTACCGTGCGCTCGGCGATCTGCGCCACCACATTGGCGGCACCGCAGGAGAAAGCGAGAACCTTGCCGTCCGTCTCGATGCGGGAGAAGCCGATGGTGTCCTGCTCCTTCAGCAGCGCCACCATGCGCGCGGCGCCATCGGCTTGCGTGTAGAAAATCACATTGCAATCCACCGCGTCGGTGGTGCGGCGGATCGCCATGTCGGTGACATTGCGCACCAGATGGGAGGCCCGCAGGCTTTCGCGGGTGGTGGCGTAAATTTGATCGATTTCGTTGAAGGTGAAGCTGGCGAGCGTGTTGCCGCTGCGGGTGATGAAATAAGTTCCGCCCTCGTTCTCGACCACGGGCACGCCGGCGGCGAGGCCGTGGGTCGAGGCGCGCACCGGATTGGGCGCCTGGGTCTTGGACAGCGCCTGATTGGCCACCCAATATTCGCCGGCCGACGTGAAGATGAGCAGTGCGCGGGTGACGAGAATTTCCTCGATCACCTCCGCGCCCTGCGTATCCATGGGAATGAGCATGGCGCCGTTGGCCGCGCTCACTTCCGTGTTCATGTCGAAATACTCGCCCGTGATCGAGGCCAGCCAGGCATTGCCGAGCGAGGAAGAGCCGCCCACCACGAGGCGCTGCTGATAGAAGGCGCCGGCGCCGGGCCAGCCGCGCGCATCGGAAAACACCGGTTCGCCCCCCGGGATACCCTTCTGCACCTGGAGCCAGGCCACCGCCGCGTCCGCCTTGTTGATGACGCGGCAGGAATTGATGCGCACGTTGCCCGCGTTGCCCTCGCCGGAAAAGGTGATGCGGGCCACGTCGGCGGAGGCGTTGGCAAAATCCACGCCGGGAGCGATGGAGGGCAACGCATTGATGGCGGGGCCGATCGCGGCGGCGTGGTCGCCATCCGCAGATATGGCCTCGGTTTCCTCACCCTCCACCGTCACGGTGAAGCGGGAGGAGGCGTCCGTCCCCACGAATTGCAGATCCCAGATGGCGGGCACGCCATTGCCATAGTCCACATCGCCGAAATCATGGTCGGGCAGGTTCTGGTAGGGCGCGCCGTCAACATTCCATTCCAGGTCGGAATTCTCGCGAAAGATGCGCAAGGTCTGGCGCGCGCGGCGAAACAGGAGCGCGGTGTTGAGCTGCTGGAGCCAGCGACTGGTCGCCAACTCGGCGGCGGAGATGGGCAGGTCGAAGGCGGTGACAAAGCCGCCGCCCACCTTGAACACGTCGCCGTTTCCGGGGGTCAGCACCAGTTCGTAGTCGGCCGTGGCGGAAAAGGAAAAGGCGCGCAGGCGCATGACGTCATAGCTGGCGCCCTCGCCATGGAAGAGGATTTCGCCGAACTGGATGGTTCCGCTGTCGGGCAGCGTCGCCACCACGCGCCATTGCGCGGCGCTGACGGGGGCCGTCGGCGGGGCGGCAAAGCGGCGCGAGCGATCCACCTGGCGCACGGTGCGCGCGCCGTTGAATGCGGTCCAGCCGCCCGCAAAATATTCGACCGTGATGCTGGCTCCGGGCACGGTGGAGGCCATCAGCAGCAGATCCACGGCCGCGATGGCGCGGGCCGAGGGAAAGGTGAGGGTGAAAATCACCTGCGTCCCGCTGAAGGTGTTGCTCACCAGACGGGTGCCGGCGTCGCCGTCCGTGGCATTGGCGGCGGTGCCTCCAACGGGAGCGGCAAGCGCGGCCCCGGCGGTGGAGACGGGAGCCAGCAGGCGGCGCACTGGCGAGACGCGCCGGGTATAATCGCGCAGGCGCGCGGGCCCCTGCGGCAGCGGGACGAGATTGGCCCCATATTTCAGGCCGCTCGCATACATCTTGAGGTCGCGGCGCTCCTCCAGCATGTCCTCCAGCTCGCCCGAGGCGAAACTGGCTTGCTTTCGTCCGATCTGTCCGGGCATCAGCGTTGCCCCCGCCAGGTTTCCCCGCCGCGCCACGCGCTGGTCAGCGGATCATGGGTGACGGCCGGATTGTCCAAGGCCGGGGTGGCATAGCTGTCGGCCGCGATCGCGACGGCCATCTGTCCGCCCCGGTTGCGCTCCTGGGGGGTGCCGAACGCCTGGATGGTCAAGTCCTGCGCCAGCGTGCGGTTGCGCTTGAGCGAAAGGGCGAGGCTGGCCGCGAGCGCGGTGACGAAACACTGGCGGAACGGAGCCGACCAGAGGCGCGGCGGCGGCAGATAGAGGATCTGCGCATAAAGCGGCTCCGCGCTGGCATGGACCGTATCCGTCTCCAACAGATAGGAGGTGAAGCTCCGCAGCGGGTCCGAGGCATCGTCGGTGACGCGGATCGGCGGGCCGATGCGGTCGGCGGGTAGATCGAAGACATAGAGGAAGCCGGTGAAGGGCTGGGCACCGGCGCGGCGCGAGAGCTGGCGCGTGGACTTGGCCCAGGTGAAGGGATGCACCCCCAGCATGAAGCCTTGCGTGCGGTCATAGGCGAGCTTCACCGACGCGGCGGTGGAGGTCTCCGCGTCCAGGTTCTGCACCGGATTGGCGCCGGCCATGGCACAGGCCTCGTTGGCAAGGGTGACAGGCTCAAGCATCGCGCACTCACGGCAGGAGGGGGCCGCGCCGGCCCGAAGAGGCAGGCCGGCGCGGCGGTGCGGGCGGGGAGGACGAGGCCCCGCCGCGCAGCGGGGTCAGGTTTCGGGATGCGTGACCGACAGTTCGGTGACGGTGACGTTGCCGGAGGCCGGCACGGCGTTGAACATGTAGACGCGCAGCGCCGGGGTGCCGTCGAGGTCGAGGGAGCACCAGACGATATCACCGACGCCCAGCACGGCGCGTTTGGAGGCGAAATAGTTGGTGGCCGAGACGGTCGAGTGATCGTCGTTGGTCGAGTAGTGCCAAAGCCGCGGGCTGCGGGCGCCGGCCACCTTGAGGGGGCCGCCGGTGGAAAAGCCGCGCAGGCTGTCCGGTTCGAAAGCCATGTGCATGATCCTTGGAGCGAGGAGGATGAGGAGAAGCGCGCCCGCGCGGGGCGCGCCGGATCAGGTGACGGCCTGGGTGCGTTCGACCGGGCGGGCGAGCGCCGTATTGGTCAGGAAGTGCAGGCGGCGAATGCCCGCGCCGGCCGCATAGATGTTCATGCCGGCGGCCTGAAGATCCAGGCGCACCGTCCAGCATCCCTTGCGGTTGTCCCAGGCCATGGTGCTCTGCCCCTCATAGTTGGAGGCATAGCCGATCGCCGTGCGATGGTAGATGAAACCATAAGCCTGGTTGGAACCGGGGATGATCAGTTCCTTCTTCGACATCGGCAGCCAATTCACGTTGCGCCAGAATTTGCCGGCGGTGCCCTTCGGGAATTCCAAACCGGCGCCGCCCACCCATTCGGCGTTGTTGAATTCCTTGTAGAGCATCATGATGTCGTACCAGCGCCACGGCAGGACGCAGGTGATGCCGCCATCGGTCGGCACCTGGTCGTCATCCTGCAATTGCTCGACCGCCGTAATGGCCTGCATCAGGTCCCAATCGCCGGAACCGTTGCCGATGGTGCTGCCTCCGAACGCATTGAGCGTCGCCATGATGATCGCGTCGGACTTACGGCCCACCGCGTTGCCGCCCGCCTGTTGAGCCGCCGTGCGCTCGTTCGCGGTCATCTTGTTGAGATCCTGCTGATGGATCTCATACAGGGCATCGTAGTCCTTCAGGTCGGCGGACCGCTGGGATTGGTCGGGATTGGCGGGCGGCGTGTCGGAGCCGCGCTGCTTTTCCTGCATTTCGAAGGTGCCCATGACCGGCCAGTAGGCGGTCTTTCCCTCGATGCGACCTTCGGGCATGACCGTGGACTTCAGCTTGAAGCCCTGGGACTGGTAGATGTGGCGCGTGGTGGCCCGGTATTCATTGACGAACCATTCGGGTGCGAAAAGCATCGCGGTGCCCTCTGCGGAAAGATGATGATGATCTTCCCGGGAGGAGAGCCGCCCGCCGCCGGGCGGCCGTGCGGCCGAGCCGGCGCCCCTGGCGGGCTTTCCCGTGAATTAGGGCGATGATGCCGCCCGCGCGGGCGCGTCAACCGAGGGCGCGAGGTCAGCCCCCATAGACATGCCGGAAGGCGGCATCCACCTGGGCGCGGAAATCCTTGTCGTATTCGCGCCCCATGGGATTGTACCGGGGATCGGCCACCGCCTTTTCCAGGCTCTCCTTGGTCCAGCCGCCCGTGGGGGCGCCCACGGTGGCGAAGGCGGGCAGGGGGGCCATGGCGCCGGACAGCGCGCTCATCAGCTCGACACCCGCCGCCTCGTCCGCGAGCGCGCCCAGCAGGCCCCGGGCACCCTCGGACAGCTTGAGCTGTTCGCCCAGCACCTTGGCGAAGCCCTCCGCCTCCCGGATGGCCCGCTCCACCAGCGGCTTTTGGTCCGCAGCCGGCCGCCCCGGGGCGACGCGATCGGCGATCGCCGCAAGCTCCGCCTTGGGATCATAGGCCGGGGCGAGCAAGCCGGCCTCGTGGGCCTTCTCATACAGGCCGGTCACCAGCTTGGAGAAGTGCTCCTTGGGGAGCCCGATCTCCAGGGCGATATCCCGGGCAAAGCCGAGCATGGGGTCGGACGGGTCGCTCAGATATCCGGCGATCTTCTCCCCGGGTTCCAGCGTGTAGTCCGCCGCGCTCTTGGGCGCCTGCGGGCGCTTGGCGTCGGCATCCCGGCGCGCCTTCCAGTCAGCGGCCAGCTTGCCGAAGGTTTCCTTGTCATCGGCGCCGCGCAGATTGTCGGGCAGGAAATCCGCCCACAGGCCCGGAGCCGGCGCGGCGGGATCGGAAGCGCCGCCGGCGGGGTCGGCCGGGGACGGACCCGGCGCGGCGCCGCCGGCGTCAGGCGCCGCGCTTCCCGCGCCGTCCTCGGGCGCGCGCAGGGGGTGAAGGAGGGTCATCCACGGGAGCAACATTGTTATCGTCCTTCTTCATGGGGGCGACGCCGCGCGCGCCGCCCTCCTGGATCAGTTTCAGGAGGGACCACACCAGCGCGTTCTCGCCCTCGCGCCGGGCGGCATTGAGCGCGCTGTCCTCGATGGAGAGGCCAAGCGCCACGAACTGCACCGGCTGGAGGATGGTGGTGTCCACCAGATGGTTGAGCAGGAGGGCGAAGTCGTCGTTTCCGGCCAGGCGCGCCGCCGCCTGGGCCAGGCGCTGGGACTGGGCCGCCGCCAGCGCCGCCTCCGTGGCCCCCTGCTTCGGCGCCTCGGGCCGGTTGAACCAGTCCCAGCCCAATTCCCCCGCCTGGGAAATGAGGCGCGCGGTGGAGAGAAGGCCGCCCTCCTCGCGCTCGGGAAGCAGGAACCCGCTCATGCCGCCGCCGGCGCCGGGGCGCCGCCTCCCTGCTGCTGCGCGGCGAGCTGGGCGGCCGCCATGGCGTTCGCCACCAGCTGCTGCACCTGCGCCATGATTTCCTCGCGCTGGGCGTCGGCCACCAGATGGCGCTCGGAGACGCCGAGGCCGCGCCCGATATCCATGAGCAGGGGCACTTTGTTGACGACCAGGTCCGCCGCCGGCCCCAGCAGCATGCCGGCGATTTCCGCCCATTGCAGCGAGTTCTGCGCCCGCGCGGCATAGCGCGCGGCGGCGATGGGCGAGGTGATGCGCGTCTTCACCAGCAGCTGGTCGATGGGGATCTGCACCGAGATGACGCGGGCGTCATAGGCGATTTCCAGCGCCCGCTCGCCGGCCGGCACGATGATCTCATGCACCAGGCGCCCATAGGCGCCCATGTGGTCGGAGGCGAGGCGCTTGGTGCGCTCCAGGATCTCGGTGGCCGAGCGCACCGCCGCGCCATCGGGCGGCAGCGATTGGTCCATCATGGCCGTTTGCACCGCCATGCGCAGCTCGTTGACGACGATGTTGCTGAGGTCGATGCGCGGTTCCGGCATCTTGGCGATACTCGGGCCGAGCACGCCGCCATTGCTGCGGACTTTCCAGAACTTGCCGGGCGCCACCACGGCCGTGTGCGGGTTGAATACCCCGTCATCCACGGCGGTGTAGATGCCGAGCATGGTGATCGCCGCCGCCTTGAGCGTGAGTTCCTGCGCCTTGTTCAGTGTCTTGATGGCCGGCATGGCCAGCAGGATCGGCCCGCGTCCCCAGGTTTCCCCCGGCACCCGGAAATAGCGCGGGGTCAGCCAGGGCGACGCGCGATAGGTGCGCGTGTAGAAAGGCGTTTGATCGTCCGCGTGATAGACGTTCAGTGTGCGGAGGCCGGTGTCATAGTCGAGCACCGTGTCCTGGAAAATCTCGATTTCGTCATTGGGCTTCTGTTCGATCCGCCGTTCCAGCTTGTCGGACAGCTTGGCCTGGGGCCATTGGGCCTTGACGAGGCGCGCCGCGAACTTGCGCTTCCAATAGACGCCCGCCACGTCGCCGAACAGGCCCGGCTCCAGCAACACCTCCTCGGCCGGGATGGCGGCGAAGGTGGCCAGCTTGCCCCGGCGCACGAAGCTTTGCGGCGCATCGTCCATGATCATGCAGCCGGTTCCGGCGCTGAGGTCGATGCCCATTTCATGGAACGCATTGTCCCATTCGCCCGTCATGAACAGGGCGGACGCCTGTTCGGAGACGATGGAGAGCTGGCGGGCCAGCTGTTCGCGCTCCTTTTCGTCCGTCACCAGGGGGCCGGGCTCCAGCTTCAGCCACTGCTCGCCGATCGGGCACAGGTCCTGCTGGAGCTTGCCGGCGAAGCGAAAGGCGCCGGCGATGGCCGTCATGTCGAAGGTGCGATCCACGCGCTTCTCGCCGCCCCCGGTCTCCCGGATGCCGCGCCGATAGGGAATGGCGAAATCATACGCCTCGTCATAGAGCGGCTTGAACAGGCTCCATTCCCGCTCGGCCTGCGCGCGGCGTTCCTTCAGCTCCTTGACGGTCTGTGCCATGGATCAGCCGCCGAACGTCGCGGCGCCGGTTCCGTCGTTCAGATAGGTGAGCAACTGCTTGCCTCGCCGGCGCCGGGAGCCGCCGGCCGCCGCGCCCTCCGCGTCCACGCTGGCGCTCTCCTGGAGCGAGCGCGCGAGCGCCGAGGCGCGGCTGGAAGCTGCCTGCTGCTCGGCCAGCGCGCGATTGGAGGCGCTTTCGGCTGCCGCCGCCTGCTGGGTCGCGCCGCTGCCGGAACTTCCGGGGATGGTAAAGGCCCGCTTCACGCCGCTCACGATGCCGCTCACTTCCGCCTCCATACTTCCAGACCGTCCACCTCGCCGCGTCGGACAAAGCCAAGCGCGCGGGCCAATCGGGCGCCCGCACGCGAGCGGACCACCGTTTCCACCGGCCTGGGGCCATGATCGGGGATGAGCGACAACGTCAACCGAGCATGGCGGACCAGTGCCAGCATGTGAGGGCCGGCGGTTGGCCCAGCGTGGAACCAGGCTTCCCAGCAATCCGGCAAGGGCACGAATCCGCCAACGAAAACGGCTTCCCCCTCTGTGGAGCGCACCGCGAAGGAGGGGCCGACCGCGATCTGGTGCACCAGGCACGTCCAGACCAGGGGGGAACACGTCCCGTAAACCTCCGACAGATCCATGCGCGTGCAAGGCCCGGAGAGCACCAGGCCGCTCATACCGACCACACGTCGAAGGAGCCGGGGGCCTGCGGGTGCGCGGGCATGGCGGGCTCGAAGCGCCCGGGACGCCCGGCCCGCGCCGCGTGCTCGATGATGCCCATGCGCCCCAGCATTTCCAGGATGAGGTACTGGAGCGCATCGTGGGGGTGCGACCACTGGTTTTTCTCGGGCCGCTCCTTGAAGGGCGCGTTCACGTCCTTGCGCTGGTTCTCGAAGCGGTAGCCATAGGCGAAGCCCTGAACCAGCCAGGTGCAGGTGGGCGAAACGAGGAGGCCCGGTTTCCTCCCATCGATGAGCCGCGTGAGGCACTGGCGCACGCCATCGGTGCGCAGGGCCGGTTCGTTGGTGAAGCACGGCATGACCGCGCGGCCGAGCGCCTTGCCCACCACTTCGAGCCAGCTTAGTTCACCCACCTCGGTGTCGGCGCCGTGCATGGCGGCCGGATCGCCCACCAGCGTGCCGATGTCGTGGCGCGGATAGCGGTCGTGCAGCAGGCGCACCAACCCTTCCGCGAAGCGCGAGGGGCCGACGCCGTGGCCGGGGACGAACTCGTCGATGATGCGGACCTGGCCGTCCGGCAAATGCTGGCCGATGATCGCCGCCGGCGACATGCCCGCATCCATCCCGATCCCGATGGGCACGCCCGGCAGCGGCTCCAGGGCGCGGTCGGCGATATGCACCGTCTCGTTGAACTCGGGATAGACCGGCGTGCCGAACCGCGAATAGCCCCAGCGGTTATGCACGAAGCGGCGCACCCACCAGTCCGCCTTGCCCGCCATGATCCGCTCGTAATAGCCCTTTGGCAGGTTCTTCAGGTTTTCGGCGCTGCTTTCTCCGGTCTCTTTGTCCCGGTCAAACGCGCCGGGCTGGGTATAGAGCCGCCATCCGGGCACGGGTTCCTTGACGAACTTCTGGTAAAGATAGTTGTCGATGTCCGGGGCGTTGAAATCGATCATGGTTTGTCCGATGGGATCGACGCCATCGGGCAGCAACGCCTTGGACGGGTAGCGGGGAATACGCTGGGTCACATAGTCCAACACGTCGGGGGACACGAGGTCGCCCTCGTTGAGCCAGGCCCATGTGCCTTCCCAGCCGCGCAGCAGGTCTTCCACCCGCTTGTCGCCGATGCCCACGAACTCCGTGATGCTCTCGGTGGTGCGCCCGTCCGGCATCTGGAAGCGCAGGGTGTGGGAGGCGGGGCGGTCGTTGCCGCCGGTGAATGTCCAGCCGGGATGATCCTTCGGAAACCACTGGAACCACGACGACAACACGGTTTTTTCCAGCGTCCGGAAGCTGTCGCGGATGACGATCCCCTTGGACCGCACCACGCCGTCGCGGCAGGTGGGCTGCGAGGCCGCCAGGGCCTGGGACGTGAAGATGCAGGTCACGGTCTTGCCGCCGCCCACCGGCCCCATGATGCCCTTCACGTTCGAAGTGAAGTCCGTTGCAAAGGCCGTGGCGACGGGACCGGGCGAGGTCCAAGCCTGAAGCAGCTCGCTCATGCCCGCCCCCCGGTCCCGCGCCGCCCCGAACCCTGGAACCCCAGGCCCTTCGATCCCGCGCCCGGTTTTTCGCGCCGCCTCCATTTTCCCCATCGGTGCGCGAGCGCATGGGCG
>JBFMAV010000041.1:0-36611 GCA_040755535.1 Pseudomonadota bacterium | reverse complement strand
GAGGAGCCGCAGCCGAGGATCGTGAACGTCAATGACATAGCAACTCCGCGCAGCCCTGCCGCCAGACTGAAGTTTTCGCCCCCGGTCTAGCCGCGCGGGGCGTCCGCATAAAGCCCCGCTGTGGATTTGTGCGCAACCAACTGGCCGGCGCGGCGTTGTCCGCAAGCTCTGCCATTGGGGCGAGCGGCGAGGCGGGTTGGAGCCGGCCGACGCGTTTCCGCGGTTTCGGGAGCTTCGAGCGCCATGGATAGATCCACGCCTCCCCGCCTGATGCGCGATCACGGCGGGCCGGAGGAACCGCCCGCGCAACGGTGGATTTCGCTGGAGGCCGTGGCGTCCCTGGTGGGGTTCATGGCCATCGTGGCCATGCTTTCGCTTGCCCGTGACGTGTTCGTGCCCGTGGCGATCGCTGTCCTGCTGAGCTTCGTGCTGTCGCCGGTCATCCTCGTCCTGAGGCGCATCCGCGTGCCCCGGACCCTGGCGGTGGTCCTGGTGGTCCTGGTGGCCCTGTTCGGGATTCTCTCCCTGACCACGCTGGTCGCCCTGCAAGTGGCGGACCTTGCCAGCGAACTGCCCCGCTACACCCAGACAATCCGCGAGAAGGTGCGAACCCTGAAAGGCGCCACCGAAGGCACGGGCACCTGGGACCGCCTGTCCGCCATGGTCGAGGATCTCGGCAGCGAACTCCAGCCTGCCCCCGCCGCACGCCCGGATGGGGCTCCCTTGCCGGTGGAAATTCACCAGCCCGCGCCGGGCACTTTCGGCATGGTCCAGACGGTGGCCGAGCCCCTGCTCCATCCGCTCGCCACCATCGGCATTATTTTCATCTTCGCCGTTTTCATCCTCCTGCAGCGGGAGGACCTGCGCAATCGTCTGATCCGCCTCGCGGGCGCCCATGATATCCAGCGCACCACCGCCGCGCTGGATGACACAGCCGCGCGTCTGTCGCGCTTCTTTCTCGCGCAGGTGATGCTCAATGCCGCCTTTGGCGCGGTGATCGGCGTGGGGCTGTGGCTGATCGGCGTGCCGAGCCCGGCCTTGTGGGGATTGCTCGCCGCCGTGCTGCGCTTCGTCCCCTATGTGGGGGCCATCATCGCGGCCGTTCTGCCGCTCATTCTTGCGATTGCCGTGGATCCCGGTTGGAGCATCGTCATTTCCACGGCCCTGTTGTTCGCCGTGATCGAGCCGCTGGTGGGCCATATCATCGAGCCGCTGCTGTACGGGCGCAGCACCGGCCTCTCCCCGGTCGCTGTGGTCGCCGCCGCCACCTTCTGGACCTGGCTGTGGGGACCTATCGGCCTGGTGCTCTCGACGCCGCTCACCCTGTGCCTTGTGGTGCTCGGGCGACACGTGGAGCAATTGGGGTTCCTCGACGTGATGCTGGGCGACCGCCCGCCCCTCACCTCCGCGGAACTGTTCTACCAGCGCATGCTGGCGGGCGATCCCATCGAAGCCACAGCCAAAGCCGAGGAGTTCCTGAAGGAAGGAACGCTCGCCGCCTATCTAGACGAAGTGGCGTTGCCGGGCCTGCGCCTCGCGCAGCGGGATGCGGAACGCGGCGCCATCGACCATGGCCGGATGGTCCGCATCCAAGAGAGCGTGGTCGAGATGCTCGAAAACCTCGCGCCGGCGCAGGAGCCCGATGGCCGCACACAGGACCCCGAGGCCGAGGCGGCCCTTGAGGAGGTCCGCGCGGCCCCCTCCCCGCCGACCCGGCGCGCGCCGGTTCCACCCTGGCCGACGGACGCCGCCGTGGTCTGTCTCGCGGTCCGCTCTCCGCTCGATCTGGCGGCGGCGGCCTTGTGCCGGCATCTTCTGTCGGAGCATGGCGTTGGCGCGCAGATCGGCACGGCGGAGCGTTTCCGGGAAGAGTTCGGCGCGCCTGCCGATCCGATCATTCTCTTGTCGTCGCTGGAAACCCGCTCCGTGGCCTTGCTGAGATATTCGGCGCGCCGCCTACGCCGGCATGCGCCCTCCGCCCATCTGGTGCTGTGTGCCTGGGGCGCCTCGGCCAATGGCACGCTGAAGGCTGGGCTCTCGGATCTCGCGGAGATCGATCAGTGGGTGGAGCGGATCAGCGACTTTGTGCCGGCCCTGCCGCAAGACGATGCGAGGCCACAACCGGCGCCGCAGAAGGCGCTCGCGGCAACGGCCCCTGCGTCGTGAAAGGCTCTCTCCGTAATATCCCGGTTCGAGAGAGAAATGGTCGGAGCGAGAGGATTTGAACCTCCGACCCCTAGTCCCCCAGACTAGTGCGCTAACCGGGCTGCGCTACGCTCCGACGAGGCGCGGACGTTTAGACCATGCGTGCCGCCTCGACAACCCCCCGGACGCATCGGGCGGTGCATAAGGTCATTTTTTCCGCGTCCTTTCCCGCCCCGTTTTCTTTGGCATTTGGGTTAACGCGCCCCTGCCGTGCTCCGACGGCACCCGCCCTCGCTTTGGCCGGTGTCAGATCTTTCCGCTCCGCCCCCTCTTTTCTGCAATGCACGCGCGCGTGTCTTTCTGCAGTCGGCTCAATTCAATTGATGGATGTATTCGATTTTTCTCAAAATGTATTCGTATATTCTCGATATTAGATCTGGGATGCGAGGTAAAAACGTAGCAATCAATCTCTGACTAGGTGTGATTTACGACTGAAAAATCAATCAATTCGGAGATTTTTGGACGTATGTCGACGGATGAGCCACATTTTAGCCTGTGGCGCGTGACAATGATGCCGCATTGCATGGGCATTCAGCGGACTTCCATCAACAATCTGGAGGTCTCGGCATGGTGGTTGGCACGCGAATCGCGATGACAACGCTCGCCCTCACTTTGGCGGGTGCCGCTCAGCCGGCACTGGCCGACGGCGGCCAAACGGGGACTGCGTCCTACTATTGGCAAGGCAAGGGAACGGCAAGCGGCGAGCGGTTCAATCCCAACGCCATGACGGCGGCACATCGCACCCTGCCGTTCGGAACCAAGGTGAAGGTGACCAATCTGCGCAACGGCCGCTCGGTCGTCGTGCGAATCAACGATCGCGGCCCATTCATCCGCAGCCGCGTCATCGACGTGTCCCGTGCCGCCGCCGGCGAACTTGGCTTTACCGGGCGGGGGCTGACGCAGGTCCGCGTGGCCGTGGTGGGATCTGATGAGCCGCTCGCGACTCAGAGCGCGGCGGCGGAGGCACCCGAGACGCCCGCGAAGGGCGCAAAGGGACGCACTCAAGTGGCGGAACTGATCCCGGTGTCCACCGATCGACCCGCGTCCGTGGATGCCCCCGTCAATGGCGGATGGACGCTGGTCCCCGCGCCCGCAAGCCGGGCATCCGCGCCTGCGGACACGCAGACGCCCTGACCTCTACAATCTGGCGCGTCGGAAGTTCAGCGTTTGCATGGATTGCCGACGCGCCATGTCCCTTTGGCAGGGGGGCACGAGGGGCGGCAGCGGGGCGTAACGCCCAAAGCGCGACAGACCACACCTACAAGCGGGGCCTTCGCCGCCCGCTCCTTGGGTCCGAATGCGGCCCTTGCGGGAAGCCCCGGGCCCGAACCTAGGATTCCAGCGTCGATTTGAGCAGGCGGCGGCACTCGCCCAGTTCGTAAAGAGCGGCCTGGAGCCGGTGCATGTCGTCGCGGGACAGCACTGGCTGCGGCGGGTGAACCGGCGCGGCCGCCATGCGCGGCTCCGAGCGCAAATGCGGCGGCAGATACTGCTCCGGCGGTCCTTGGCGGCGGGGCTCCGGCGGGGCGTAGGCGGGACCCGCAACATAGCCCCCATGCCCGGTCTCCTCGCCAAAATCCGCAGGCGGCATCTCGTCTTCGAACGGCCCGGTCAGCGGCCCCACCCTGCGGCGCAAGACCGGCTCCTCGTGTGCGTATTCCCTCATGCGCCGGATTCGGGCGTCGAGCGGCTCGGAGATCGCGTCGTCCTCTTGCTCCCGCACCTCTTCGTCAAAGAACGGCAGCAGCGGATCCTCAAGCTCGGGCAAGGGTGCCGGTTCCGGCACCCGCGAGGCCGGGCCTCGGCTCGGACGCCGGAGCGGCAGCGGGGGGCTTTCGGACCTCTGGTGCTGCGGGAGCGGGCGGGTCTCCAGCGGCGCCGGCGCATGGTAAGCGGGTGGCAACCCGCCATCATACGCGTCGAAGGCCGCCGGATCCTCGGCTCCCTCGTCAAAATACCGAATTTCCTCGTTGATGCGCGTCGCAGGCGAGGCGTCCGGCAGCATGCGTCCGGTCTCGGGCGACCGCTCCCCCTGCCGGACCGCGCGTGCACCAGCGATGCGAGGATCGGAACTGCTAGCTCCGGGCCGATGTGCAGCACCCGCCTCACCGGCGAACGGCAGTCCCGGCTCATCCGGCCAGGGATCGGAAAGCGGAGGCTCGGTGCGGACCGGGCGGGGCTCGCGCAGGCGGGCGGGGCGAGGCGCGCTTGTCCGGCGATCTTCAGCGCCATCCCACCCCTGCTGCGCAGCCGCGCTCATCGGCTGCCCCGCTCGCGCCTCCCGGCTCGGCCACGACGGTCCGCTTTCCGGCAACAGACCGAACAGGCCCTCTTGTTCAGGCGGTGGCTCTCGCCCTAACGGGGGTTCGCTATCGGATAGGAATTCGGCATCGCGCGCAGGTTCACGGCGACGCGGCAGGAGTCCTCCCAGCAGGCCCCGCCCCCCGGATGGAGCGACAGCGGGCTTCGGGGCGGCGTGGGAGGCGGGTTTGGCGACGGTCCTCGACGGGGGCGGCTCCCGCAGATCCTCCGGCGCACGCCCCTCCAGCAGGTCGGCTCCGACACCTTGAACTGCGCGGGTGCCCTGGTCCTTCAGAACCTTCTGCACCCCTTTTATGGTGTAGCCTTCGGTATAGAGCAGGTGGCGGATGGCGCGCAGGAGGTCGACATCGTCGGGCCGGTAAAATCGCCGTCCGCCCGCCCGCTTGACCGGGCGGATCTCGGGAAACTTGGTTTCCCAGAACCGAAGGACGTGTTGGGGAAGGTCGAGATGGTCCGCCACCTCGCTGATGGTGCGGAAGGCGTCGGGCGACTTGTCCGAGGGCCGTTCTGCCACGTTCTGCCAATCCCGATCAGACGGAGGGCGCGAACGCCCTCACCAGGGAAGGCACCGCGCCATCCGCTCACGGCGAACCGAGCGGCAGGCCCTGCCCCATCCATATCATGACATCCGCACGATCTGCCCGCACCTGTCGGCCGGCATCACCCGTGGGCCGCGAGGCTCAATCCTCGTCGCTATCCCCACCTGTGCGCCCGTTTATGCGATTCTTCAAGATGCTGGACGGCTTGAAAACCATGACCCGGCGCGGTGCGATGGGCACCTCCTCGCCGGTCTTTGGATTGCGGCCGACGCGCTGACCCTTGTCGCGCACCACGAACGAGCCGAAGGAGGAGAGCTTCACCGTCTCGCCTCGCGCGAGGCATTCGGCGATCTCCCCCAGAACGGCTTCCACAAGCTGGGCGGATTCAGTGCGGGACAGCCCTACCTGCTGGTAGACGGCTTCGCACAGATCGGCTCGCGTGACGGTCTTCCCAGCCATATGTCTCCCCGGCCCCACGAGAGATCGAGTTCAGCTCGCGAACGTACCCATGTCGGACGAGACAGGTCAATGCGGTTAATGACTTATTACCACCTGACAAGTGCCGAAGCCCACGTGAATCCGCCCCCCATCGCCTCCAGCAGAACCAGATCCCCATCCTGGATCCGCCCATCCCTGCGCGCCACGTCAAGGGCGAGAGGAATAGAGGCGGCGGAGGTATTACCGTGTCGATCCACGGTTGTCACCACTTTCTCGGGAGCAATTTGCAACTTCTGGGCGCTCGCATCGATAATGCGGCGGTTGGCCTGGTGCGGAACGAACCATTGAATGGTCTCGGCGCTCTCCCCCGTGGCCGCGAACGCGTCCTCGATCACGTCGGTGATCATGCCCACGGCATGGCGGAAAACCTCGCGGCCCTCCATGCGCAGATGCCCCACGGTCTGGGTCGAGGACGGCCCGCCATCCACATATAATTTCGCGCGATGGCGTCCGTCGGTGCGCAGATGGCTTGTGATCAGGCCCCGCGCCCCCGCCGTCTCCGCCGGAACGCCTTCCAGAACCACCGCCCCGGCGCCGTCCCCGAACAGCACGCAGGTGCCCCGGTCGGTCCAGTCGAGGATGCGCGAGAAGGTCTCGGCACCGATGACCAGGGCGCGCTTGAACATGCCGGTGCGCAGATGCGCGTCGGCCGTGGACAGGGCGAAGACGAAGCCGGAGCAGACCGCCTGAAGATCGAAGGCCGCGCCATGGGTGATGCCCAGTTCCGCCTGGATGGTGGCGGCGGTGGCGGGAAAGGTCTGGTCCGGCGTTGACGTGGCGAGCACGATGAGATCGATGTCGCTCGCCTCAAGCCCCGCATCCTCAAGCGCGCGGCGCGCGGCGCGCATCCCGAGGTCGGACGTCATCTGGCCATCGGCCGCGATATGGCGCTCGCGAATGCCCGTGCGCTGCACGATCCATTCGTCGGACGTGTCCACCTCCGCCGCGAGATCGGCATTGGTGACGAGCCTCTCGGGGAGATAGGACCCCACTCCCCGGACAACGGACCTGATAACGCTCACGATTGACCTTCCGCCTCAGCGGCCTCCACCGGAACCGAAACAGCCTTGGCCGGTCGGCTGAGGAGGCTTTTCTCAATCCGCGTCAGCAATTGATGACGCACCATGTCGTAAGCCAGATCGACCGCCGCCGCGAAGCCCTCGGCGTCGGCGCCGCCATGGCTTTTGATGACGACCCCGTTCAGGCCCAAAAACACCCCGCCATTGGAACGGCGTGGGTCCATCTTCTCGCGCAGCATCTGGAACGCATCGCGCGCCAGCAGGTAGCCGAGCCGAGCGCGCCACGTGCGCGCCATGGCGGCGCGCAGATAGGTCGCGATCTGCTTGGCGGTGCCCTCTGCGGTCTTCAGGGCAATGTTGCCGGAGAAGCCCTCCACAACGACCACGTCCACGGTGCCCGCCCCGATGTCGTTGCCCTCGACGAAGCCGTGATAGCGCATGTCGGCGTGACTGTCTTCCTTAAGGAGACGTCCCGCCTCCTTCACCTCTTCGACGCCCTTGATCTCCTCCACGCCGACATTCAGCAGGCCGACCGAAGGCTGAGGGATATCGAAGATGGTGCGCGCCATGGCCGCACCCATGATGGCCATTTCCACCAGGCTCTGGGCCGTGGCGCCGATGGAGGCGCCCATGTCGAGGACGATGCTCTCGCCCTTCAGCGTCGGCCAGATGGCGGCGATGGCGGGGCGGCCGATTCCCGGCATGGTCCGCAGATTGACCTTCGCCATCGCCATGAGCGCGCCGGTATTGCCGGCGGAGACGGCGGCATCCGCCTGATTCTGTTTCACCGCGTCGATGCAGCGCCACATGCTGGACTTGTAGCGGCCCGCGCGCAGCGCCTGGCTCGGCTTGTCGTCCATGCCCACCACCACATCCGTGTGGATGATGCGGGAGGCCTTGGCGAGATCGGGGTAAGCGGCGAGCACGGCTTTGAGGCGCGCCTCGTCGCCGAACAGAATGAATTGCGTGTCCGGATGCCGCGCTCGCGAAATGGACACGCCCTTGAGCACGACCTCTGGGCCATGGTCACCGCCCATGGCGTCGATGGATATGCGGACGGGTACGCTCATTCGGCAGTGGTTCCGGTTGCTTCGCTTCGGCGGCCCTCGGGCGCGCGGCGGGACAATAGCGCCTCGCGGGCAGGCCGCAACTCCACCGCTGCCAGATCAGTCCTTGGCCTTCAATTTCGCGAGCGCAGCGAAGGGCGAAGCGCCCTCCCCGTCTTCATTTGCCGGCTCAAACACTTCGCCGGGGCGGCGCGGATAGGGATCGACGCCGAGCGCCAGGAACTCGCAGACCAGCGCGCCGATATCGATCGTGCCGTCCACGATCTCATCCGGGGGATCGATTTCCGGGTCCGATTCCTCGTCCGGCTCGGGCGGCGTTTCGCTCGCGGGAACGAAGCGCACATCCACCTCTTCGCACACCTCGGTGTCGAATTCCTCCAGCGACACCACGGACACCTGCCGCACCTCGGCCAGCACGCGGCCCGTCACCTGCGCTCCGTCGCCGCTGGTCGGCACCACCTTTATTTCCGCCGACAGCGCATGAATTGCCATGACGCCCACATGACGGGCGAGGCGCTCCAGCGTGCGGGCGTCCGGCTCGATGCGGAAGAATCGGCCTTCCGGCGGCACTTCCGCGATCCGCACATAGAGGGAATAGGCTGGCGTATGTGTTTCCTCAGACATGGTCGGGAGTCTCGCATATGGCGGGGTCCGGGAACACCGCATCGCCGGACAAAAGAACCGGAACCGATATGGAGGCCAGCCGCGTCACCGCCGCCTGAACATAGGCGGCAAGGCGCGCGGCAGCCGGATCCGACACATCGGCTTCCAGGACATTGCGGGCGAGAGCGGCGGCGAGCCCTCCGTTCTTGTTTTCGAGCGCGGCGTCATACGCGGCGGTGCGACCGTAGAAGGCCTGGCCGATCTTCTTCATTCGCTTGGGAACGGAGAGGTCCCCGATTCCCATCTCCCGCAACGTACGGTCCATATCGTCTAAGAATAGATCAAATAGCTCTTGCGAGGCTGACTTGGCCGCGCTGCTTTCCCCCTTCAGGCGGTGACACAGGAGAAAAGTATGGAGGAGAAGCAGCTCGAAGCGCCCTTCCACCGTATCGGGAACGCCAAAGTCGGTATAGAAAGCCGGACGCCGCGCCTGTGCCACGATCACGCCATACAGGCGCTTGATGGTGGGATGCGGCTGGTTTCGGCGAAACAGGCTGAACATCTTTTCTTGGCGTTTTTGAGATTGGCTGGCGGCCGCAGGGTCGCACCATCGCAGCCCTCAAGCGGGGTAACCCGCCCGGGGCGCGCATGCAAGCGGAGCCGGCCGGCTCGCGCGATGAAGACGAGGATTAAGGCGTGGTGTCTTCGGAACTTGGATCCCTGGCCGGGCGTGGGCGCCTGGCAGTCTGCACGCTTCTGATGGCGGGAACGCTGGCCGGCTGCGGCTCGGGCAGCGGCATTCAGCTGGTCGGCGGCTCCGGCACGTCGCTGAGCGGCGTGGTGCGCACCTATCAGCGTGGCTATGTGCTGAGCGAGGGCGCGCTCGACCAGGTGCCCGTCGGATCGAGCCAGGAGCAGGTGCTGCTCGTGCTCGGCACGCCCTCCACCGTGGCCACGGTGAATGGCGACGTCTTCTATTATATCTCCCAGACCGAGACGAAGGTCGCGTTCCTGAAGCCCGAGATCACCGAGCAGAAGGTGCTGGCGGTCTATTTCGACAAGAACCGCCGCGTCACCCGCATCGCCAATTACGGCCTGCAGGATGGCAAGATCTTCGACTTCGTCTCCCAGACCACGCCCACCTCGGGTGAAGAGCTGAGCGTGCTGAAGCAACTGCTCGCCGCCACGAACTTCTCGCCGGGGGGCATGTGACCCGGGAAAGCGGGCGCCGCGCGCGCCCGCTTTGCTGATCTTCCGATCAGTCCACCGCGCGGGCGATGGCGAGGAAATCCGCCGCCTTCAGGCTCGCGCCACCCACCAGCGCGCCGTCCACGTCCGCCGCCGAGAGCAACTCGGCCGCATTGTCGGGCTTCACCGATCCGCCATAGAGAATGCGCGTCGCCTGCGCGTCCGGGCCCATGCGCTCGGCGAGCACCGCGCGGATTTCGGCATGCATCGCCTCCACATCCGCGACCGTCGGCACGAGCCCGGTGCCGATGGCCCAGACCGGCTCATACGCGAGAATCACGTTGTCTGCGCTCGCCCCCTCGGGCAGCGAGCCGCGCACTTGCCCCGCCACCACCGACAGCGCGGTCCCGGCCTCGCGCTCCGCGCGGGTTTCGCCCACGCACACGATGGCGATGAGCCCCGCCCGATGGGCGGCCTGCGCCTTGGCGCGCACCAGCGCGTCGCTTTCCCCATGGTCCGCGCGGCGCTCGCTGTGGCCGACAATGACGAATCGCGCGCCCGCATCGGCCAGCATCTCGGCCGAAAGGTCCCCGGTATGAGCGCCGTTCTGCGCCACATGGCAGTCCTGCGCCCCGATGGCGAGCGTGGACCCTTCGGCGAGATCGGCGAAGGCGGCGAGCAGCGTCGCGGGCGGGCAGATCAAAAGATCGGCGGCGCCCGAAAGGGTCGCGCTGCCCGCGATCATGGCCGCAAGTTCGCCCTCCGCGCGGCGCAGACCGTTCATCTTCCAATTGCCAGCGATGAGCGGACGGCGCGAAGCGGACATGGCGAAACCTCCCGAAAAATGAGCGTGGGCGCCGCGTAGCAGAGGCGGAGGGCGGCTGCAAATCGGCTCCCTTCCCTCCGTTGCGACATGGCGCCCCCCTCCCTATGATGCGCGCCTTCCGCGCCGGGCCTCCCGCGCTCCTCCGATCAGAAGCACGATGGTACTCCAGACACTCCGCAAAGGCGCCTCCGGTTTCATCGCCAAGGCCTTCCTCCTCCTGCTCACCGTCAGCTTCGTCATCTGGGGCATCGCCGACGTCTTCCGTGGCTACGGGACGAACGCGGTCGCCAAAGTGGGCGACACGGAAATCCCCGTTGCAGCGTTCCGACAGCAATATCTCGACCAGATCCAGCGCATCAGCCGCCAGACCGGCCGGCCGATCTCGCAGGATCAGGCCCGCGCCTTCGGGCTCGACCGGCAGGTGCTGAACCAGATGATCGGCGAGGCGGCGCTCGACGACGATCTCAAGCGGCGCGGGCTGGCCTTGTCGGATGCGGACGTGGCGCGCGAGATCCGCGCCAATCCCTCCTATCGCCGTCCCGGCGCCGCCGAGTTTGACCCGGTGTATTTCGAGCAGCTGCTGCGCGCCAACGGCCTCACCGAGGCGCGATTCCTGACCATGGAGAAGCAGCGTCTTCTGCGCCAAGCCCTGGTTCAGTCCGTCGCCGGCGACATCCCCGCCCCCGCCGTGCTGATGGATGCGATCCATCGCTATGAGACCGAGCAGCGCGATATCTCCTATGTGCTGGTGGGACCTCAGGCGGCCGGAGCCCTGCCGGAACCCACGCAGGAGCAGCTCAAGGCCTTTTACGATGCCCACAAGGTCACCTTGCGGGCACCGGAGTTCCGCAAGATCGCGGTCGTGTCCCTGACCCCCGCGACGCTCGCCCCTTGGATTCAGGTGTCTGACACGGACGTGAAGGCGGCCTATGACACCAATCCTGCCCGTTTCGGCACGCCGGAACGGCGCCAGATCGAGCAGATCGTGTTCTCCAATGCGGATGACGCCCAGGCGGCCGACGCGAAGATCAAGGCAGGCGCCACCTTCCTGGATATCGCGCAGGCGCGCGGCCTCGGTCCCAAGGACATCGATCTTGGGCTTGTCACCAAGTCGGACCTGATCGATCCCAAGATCGCCGAGGCGGCCTTCTCCCTGCCGGACGGTGGAACCAGTGCGCCCCTGCCCGGCGCCTTCGGGTCGGCCCTGGTGCATGTGGTTCGGATCGTGCCGGCGCAGCAGAAGCCCTTCGACGAGGTGAAGGACCAGTTGCGCCAGGAGATCGCGCTGGAACGCGCGCGGCGCGACCTGCTCGACAAGCATGACGCCATCGAGGACGAGCGGGCAGGCGGCGCCACGCTGGCCGAACTGTCCCAGAAGCTTGGTCTCACCCTGGAGACCATCGAGGCGGTGGACCGCTCGGGTCGCGATCCCGAGGGGGCCGAAATCATCGCCATTCCGGCCCGCTCGGACGTGGTGGCCGGCGCCTTCGCCGGAAGCCCCGGATTGGAGAATGATGCCGTGCAACTGCCCCAGAACGGGGGCTATGTCTGGTACGACATCCTTGAGGTCACGCCCTCGCGTGAGCGCCCCTTCGATGAGGTGAAGGATCTCGTGAAGGCCCGCTGGACCGAGGACGAGACGGTGAAGGCCGTCGCCGCCAAGGGCACGACCGTCATGGACGCGGCCAAGGGCGGCCAGCCGCTGGCGGATGTGGCAAGCGCCGCCGGGCTGGAGGTGAAGACCGCCGATGGGCTCCAGCGCGGGCGGCCGAGCGGCGATTTCTCCACCGACGCGATCGCGAAGATCTTCGACGCGAAGCTCGGCGCCTTTGGCACCGCGGCCGGCACGTCGCCGACCGAGCGCGTGGTGTTCCAGGTCGTCAAATCCACCCTTCCGCCGGCGAGCGCGGCAGACGACCAGCTTGGCGCACAAGTGTCGGACCAGTTGGAGAGCGACCTGCTCAACCAATATGTCGACGCGCTGCGCAAGCAGTTCGGCGTCTCGGTCAACGAGCGGTCCTTCCAGATCGCCGTCGGCGGAACCGAGTGAGCGCGCCATGATGGCTGGGTCTGATTTCGAAGCCTTTTCGCGCCTCTACGAGGCGGGAAAGGCCCAGGTGGTCGCAACCACGCTGGTCGCGGATCTGGAAACGCCGGTCTCGGCGTTTCTCAAGATCGCCGGTGAGCGTCCCAATGCCTTCCTGCTTGAGTCCGTCGAGGGCGGGGAGACGCGCGGGCGATATTCGATGATCGGGCTTGAGCCGGACGTGATCTGGCGGGCCAATGGGGCGAGCGCCGAGATCAACCGGACCGCCCAGCGGGACAAGGCGGCGTTCGTCCCCTGCCCCGGCGCGCCGCTCGATGCGCTGCGCGCCTTCCTGGCGGAATCCGCCATCGATCTGCCGGAGGGCGCCCCGCCCATGGCGGCCGGGGTGTTTGGCTATCTGGGCTATGACATGGTGCGGCAGATGGAGCGCCTCGGCCCGTCCAAGCCGGACCCCATTGGCGTTCCCGAAGCCCTTCTGATCCGCCCGACCATCATGGTCGTCTTCGACGCGGTAAAGGATGAGATCACCGCCGTCACGCCGGTCCGCCCGCGCCCGAATGTCAGTGCGCGCGCCGCTTATGAGGCGGCGCTGGACCGGCTCGACGGCATCGTCGCTGCCCTGGACCAGCCGATCGCGCATCCGGCTCCCGAACCCTTCCATGGCCAGGTGGGTGCGGTGTCCAACACCTCCGAGGCCGAATTCTGCGCCATGGTGGACAGGGCGAAGGACTATATCCGGGCCGGGGACATCTTTCAGGTGGTCCTGTCCCAACGGTTCGAAAGTCCCTTCACGCTGCCCCCGTTCGCGCTCTATCGCGCCCTGCGCCGCGTGAACCCCGCGCCCTTCCTCGTGTATCTGAACTTCGATGGTTTCTCCGTCGTCTGTTCCAGCCCGGAAATCCTGGTGCGGCTGCGCGCGGGGCGGGTGACGATCCGCCCCATTGCCGGAACCCGGCGGCGCGGTGCCACTCCGGGAGAAGATGAGGCGCTCGCCCAGGAATTGCTCGCCGACCCCAAGGAGCGCGCCGAGCATCTGATGCTTCTGGACCTCGGCCGGAACGATGCGGGACGGGTCTCGCAGATCGGCACGGTGGAAGTCACTGACAGTTTCTTCATCGAACGCTACAGCCAGGTCATGCATATCGTGTCCAACGTCGAAGGGGCGCTGGATGCGCGCTTCGACGCCCTGGACGCGCTCGCGGCCGGCTTTCCCGCGGGCACCGTTTCGGGGGCGCCGAAGGTCCGCGCCATGCAGATCATCGACGAATTGGAAAAGGACAAGCGCGGCATCTATGCCGGAGCCATCGGCTATTTCGGGGCCAATGGCGAAATGGACACCTGCATTGTGCTGCGAACCGCCGTGGTGAAGGACGGGCGCATGTATGTTCAGGCCGGTGCCGGCTTGGTCTATGATTCCGTTCCGGAAAGCGAGCAGCAGGAGTGCGTGAACAAGGCCAAGGCCCTGTTCCGCGCCGGAGAGGAGGCGGTGCGCTTCGCCGCCAAGACCGGCCGCGCTCAGTAGCCGGCCGCGCTCAGTAGCCGGCCGCGCGCCGCGCCCGCGCCCGGCGCGCCACAAGAAGCGCGGGCCAGGCCAGCGCGACGAGGCCCGCACCCGCCCCGATGAACATGCCCTCGGCGCCGATCCTCGGCACGATCAGGGCCGTAAGCGCGGCCCCGGCCGCCTGCCCGATCCAGAAGCTGCCCGCGTAAAGCGCGACGGCCGAGCCTCGCGCGGACGGCACAAGCTCGGTCGCGAGGATCTGAATCATGTTGTGCAGCATGTAGAAGCCGAATCCCGCCACCAGAAACAACGGGACCAACAGGGTGAGCGCGGAGGTTTCAGCGATGGCCAGGAAGCTCAGCCCGACCAGAAGGGCGCCCGTGCATCCGGCTCCCGCGAGGCCGAGCCTATCGGTGATGGCCTTGACCCCGAGCGTATAGAAGATCCCCCCGGTTCCGAAGGCTCCGAGCGCGAGGCCCGCCTCCAGAGCGCCGCTGTAGCCCTTCTCCATCAGGTGAAAGGCCACGAACGGAAAGCATCCGAAGATCAGCCCGCCCTCGATGGCGACGAGGGCAAACAATCGGAGCGACACGGGATTGGCGATGACGATCCGATAGCGCGCGATCGAATCTGAAACCGAGGCGCGCCCGCGCGCCGCCGTCTCGGTGACGAACAGGCTCATGCCCATCCCCGCTCCCGCCGTGATGGCCACGGAGACCCAGAAAACCGCGCGCCAGCCGAAGTGTGCAGCCATGAGCCCCGCGACCGCCGCACCCGCCAATTGCCCGAGAACGATGAACATCAAGATCCGCCCGAGCGCGGCCGGTCGTTCTTCAAAGGCGTAGCGGTCGCCCACCAGGGCGAACGAAATGGGAATGATTCCGCCCGCCCAGCAGCCGGAAAGGATGCGGGCGATCAACAGGGCGTTGTGAGATGGCGCGAGGGCGCAGGCCACCAGCGACAGGCTCAGCATGACGAGCGTCACGCGCATCACCCGGACCTTGCCGACCGCATCCGCGACCGGCCCGAAGACCAACTGAGTCGCTGCGTAGGGCAGCGCGAAGGCGGAGGACAGAAGCGCCGCCTGATCCAACGAGACACTGAACTCAGTGGCGATCAGCGGAAGCGTGGGCTCGACGGCGCGCATGGAGAATGCGCTCGCGAAGCCGGCGAGGCCCAGAAGGAAGGTGAAAGACATCGGCACGCCGAAAAACCAAGGAAGCCTTACTTTTCGCGCCAAGAAAGTCCTGTCAAGGGCGATGAAAAGAGGCTCAAGCAGAACAATTGCCCCGGACATTGGTCGCAAGTGCATTGACACGCTGCACAAAATCCTTATTTTGCAAGGCGTCGTCCGAGCTTTATCGAACCCAAGCGCGCCGGCCGACGACCACTCGCAGCGTCCCCTCGGCATGGGGCGCGCGATAGGCGGGGCGCAGCCGCATTAAGCGACGCAATGTCATTTTCTGAACTCGGCCTGAGCGAAAAAGTCCTCTCGGCCGTAGAGGCGACCGGCTACACCCAGCCGACGCCCATCCAGGCGCAAGCCATTCCGCATGTTCTCGCGCGACGGGACGTCCTCGGACTCGCCCAGACGGGAACCGGCAAGACCGCAGCCTTCACGCTGCCCATGCTCACGCTGCTGGAGCAGGGGCGGGCCCGCGCCCGCATGCCGCGCACGCTGATCCTGGAACCGACGCGCGAACTCGCCGCGCAGGTCGAGGATAGCTTCATCCGCTATGGCAAGAACCACAAGCTGAACGTGGCTCTGCTGATCGGCGGCGTGTCGTTCGGAGACCAGGACACCAAGCTGGTCCGGGGCGTGGACGTGCTGATCGCGACTCCGGGCCGCCTGCTCGACCATGTGGAGCGCGGCCGCCTGCTGCTGTCGGGTATCGAGGTCCTGGTGATCGACGAAGCCGACCGCATGCTGGACATGGGCTTCATTCCCGACATCGAGCGGATCTGCAAGCTGGTGCCCTTCACCCGGCAGACCCTGTTCTTCTCGGCCACCATGCCGCCGGAAATCCAGCGGCTGGTTGCGCAGTTCCTCTCCAATCCGGTGCGCGTGGAGGTCTCGAAGCCTTCCTCCACCGCCAATACGGTCACCCAGGTTCTGGTCGCATCCGGCACCGAGGATTATGAGAAGCGCGATGTGTTGCGCGCTCTCATCCGCGACGCCGAGGCGCTTCAGAACGCCATCATCTTCTGCAACCGCAAGCGCGACGTGGCGGTTCTGCACCGCTCGCTCCAGAAGCACGGCTTCAATGCGGTGTGCCTGCATGGCGACATGGACCAGCACGCCCGCATGCAGGCGCTGGAGCAGTTCCGCACCGGCGAGGCCAACCTGTTGGTCGCCTCCGACGTGGCGGCGCGCGGCCTCGACATTCCGGCGGTGAGCCACGTCTTCAATTACGACGTGCCCCACCATGCCGAGGATTATGTGCACCGCATCGGCCGCACCGGCCGCGCCGGCCGGTCCGGGACGGCGCTGACCCTCGTCACCCATGACGACGCGAAGTCACTCGCCGCCATCGAAAAGCTGATCGGCAACGCCGTCACCTGGAGCGGCGAGGCCCTGGGCGAGGCTCCGCCCCGCACCCGGCGCGAGCGCGGCGACGACAAGCGCGGCGGACGCGGTGACAAGCATCGCGCCTCCGGCAAGGGGCGCGAGCGCGACCCGAAGGACCGCGAGCCCTCCCGCGAGCGGCGCGAGAAGACGGCCCGTCCGTCCGAGGAGGTCGCCGAGCGTCCCCGCGCGGAGCGGGCCGAGCGTCCGGAGCGCGTTGAGCGCGCGGAACGTCCTGACCGCACACGGGCGCCCGACCGGGCCAAGACGTCCGAACCGCGCGAGGAGGGCGGGCGCGGGCGCCGGGAACGCGACCGGTCGGTCAACGAGCCCGCCGACATGTCCCACCTGCCGGCCTTCCTGCTGCGGCCGGTGCGCGTCAAGGCGGGCTGAGCATAAGAGCGGGTCCCCGTCAGGGGACCTTGCGGCGCCGGGGGCGGTTCGGGGCGGGCGCGCCCCCCCGATTGCCCGATGATGTGCGGGGTGCGACTTTCGCCTCCGCGGCGGCGCGGGCCACTGCGAGAGCGTTTTGCGCTAACTCCGCTAATTCCTCGGGATTATCGAGGGAATTTTCCGGCAAAGACCAGAATCCGAGACGGATTGTTTTTCCTCGCGATGGATAGGTGAATGGCCGGCTTCCGCGGGCTTCCAACGCCTTAGACAGGCTTGTATCCGCCTTGAGGAACACACCCTCTTCCGTGTCGATGGCGAACATCAGCCCATCCGCATAGAGCCCCGCGCCGCCGAACATGGGCCGGCGCCGCACCTTTCCAAAGGCGGCGAAGAGATCGTCAATCTCCTCCTGGCTCAACATCTTAGCCCATCAAGGCGAGCAGCCGCGCCGCCGCCTCCATCTCGCTCTTGCGCGCCGCCTGCCGCGCCGCCGCGGTCTCGTCCTCCCCCCACTGCTCCCGGTTCCAATCCTCATCCACATGCCCCGCCGCCCACGCTTCTGCGGGGGTGAGGCGGCCGGAGTGGAGCGCGAGGGCGAGGGTGGCGGAGCCGAGCAGAGCGGTGAGTGAGACGATTGCCGCAAGACGAAATTCGTCTTTTGGAATCAAGTTTCTGAGGCGATCGAGCGCGGCCTCCGGCTGGGTGACATGGCGAATGCCGGCGCTCAGAATCAGGCGGATTCCATGCTCATTTCGCAGCCAGTCCAGCACCGGATCCCAGTGCTGCGCCTGGCGCTGGACGAGGCGCTCGGGCCCATCCGCGCGGTAGCAAATGAGATCCGTCCCCGCATAGCGCACCACCTCCTCGATGGAGGCGGCGGGATCGGTGGCGACACCGTCGATCGCGACATTCAAGAGGCGCGTCAAGGGCATACGAGAGGGATCGATGTCCTCGCCCTGGTCGCGCCACTCCTGCGCGACCGCTTCCGCGACAACCCGTTGCGGGACCGCGAACAGCTTTCGCGCCGGCGTGCGGATCGGCCGCCCGTCGAGGCCGACACCGAACCCACCTTCCACCTCAAGTGGTTCGGCCTGCTTGTAAAACCGCTTCGGCAATGCCCGCCGCTGCCCCGCGCGCGCGGCGTCCAGCGGGTTGGCGGCGGCCGGTTCGCCCTGTTCCAGATCCGTCAACAGGTCGCGCATCGCCGATCCTCACCTCTCAAGAGCGCGCCCGCGCCAGCAGCGCCTGGATCTCCAAAAGCAACGCGGACGGGCTCTTCACCAAGCCATCCGCACCCGCCGCCAGCAGCGCCTCCCCTTCATGATAGCCCCAATCGACACCGAGCGCCCAGGCACCCGCCGCCTTCGCCATCTCCATGTCGTAGGACGTGTCTCCCACGACGAGAGTCATAGGCGCGGTGATTCCAACCTCCTCCATGGCCTGGAGAACCATGCCCGGATGCGGCTTTGAGGGCGCGTCTTCGGCGGTCTGGATCGAGGCAAACCAGCCTTCCATGGCATGCGCCTCCAGAACGCGCTGGACCCCCCGGCGGGATTTTCCCGTCACGATCCCCAGCATCACATCGGGATATTGGCGCAGTTCATCGACCACCTCGCGCATGCCGTCATACATGGGCTCGGTGGGATGACTTTCCCGCAGGCGGAAGAAGGCATTCTTGTAGCCCTGTACGAAGGCCTCGATGGGGAAATCGGGATCGCCTTGGGAGAGCGTGACGAAGGTTTCCGGCAGCGAGAGGCCCACCACGGACAGAATCACCTCGCGCGGTGGCGGTTCCACACCTTGCTCACGATAGGCATCTGTCATGGCCGACACGAGCAGATGCTGGCTGTCCACCAGAGTCCCGTCACAGTCGAACAGGACAAGAAAAGGTCCATTTTCAATCATTTGGACGTCAGCTTGTCGGTGGCGAGGTCATAGGACCACGCGGCGCCCGAAGGGTCGGTGAAGGTGATGGATTGGAAGCCGCGCAGCTTGCACTGACGCGGAAACGGGCCGGAGGCGATCAGTTCCACCGCTGTCTTGGCCGGGAAGGAAAAGGCGAGCGTGATGACGCGCGCCTGCGGGCCGGTGGCGGACACCTTCATATCCAGGCCATTCTGGGTGAAATTTTCCTGCGTGGTACGCGCGAAATCCTTGCGGCTGGCTTCGTCCGCCGCTGGCCCGGCCGTGCCGGGCGCCACCTGCGGCAGAGGCAGTTGCGCGTCGGCCGGGTTCACCTCCGGCACAGGGGCGGGAGCGGCCGGCGGGGGCGGAGCCGGCGGAGCCGCGGCCTGAGGCGGAGGAACCGGTCGCTGCTCGGCGGGCGCAGCGGCGGGCACCGGCGCCTGCGGCGGAGGGCTGAGCAGCACCCAGACGGCCGCACCGGCGCCGAGCGCCACGGCGACGCCGACGGCACCGGCGATGACGGGCAGGACCGCGCTATGCCGCGCCAGAGCCTGGCCGCATTCAGGGCATTCGATTTCCTTCGGATGCACGTCCGCCCCGCAATTGGGGCACCGGGTCTGTTTTCCGGCCATGCATCAACCTCCTTATGAAATGACCGCACCGACCGGCAAAGGTCGCCGGGGCGTTGGGCGAGGCCTAACCGAGCCGAGAGGCTCAGACCTCCGGTGACTCCAGGATGGGATCGAATTGGGAAACGTCGAACCCGAGCACCGCGAAGGATTGTGCCATATGAGGCGGGAGCGGGGCTGACACGTCGATCAATCCGCTGCCCCGCGGATGCGGAATGATGATCCGGCGCGCCAGCAGGTGGAGCCTTTTCTGCAGGCCGCCCGGCAATTCCCAATTCTCGATGTTGAAATATTTCGGATCGCCAAGAATGGGATGTCCGATATGCGCGAGATGGGCGCGCAATTGATGCGTGCGGCCCGTGACCGGCTTGAGAGACAGCCAGCTCATCTTCTGAGCGGCTTGGTCCACCACGGCATAGTAGGTCAAAGCGTGGCTTGCCTCGTCCTCGCCGTGCCGCGCCACCCGCATACGCTCCTCCGCCTCCTCTCTCGCAAGATAGGTGGAAATGCGCCCCTGGCGGGGCTTCGGCACGCCGGGAACCAGCGCCCAATAGATCTTGCGGGCCTCCCGCGAACGAAAGCTCTTGGCGAGAACTGAAGCGGCCAGGCGCGATTTTGCGACAAGAAGGCAACCGGCCGTATCCTTGTCGATGCGATGGACCAGGCGCGGCTTCTGGCCATCCTTGCCGCGCAAGGCTTCCAGCATGCCGTCCACATGACGATAGGTGCCCGAGCCGCCCTGCACCGCCAAGCCGAAGGGCTTGTTGAGGACCATGACATCCTTGTCCTCGAACAAGGTGATGGAACGCAGGAATTCGAGATCGGACGGCTGGGCCCCGGAGCGGGGCGCCTTTGTGCCGGCGCCAGCGGGTGCAGCTCCTGTTCCACTGCGCGTCGGTGCCGGCGCGCCAGCTGGCGGCGCGGCCACGCTCGCCTCCTCGCCAAGCGGCGGCACGCGGACGCTCTGGCCGGGATCGAGGCGCGTCGACGTCTTCACCCGCCCGCCATCGACTCGCACCTGCCCGGTGCGCACGAGTTTTTGGAGATGTCCGAAAGACAAATCCGGAAAATGGGCCTTGAACCAACGGTCGAGGCGCATTCCGGCCTCGTCCTCGCCCACCGTCTTTTGCTCGACCGCCATCGGCCGGTCCCTCACTACGGTCGTTTAAACCGTTCTTCTAGAGCGCGATCGATGCAGGGGGAAGCGCGATGAATCCGGAATGGGTCACGCGCCTGCCCACGAGGATCACACCAGGCTGCGTACGAGCAGCAGTCCCGCAAACACACCGAGCAGGCAGAGAACCAAGGTTCCTCCGGCATAGAGCAGGGCGTGCATCGGTTCGCCCCGTTCTACCAGAACCGCGAATTCCAGGGAGAAGGTGGAATAGGTCGTGAAGCCGCCCAGCATGCCCGTGGTCAGGAATACCCTAACATGCTGGGGAATGCCCATCCCCGCAGGACTTACGAACCACGCCGTGAAGGCGCCCATGATGAAGCAGCCCAGCACATTCACGACGAGAGTGGTGATGGGAAAATGCCAGAACCCAACCAGCCGCACCCCGAGGAGATTGGCGCAGTGGCGGAATAGGCCGCCAAGTCCCGCCCCGAAAAACACAAAAACCGCTGCCGTCATCGATATGCCCCCACCCACCGAACTCTGCTCAACGCTGCATATGCGTCACGCAAGCAAGCCGCGAGCCATCACCCACTGCCGAACCATGCCGGCGATGTCGTCACTGTTATCGTCCATCATCAAGGCATGGCTATTACCCGTAATGCCTTGTGCCGGAAGATCGATCCAGTCCACGGGGGCGCCCGCTTTTGAAAGGGCGTTGGCCCAGCGTTCCACAATGGGTCGGGATGCCACCCAGAAGGGAGCCTCGGCCAGATGGTCCCCCCAGAGGAAGAGATGCGGCACGTCTGCCAGTCGGCCCGGGTCGGAGCGAGCCGGATCAGGCGCGCCGGACGGCTCCAGGGCAATCACTGCCTTAACGTGTTCCGGAGCGTGCAACGCGGCATGGAAGCCAAAATTTCCAGCTTGGCTGTGCATCATCAAGATGCAGGCGCCCACACGTGAGACAAGCGCATCGTAGGCATTCTGGGTGCGCGCGTCGTTCGATCCCCAACGGGGGACGCAGCCCTTCATGAAGGCTTCGAACGCCTGAACCGGAAAGCGGCAATCCTCATGGGGCCGCCGCAGGGATGCATCGGGAGAATAGGAGCCCGGCGGCCCGAAGCGAAACGTCTCCTCCCAGGCTTCCCGTGCCGTGCGGAAATAGGGAGCATCGGCATAGACCTGGGGCCAAGGCGCGAAGCCGGCACGACCCCGCTCAACGGCATCGGACACATAGAGATCGAGCCCGGCGCGTAGAAAGTAGCCCTGCCACCCCGCACGCCCATCCGGGGTCGTCTCCCAATTCGCGCCCGTCATACCGCCGCCGTGCCACATCAGCAGGGGGTAAGGCCCGCGAGGCGCCGCAAGACGGACGTAGTGCACATACATCTGCCCAACGGCCATCTCGCCGTTCGGATTGACCATATGGCGAGCACCGTCCGGGGTGCTCTGCCGTTCCCGGATGGGAAGGCCGGATACCGCGACCATCTCTCCGCCAATATGAAAGGATCCGATATCCTGCACCAAAAAGGGCTGCGTCACCTTCATCGCCTCCGCTCCCTTTCCAGCGCGTCGCACCCGGCGTCACTCATCTTGTGGCACAGTCGTCTCAATTCACTCTCACCGGTTCGCTCAAGGCTCGCCCCGCTCCGCCCGAAGCCGCGCCCAATATTCAAGACGCTTGCGCACCTCGCGCTCAAATCCCCGCTCGACGGGATCGTAGAACTTCAGCCTCCCGAGTTGCTCGGGGAAATAATTCTGCCCCGAAAAGGCGTCAGGCTCGTCATGGTCGTAGCGGTAGCCCGTTCCATAGCCCTCTTGCTTCATGAGACGCGTTGGCGCGTTGAGGATATGCTTGGGCGGCATCAAGGATCCCGCCTCCTTCGCAACCTTCAAGGCGCCCTTCCACGCCGTGTAGACGGCGTTCGATTTGGGAGCCGTCGCGAGATAGACAGCGGTCTGGGCGAGCGCCAGTTCCCCCTCCGGCGAGCCAAGAAAGTCATAGGCGTCCTTGGCCGCATTCGCGATCACGAGGGCCTGCGGATCTGCGAGTCCAATGTCTTCCACGGCCATCCGTACGAGGCGTCGGGCCAGAAAAAGCGGACTCTCGCCCGCGTCCAGCATCCGGGCGAGATAATAAAGTGCCGCGTCCGGGTCCGAGCCGCGCACCGCCTTATGCAGCGCGGATATGAGGTTGTAATGCCCGTCTTCGCTCTTGTCGTAGATGGGCGCCCGCCGCTGAACCACCTCCTGCAAACCGGCGGTATCGAAAACCTCACCGGGGCGCGCCGCACGCCAGACCTCCTCCAGCAATGTCAGCGCCGCGCGCCCATCTCCATCTGCAAGGCGCACCAGGGCCGCGCGGGCATCCGCATCGACCGGGACGTGTTTTTCTTCCAGGGTCTCGGCGCGGGCGATCAACCGCGCAACGGCCGTATCATCGAGCGATTGGAACACAAGGACACGGGCACGCGACAGCAGGGCGGCATTCAGCTCGAAGGACGGATTTTCGGTGGTCGCGCCCACCAGAACCACAGTGCCGTCCTCCATGACGGGCAAGAAACTGTCCTGCTGCGCCCGGTTGAACCGGTGGATTTCGTCCACGAACAACAGGGTGCCCTGCCCCGAGGCGCGGCGGTGGCGTGCCTGCTCAAAGAGTTTTTTCAGGTCAGCGACGCCTGAGAAAATAGCGGATATCTGCTCGAACCGCAGGTCCGTGGCCTGTGACAGCAATCGTGCGACCGTCGTCTTTCCAGTGCCGGGCGGCCCCCACAAAATGAGAGACCCGAGGGAGCGGGACTGGATCATGCGGGACAGGATCCCATCCGGCCCAACGAGGTGATCCTGACCGACCACATCCGCCAGAACTTTTGGGCGCATGCGATCCGCCAGAGGACGCGGGGCGCTATCCTCGATGCCTGCCGCCTCGAACAAAGTGGTCATGCCGCGCGCGCCTCTTAGCCGCCGAGCACCGCCGTAATGGTCCGGCCCGACCGTGTCACCGTAACCCGCCACGCGCGCGCCGTGCCACGGGTCGCCGCATCCAGATCCTTGGTCGAGCCGATGCGGGTCCCATTAACATCGACGATGATATCTCCGGCGCGGAAGCCGGCGGCGGCGGCGGGAGAATTGTCCGCCACATCCATCACCGCGACACCTGTGCCCTCGGTATCCACCCGCAACTCCTCCGCAACCGCCGGCGAGAGATTCACGGCCTTAATGCCGGCAAACGGCGTGCGGCCACGCAGCAGGACTTCCTCGCGCGGCACGGACTCGGGCGGCGGCGCCAGCACCACGGCGACCTGGCTTTCCTTGCCGCGCCGATTGAGGGTCAAGCTGACGGTCGATCCAATGGGTTGCGTGGCAAGGCGGTAGTTCAACGATTCAGGATCGTCGATGCCCTGCCCTTCCACCGCGACGATGAGATCCCCTACACGAATCCCCGCTTTGTCTGCGGGGCTCGCGGGCGCGAGTGTCTGAACCAGAACACCGGTGGGACGGGGAAGGCCGAGACCCTCTGCGATTTCAGGCGTCACCCGCTGCAAGCGCGCGCCGAGCCAGGGACGCCGCACAGACTTGCTGCCGCTGCGCGCGCTCTCCACCACCACGCGCACCATGTTGGCGGGGATGGCGAAACCGATGCCATGTGAACCTCCTGAGCGGGAGAAAATGGCGGTGTTGATACCCACGAGGCGCCCGCTCATATCCACGAGCGCCCCCCCGGAATTGCCGGGATTGATGGCGGCATCGGTCTGGATAAAGAACTGATAATCGGAAATGCCGACCTGGGTGCGCGCGAGCGCCGAGACGATGCCCTGTGTCACCGTCTGGCCGACGCCGAAAGGATCGCCGATGGCGAGGACGAGATCGCCGACTGCAAGCACGTCGGAATTGCCGAGGTCCACCTTCGGAAAGCGCAGCTTCGGGTCGGCCTTGATCCTCAGGACGGCGAGGTCGGTGCGCTGATCGCTCAAAACGACGTCAGCGTCGAACTCGCGGCGGTCGGCAAGCGCGATGCGGATCTGGTCGGCGCCGGCCACCACATGATGGTTGGTGACCACATAGCCGCCCTCGTCCACGATGACGCCGGACCCAAGCGAGCGCTGCATGCGCTCCGGCCCGCCAAGCCCCGGCCCGCCTCCGAAGCCCCCGCCGAAGAACCGGCGGAAGAAAGGATCGTCCATGAAGGGATTGCGCTGGGCCAGACTCTTCAAGGCATAGACGTTCACGACCGCCGGCGCCGTCTTTTCGACAACGGGCGCGAAAGACAGCTTCACCTCGGCTTGAGAGGATGGCACCTGAACGGGAGCGGTCGTCTGGGGCTGTGCAAAGCCCGCCAGCGGCGAAAGGGACAGGACGAGCGTCGCAACACACAGGGGAAAAAACCGCACCTTCATGCCCGACCTCACGCCGCTGGTGTCACGGAAACTCATGTCGCCCTTGCCCGGCGATTGAAACAAAAAAAGGGCGGCCGAAGCCGCCCATTCTCAACGACCGAAGACCGATCGGGATCCCTCAAGCCGCGGCCTGAGCCTCAGCCTCGGCGCGTGCGCGATCAGCGGCGCCCTTGGCATCCACGTCGCGATCCACGAACTCGATCACCGCGACCGGCGTGGAATCGCCATAGCGGAAGCCGGCCTTGATGATGCGGGTGTAACCGCCCGGACGCGCCTTGTAACGGGGCGCCAGCACGTCGAACAGCTTCTTCACGACCGCCTGGTCGCGCAGCTCGGCGATGGCCTGGCGGCGGGCGTGCAGGTCGCCGCGCCGGGCGAGCGTGACAAGCTTTTCCACGACCGGACGAAGATCCTTCGCCTTGGGCAGCGTGGTGACGATCTGCTCATGGGTGATGAGCGCGCCCGCCAGATTGGAGAACATCGCCTTGCGATGCTCCCAGGTGCGGTTGAACTTGCGATGTACCTTGCCGTGACGCATGACGGCGAACTCCTAAAATGCCTCCGGCGTTTCGAGCCGTGATGGATTGAGCGGCTCGAGCCGCGGGGTGAAGGTCAGTAGTGATCTTCGAAGCGCTTTGCGAGCTCTTCGATATTCTCCGGCGGCCAGCCGGGCACTTCCATGCCCAGATGCAGGCCCATGGAGGCCAGCACTTCCTTGATCTCGTTGAGCGACTTGCGGCCGAAATTCGGCGTACGGAGCATCTCCGTTTCGCTCTTCTGGATCAGGTCGCCGATATAGACGATGTTGTCGTTCTTCAGGCAGTTCGCCGAACGCACCGACAGCTCCAGCTCGTCCACCTTCTTGAGAAGCGCCGGGTTGAAGGGCAGCTCCTGAATAGCGGCGCTCTCGCTCTCGCGCTTGGGCTCCTCGAAGTTCACGAAGATCTCAAGCTGGTCCTGCAGGATGCGCGCGGCATAAGCGAGCGCGTCCTCGGCCGTGATCGAGCCGTCGGTCTCGATCTGCATGGTCAGCTTGTCATAGTCGAGGATCTGACCCTCTCGGGTGTTCTCGACCTTGTAGGAGACCTTGCGGACCGGGGAATAGAGGCTGTCGATCGGAATGAGGCCGATCGGCGCATCCTCGGGCCGGTTGCGCTCGGCGGGCACATAGCCCTTGCCCGTGTCCACCGTGAACTCCATCCGCAGCTCCGCGCCCTCGTCCAGGGTGCAGATCACGAGATAGGGGTTCAGCACCTGGATATCGCCGACCGTCTGGATGTCACCAGCAGTCAACACCCCCGGGCCGGTCTTCTTGGCCACAAGCCGCTTGGGACCATCGCCAACCATCTTGATGGCGATATCCTTGATGTTGAGGATGATGTCCGTGACGTCCTCGCGAACGCCGGGAATCGACGAAAACTCGTGCAGAACGCCGTCGATATGCACGGACGTCACTGCGGCACCCTGCAGCGACGACAGCAGGATGCGGCGCAATGCATTGCCGAGCGTCATGCCGAATCCGCGCTCCAGCGGTTCGGCAACGACGGTCGCGAAGCGCCGCGGATCGCTGCCAGGATTGACCTGCAACTTCTCGGGCTTGATCAGCTCTTGCCAGTTCTTCTGAATCACTTGCGTCACCTTGCCTTCTCGCCGGGCCGCTGCGCGGGAAAGGAGACCTCCCCTTCATCGCGCGAGCCCGTCCCGCCATCGGGGGAGGAACCGGGCACAAGACCCGCCAGGTTGCCCCGGCAGGCCAATGGTACGCTCAGACGCGCCGGCGCTTGCGCGGGCGGCAACCGTTGTGCGGGATCGGCGTGACGTCGCGGATCGAGGTCACCATGAAGCCGGCCGCTTGAAGCGCGCGAAGCGCCGACTCGCGGCCCGAACCAGGACCCGACACTTCAACTTCGAGCGTGCGCATGCCATGCTCGGAAGCCTTGCGGGCCGCATCCTCAGCGGCGACCTGCGCGGCATAAGGGGTGGACTTGCGCGAACCCTTGAAGCCCATCGCACCGGCGGACGACCAGGAAATCGTATTTCCCTGCGCATCGGTGATGGTGATCATGGTGTTGTTGAACGACGCGTTCACATGCGCGACGCCGGAGGCGATGTTCTTGCGCTCGCGACGCTTAACGCGGGTTGCTTCCTTGGCCATCTTGTCTTCGATCCTTCAGGCGCGCCCGTAACTCCAGGCGCTCGGGACAATGCTCCCAGGGGGAGCGGTGCAAAGGAAGGCCGGGTTCAACCGGCCTTCGGAAACGGGGCGGAACGCCCGCTGATCACTTCTTCTTGCCAGCGATCGGCTTCGCGGGCCCCTTGCGGGTGCGCGCATTGGTGTGGGTGCGCTGACCACGAACCGGCAGGCCGCGGCGATGGCGCAGACCCCGGTAGCAACCAAGATCCATCAGGCGCTTGATGTTCATCGCGACTTCGCGGCGCAGATCGCCCTCCACGATATAATCGCGGTCAATGGTCTCGCGGATCTGAAGCACTTCCTGGTCGGTCAACTGATTGACACGGCGCTCCAGAGGAATCCCGACCTTCTCCACGATCTCTTCGGCCTTCTTCGAGCCGATGCCGTGGATGTACTGAAGCGCGATGATGACGCGCTTGTTGGTGGGGATATTAACGCCAGCGATACGAGCCACTTGTCTCTCCATGTGGCAGCTCACCTTCGTGAGCCGCAGGTTGTCCCCGCGTCCGGTGGAGGCCGGCCCTTGCGGGGGAATCAAACAGTCTCATGAACAAAACCGCGCGCCCTGCTCCTCCTTCAAGGGGAGCAAGCCACGCGGATCGCATGAGGAAGACGCGCCATTAACTGGTTTTGGCCTCACCGTCAAGCGGCGGCAGCCTCCAGCACCTCCGCGATGGCACGGGTGACATCGTCGATGGGCTGCATGCCATCGATCTGCCGAAGCTGGCCGCGGGCCTTGTAATAAGGTGCAACCACGGCGGTATCGCGGTTGTAGGCGTCAAGACGATGCTTGAAAACCTCCGGGTCATCGTCCTTCCGAACCGGCTCACCGCGGGCGCGGGTCTCTTCCGCGCGGCGCATGATTCGGTCCACAAGAGCCGACTGATCGACCACCAGTTCGATGACCGCGTCGAGCTTCAGCCCCTTGTCCTTCAGCATTCCGTCAAGAGCCTCAGCCTGGGCGACCGTGCGCGGAAAGCCATCCAGGATAAACCCGGCGCGGGCGTCAGGCTCATCGAGCCGTTCGGCAATGATGCCAATGACGATCTCATCGGAAACGAGATCCCCGGCCTCCATCACCGCTTTGGCCTTCTGGCCAATGGCGGTGCCAGCGGCAACGGCCGCGCGAAGCATGTCCCCGGTGGACAGCTGAACGATGCCATGACGGGCCACCAGACGCTGCGACTGCGTTCCCTTGCCCGCCCCTGGAGGCCCGAGCAGAATCAACCTCATTTCCTCTTCCCCCCACGGAGCTTGGCTTTCTTGACCAGACCTTCGTACTGGTGAGCCAATAGATGACCTTGGACCTGCGCGACCGTATCCATCGTCACGCTGACGACGATGAGCAGCGATGTGCCGCCAAAATAGAACGGTACGGCGGCATAGGAAATCAACACTTCGGGGAAGAGACACACAGCCGCAATATAAGCCGCGCCAACCACGGTGATGCGGGTCAGAACATAATCGATATATTCCGCGGTGCGCTCTCCCGGGCGGATGCCCGGAATGAAGCCGCCATGCTTCTTCAGGTTGTCCGCAGTTTCCACCGGATTGAACACGATTGCGGTGTAGAAAAAGCAGAAGAAGACGATCAGCACCACATACAGCAGCATATAGAGCGGCTGGCCGTGGCCCAGCAGCCGGGTCGTGGCGTTGAACCATTCGGGGCCGGCGCCCTGCGTGAAGCTCCCAATGGTCGCGGGAATCAGCAGCAGCGAGGACGCGAAGATCGGCGGGATGACGCCCGACGTGTTCAGCTTGAGCGGCAGATGCGAGGACTGGCCCTCATACATCCGATTGCCCACCTGGCGCTTGGGATACTGGATCAGCAGCCGGCGCTGGGCGCGCTCCATGAACACGATGAAAGCGATGATCAGCACCGCCATAACCAGGACCGCAAGAATCAGAGGCGTAGACAACGCACCCTGACGCCCGAGTTCCAAAGTGCGCGCGAAAGCGCCCGGCAATTCGGCGACAATGCCCGCGAAAATGATGAGGGACGTGCCGTTGCCGATGCCGCGCGACGTGATCTGCTCACCAAGCCACATGAGGAACATGGTGCCGCCCGTCAGCGTGATGACGGTCGAAATTCGGAAGAACCAGCCCGGATCGGACACGACCGCACCCGAGCTTTCAAGGCCGACCGCGATGCCATAAGCCTGGAACAGCGCAAGGACCACGGTCAGGTAGCGGGTGTACTGATTGAGTTGCTTGCGGCCGCTTTCGCCTTCCTTCTTCAGCGCCTCCAACGTCGGCGAGACGCTGCTGAGAAGCTGAATGATAATGGAGGCGGAGATATAAGGCATGATGTTCAGGGCGAAGATGGCCATGCGCTGCACGGCGCCGCCCGAGAACATGTTGAAAAGGCCGATAATCCCTTGCTGGGCGTTCCGGAAGACATCCTGGAGCGCGTCGGGATTAATGCCGGGAAGCGGGATATAGGTCCCCAGGCGATAAACGAGCAACGCACCGAGGGTGAACCAAATGCGCTTCTTGAGTTCCTCGGCCTTGCCGAGAGCACCGAAATTCAGGTTCGCTGCGAGTTGTTCCGCCGCCGAGACCATGCCTTGCTCCGCTTGAGCCGGTGGGAAAAGTCCGGCCATCGAGAATGAGCGCGGGGACGCGGCGGGAATGGCGCGCACCGCCCCTCACATTGCGGTCATAGCCGCATGCACTGCGAGAGGCCATGGCCTGGATGCCGCGCCCGACAAAACGACCGCCGCCCCTCAACAGGAGACGGCGGCCAAACGGCAAAAGGAGGGCAACGGCTGCCTTCCCCTGCTTGAGATCACTCCGCCGGGGCCTCTTCGACCTTGGCGATCATGGTCACGGAGCCGCCGGCCTTCTCGACCGCCTCGACAGCGGACTTGGTGGCATAAGCGACATCCAGATTGACCCTGGAGGTCAACTCACCGGACCCAAGCACGCGCACACCTTCCTTCGCTCGACGCAGAACGCCGGCGGAGATCAGGGCGGCCTCGGTCACGGGCTGCGACGCATCCAGCTTGCCCGCCTGGATGGCGGCCTCAATGCGACCGAGCGTGACCTCGTTGTAATCGGGGCGGAAGATGTTGTGGAAGCCACGCTTCGGCAGACGCCGATGCAACGGCATCTGACCACCCTCGAACCCCTTGATCGCGACGCCCGTGCGGGCCTTCTGGCCCTTCACGCCGCGACCGGCGGTCTTACCTTTGCCAGAGCCGATGCCCCGGCCGACCCGCATGCGCTTCTTGCGCGCACCGGGATTGTCCCTGATCTCGTCGAGCTTCATCTCGCCTCTCCTCAGTCCACGACGCGGACGAGATGAGCGACTTTCGCGATCATCCCGCGCACCGCCGGGGTGTCCTGCAGGGTCGAACGGCGGTGACGCTTGTTCAGCCCGAGGCCCACGAGGGTTGCTTCCTGGTCAGCCGGCCGGCGGATCGGCGAACCGATCTGCTCGATGGTGACGGTTTTTCCTTCAGCGTTCGCCATGGCGCGCTCCTATCTTGCCGGAGCCCGCTCAGTCGGTCGCTTCCGCGTCTTCGACGCGGCGGCGGGACTGGAGCTGCGACACCTTGATGCCACGACGGGCAGCCACGGAACGCGGGCTGTCCTGGTTCTTCAGAGCATCGAACGTGGCGCGGACCATGTTGTACGGGTTGGAAGACCCGAACGACTTAGCGACCACATCGTGCATGCCCAGCGTCTCGAAGACGGCGCGCATGGGACCGCCGGCGATGATGCCGGTACCGGCCGGGGCGGCGCGAAGCACCACCTTGCCGGCGCCATGGTGACCATGCACGTCATGGTGCAGGGTCCGGCCTTCGCGCAGCGGCACCCGGATCAGCGCACGCTTGGCGCTCTCGGTTGCCTTGCGGATTGCTTCCGGCACTTCACGGGCCTTGCCATGGCCGAAGCCGACGCGGCCCTTCTGATCACCAACAACCACCAGGGCGGCAAAGCCGAAGCGACGGCCGCCCTTCACCACTTTCGCGACGCGGTTGATGTGGACCAGCTTGTCCACGAACGTATTGTCGCGGTCCTCGCGCTCGCCGCGGTTATCCCTCTCACGGGCCATTTCGCTCGTCCTTCGCGTCAGAACTCGAGGCCGCCTTCGCGGGCGCCCTCGGCGAGCGCCTTGACGCGCCCATGATAGATGTAAGCGCCACGATCGAAGACGACCGCAGTCACGCCCTTTGCGGTGGCCCGCTCGGCCACCAGCTTGCCGATGGCCTTTGCGGCATCAACGTCCGCTCCAGTCTTCAGCGAGCTGCGCAGGTCCTTCTCGAGGCTGGAAGCGGCGACCAAGGTCTCGCCCTTCGCATCGTCGATGATCTGCGCATAAATATGCTTCGAGGTGCGGTGCACCGACAGGCGAAGACGCCCGTTGGCCGCTGCGCGAATGGCGCGACGCACCTTGGCCTTGCGGCGCTCAAGCGCCCCGATATCCTTAGCCATGGTTCGCCTCCGTCACTTCTTCTTGCCTTCCTTGCGGAAGATAAATTCGCCAGCGTACTTGACGCCCTTGCCCTTATAGGGTTCGGGGCCACGATACTCGCGGATCTCAGCGGCGACCTGGCCAACCTGCTGCTTGTCCACGCCCGTCACCACGATTTCCGTGGGCTTCGGGGTCACGATCTGAATCCCTTCCGGGATCGCATAGATCACGTCATGGCTGAAGCCGAGGGACAGGTTCAGATTCTTGCCAGCAACGGCGGCCTTGTAGCCGACGCCCGTGATTTCGAGCTTCTTCTCGAAGCCCTTCGTCACACCCTCGACCAGGTTCGACACGAGCGTGCGGGACATGCCCCACATGGCCTTGTGCCGGTTGGTCTCGCCGCGCATGGACACCTTCAGCTCGGAACCGTTCAGCTCCGCGCCGACTTCATCAACGAGGGTCACCTGGAGGGCGCCCTTGGGGCCCTTCACCTTCACCGTCTGGCCGTCCACATTGGCGGTCACGCCAGCGGGAATGGCGACGGGATGCTTGCCGATCTTCGACATGTCTTTCTCCGTCGCTCGTCAGAACACGGTGCAGAGCACTTCGCCGCCGACATTCTTGTCGCGGGCTTCGTGATCGGCCATCACACCCTGCGGGGTGGAGACGATCGCAATGCCGAGACCGTTGGCGACGCGGGGAAGGTTCTTTACCGACGCATAAACACGGCGGCCGGGCTTGGAGACGCGCGAAATCTCGCGGATCACAGGCTGGCCATCGAAATACTTCAGTTCCACCTCGAACTCGGTCCGGCCATTGCCCTGGTCGGTCGAGGTGTAGCCACGGATGTAGCCTTCGTCGCGCAGAACGTCGAGCAGGCTGGCGCGCAGACGCGAACCCGGCGTGGACGTCTTGTCCTTGCGGCGCATCTGGGCGTTGCGGATGCGGGTGATCAGATCGCCGATGGGATCATTGACAGACATCGGATCCTCCTCACCAGCTCGACTTCACCAGGCCCGGAACAAGGCCCTGGGAGCCAAGCTCGCGCAGCGCGATACGGCTCATCTTCAGCTTCCGATAAAACGCGCGCGGACGACCGGTCACTTCGCACCGGTTGCGCACACGGATCCGCGCCGAATTGCGCGGCATTTCTGCCAGCTTGAGGGTCGCAGCGAAGCGGTCCTCAATCGGCAGGGTCTTGTCGTTCACGATCTTCTTGAGCCCAGCGCGCTTCGACGCCAGCTGCTGAGACAGCTTGCGGCGACGCTCGTTGGTCTCGATCGCGCTTTTCTTCGCCATATCCTGCTCCTGTTCTCCGCGTCTGAGGGGAATATCCCTCACAGCCGGAAAGCATTCCAAATCGTCCTGCGACGGCGGAAGCCGCCGCTAATACACCCTCACTGGCGGAAGGGGAAGTTAAAGGCCTTCAGAAGGGCCCGTGCCTCGTCATCCGTCTTCGCCGTCGTGCACACGATGATGTCCATGCCCCACATCTGCTCGACGCGGTCATAGTTGATCTCGGGGAACACGATGTGCTCCTTGATGCCCATGGCATAGTTGCCGCGGCCATCGAAGCTCTTGGGGTTCAGGCCGCGGAAGTCGCGAACGCGCGGCAGCGCAACCGTGACCAGGCGGTCCAGAAACTCATACATGCGCACCTTGCGAAGGGTGACCTTCGCGCCGACCGGCTGGTTCTCGCGCAGCTTGAAGTTGGAGATCGCCTTGCGGGCGCGCGTCAGGACCGGCTTCTGGCCGGCGATGAGCGCGAGATCCGCAGCGGCGGTCGTCGCCTTCTTGGTGTCGGCAGTCGCCTCGCCCACACCCATATTGATGACGATCTTGTCGATCACCGGAACCTGCATGGGGTTCGCGTAACCGAACTGCTCGATCATCTTGGCGCGCACCACCTCGTCATACAGGGTGCGCAGCCGGGGGGTGTAATTCGCCTCAGCCATCGATCCTCTCCCCGGAACGCTTGGCCACGCGGACCTTGCGACCGTCTTCCAGCACCTCGAAGCCCACGCGGGTCGGCTTGCCGTCCTTGGGATCGGCAACCGCGATGTTCGACAGGTGGATGGGAGCCTCCTTGGAGATGATCCCGCCTTCCTGGTTCGCGGTCTGGCGCTGGTGGCGCTTCACCACATTGACGCCGCGGACGAGCGCACGCTCTTCCGTCGGCATCACCTGAATGACCTCGCCGCTGCGACCCTTGTCGCGGCCGGCGAGTACGACGACTTTGTCGCCCTTCTTGATTTTCGCGGCCATCACAGCACCTCCGGCGCCAGCGAGATGATCTTCATGTGGTTCTTCGCGCGAAGCTCGCGCGGAACCGGCCCGAAGATACGGGTGCCCACCGGCTCCTTCTGGTTGTTGATCAGCACGGCCGCATTGCGGTCGAAGCGGATCACCGAACCGTCGACGCGGCGGATGTCCTTGGCCGTGCGCACCACGACCGCCTTCATCACGTCGCCCTTCTTGACGCGGCCGCGCGGAATGGCCTCCTTGACCGACACCACGATGATGTCGCCCACGTGAGCGTACTTCCGCTTGGACCCGCCCAGCACCTTGATGCACATGACGCGACGCGCGCCGGAATTGTCCGCCACGTCGAGATTGGTCTGCATCTGGATCATGACGCACCTGTTCTCGTCATCCAGCGCCGCCGGCAAACCGGCATTGCCCGTTCAAAATGCCCATGCCCGCTCATCGGAACATGGGTTTACGCCGCGACGCGGTCTCCACTCTCCCCTTGCGGGCAAGACGGACCCAGCGTCGGAGCGATTCCCTCAGACCTCTGCCCGCTTCTCGCCCTGGACCACGATCCAGTTCTTCAGCTTGGACAGGGGCCGATGCTCTTCGATCCAAACCGTATCGCCCACATGCCAGGCATTGCCTTCGTCATGGGCGTGATACTTCTTGGACCGACGCACGGTCTTCTTCAGCAGCGGATGGGTAAAGCGGCGCTCCACCCGAACCACCACGGTCTTATCCTGCTTGTCGCTCACCACGACGCCTTGGAGCACGCGCTTCGGCATCGCTCGACCTCACTTCGCCTTCGCGGCATCGCCGCGCTTGGAATTCTGCACGGTCTTGATCCGCGCGATGTCGCGGCGGATCTGCTTGTTCCGTGCCGTGTTCTCCAGCTGACCCGTCGCCTTCTGGAAGCGCAGGTTGAACTGTTCCTTCTTCAGCTTCAGCAGCTCGTCGGTGAGCTGGTCAGAGCTGAGGGTTTTGATGTCCTCGGCCTTCATGATCCACTCCTCACTCGGCGATGCGCTGGATGAAGCGCGTCTTGATCGGCAGCTTGGCAGCCGCCAGGGTCAGGGCCTCACGGGCGATATCGACGCTCACGCCATCGATCTCGAACATGATGCGGCCCGGCTTCACCTTCGCCGCCCAGTACTCGGGGGCGCCCTTGCCCTTGCCCATACGAACTTCGGTGGGCTTGGCGGACACAGGGACGTCAGGGAAGACGCGGATCCACACGCGACCCGCACGCTTCATGTGACGGGTGAGCGCGCGACGCGCGGCCTCGATCTGACGGGCGGTGACGCGCTCCGGCTCCATGGCCTTCAGGCCAAATTCGCCGAAGCTGAGTTCCGTACCGCCCTTGGCGACGCCGTGGATGCGTCCCTTGAACTGCTTACGGAACTTGGTGCGCTTAGGTTGCAGCATGGCTTATCTGCTTTCTTATCGTTCGCCCGTCAAGCGGCATCGCGATCACGACCGTGGTCGCGATCGCCGCGCTCGCGGCGGGGCGGACGACCGCTCGGACCGTCACCCTCGGCCAGGCGCTTGTCCTGGGCCATGGGATCGTGCTCGAGGATCTCGCCCTTGAAGATCCAAACCTTCACGCCGCACGTCCCATAGGTCGTGAAAGCGGTGGCGGTGCCGTAATCCACGTCCGCACGCAGCGTGTGCAGCGGAACGCGGCCCTCGCGATACCATTCGAGGCGCGCAATCTCAGCCCCGCCGAGACGGCCGGAGCAGTTGATGCGGATGCCTTCAGCACCGAGGCGCATGGCGGACTGCACGGCGCGCTTCATGGCACGACGGAAAGCCACGCGGCGCTCCAGCTGCTGTGCGATGGACTCAGCGACAAGGCGCGCATCGATTTCCGGCTTGCGGATCTCGATGATGTTGATGAAGACTTCCGACTTGGTCATGTCGGCAACCTTCTTGCGCAGCTTGTCGATGTCGGCGCCCTTCTTGCCGATCACCACGCCCGGACGCGCCGAGTGGATCGTGACCCGGCACTTCTTGTGCGGGCGCTCGATCACCACCTTGGACACCGCGGCCTGCTTCAGCTGCTTCATCAGCATCTTGCGGATCTTGATGTCCTCGTGCAGCAGCTTGCCGTATTCACCCTTATTGGCGAACCAGCGGCTGTCCCACGTGCGGTTGATGCCGAGCCGCAGCCCGACCGGATTGACCTTCTGACCCATCAGGCCCGCTCCTCGACTTCCCGCACCACAATGGTGATGTGGGCGAAGGGCTTCTCGATCCGCGACGCGCGACCGCGCGCACGGGGCGAAAACCGCTTCATCACCAGACCCTTGCCCACGTGCGCTTCGGCGACCACCAGGTCATCGACATCCAGCTCGTGGTTGTTCTCGGCGTTCGCGATCGCGCTCTCGAGGCATTTCTTCACATCGCGGGCAATCCGCTTCCGAGAAAATTCGAGATCGGCGAGGGCGGTCGCCACCTTCTTGCCGCGGATCAGACCCGCGACCAGATTCAGCTTCTGGGGCGAAACGCGCAGATTGCGCGCAACCGCCTTTGCTTCGTTATCCGCGAGAGCGCGGGGCTTTGCCTGCTTGCTCATAGCCGATCACCGACGCTTCGACTTCTTGTCGGCCGCGTGCCCGTAATAGGTACGCGTCGGCGCGAACTCGCCGAACTTATGGCCGACCATGTCTTCCGAAACGTGAACGGGGACATGCTTCTGTCCGTTGTACACGCCGAAATTAAGGCCCACGAACTGCGGGAGGATCGTGGAGCGGCGGCTCCAGATCTTGATGGTTTCGCTGCGACCCGAAGCGCGCGAGGCATCTGCCTTCTTCAGCAGATAGCCGTCGACGAACGGGCCTTTCCAAATCGCTCTTGACATCAGTCAGGCCCTCACTTCTTCCGCTTGTGGCGGCTGGTGACGATGAACTTGTCCGTCGCCTTGTTGTT
>JBFMAV010000040.1:0-36816 GCA_040755535.1 Pseudomonadota bacterium | reverse complement strand
CTCGAATTTTTTCCGCGACTTTAAGAAAAAGGGCGCCCGCAGGGGCGCCCTTTTTCATGTATGAGATCGCTCTTGCGGCGGCTCACTTGGCCGAGGCGTTGAACTGGGGGGCGCCCAGCTGCAGGGTCTGGATCACCTGCTGGCCGAAATCGGTGAGCAGGGAATATTGCTCCGCCACCACCGTATTGGGTTTCGCCGTCACCAGCGGGCAATAGGCGGTGATGAGCGCATTGGCCACATCCGAGCGCCGCGCCTTCGGGTTCTGCTGGAGCAGGGTCGTGGCGAAGCGCGAGGCGGCGTCCCCTGTCACCGGGATCGAGGGCTTGCCCACCAGCGTCACCGCCGCATCCACCAGTGCCTTGGGCACCAGCTTCGCGTCGGTCGGATCGGGGCAGGTCAGCTTCGCTGCCATCTGGGTGGGCTGGCGCGCCACCAGCGAGGTGCCGGTGGGCGTCGCCCAGATGGTGGAGACCGGCGGCATGGCCGCGTTGGGCAGGCCCTCCGAAATGGCCGCGGCCACCTGGAGCGTGAAGCGGTGCAACTCGCCCGCCTTCTGCCAATCGGGAAGCTGGGTCTGCGCCACGACCGGGCAATAGGCGGCGGTGAGCGCATCCACCACCGTTCCCGGCGAGGCGTCCGAATCCGCCGCCTGATAGGCCGCGATGAGGAGGCGCGTCTGGCGCTGTCCGCCCTGCATCATCTGGGTGAGGGAGGCGACCGCCTTGGGGTCGGGACCGGTATTGCCCGGCGCGCCGCCCACCTTCGGGCAGTCGAAGGCCGAGGCCTGCTGCGTGCCATAGTCCGGCACGTTGGCGGTGGCGCGCCACGCGGCCACCATGGCGGGGGTCGCATTGGCGAGCCCGCCATTGTGCCAGGAGGTGCGCACATAATTCACGAGGTCCGCCACCTGCTGGTCGGAGAGGCGGCCGGCGAAGGAGGGCATGGGGCCATAGGTGCCGCCGGCCGGCAGGCCGCCCAGCACCGCCATGATGACATTATAGGGCTCGGACGCGACCACCGCCGGATTGCCCTTCAGCGAGGGAATGATGTCGGCATTGCCGGCGCCGCCCGCGCCGTGGCAGGGCGCGCAATTGTCCACATAGGACTGCGCGGCGCGCTGGAAGACGTCCGCCGGCAAAGGCGAGGCCGCCTGCGGGGCCGGCACGTCCTTGGGCGGCGGGCTGTCCAGCAGATAGGTGACCAGGGCCTCGCGGTCGGCGGGGGTAAGGTAAGCGAGGCTCTCGCGCACCACTTCGGCCATGGGGCCGAACACCTCGGTCTTGCCGGGCACGGAGCCGTTGGTGAAGAACTGGGTCAAGGTGTCCTTGGTCCAGCCGTCTTTCTTCAACTGCGCCGCATCGATGCTGGGCGCCCAATAGCCGTCGATGTCGGCGCCGAGGAAATGCTGCTTCTGCTTCACCGCGCCCATGAGGTTGCGCGGGGAATGGCAGTCCGAGCAATGGCCCAGCACTTCGGCGAGATAGGCGCCGCGATTCCACTGGTCAGTCTTGCCGGCGGTCGGGGTCCAATAGGCGGCATCGAAGAACAGTTCGCGCCATGCCAGCAGGCCGAGGCGGACATTGAAGGGGAAGGAGAGTTCGTTGGGCGTGCGCGGCTCCGCCACCGCCGGAATGCGCCGCACGAAGGCCCACAGGGACTTCAGGTCGTCGTCCGAGATGCCTGTATAGGAATCGAACGGCATGGCCGGATAGAGATAGGCGCCGTCCTTGCGGATGCCGTTGTGCAGGGCGTTCTTGAAATCGTCGAAGGTCCAGGTGCCGATGCCATAGGTGGGATCGGAGGTGATGTTCACCGAGAACATCTTTCCGAACGGCGTGTTGAAGGGCAGGTTGCCGGCATAGGGCTTCTTGGGGTCGCCGGTATGGCAGGGCATGCAGTCCGCCGCCCGCGCGAGATAGGCGCCGCGCTCCACCAACGCGCTGTCGTCGCCGGGAATGCCGGGTGGCAGTGTGCCCTGAGCGAGGGCGCCGCCGGCCATCGATACCGCCGTCGCGGCTGCCAGCGCGAATGTTCTGATGCCTGCCATTGGACTTCCCCTTACCCAGACGCTCTCCCTAATTTGGATATCTTACAAATCAAAGACGTGAAGGCACGCCCAATCTTGCGCGACCGGTTGACCCGCTTGCCCTAACCCGCGCCGCGCTTGAATGTGGACGCCGCTCGGGCGAAAAACGCGCCATGACGCATCCGTCCGAGACGCCCCTTTTCGCCCCCTCCCCGCTGCGCGCCGTCCCGGTGAACGACCTCGCGCGGGAGGACGCCGCCAACGAACTGGCGGCGCTCGCCGATGAAATCGCGGGCCATGACCGGCGCTATTACCAGGACGATGCGCCCACCGTTTCCGATGCGGACTATGACCGGCTGCGCCGCCGCTACGAGGAGATCGAGGCGCGCTTTCCCGAACTGAAAGGCGAGGACAGCCTCTCCGAGCGGGTCGGCACGGCGGTGGTCTCGAAATTCGCCAAGATCACCCATCGCGTGCCCATGCTTTCCCTCGCCAACGCCTTCTCGGACGCGGAAGTGGAAGAGTTCGTGGCGCGGGTGCGCCGTTTCCTGGATCTCGGCCCGGACGAGGTGCTCGCTTTCACCGCCGAGCCGAAGATCGACGGCCTCTCCTGTTCGCTGCGTTATGAGGGCGGCCGGTTGGTGAGCGCGGCGACCCGCGGCGACGGGCAGGTCGGCGAGGACGTCACCACCAATGCCCGCACCATTGCGGAAATCCCGGACACCTTGTCCGGCGACGATGTGCCGGACGTGATCGACGTGCGCGGCGAGGTCTATATGGACGCGCAGGATTTCCTCGCGCTCAATGACCGCCAGGCGGAGGCGGGAAAGCCGCCCTTCGCCAATCCGCGCAACGCCGCCGCCGGATCGCTGCGCCAGTTGGATGCGGGCGTGACGGCGAGCCGTCCGCTGCGTTTCTTCGCCTATGCGTGGGGGGAGGCCTCAGCCCTGCCCAGCGACAGCCAGCACGGCATGGTGCAGACCTTCGCGCGCTGGGGCCTGCCCACCAACCCCCTCACCGTCCTGTGCCGCTCCGCATCCGACCTGCTCGCCCATTACCGCAGCATCGGCGAGCGCCGCGCGACCCTGGGCTACGATATCGACGGCGTCGTCTACAAGGTGGACAGCCTTGCGCTCCAGGCGCGGCTCGGCTTCATCTCGCGCTCCCCGCGCTGGGCCATCGCCCACAAGTTTCCCGCCGAAAAGGCGGTGACGCAATTGCTCGACATCGACATCCAGGTGGGACGCACGGGCGCGCTCACTCCTGTCGCCAAGCTCGCGCCCATCACGGTGGGCGGGGTCGTCGTTTCCAACGCCTCGCTGCACAATGAGGACTATATCCAGGGCATCGGCGGCGACGGCGCGCCGATCCGGGGCGGGACGGACATCCGCATCGGCGATTTCCTCACCATCCAGCGGGCCGGCGACGTCATCCCCCAGGTGGTGGACGTTGTGCTGGAGCGCCGCCCGTCGGACGCGCGGCCCTATGTCTTTCCCCATCGCTGCCCGGCCTGCGGGTCTCATGCGGTGCGGGAGGAGAACGAATCCGTGCGCCGCTGCACGGGCGGCCTCATCTGCCCGGCGCAGGCGGTGGAGCGCGTCCGCCATTTCGTCTCCCGCAACGCCTTCGATATCGAGGGACTGGGGGACGAGAATGTCCAGCTCCTGTTCGATGCCGGCCTGATCCGCGCGCCTGCGGACATTTTCGCGCTGAAGGACCGGCTCGAAGACCTGCGCAAGGCCTTCCTCGCCCAGCGCGAGGAGCGCGCCCGCCAACGCGAGGCGGAGACCGGACGGACCCGCAAGAAGGTGCTGTCCGAGGATAAACGCCACTTCCAGGGCATCGACAATCTGCTCGCCGCCATCGAGAGCCGGCGAACCATCACCCTCGCGCGCTTCCTGTTCGCCCTCGGCATCCGCCATGTGGGCGAGGCGACCGCCAAAGCCCTCGCAAAGCAGTATCGCAGCATGGAGGCTCTGCTCGGAGCCTTGGAAGCCGCCGCGCCCGGCCGTCCCGGCGAAGCCTGGCTGCGCCTCCTCGGCGTGCCGGGCGTCGGCGAGCGCACGGCGGAGGCGCTTGCGGCCTCCGCTGGGTCTGCCGAGGACGAAGCGGCTGAGCCCGACGCCGCCGTGCGTGCCCTGTTCGAGCGCGCCGACCTCAATGCGCGCCAGCGGACGGCCCTGCGCGCCGCCTATGGCGAAGACGCCGATATCCTGGCCGCGCTGCGGCAGGCGCGGGCCGAGATGCCGCATCCGGAATTTCGCGCCCTTGCAGGCGTGCCCGAGGTGGGAGAGGTGGCGGCCTCCTCGCTGTGCGAATTCCATGCGGAAGAGCGCAACCGCACTCTTCTGACGGCCTTGCTGGCCGAGGTTCGCGTTGAAGCTCTGCCGGAAGCAGAGGCCCCGGTTTCCTCTCCCGTGGCGGGAAAGACCGTGGTGTTCACCGGCAGCCTGGAGCGCATGACGCGCGAGGAAGCCAAGGCCATGGCGGAGGAGCTCGGCGCAAAGGTTGCCGGCTCAGTTTCCGCCAAGACCCATCTGGTGGTCGCCGGGCCGGGCGCGGGATCGAAGCTGGAGAAGGCGCAGGCCCTGGGCGTCCAGGTGATCAGCGAGGATGGGTGGTTCGACTTGATCGGCCGCGCCTGAAAGGTGCGCCCTCTTTTTGGAAAATCGGAGCCATTCCAAGAAGCGGCCAAAGCCTGACAGCGCCTTGCGCGCTGACATTGGCTAGGCTTTTTCCAATTCAAATGTAGCTTCTTACCGCCGCACGGCGGTTGATCCCATTGCCCCCGTTGGACACTTTCCCCCGCGAAGCGTCAGCATGGGGGAAGAGAGACGGGGACGGGACAGGCTCGCGCATGCTGAAGAGGGCCACACGCGCACGTCCGACAGCCGTGCCCGCCTCCTACCGTCTCATCTTCCAAACCTCGCCTGACCCGCCGGGTCTCTGACCCGCTCGCCTTTTCGGCCTGCCGTTCCGGCTGGGCCTTGTTCGTGGAGTAGGACCATGGTTAGCGAGAAGCTTGAGGCCAAGCTGAACGAACTGCTCAATGGCGAGCTGGAGGCCCATCACATCTATCTCCAGGCCGCGGCCTGGGCGTCCGAGAACAAGTTCGAGGGCGCGAAGGCGTTCCTCCTCATGCATGCCGCCGAAGAGCGGACCCACATGCTGAAATTCTTCAGCTTCCTGGATGATCTCGGCGCCCCCATCGCGCTGAAGGCCCTGCCGAAGCCGGTGGTGGACTCCGCCAGCATCCGCGACCTGTTCCTGCGCATCCAGGACGAGGAGCGCAAGGTGTCCGGCCACATCTACGAGGCCATCGACATGGCCCGCGCCGAGCACAGCTTCGAGACCGACCAGTTCCTCCAGTGGTTCGCCGCCGAGCAGCACGAGGAAGAGAAGCTGTGCCGGCAGATCCTCGACCGGATCGACCTGATCGGCGAAGGCCCCAATTCCAAATATTTCGTGGACAAGGAATTGGCGGCGCTCTCCACGGCGGGCTGAGCGCGGCTTAAGACGACGCGAGGGCCGGGCGGCGAAAGTTGCCCGGCCTTTTCTTTACAGTGGGGTCCGGGCGCGGATGGCAGCGGCAAGGGTGCCTTCGTCCAGATAGTCCAACTCCCCGCCCACCGGCACGCCCTGGGCGAGGCGTGTGACGGCGACGCCGGACCCGCGCAGAAGATCAGTGAGGTAATGGGCCGTGGTCTGGCCGTCCACCGTGGCGCCGAGCGCCAGGATGACCTCGCGCACGCCTTCGCGCGGCACGCGCTCCGCAAGGCTCGCAATGTTGAGGTCATTGGGGCCGACCCCGTCCAGAGGCGAGAGCACGCCGCCAAGCACGTGATAGCGCGCCTTCAGCACGCCGGAGCGCTCCAGCGCCCAAAGGTCCGAAACGTCCGCCACGACGACAAGGGTTCCGGCCTCGCGCTCGGGGTCGGTGCAGACCGTGCAGGGGTCGCAGACATCGAGATTACCGCAGACCCGGCATTCGACGATCTTGCCCAGCACGTCCCCCATGGCCGACGACAGGGGCGACATGAGGGTTTCGCGCTTCTTGATCAGGTGCAGCGCGGCGCGGCGGGCGGAGCGCGGGCCAAGTCCGGGCAAGCGCGCCAACAATTGGATGAGACGTTCGATTTCTGGGCCGGCGACGGCGCGGGGCATGAAGCGACACTCGCAAAGGGCGTCCCCGCCTTTAGCGCGGACCGCCGCCCCGCGCCAGAGCGCGCGCCTCTGATCGCTGGGGCGAGACCGGCGGCATCCATGAAATCACGGCAAAGGCCCAGTTTATGGGCACCATGAATATCTGATAGGCAGATTCATTGCCCGCACACACATCGCCTGATACAAAATTCATCATACCACATTGGTTTTTTGTTCGGGCGCGCAGATGGCCCGAGAGGGCTGCCATGCCGCGTTCTTCAAAGCCTCAGCCGGCAGCACGCATCTTGCAGCTTCTCGGCCGCTTTCGTCCGACTTTGGCGCCCGTGCCGCCGCTCGACTGGGTGCGCGCCGGGCTTGGCGCGGTGTTCGGACTGGCGCTGACGGGCCTTGCCACCCGCATGGCGCTCGGCCCCACGTCCGCCCTCCCGCTCCTGATCGCGCCCATGGGCGCCTCCTCTGTCCTGCTGTTTGCCGTCCCGTCCAGCCCGCTGGCGCAGCCCTGGTCCATCCTGGGCGGCAATCTCGTCGCGGGGCTGGTTGGCGTGACCACATTGCGCCTCGTGGGCGATCCGCTAATGGCCGCCGCCTTGGCCTGCGGGCTGGCCATTGGCGTGATGCTCGCCTTGCGGTGCCTGCATCCGCCGAGCGGCGCGGTGGCGCTGACCGTGGTTCTGGGCGGTCCCAGCGTGGAAGCCGCCGGCTATGGGTTCATCCTGTCGCCCATTCTGCTCAATTCCGCCCTGCTGCTGGGCGCCGCCCTGGCCTTTAATGCCCTGATGGGCCGCCCCTATCCCGCGCCCGGATCCGCCCCCGCGCGCACCGCCGAACCCAGCCCCCTCGGCCGGCTGGGCTTCTCAGCCGACGATCTCGATGCCGCCCTCAAGCAATATGACCGCCTGCTGGACGTCAGCCGCGCCGACCTTGAACAGGTGCTGCGCCTCGCAGAGGTGCGAGCCTATGCACGGCGCTCCGGCCGGACCCGCTGCGCGGACATCATGACGCGTGATGTGGTGGCGGTGGCGCCCGACACGTCGATGAAGGAGGCGTTGCGCCTGCTGCGCGCGCACCATGTGAAGGCGCTGCCGGTGACCACGGAAGACGCCCGCGTGATCGGCGTCGTCACCCAGACAGACCTTTTGGACAAGGCCAGTTGGGGCGCCAAGGGACCCTATGTGACACTGGGTCAGCGCCTGCGCCACGTGGTGCGCCTCGCCGGCGCGCCCCAAGGATCGGTCCAGGAGATCATGACCACGCCGGTTCGCTCGGCCCGGCCCGACACGCCCGCCGCGGACCTGGTGCCGTTGATGGCGGAAGGCGGGCTCCATGCCATGCCGGTGGTTGACGCCAATGGGCAGCTTGCGGGTATCGTCACACAGTCGGATTTGATCGCCGCCTTGTTCCAGGATCTCTGTGCGGCTGCCGACGCACTGCCAGCCGTCCACCCGGAGGAGCCCGCCCTTGACGACGCCCGGATCCCTGGATGAAGCCGCGCTGCGGTCCCATCTCGACGCCTTCTACGCCAAGGTGCGGCGCGATCCGAGGCTCGGCCCGGTGTTCGAGGCGGCAGTGGAGGACTGGCCCGCCCACATGGACGTGCTGACCGACTTCTGGTGCACGGTGGCGCTGCGCACGCCGCGCTACAAGGGCAACCCGCTTGCCGTGCACAAGGCGCTGCCCTTGCCGCCGGCGACCTTTGGCGAATTGTTTCCCGCCTGGCTCGCCCTCTGGCGAGAGACCGCCCGCGAACGCTTCGCGCCCGCCGAGGCCGATCTGCTCATCGACAAAGCCGAGCGCATTGCCGAAAGCCTCAAGGCCGGGATCCTGTTTGATCCCGCCGCGCTCAGAACAGTTTGAGGCCGGGCGGCAGCGGCAGGCCGCCGGCGAGCGAGGACATTTTTTCCTGCATCACCCGCTCGGCCTTGGCGCGGGCATCGGCGAGGGCGGCCACCAGCAGATCTTCCAGGATCTCGCCCTCCTCGGGCTTCAGCAGGCTCGGGTCGATGCGCACAGCCTTGGTCTCGCCCTTGGCGGTGGTGCGCACGCTGACCAGCCCGCCGCCGGACGCACCTTCCACCTCGATGCCGTCCAGCTCCGACTGCATCTGCTGCATGCGCTCCTGAAGCTCCTTGGCCTGCTTCATCATGCCCATGAGGTCGCGCATGTCCGCTCTCCGTCAGTATTCAAGTTCATCGTCGGGGCCCGGCCCCATATAGGCATCCTCCTCGGCGGGCGCGAGCCCTGCGTCGGGCGCCTCTTGAGCAAGGTCGCGCATCCGTACGTCGACAATCTGGGCATTGGGAAATTTCGCGAGCACCGCCTGCACCAGGGGATCGGCGCGGATGCCCACTTCGCGCTCTGCCTTGGCGGCGGCGGCGGTTTCCGCCAGCGTGCGCATGCCTTCGCGCCGCTGGGTCACGGACACCATCCAGCGCCGGCCGGTCCAGTCCTGGAGCTTGCGGGAAATGTCCTGCACCAGATTGGGGCTGCCGCCGGCTCCGAGTGCGAACTCAAACCGGCCCTCCTCGAACAGGACCGGCATCACATAGGTTTCCAGCGCGTGCTTCATCAGCAGATCGCGCCGCGCCACCGCCAGGGCAACGAAATCCTCGAACCGCGCCAGCCGCGTCCCGTCCGCCACCGCCGGATGAGGCGTGGCCATGGCCTGGGGCGCCGCCACCGGCGGCACCGAGGGGACCCGCTCCGGCGCGGCCTGATGGGCGACCGCAAGGCGCGCGACGCCCCCTCCGGAAGGTCCACCGGAGGGCAAGGCGGGCGCGGAGGCCGGCGCCCCGGCCGGCACGTCTCCCATGTCGCGAAGCTTGCGCAGCGCCTCTTCGGGGCTCGGCAGATCGGCGGCGAATGCGATGCGCACCAGCACCATTTCCGCAGCCTGGGCCGGCTTGGCGGCGGTCTGAGTCTCGGCGATCCCCTTCAGCAGCATCTGCCAGACGCGGGAGAGGTCGCGCACCAGCAGGCGCGCGGCGAAATCGGCGCCGCGCTCGCGCTCCGCCTGCACCAGGGAGGCATCGGCGGCGGTTTCGGGCACGAGCTTGAAGCAAGTGACAAGATGGGTGAATTCCGCGAGATCCGCGAGGATCACGGCGGGGTCGGCGCCGGCATCGTATTGATCGCGGAATTCCTTCAGGGCGCGCTGGGGATCGCCGGACATCACCGCCTCGAACAGGTCGATGACACGCGCCCGGTCGGCGAGGCCGAGCAGACGGCGCACCTCTTCCGCGCCCACCTTGCCGCCGCCATGGGCGATGGCCTGATCCAGCAGCGAGAGCGAATCGCGCACCGATCCTTCCGCCGCGCGGGCGATGGTGGAGAGGGCCTCCGCCTCGATCTCCACGCTTTCCTTGGCGCACACCCGGCCGAGATGGGCCGCCAGAACGCCCGATTCCACCCGCCGCAGGTCGAACCGCTGGCAGCGTGAGAGGACCGTCACCGGCACCTTGCGGATCTCGGTGGTGGCGAAGATGAATTTCACATGCTCGGGCGGCTCTTCCAGCGTCTTCAACAGCCCGTTGAAGGCCGCCGTGGAGAGCATGTGCACTTCGTCGATGATGTAGACCTTGTAGCGCGCCATCACCGGGCGGTAGCGCGAGCCCTCGATGATCTCGCGAATATCGTTGATGGAGGTGTTGGACGCGGCGTCCATCTCCATCACATCCACATGGCGCGATTCGATGATGTCGCGGCAATGCTTGCCCATCACCGACAGGTCGAGCGAGGGACCGCCGCCTCCGGCCATGGGCTCGTAATTCAGCGCCCGCGCCAGAATGCGGGCCGTGGTGGTCTTTCCCACACCACGGACGCCGGTGAGGATATAGGCCTGAGCGATCCGTCCCGAGGCGAACGCATTGGAGAGCGTGCGCACCATCGGCTCCTGGCCGATGAGGTCGTCAAAGGTGGAGGGGCGGTATTTGCGCGCCAGCACGCGATAGGGCGCCGCGGCCGCCGGGGCGGCCAAGGCGGGCAGATCGAAACCGGGGCTGTCGTCGGGCATGTCCGCGCTCATGGGGCCTACATAGCACCGGGCCGGCGGGTCCCGACAGACTTATCGGGGCAGCCATGCACCGCCACGATCATTTCGACCAATTCATTTTGCCTGGCGCAGCGCCTCGGCGCCGCGCACCCGCACACAGCTGTAGCGGCGATAGCCATCCTTGAACTGGGCCAGCGCCTCGCCGTCCAGCTTGGCGGGCACGGACGACGCAATGGAGGCCTTGCAGGCCTCCTCGGAGCTGAACACGCCGGCCTGGGTGACGACATGGGTCTCGGGGCCGGTCAGGGCCTGGAGGAGAACGACGACGATCGCCCACATGCGCGCATCTCCCGTGTCCGCGCGCCGACGGCCACCCCGACGGACAGGATCGGAGTGTGAAGGGCACGAGGACGTGTGGAAAAGCCCTCCCGTCGGGGAGGGCAAGAGTGGGAGGCTGGACAGAGACCCGAGACCGGGCTCGTTGGGGCTGCTTCCTTCCGGACCTGACCCGGTTGGCGAGTGGCTCGTCCACCGCCAACCTCCCGGCGCCTATATCGCGGCAAAGCGCGACTTTTGCAAGGCGGCGGCTCTCTGCGCTGCCCCAGAGGACGCGGCGCCTTGAACGAGGGCTTCTTGCGGCGCATAGCAGGCGCCATGAGTCAGCATTGCGAACCATCCTTCGTCCTCGACCCGCGCCTCGCCGCGGATGGCCCGGCCCTCGGGGATCTGCCCTTGTGCCATGTGCGCCTCGTGGACGATGCGCGCTTCTTCTGGATCGTGCTCATTCCCCGTCGCGCCGACCTCGTGGAAATCATGGATCTGCCGGCAGGCGAGCGGAGCCTTCTGATGGAGGAGATCGCGGCGGCAGGGGCGGTTCTCAAGGCGGAAAGCGGCTGCGCCAAGCTCAATGTGGCCGCGCTGGGCAACATGGTGTCCCAGCTCCATGTGCATCTTGTGGGAAGGGGGCCGGGAGACGCGGCCTGGCCGGGACCGGTGTTCGGCGTCGGCGCGCGGGTGCCCCTTGGCGAGGGTCTCGACGCGCGGGCAGCCGGCTTGCGCCGGGCGCTCAGGCTGTGACCCTTGCTCCCGGGTTCGGGGCGGCCGGCTCCCTTGCCTGCCCCGCGGGAGCATGCGACGGTCCCGCACCTTCCGATCGCCTCAGGCGCCCTTCATGACCTCTTCCCTGCCCGATCTCGGCCCCTGGCCCGCCCTCGGCTATGTCGGCCACCCCTTTGACCGCGCCGCGCACCGGCGCGGCGAGGCGGACGCGCTGCTCGCGGCGCGAGGGGCGCGTACCTATCTGATCGGCGGCGAACTCGTCGCCGCGCGGCGGCTGGGGGACTGGCTGGAGCCTTTGTTCGAGCCGGACCATGCCCGCGCGCTCGGCGCTGGCGCCCCGCTCTTCCTCGGCATGGCCGAAGGCGCCCCGCGCTTTGCCATGCGCTTTGACGCCGGACGGCGCGAGGCGATGGAGGCGGACGGACTGTTCGTGTCCGATCTGCGCTCCATCGCGGCCGGCAGCATCCTGCCGCCCGAGCACCTGTCGCCCATCGCCTGCGGCAAGGCGCTCGGCACCTGGCATGCCCGCCATCGCTTTTGTGCCAATTGCGGGCAGGAGACGCAGGTCCGCGAAGGGGGTTGGCGGCGCGAGTGCACGGCCTGCGGGGCACAGCATTTTCCGCGCACCGACCCCGTGGTGATTATGCTCACAGCCCTGGGAGACCGCTGCCTGCTCGGCCGTCAGCCCCAGTTCGCACCGGGCATGTGGTCCGCCCTCGCGGGATTCGTGGAACCGGGCGAGACGCTGGAAGATGCGGTGCGCCGGGAGATTTTGGAGGAGGCGGGCGTGCGCGTGGGCGCGGTGCGCTATCACGCCTGCCAACCCTGGCCTTTTCCCATGTCGCTGATGATCGGCTGCCTTGCGGAAGCCGAGAGCGAGGCGCTGGTGGTGGACCGCAACGAGCTGGAGGATGCGCGCTGGTTCACGCGCGCCGAAACCGCCACCATGCTGGCCCGCAGCCATCCGGAGGGGCTTTTCACCCCGCCCCCGGTCGCCATCGCGCACCATCTGATCCGGGCATTCGTCGCCGGCTCATGATTTTTGGCAATGCCATGGCGTTCGCCGCGTCTGCCCGGTAAGGTCGAACCGTCGAGCCGAAGGGGGCGGGGGCGTCGATGGCGGACCAGGCGTGTGATCACTCGACTTCTGGCGAAGGAATAAAGCCGGGCGAAAGCGCGCGGCGCCTCGCGTGGGGCTTCTGGAAATTGCCGCAGGGTGCCGATGCCCGGCCCCGCCGGCGCCCCGCCAATCTGGTCTATGGCCGCGACGAGGCGGTTCCGGCGCCGACCCTCCTGGCCCTTGCCATCCAGCATGCCATGCTGGCGCTCACCTATCTGATCTATCCCCTGATCGCCGCTTCGGTGGCGGGCTTCTCGGACGTGGAGCTGGAAACCCTCCTCAGCGTGTCCGCCTTGTGCATGGGCATCGCGACGATCGTGCAATGCGCGCGTTCGCGCTTCGGCAGCGGCATGCTGATCGTCCATATCCCCTCCCCCGGCGCGATTCCCCTGGCCCAGCAGGCGTTCCTGCTGGGCGGCCCGGGCATGGTGGCGATGAGCACGCTCATCCTGGGCGTGAGCCAGATGTTTGCGGCCCGCCTTATTCGCCCGCTCCAGATCCTGCTGCCGCCGGAAGTGTGCGGGGTCGCGGTCACCATGCTCGGCGTATCCTTGGCCGATGCGGGCCTGCGGCGCGCATTTGCGACACCGGACGCGGAACTCGTCATTCATCACGGACCGCTCGCGACGGCGCTCCTGACACTGGGCGTGGCGGTCGGCATGACGGTGTTCGCGCCCCGCGCGGCGAAGCTGTTCGCGCTGCTGACCGGCGCGGCGGTCGGCTGGACCTTCGCGGCGGTGTTCGGCATCGTCCATGTGGACATGGCCGGCGAGCTCTCCAAGGTCAGCCTCGTGGCGCTCCCCACCCTGTCCTTGCCCGCCTGGCGATTCGACCCGGCGCTCATTCCCGTGGTGGGCCTGGTGCTCGCCATGTGCCTGCTGGACGTGTTCAGCACCACCGTCACCCTGGAGCGCATGGACGACGCGGACTGGCGGCGACCCAACATGCGCGCCACCCAGCGGGCCGTGACCGCGAGCGGTATCGGCAACATTCTCGCGGGGCTCGCGACGGGATTTCCCGTGGCCACCTCGTCTTCGGCCGTGGGGCTTGCCTTCGCGACCGGCGCGACGTCGCGCATCATTGGCGTCGTGGCGGGTGCCATGGTTTGCGCCGCCGCCTTCTTCCCGAAGGTGATCATGGCCTTGAGCCTGATCCCCTCGCCGGTGATCGGCGGCATCGTCCTGTTCACCGCGGCCTTCATGATCGCCACCGGCATGAATCTGATCCTGACCCACCGGCTCAACGACCGGCGGATCTTCATGGTGGGGCTATCGATCATTCTGGGCCTCGCGGCCTGCATCTTTCCGCTGATCAGCCAGGTTCCCGGCTGGGCACACCCGGTCTTCTCCACCCCGCTCACCGTGTCGGCGACCGCGGCGATCCTGCTCAATCTGGTGTTCCGGATCGGGGTGACACAGGAAGGGACCCATCATCTCGTGCCGGAGGATGACGCCTTCCTCACCACCCGCGCCTTCATGGAGAAGATGGGCGACCAATGGGGGGCGCGACGCGACATCATCGGCACCACGGTCCTTGCCACCGCGCAGGCCGTGGAGATGCTGCGCAACGGCGATGTGGCCACCGGGCCGATGGAGCTTCATGCCCGGTTCGACGAGACATCCATCGACATTCACATCCTCTATCACGGCGAGGTGGTCGCCCTTCCGACCGCCCGCCCGATGCCGGAGGCCCTGCTGGGCGAAAAGGCGGAAGTGCTCGGGTTCTCGGCCTTCCTGCTCACCCAGCTGGCGGACAAGGCGCGCTTTTCCCACCGCCAGGACCGCGCCTGCGTCTCGCTCCATTTCCACCATTGATGGCGCGTTCCACACGCCGGCGCAGTTGAACCGGCTGCCATTTGCAGGTCAGATGCGCTCCAGCGATTCCGCCGCAGGCGGCGCCGGAAGTAAGGATTGGCAGTCCGTTGAGCGGAAGCGTACGCGCGAAAGGGAGCGGCCCGTCCCGCAACAAGCAGGGCCGTCGGGCGCTCTCGCGGCTGCGCCTGCTCCTGGCCCCGCCGCGCGCGGAAGTGCGCCAGGGCCGTCGGCCGCCGGAATTGATCTACGGCCTCACCGACCGCGTCCCCGCCCCGGCGCTCCTGCCCCTCGCGGCCCAGCACGCCATGCTGGCGCTCACCTATCTCATCTATCCCATCGTCGCCCTGGCCGAGGCGGGGGTGGACCCGCACCGGGCGCAATCCATCCTCACCTGCTGCACCCTGTGCATCGGGCTGACGACCATTCTGCAATGCCTGCCCACGCGCTTCGGCAGCGGCTATCTCGGCGTCCATGTGCCCTCGCCCGGCGCCATCCCACTGGCGGTCCAGTCCCTGAGCCTGGGAGGCCCGGCGCTGATGGCGGCGAACACCGTCATCATGGGCTGCCTGCAATTGCTGGTGGCCCGTGTCGTGCGGCCGCTGCGCATCCTGCTGCCGCCGGAAGTCTGCGGCGTCGCGGTGACCATGCTGGGAGTGTCGCTCGCGGCTCCCGCGCTGCGCCGCGCCCTGGGGATGCAACTCGGCGACCACCCGCTGGTGGATGGCGGCGCGCTGTTCGTCTCCAGTCTCACGCTGGGGATCATCGTCTGCGTGACGGTGTTCGCCCCGCGCCGGATCAAGCTGTTCGCCGTGCTCGCGGGCGCGTCCGTGGGCTGGATGAGCGCCGTTGCGGGCCGCGTGGACACGACCGACGTGTCCGCCGCGCTGCGCATGGTGGACACCGTCGCCCTGCCCCATGTCGCATTGCCCGCCTTCCAGTTCGAGCCCGCCTTGCTGCCGCTCATGGGGCTCATGGTCATGATGGGCGTGGTGGATGTGCTCTCCACCACGGTCTCGCTGGAAAAGATGAATGACGCGGATTGGCGGCGCGCCGACATGGGCGCCGCCGGCCGGGCCGTGACCGCGACCGGGATCGGCAACATTCTCCAGGGCATGATGACCGGCTTCCAGGCCTCGCTCTCCTCCTCGGCCGTGGGCCTTGCGTTTGCGACCGGCGCAACTGCGCGCATCATCGGCGTGGCCGCCGGTGCGGCCATGGTGGCGACCGCCTTCTTTCCCAAGGTCATTCTGGCCCTGACCCTGATCCCCTCGCCGGTGGTGGGCGGCATCCTGCTCTATACCGCCGCCTATCTGCTGGTGGCGGGGATGGACCTGATCCTCTCGCGGCGCCTCTCGGAACGGCGCGTGTTCCTGGTCGGCCTTTCCGTGCTGGCGGGCCTGTCGGTGGCGCTGCTCCCGATCCACGCGCAATTGCCCCTCTGGGCACAACCCTTGTTCTCAACCCCGCTGACGGTGGGCGCGAGTTGCGCCATCCTGCTCAATCTCCTGTTCCGCATTGGCATCGCCCGCGAGACCGGGGAGATCGTGCCGCCGGGGGCACCCGCCTTCACCACCATCCAGTCCTTCCTGGAACGGCAGGGCGGCCTGTGGGGCGCGCGGCGCGACGTGGTGGCGGCAGCCATTCCGGTGGCCGCGCAGGCGCTGGAACTGCTTCAGGACAACGAGATCACCAACGGACCGGTGGAGCTGCGCGCGCGCTTCGACGAAGCGCATCTCGATGTGTTTCTGCTCTATGAGGGCGAGGTGATGGAGGCGCCCAAGGAACGCCCCTCGCCCGAGGCGCTGCTCGGAGACGCGCGCGAGGTGGCGGGGTTCGCCGCCTATCTGCTCACCCGCCTCAGCGACAAGGTGACGTTCGGCCGCCAGGGCGCCCGGGCGCGCATCACGCTGCGTTTCGACCACTGACGCTGAGCAGCGCCCCTAATCCGCCAGTTCCAGCCGCAGATCCAGCGTCGACTTGCGCCCCACATCCGCGCCATGCGTGACGATGAACGTGTCCGCCGCCGCGCGGCCGAGATCGCGCAGATGCTGGAGGAAGGCCCATTCCGCATTGAGCTTCGAGGAGAGGTCGAAATCCACCAGTTGGTCCGCGCCACCCACCCGGTGAAGCCGCACCCGGCGAAACCCCGACGTGCCGAGCGCGAGACGGGACAGGAGCTTCTGCTCGATCAACTGGGTGACCTGGTCAATGGCGCGCAACTGGGCCAGGAGCGAGGCGTTGAAGGTGATCTCGTTGATGCGGTTCTGAATCTCGGCGGCGGTGCGCGGCGTCTCCTCGCGCAGCACGGGATTGATCTGCACGAGAACGATGTCGTCCGCGCCCACATGCTGGTAGAGCGGCAGGAGCGGCGGGTTGCCCATATAGCCGCCATCCCAATAGGGAACGCCGTCGATTTCCACCGCCTGGAAGATGAAGGGCAGGCAGGCCGACGCCATCACCGCGTCGGCGGTCATGTCCTCATGGCCGAAGATGCGCGCGCGCCCGGTATGGACGTTGGTGGCGGAGATGAAGACCTTCACGTCCGAGGCGCGGATCGCCTCGAAATCCGCATGGGCTTCGACGATCTCACGCAGCGGATTGATGTTCAGCGGGTTGAAGTCGTAGGGCGAGAGAAAGCGGCTCGCCACCTCGAAGGCCAGATAGGCCGGATTCTTGGCGAGCGACCAGTTGCCCATGATGCGGTCGAAGGCGGTGCGCTGGAGCGGCGAGAGCCGCCCGTCCCGCGAGACGTCGCGCCAGAAATTAGCGAGCGCGGCGCGCGCCTCGCTCGGGCCGCCGCGGGCCAGGCCCGAGGCCATCACGACCGCGTTCATGGCCCCAGCGGAGGTGCCGGAGATTCCGGCGATGGAGAAGCCCTCCTCCTCCAGAAGCCGGTCCACCACGCCCCAGGTGAAGGCGCCGTGGGCGCCGCCCCCCTGGAGCGCGAGGGAGATGGGCTTGACGGCGCCTTGGCGAGCCATCACGCCGTCCTCCGGATCATTCGGCGACCCAGCCGCCGTCGATCTGCTGCATGGTGCCGGTGATGGAGCGGGCGCCGTCCGAGGTCAGCCACACGGCGAGCGCAGCCACTTCCTCAACGGTCACGAATTCCTTCGTGGGCTGGGCGGCGAGCAGCACGTCGCGCTTCACCTGTTCCTCAGTGATGCCGCGCGCCTTGGCCTGATCGGGGATCTGCTTCTCGACCAGGGGGGTCCAGACATAGCCGGGGCAGATGGCGTTGCAGGTGATGCCGAAGGTGGCGGTCTCCAGCGCGACCGTCTTGGTCAGGCCGGCGATGCCGTGCTTGGCGGCCACATAGGCGGACTTGAAGGGAGAGGCCACCAAAGCGTGGGCGGATGCCGTGTTGATGATGCGGCCCCATTTGCGCGCCTTCATGCCCGGAACAGCGGCGCGGGTCGCGTAGAAGGCGGCGGACAGGTTGATGGCAATGATCTGGTCCCACTTGTCGATGGGAAATTCCTCGACCGGGGACACGAATTGGATGCCGGCATTGTTGACCAGGACGTCGCAAGAGCCGAGTTCGGTCTCTGCGAGCTTCACCATGGCCTCGATCTCGTCATGCTTCAGCATGTTGGCCGGCGAATAGAGCGCCTTCACGCCGAAATCGGATTCGAGTTTGGCGCGCTCGGTCTCGATCGCCGCCGCGTCGCCGAGCCCGTTGATGACGATGTTGGCGCCCTGCTCGGCATAGGCGCGGGCGATGGCGAGCCCGATCCCGCTGGTGGAGCCCGTGACGACGGCGACCTTACCCTTCAAGGACATGCTGGTTCCCCATTTCCTGGCGATGTGCCCGCCCGAGCGGCGGCGCACCGGATTTAACCTGCGGGCTGTGACGCTGGCGTCACGGCGTGCGCGTGCCGCCCGGCCGCGCCGCGCACCTTGCGCCGCAAAACACTCCGGCGCAACGGGGGCGGCACCGGGACGGGCCCCGGCGAAAGTCCCATTGCCGTAAAGGAAGATGCCTGGAAAGTCCGGGGGCGGCGCGCTAGATTGCGCACATGGCTCAAACTGCGATCGCCCACCCGCATGACCACGACCACGGCCAATGCGTGGCCGGCGTTCTTGCCCGCGCCGAACAATTGTGCGCACGCAAGGGCCTGCGTCTCACGCCGCTGCGGCGCCGGGTGATGGAGGCGCTGGCGGAGAGCCATGTGCCGCTTGGCGCCTATGAATTGGTGGATCGGCTCGCCGCGGCCGGCGAGAAGCCGGCGCCCATGTCAGTCTACCGCGTGCTGGACTTCCTGGTCACCGAGGGGCTTGCACACCGCATCGAAAGCCGCAACGCATTCCTGGCCTGCGGACATGTGCACGAGGCGGGCGAGGTGGCACTGTTCCTGATCTGCGAGCAGTGTGGGGCGACGCGGGAGATGACCTCCCATGCGGTGGGGCGGGATTTGGCCTGGGCGGCGCGCGCCGCCGGCTTCGAACCGCGCCAACGCGTGCTGGAACTCAACGGCCTGTGCGCGGCGTGCCGCGAGGCGTTGACCCTCAATGCGGGCCCGCTGGTACACGCCGATCCCGCGTGAGCCTCCGAGCCGCCCTCTCGGGGCGGCGGATCGCCGCCCCGGCGCCGTTGCGTCGGCGTGCGTCATTTGGCCTGCGTCTGCTGGGCAGAGAGGGTTTGGGCCGCCTGGTCGATGACGTCGGCGATGACCTGGGGCTGGGTCATGAACAGCGCATGGCTCGCGGAGACCTTGGTCACCTTGGCGCCGATCCGCTTTGCCATGTGATCCAGCATGGCCTGGTCGAACGCTTTGTCTTCGGTGGCAATCACGGCCCAGCTGGGCCGGGTGCGCCAGGCGGCGTTCTTCAGCTTGGTGCCGAACGCGGACAGGTTGATCGGCACCTGCGAGTCCCGCATGAAGGCGACATCCGCGTCGCTCACGTCATGGGCGAAGCCGGCCTTGAACTTGGCGCGATCCACGAAGGCAAAGCCATCCGCCGCCTTGTCCAGGACGAACTCGGTCGCGGGCGGAAAGCCGTCATACTGCTGCGCCGTCGTTTCACCCGCGTCCGGCGACAGAGCAGAGACATAGACGAGCCCGACCACCTTGGGGTCCACCCCCGCCTCGGTGATGACAGTGCCGCCCCAGGAATGTCCGACGAGAAGGGTCGGGCCATCCTGCTGATCGAGGATCCGCTTGGTGGCAGCGACATCATCTTCGAGCGAAGTGAGGGGATTTTGCACGATGGTGACGCGATATCCGCGCTGGGTGAGGCGGTCATAGACGCCGCGCCATCCGGATCCGTCGGCGAAAGCGCCATGGACCAGGACGACATTCTTCACCCCGTGGGCCTGCGATCCCTGTCCCGCGGCATTGGCGGGCTGGAGGGCGAAAGCGGATGCCGCGGCGGCGGCCAAGAGGGTCTTGGTGATGGGGGTCATGACGGGCTCCTTTGACATATTGCAATAATGTTTATCGCGATATCTATGTGCCAGCCCTCACCCATTCCGTCAAGGGATATTTATCGCGATATTGTTTTTTGCCGTGGGGGCGTTATGTCAGGGGAAAGGGAGGTTCCCATGACGGACCAGGCCAGCGCCCCGCCCGCGCTTCAAGACCAGCTTTGCTATGGGCTCTATTCCGCTGCGATCGCCATCCAGCGCGTCTACAAGCCGTTCTTGGATCAGCTCGGGCTCACATATCCGCAGTATCTCGTGCTCAATATCCTATGGGCCGAGGACGGATTGACCGTGGGCGCCATTGCCGACCGGCTTGCCCTGGAAGCCAGCACGCTGACTCCGCTCCTGAAGCGCCTCGAAGACGCCGGCCTCGTCCGGCGGATCCGCAACCCCGAAAACCAGCGTCAGGTCGTGATCAGCCTGACCGAGGCCGGGGCGGCGGTGAGGTCCAAAGCAGGATGCCTCGGCCAGGCGCTTCTGGAAGCCTCTCTGCAAAGTCCGGAGGAACTCGGCAAACTCAATCGCGACATCCGCCGCCTGCGCGACGCCATCTATGCGCAGATCGGCGGCTGGGCGCCGCCCGCCTGACGGTCGCGCGCCGCTGAACGCCATGGCGCGCCTCCGCTTCGGTGGCGCAGCAGGACCGGCCGCGCGATCAGCCGGGCCTTCACCTCACACCGCACCCGCGGGCGACCGCCCGCAGGCGGCCTCTTCGTTGGCGAATCGAGAAGCGATGCAGCCAGATCTGAGCGTGCCCTGGCGGAGCCGCCGCGTTGTCTACTCCCTCAGTCTCTGTCCAGGGTTGGCGGATCCCAGATCGGGGGATGGCCGATCGCGGCCCGCAGCGCCTGCGTGAAGGCCCTCACTTTCGCGCTTGGCTGTGGCAAGGCTCGCAGGAGATGGATGCCGGAGGGCGCCTCGTTCCATACCTCGCCGTCCAGCCGCAGTCGGACGAGTGTCCCGGCTCTCACATCCGGCCCCACGACCCAACTGGGAAGCAGCGCGAGGCCAAGGTCCGCCTCGGCGGCAGCGCGCTGGACGTCAAAGTCATCTGACCTGAACGCCACCACGCCCCTGCCACCCTCGCCGGCCGGGCGGCCGATCACGTCCCGCCAGCCGAGAAGATCGGCCCCATGGATCTTGTCGATGAGCCGATGGGAGGAAAGGTCGGCCGGGCTCTGCGGCGCGCCCGCGCGCCCCAGATAGGCCGGGCTCGCCACCAGCAGCCGGGTCAACGGCGCGAGCTTCGTGGCGATCAGCGTGCTGTCGGCCAGCACCCCCATGCGGACCACCACATCGAGACGCTCAAGAACCGGGTCGGCCAGCCGTTCCGTCAAGTCGAGCTCTACCTTGAGCGCGGGATGCTCGGCCTGAAGCGCGGCGACAACCGGCAGCACATAGCGCCGACCGAAGGTCGGGAAGCAAGCGATCCGCAGCGTGCCGGAGACGGACCCCTCGAACGCGGACACTTCCGCATGGGTGTCCGCCAGTTCATCCAGGAGCGGCTGCGCCCTGTCGTGCAGGCGGCGGCCGGCATCGGTGAGGACCAGCGCGCGGGTTGATCGGATCAGCAGGGTGACCCCCAGATCCGCCTCCAGGGCGTCGATCTGGCGGACCACCGCCGAAGGCGTCACCGCCCGCTTGCGGGCCGCAGCCGAAAAACTGCCCGCCCGCACGACATCCATGAACGTCGCGAGGTGTTCGGCGAAATGAGGTCTCATCTTTGCGCCCCTGGCAAAGCCGTTTGCAGCGGAACGTGACTTTTCCTTCCGCTGGAATAGACGCATTAAATCATTTCAAAACCCGGAGCGATCGAAATATCCTCAATATTAATCTGAAGTAATTTAACTTATCTGCGGCCGGTTATAATAGGATTTTTCTCGCATAACACAATTTCGTATAAAGTTTTATACGATCAGATTATGCATCAATATGAAGTTTGAGGTTAAGAAACGCTCGAAATCGCTACCGTTGATCAGGCGCCGGGAGACCAATTGTCAAGCACGGAGCGGTCACCGGCGACCGACCGCCTGACACGGCATGCCCCTCAAGGCACGGCGGCCGCTTTCCCGCAGATCCTCGTCTCGCGCCAAGACTGTTCAAGCAAAAGGAAACACCATGAAAATACTCACCGATAAACTCCTCTCGCAGTCTGCCTATTCCGCCGAGATCGATGTCGCCCTGGAGACGGTCGATATCGCCGATTGGCTGTTCACCTTGCCGGAAGCGGAATATCTGCGGTGCTGCCCGCCGGACCATATCGGCTCCGGCGTGACCACCACCGAAGACGGCCGGCGCATGGTCATCAATGTGGAGATGATCGGCACCGGACTGGTCATTCAGCACTATGTCGCCGAGGAAGCGACGCCGGCCTATTGCCGGATGAATTCGATCTCGGACGTCTTCACGCCTGCGGGCCGCACGCAGGTCAATGTGATCTGGGAACTGATGGCCGAGCGGAGCGAGACTGGGCGCACGCGCTACACCAACCGCGTGACTTCGCACCCGACCGACGTGTTCATGGACTTCCTTGCCGCCCACGGCCAGACCTTCGAGCAGGCGGCGGCGGCGCGGCAGGAGGCCGGCGGCGACCATAACCGACGGGAAACACCGCTTTTCGCCGCCAGCATCGCCCGCCGCGCGCTCGGCCAGGCCCGCGTGAAATGAAGGCCGTCACATTTGCGGATTTCGGCACGGCGGAGGTTCTCCGCCTTGCCGAGGTGCCGATGCCGCAGGCGCGGCCGGGCGATCTGCTGGTCAAGGTTATGGCCGCAGGCGTCAATCGCGCGGACTTGCTGCAGCGGCAGGGCCGCTACGGGAAGCAGCATTACGGCGAGAGCGAACTTTTGGGGCTGGAAGTGTCCGGCGAAGTTGTGGAGGTCGGCAGCGAAGTCACCGACATCCGGCCGGGCGAGCGCGTCATGGCCATCGTCGGCGGCGGGGCCTATGCCGAATATGCCCGCGTGGACCGGGGCATGGCCGTGCGCATTCCCGACGACCTCGGCTATGTCGAGGCGGCGGCTGTGATGGAATCCTTCGTTACAGCCTGGGAGGCGGTGGTGCATCTCGGCGGCGCCGGCAAGGGCATGGCCGTGCTGATCCATGCCGCGGCGGGGGGCGTCGGTTCCGCAGGTGTCGAGATCGCCCACGCCCTGGGCGCCCATGTCTTCGCCACCGCGAATGCCGAGCGCCGCCGAGATGTCCTGCGCCTCGGCGCGGAAGCGGTGTTCGATTATCGGTCCGAGGATTTCGAGCGGGGGACACGCGACGCGACAGGCGGGCGCGGCGTTGATGTGATCGTCGATTTCGTCGGCGGTGACTATCTCGCCCGCAATGTGCGCAGCCTCGCCCCTGGTGGGCGCCTTGTGCAGGTGGGGCTGCTGGGCGGTCAGGACACAGCCGCCATCCCGCTCGCGCTCGTCCTGCACAATCATCTGCGCCTCATCGGCACGGTCATGAAATCGCGCAGCAGCGCGGAGAAGCGCGCCATGGTCCGCCGCTTCGCCGAAGGAGCACTCCCGTTGTTCGCCGACGGCCGGCTGAAACCTCTCGTCGGCAAGGTCTTCCCGCTGTCAGAGGCAGCCGACGCCCATCGTTGCATGGAAGCCGGCGGCGGGTTCGGGAAGATCGTGCTGCAGGTCCACCCGTAATACTTAAAAAATGAGCCGGGACGCCCGTTGCGGACAGGCCGTGGGCGTCCCGAGGTGAGTGGTCAGCTCTTCACGAGGGGGCAGCCGACCTGGTCCAGCGGTTTCACCGTCTCGTCAGCCGGCATGGTGGAGACGACGTTGCAATAGTCCCACGGCGCCCTGCTCTGGGCCGGGGTCTTCACCTGAAGGAGATAGGCCGGCAGCACCGCGCGTCCATCCTCCCGGATGCGGCCGGGACCGAAGGCGTCGTCGTCGGTGGGCATTTTCTTCATCTGGGCCACAGCGGCGGCGCCGCTGGCCTTGGCCTTCTGGACACCCATCGCCGCCACAGCCTTAAGATAGTGCATCGTCACACCGTAGCAGCCGGCATGGGTCATGCCGGGATAGGCCCCGTTCATCACCGGAAGGACGCGCTTTGTGAAGGCGCGGGTGCGGTCATTGGTGTCCCAGTAAAAGCTGTTGGTGAAAAGCAGCTTTTGCATCACCGGCAGGCCCGCCGCGCGAATGTCGTTCAGGAACATCACGAGAGCGGCCATCTTCAGCTTGTCGCGCAGGCCGAAGTCCTCCGCCTGCTTGATGCAGTTCGGGAGATCGTTGCCGCCGAGCGCCAGACCGAGCACGTCGGCGCCGCTGGCTTGCGCCGCGAGCAGCATCGCGGAAAAGTCGGTATTGCCCAACGGGCATTTGGAACTGCCCAGCACCTTGCCACCGCCCTGCTCCACGAAGGCCGTGGTCTCCGCCTGCAGCGACTGGCCGAAGGCATTGTCGGTGGACAGGAAATACCAGCGTTTGCCGCCGTTGCGGACCGTCTCGAGCGCCACTGCCTTGGACAGCATGTAGGCGTCGTAGGTCCAGTTGATGGAGTTGGGCGTGCATTGTTTTCCGGTGAAATCCGTCGTGGTCACAGCGACGCCGGCGCACACCTTGTCCTTCTCGCGGGTCACGAAGGACGCGGCGAGGCCCACCGCCGAATTCGGTCCGGCGATCACCATGTCAACACCGTCTGAATCGTACCACTGGCGTACGAGGTTGGCGCCCACGTCCGCCTTATTGAGGTGGTCCGCGTACAGCACCTCGACGTTGAAGCCTTTGCCCTGCGGGTTGAAGTCCGCCACCGCCTGCCGCGCGCACCCGACCCCGCCCATGCCGAGCAGATCGTTGTAGATGCCGGAGAAATCGGCCAGAACTCCAATCTTCACGGTGGGCACATCCGCCAGGACGGGTCCTGCGGACAGACCCGTGCCGAGCGCAAGCCCGGCGGCACCTTGCATGAAGGTGCGACGCGACACGGTCATGATCTTCCTCCCAGGAAACATGTTGATTTTTTCTTGATGCGATCCGGCGGCGGACTCCGTCGCCGGATCGGTCCTTCAGCGCTTGAGGCGTGGCTTCTCGATGCCCGCGAGATCGCACAGGGCATCCACCATGGCGGAGAAGTCCTGGCCGCCGAAGCCACGGGCGCGGGCCGTGCTGAAGGCCTCGTGGGCCGCTGCCGCCATGGGCATGGGCACCTTGGCCGCGTGGGCCGCCTCCAGGATGAGGGTGAGGTCCTTGTGGGCGAGGTCGATGGTGAAACCCGGCGAAACGTCGCCGGCGAGCACCTTGTCGGGCCACGCAATCTTAAGCTGACCATTGACCGCGGTGGTGCCGTACAGCACGTCGAGGGTGCGGGCGAGGTCGAGGCCGAAGCGTTGCGACAGCGCGAGCGCCTCCGCATTGAACTGGCACGACGCCACGGCGAGGAAGTTGTTCACGAGCTTGGTGCGGGTGCCCGCGCCGACGCCTCCGCAATGGTAGATGGTGGAGCCCATCGCCTCCAGCAGCGGCTTCACCCGCTCGAAGTCCTTCGCCTCGGCCCCCACCATGAACAGGCTCTCGCCCCGGTCGGCGTGGCTCGCGAGGCGGCCCACCGGCGCGTCCACGAAGGCGAGCCCCCTCGCCTTGGCCTGCGCGCCGAGGGCATCCGTGGTGTCGGGGTCGATGGTGCTCATGTCCAGAATGAGTGCGCCGTCCGGCGCATGGGCGATGATGCCGTCCGGTCCGCCCACCACGTCGCGCACGATGGCGCCGTTCGGCAACATGGTGACGATGATCTCGGAGCGCCGCGCCACCTCAGCCACCGTGGTCGCGCTCGCCGCCTGTAGCAGCTCAAGCTCCTTCACGGCCGCCGCATTGATATCGTTGACCACGAGATGAAAGCCCTTGCGGCACAAGTTGGACGCCATGGGCCGGCCCATGCGGCCAAGCCCGATAAAGCCGATCGTCATCTTGTCTGATCCTCCCGATCTTCTTGACGCCAACATCCGGACGACGCCGATCAATACTTCAGCTTGATTGCTCAGCCGACATAAGACGTCTTCACCTCGGTGTAGAACTCGACCGCGTAACGGCCCTGCTCGCGCGGGCCGTAGCTCGACCCCTTCCGGCCACCGAACGGCACGTGATAGTCAAGTCCCGCCGTGGGCAGATTGACCATGGTGAGACCGGATTCCGCATGCGCCTGGAAGTGCTTGGCGTGCTTCTGCGACGTCGTGACGATGCCAGCGGAGAGGCCATAGGCGGTGTCGTTCGCCACCTGAAGCGCCTCCTCGTAATCCTTCACGCGGATCACGCTGGCCACCGGGCCGAAGATCTCCTCGCGGTTGATCCGCATGGCGTTGGTGGTCTCGGTGAACAGGGTGGGCGACAAGAAGAAGCCGGGCGTGTCGCGATTCAGCCGCCGGCCGGCGACCTTCTTCTTCGCGCCCTCGCTTTCGCCGATGTCGATGTAGGAAAGATCCTTGTCGAGCTGGCGCTGGTCGATGACCGGGCCGACCTGGGTCCCCGCCTCCAGGGCATGGCCGACGACAATGCCCTGGAGGCGGTCGGCCACCGCGTCCACGAACCGGTCGTGAATCTCCTGCGTGACGATGATGCGGCTCGACGCCGTGCACCGCTGGCCGGTCTGGAAGAAGGACCCATCCACCGCGCAATTGACAGCCGTGGAGAGGTCCGCGTCGTCCAGAACCACCAGCGGATTCTTGCCGCCCATCTCCGCCTGAACGCGGATCAGCCGCGGCGCCGCGGCCTGGACGATGGCGGCCCCGGTGGTCGCAGAGCCGGTGAAGCTCACCGCGTCCGCATGCGCGATGATGGCGCGGCCGGTCTCCGGCCCGGTTCCCATGACGAGGCTGAAGGCCCCGGGCAACACGCCCGAGCGATGAATGATGTCGGCAAGCGCCCAGGCGCTGCCGGGGGTGATCTCGGAGGGCTTCAGCACCACCGCATTGCCGAACGCGAGGGCCGGCGCGATCTTCCAGGCCGGAATGGCGATGGGGAAGTTCCAGGGCGTGATGAGCCCGAAGACCCCCACCGGCTCGCGGGAAATCTCCACATCGACGCCCGGCCGCACCGAAGCGATCTTCTCGCCGCCATAGCGCACCGTCTCCCCGGCGAAGAAACGGAACACCTGCGCGGCGCGCATCACCTCGCCGATGCCCTCGGCGCGGGTCTTGCCCTCCTCGCGGGCGAGCAGCGTGCCAAGCTCCTCCCGCCGGTCCAACAACTCGGCAGCGATCTTGAAAAGCGCGTCGGCGCGCGTCTGCGTCGCGCAGGCGCCCCAGGCCTTGCCGGCGGCGCGGGCAGCGGCGAAGGCGGTCGCCACGTCCCGTGCGCTTGCGATGGCGTATTCCCCCACCACATCGTTGGTATCGGATGGGTTTATGTTGCGGATCACGTCGGTGCCCGCCACCCACTCCCCGGCGATCAGGTTGCGATAGAGCTCCATTCTGCCGATGACCTCTCCTTGCGGCGCCAATCGGCGCTGTCGGCAATGCAACGTCCGGGCTCCGCCTTGCGACGTGACCTGGGCCGTCTTTGGGAGGAGACGTTAGGAGCAAGTTCCGGCGCGCGGAATTCGCCGCTCGGCAATTCCGCTATCGCTGTTTTGTATAGAAGGCCGCCGAACGGCAGGGGCCACCTATAAAAGAACGGCATGGCAGCTTGAAGGAGATGAGAACACCCACCCGGGGCACGATGGGCTACGGATTTCGGCGGAAGAGCAAGCAAGCTCTCGCAGAACGAGGTCCGTCATGAATGTGGCCGCCTACCAGAAGGGCGTCGAGAAAGAGATCGATTGGCCGGGAGACATCTTCGGCACGCTCAAGTCCGCCAAGGTGCGCCAGCTCTGCTACGTGCCCGACGCGGGCCATTCCCGCCTCATCACTCTCGCCCATGCAGACCCGGACATGCAGGCAACCGTACTCACCACCGAGGAGGAGGGCGTCGCCTTGTGCGCCGGAGCCTGGCTCGGCGGGGACCGTTCGGCTCTGGCGATGCAATCGAGCGGCGTCGGAAACTGCATCAACATGCTCTCGCTCATGGAGATGTGCCGCTTTCCGCTGCTCGCGCTCGTGACCATGCGCGGCGAGTGGGCGGAGTTCAACCCGTGGCAGGTGCCTATGGGGCGCGCCACGGCGGCCTCGCTGGAATTGATGGGCGTGAGCGTGCTGCGGATCGAAGCCCCGGACGAGGCCGCGGATGTGGTTTCCGCCGCGGCTGCGCTGGCCTTCGATGCCGACCAGCGGATCGCCGTGCTGATTTCGCAGCGGATGATCGGGCGCAAGAAGTGGGTGGAGGACAGCAAATGACCACGGATCTCGGGCAGATGGACCGGCGGGAAGCCGTCCGCGAGCTTCTTGCCGAGCGCGGCCCGCTGTTGGTCGTCACGGGCCTCGGCTCCCCCAGCTATGATGCGTTCGCCGCGGGCGACAGCGACGGCAATTTTTACCTGTGGGGCGCCATGGGTGGTGCCGGCATGGTGGGCCTTGGCCTCGCCCTGGCGCGGCCGGATCGTCCGGTCTGTGTGCTCACCGGAGATGGCGAGCAACTCATGGGCGTCGGCGGTCTGCTGACCATCGCGGTGAAGCGGCCTGCGAACCTCTCGGTCGTGGTGCTGGACAACGGACATTTCGGCGAGACCGGCATGCAGCCAAGCCATGCCGGCCTGGGCGTCGATCTTGCGGCCGTTGCGAGAGGTGCCGGCTTCTCGGCTGTCGAGACGGTGGGAGACGTTGCCGGGGTGCGCGCCATCCGGGGCGACCTCCAGAGCCTGACCGCCGGCCCTCGATTCTGGCGGCTGCGGATCGCGCCGGGCAATCCCGAGCGCGCCCTGCCGCCGCGCGACGGCGTGTTCGCCAAGACCCGCTTTCGCGCGCGCCTCGGACTTCCCGTCACCTGACGCCGGCGGGGCGGGCACGACCCGCTCGCCCCGTCAACCCGAGCACGGTCCAGGGCCTTGGACAACCCGCGCTCCCGACGGGCACAGCAGGAGCGAGGTTCGGTCAGGACTCCATCTGGATCGACCAGAGCCCTTCCGCGACAAGGGCCTGGAACTCCTCGACGATGAGGGAAGACATCTTCGCCATGGCGATGGACGGCGGCCGGTCGATGGACGAGGCCAGGACCAGTTCGCGCTTCACGCCCGGCCTGGCGATGCGCGCCGTCTCCAGCCGGCCGGCCAGCACCTCGTCTCGGATCGCAGATGGCGGCAGCACGCTGTAGCCCAGCCCCTCTTCCACGAGGCTGGTTTGCACGCGGTAGGAATCGGCCTCGATCACGACATGGAGCGAGAGTCCTTTTCGCGCCAGCGCCTTCTCGATGAGCGCCCGGAGCCCGTGGGTATAGCTTGGCAGGATCAGCTTCTGATCCGCCAGCCAGTCGAGCTCCACCTGCTTCATCGCGGACAGTCCCGAGCCCCGTGGACCCACCGCCACCATGTCGTCGCGCCCGATGGTCTCGACGGTCAGATGCAGGTCCACCGCAGGTCCGTAGATCACGGCGAGATCAATCTCGCCGCGGTGCAGCCAGTCCACGAGATGCCCGCCGTAGCTCTCGACGAGACGCAAGGAGATGTCGGGCAATTCGGCGACCACGCGGCGCGCGAAGCGCGCTGCGATCACGGTGCTCACCGTGGGCACAAGACCCATCACCACGCGGCCAGCGGGCGCCCCTCCGGCTGACTGGATGTCGTCGCGCACCTGCTCCATCTGCCGCATCAGGCCGGCGGTGCGCTCCAGAAGCATGCGACCGATATCGGTGAGGATCATCCCGCGCCCGTTCCGCACGAACAATTCGGTGCGCAAGTCGTGCTCGAGCAGCTTGATCTGTCGACTCAGCGCCGGCTGGGCGACACGCAGACGGTCCGAGGCCTTACTGAGGCTGCCGAGCTCGGCAACCACTTTGAACGTACGCAGTTGGCGAAAATCCATCCCTTGATCCAGCCCACTCTTATATTTTGTCGATGTCGGACGACCAATCTCACAATACCCGCGCAGCAGCACCCGCCAAGCAGGTTTGGGCGGCGCTCGGGATCGCCAAGCACCGCCGCGCCGCGCCCACCGGGCGCACGCCCCTCCCGGCCGCCGCTGCCGTCAATGTGCCGGAGACGCTGGAATGACAGCCGCCCGTCCCCCCATCTGGCGCCAATGGGGTCGGCCGATCGGCCTTGCCCTTCTCACCCTGTCGGCCTGATGTCCGCCTGACTGGGGGAAGGCGGCCTCTGGTGGGTCCTCTCCTGGGTCGCGCGTGCATGGCCGCTGCTCTTCGCGCAGCGGCATATCCTGCGTGCCGGGGAATCCGCGATCCCGAGGATGACATTTCCCGAAGTCCGCACACGACGCGCCGGGACGTAGAAACCCTTTCGCGCCAACCAGATAGCGGCCAAGACCGTGCCGTGCTATCCGCCGGCTCGGCACCTGTGTTGAAATGACCGCGCCCGGGAGGAGCGCCATGGACACCGAGGCGGTGCATCGCATCTGGGACGAATTGTCGGACTTCGAGGTCTCCCGTTCGGCCGAGGCGGCGGCTCACCTCATGGCGACGCGATGCGCGGCCTGCGGTGCCTGGAACGCCACCTGGGCGGGCCCCGTACGGCTTCAGGACGAGACCGCGCGGATCCCCTCGCCGGCTGGCGCGTGGGCGCCGTCCAGGCCCTCCACCCGGTCGCGCCCCATCCGGACGAGACGCATTTCAGGGACATCCTCGAAATCTGGGACCGACGCGAGATCGATCCCTCCTTCCTCCTGCCCATGCGGGGCGTCGGGACGTTCCGCACCTATTCCTTCCGCCGCGAGTGAAAAATCCTGAAATCGCTCAGTTCGTGAAATTCGAAATGGACGAGCGCTCGAAGCGGACCAGGGTCACGGCCGACCGGGTGATCGAAGAGCTTGGCAGGATCGCCTTCTTCGATATCCGCAAAGCGTTCCGGCCCGATGGCACGCTCATGTCCGTGGACGAAATGGACGCGGATGCTCGTGCGGTGATCGTGTCTCTGGACGTGCACGACCTCCACGACCGCGAGGGCAACCCCACTGGCCGGATGAGCAAAGTGAAGCTCGCGGACAAGCTCGGCGCCCTCACCCTGCTCATGCGCCACATGGGCCTTCTGAATGACAAGGTGAAGATTCAGGGGGATGCGGACAACCCGCTCGCCCTGCTGATCCGCGAAGTTCAGGGATCAAGCCTCAAGCCCGTGCCGACGCATTTGTTAGAGCGCGAGGACTGCGTGCGGCCCATCCAATGAGGGCGGCAGTGGCAAGGGGCCGCTCGTTCGCGGGGCGGCCCTCCCTATTTTCCTGGCCGGCTCATTCCAATTGACCGAGCCCACCCCAAATGATAACTATAGTTCACACATGATCGAAGTCCGCCAAACTGATGAGTTCGCCGCGTGGCTTGGTGATCTGCGTGACGCCAATGCGAAGGCCCGCATCCTGGTACGCCTTCGCCGTCTCGCCGCAGGCAATGCGGGAGACGTGAAGCCTGTGGGTGGCGGCGTCAGCGAGCTACGGATCGATTACGGGCCTGGATACCGCGTCTATTTCACACAACGCGGAGCGGTGATCGTCATCGTTCTGTGCGGCGGGGACAAGCGGACGCAGGCAAGGGACATTGTGTGGGCGAGGGAGTTGGCGGACGGCTTGGAGGATTGAGAATGGTCGAGACCACCAAATTTGACGCGGCGGAGCACATCACCACCGCAGAGGACGTGATCGCCAACCTGGAAGCGGCCTTTGAAGACGGCGATCCCATCGTCATTCAAATGACCCTCGGGGACATCGCCAGATCGCAGGGCATGACTGCCGTGGCCCAGAAGGCAGGCGTGACACGCGAGGCCCTCTACAAGGCCCTCAGCCCCAAAGGTGACCCCCGCCTGTCCACCCTGCTAGGCGTCTTGAAAGCCCTCGGACTTCAGTTGTCCGTGGCTCCGGGCAAAGCGGCCTGAGGCAAGAGCGCATCTGGCTGGATCACGCTGCAAATGTCGCCGGACGACATCAATGGGCAAGGCTCCAGCAGTTCCCACCCCAGTCCGGTCAGCGATGTCCGCTTGGCGCCGCCATATCGGACATAAAAGCTGCGTGGCGGACCCTCCAAAAGCCGACATGGTCATGGCGCAGCCGAAGGGCGACAGATGGTCCCGGCGTATTCGCTCGAACCCCGCCCGATCCGCCATTTAAGCTAACTAAGCGCATGGAAATAAAGCAGTGATTTATTTAGCGCTAAATCATGACCCCCCGCATATGCTTTAGCCTGTGGCGCGATGGTTTATGAAGGGAGCCTGCCGAGATAACGCGGGAATGGGCGAGATGTGGCGGCTTAGGCGCCCTACTATACACTGTTAAAGATCTCGGCGGCCGTCCTGCCGGTGTCGTTTACAGCGGCTACGGGGTTGAATCCGTGAACTCGTATTCGTCGTCCACAACCATCACGCTCCAGCGGTGCCTGTCGGCCATCAATTGCTTGTTGATCCAGTCAATGGGAACGATCTCCCGATCCCACCATGCCTCCGAAAGGGGGAGACCCAGCTGAGCGAAGCGTTGTTGCTTGATCTGCTCGACGATCAACCTACGCGCCTTGTATTGCGGAGTGTCGGGTGCATCGCCTCCCCGACCCGGCTCGTTTATCGACTCATAGTAGGGCCGTCGCATGTACGCTCGCCGATTTTTCCCGAGCCCCCCCAAACTTTCGTCCATGCCATGCGCCCTTCCGCCTCGGCCGCCGCGTCCGTCGGGTTGAGAGGCCTCGCCTCCTTGGCCACCCGCCGCAAATGTGTCGTTGCCGATGGCAAAGCCGCCACCGCCTCGGCTTCCATCGTTGCCATTTTGGCCACCGCGGGCCAGAAGGAGAATTCTCCCATCGGATGTTGAGAGGTACGTATCGGAAGGTCCAATCGGGGGCGCCTTCCCCAGACTGATCAGTTCTTCCCATGACGTTCCTTCAGGCAAAATGTGGACGTCACCGCCCGGCCCGCCTGGCCCAATTCCACCGCGCCCTCCACGCCCTCCGATCGCGTGACTTCGGTCGGCAGCGACGCTGGCCTGGCCACCGGCGCCGCCATCGCCGATAACCGCATCGCCACCCTGGCCGCCTTCTGCCGTGCTATCGTCGCCGGACACGGTCGCGTCACCGCCGCGACCTCCTGCGCCCTTGTTTGTCATCTCGAACCCCTCAGTTAGAAAGATCAAAGCGATGGATAAAGACAGCTTGGTGGGAGGTCTTTCCCTAGAAATGTGGAAAGCTATATTCAGGCCCGGAATTCCTGAATTTGCCTCCACCTGCTTCATGTTCACCCGAGAGGCAAAAGATTTTGTTCGCATTGCTTTCGGAAACAATGGACCGGTCGTATCTCTCGATGGTACGAGGGCGCCGGTGTTTACTCACGCAGTGACTCTTACACCGGAAATGGCTGTCGATTTGGCTGGTATGTTATTGAAATTCTACGCCGAGCCGGCTGGAGACAAGAGTAGATCCAGCGGAGAACTTTAGCCGCGTCCGCCATCCCCACCCTTGGCACGGCTTCGCTTTCCTCTGGCGGATGCGGAGCCTCCATCGCCGCCGTGGCCTCTCCCCGCATCTCCCCCTTGCCCGCCAATCGCTGCGAGATCCTCACCGTGAGCCACGGCACGCCCGCCGACCCCGGCCTGCGGTCGCGCTGGGTCGCGCGTCTTACGCGCAATATAGATGGCCCAGCCGAAGAGGGCCAAGGCCGCAACGATACCCATGATAGACACCCATGAGGGGAGAGCGTCCCAATACTTTGTGAGGCCTAGGCTCAAAAGAAGGCTCGCTACAGTCAATGCCAATGGTATCCAGATGACCCCATCCCTTTCTGACGCCATCCAACCTTCCTCCTAGTCAGCACAAGCATGGGGCGCATTTTGACAGGCTACTTTGCGATGCCAACTACTTCCATTGGCGCACCCAGACCAATACGGCACGCCCCACGCGTTTCTCGACGACGCACCCGGTGGTGGGGCGACAGACTCAGAAGCAAGAAGTTTTGCCCCTTGAACCTCCAGCGCCAAGGTCGATGCCAATTCGACTGGGAGACGCCTCACGTAGGGAAATAGGAGACTGCTACCGGCTAGGGCGTAATGTGTGCCGCTCTTTTTCAAAACGCACACCATGCTATGGCGGAGACGTAGTTCTCATCCTCATCCTGGCGGATCGCTGGAAGAGATTCGAATCGCAGCCAATTGGTTTGATCCTGGTGATGGGTCTTCTTCTTCGCACTAGTTCTTCAAAGCCGACATTCCGATCCCGGCCCCAAACCGGACGTTCAGACGCGCATTTGGCAAGGTCTGCTTCTGGAGTGAAGCGGCCGCATGCGGATGACAAGCGTATCCTGCGGCTCGTCGAACACCATATCCGACCGTCGAGCAGAGGCGATGCGGCTCTAGCGGGCTGTCTTTCACTGAGATACCCGCCGAGGCGGAAGCCTTGAACGCGGACACGCGACCGCCGTCCGCTTGAGCGACCCGACGCGCCAACTTCATCCGCGTGCCTCACAGGTGCCTAACGGCGACCAAACGCCAGCCTCCGCCCGAAGGCGGAACTTATGCAAGCCGTTCGATTTTCTAGAGAATTTTGGAGCGGGCGAAGGGATTCGAACCCTCGACCCCAACCTTGGCAACGTGCCCGAGAGCCGTTCGCTGCGATATCCGATCCTTCGCCGTAATTGTAAAATTCACTATAAGGCAGACAGTTAGCTCATACGCGCCCCGCCGATCGTCGTCACCTAGACGCCACGATTTGATTTCAAATGCTTCCATTCGGCTTCCGGAGGCGTTAAAATGCGAAAAATGGAAGCAGATTTTCTATAAGTGGTTGGAATAAAATGGAAAAGCTCACAAAGCGCCGTTTGGACGCTCTGAAACCTTCCAAGGTTGGGGTCGAAGGTTCTGAGCAGTTCCTCTGGGATGGCGAGTTGCGCGGCTTCGGCGTGCGGGTCAGCGCGGCGGGCCTCAAGAGTTTCATCGTGCAGTACCGAACGCCGGAAGGACGCCATCGCCGCAGGGTCATCGGGCGGTATGGTCTCATGACCGTGGAGCAGGCGCGGGACGCGGCAAGAGACATCCTGATGGCGGTCGCAAAGGGATGCGATCCGGAGGAGGCCGCCACGCGAACGGACGATCTAACCGTCGGTGCGGTCTGCGACTGGTATCTGGCCGAGGCGGAGGCCGGACGAATTCTTGGCAAGCGACGCCGGCCTATCAAGGCGTCGACGCTTGCCATGGATCGCAGCCGAATTGATGCGCATATCAAGCCGCTGCTGGGCAAACGGATCATAAACACGCTTAAGCTGGGCGACATCGAAGGTGCCCAGGCCGATATCGCGGCCGGTAAGACGTCCAAAGCGCGCGTCGGTAGCCGCGGCGGTGCCACCACAGGCGGCGAAGGGGTCGCTGCACGCACCATGTCGACCCTGCACTCCATTTTTGAGCACGCGGTGCGGCTGGGGAAAATCACGAGCAATCCGGCAAAGGGTGTCCGTCGCCTCGCCAGTACGCCACGCGACCGCCGGCTGAGCCGCTCCGAGATCGAGAAGCTCGGCAAGGCGATGCGGATAGCGGAGCAGGACGGCGAGCACCCGACCGGCCTTGCGGCGATCCGCTTCTTCCTGATGACGGGTCTGCGCCGCATGGAGGGGCTCGCTTTGGAGCGTGCCTGGCTCCATGACGAGGAAGGCTCGATCCGATTTCCCGACACGAAGAGCGGTGCGCAGACGCGGGTCATCGGCCGCGCCGCCGTCGACTTGCTGCTGGCTCAGCCACAGGCCGGATCGCGCTTCTTCTTCCCGGCCGACTGGGGTGAAGGGCATTTCGTCGGGATCGTGCGTGTGCTCGATCGCCTCTGCGCAATGGCGCGGCTGGAGGACGTCACCCCACATACCCTGCGCCACACCTTCGCGAGCGTCGCCGGCGACCTCGGCTTTTCCGAACTGACGATCGCGGCGCTGCTCGGCCACGCGGCGCGCGGCGTGACGCAGCGCTATATCCATATCGACGAGGCGCTGCGGCTCGCGGCTGACCGCGTCGCGGACGAGATGGCCGACGTCCTCGACGGCAAGGCGGCGGCCGCGCGTCCTTCTCGACGTGGGGCGCGACAGTCGCGGGAGACAGATCAGAGACTGCCGCAGTCAGAATCGTAAAGCTGTCCCGGCAGAGCACAGCCATGAGCCACAGACGCGATTGCGACAGGCCTCCGACCACGATGTCGACCAGCGCCGCAGCCGCTTGATTGAAAGCGCGTGCGGCAAGATCGACGCCGGCGCGCCAATTTTGTGGACCGTGTCGGCAACTGCGCCGACCATGCCGGGAAGAGCCTTGATGCTACCCATCTCGCCCATCGACGTGACGGGCGTGACCGCCTGGATTTAGGCGACGCCAAGGTGCGGCGGTTGCGGAGGGGTGGCGCCGCATTTATCGGGCTCGACCTCTCTTGAAACCTTCGGTAGAAATTTCCAAAGCTACTCAACACGCCGGAGCCCGGATGGCTGCGCCGTTTTCCACCTCTATCGAGTTGCGCCACCTGCGCTATTTCGTGGCGGCCGCCGAGCACGGAAGCTTCCGCAAGGCGGGGGTGGCACTTGAGGTCAAGGAATCGTCGATCAGCCGGAGCGTGCGAGATCTTGAAGACGAGATTGGTGTGTCGCTGTTCATCCGGCACTCAAGCGGGGTGAACCTCACTCTGGCGGGGCAGCGTTTTCTGAACCGCACGCGGCAGGCCCTCGATCAAATCCGAGAGGCAACCGTGGAAGCGGCCGCGCTCGGGCGTGCTGAGGAAGGCCACCTTAAAGTTGGCCTGTTCTCCAACCTGTCCTCCGGCTTTCTACGCGACCTGTTCCAGACCTATGACAGCCGCTATGCGGGCGTTCATATCGACTTTGTCGAAGCGCCTGCCGAAAATCACGCGGCCGCGATACGGCGGTTTGATCTCGACGCCGCATTCGTGCTGGGCCGGCAAAGCTGGCCGGACTGTGATGCGATGTCCTCCTGGAGCGAACCACTCCTGTTCGCGCTGCCGCGGCTTCATCCTCTGGTCCAAAGGGATGTGCTGTCCTGGCGAGATCTCGCGGATGAAACCTTTCTGGTCCGAACCGAGGGCTCCGGCAATGAGGTGCGGGGCTTCCTTGAACGCAAATTCCGGGAACTCGACATCTCGCCGCGCATCAGCACGCAGCAAGTCGCGCGCTATAGCCTTCTGGGTCTCGTCGCCACGGGGCGTGGGATCGTCCCTGTGCTGGAATCCGAGG
>JBFMAV010000039.1:0-37058 GCA_040755535.1 Pseudomonadota bacterium | reverse complement strand
AGATCGGACAGTCTGTCAATCAGCATTGAACCGGGACCCCAGATCGGCGCCGAAAAGGGACCCCTTTTCAGGCGCGCGTTTTGTGCCGTTGTGGGCGTGACGGAGGGAGGGCGTAGCCCGACCGGAGTTACGCCCACAACGGCAGCGGCCTGAACGGGGAACTTCAGGCGCGGTTTTTGAAGCGCCAGCTTTCGTTGCCGGTTTCGACGATGTCGCAGTGATGGGTGAGACGGTCGAGGAGGGCAGTCGTCATCTTGGCGTCGCCGAAGACGCTGGGCCATTCGCCGAAAGCGAGATTGGTGGTGACGATCACCGAGGTGCGCTCATAGAGCCGGCTGACGAGGTGGAAGAGGAGTTGGCCGCCCGCCTGCGCGAAGGGCAGATAGCCGAGTTCGTCGAGAACGACGAAGTCCATCCGGGTGAGATAATCGGCGATGCGCCCCTGGCGTCCGGCGCGCGTTTCCGCCTCGAGCCGATTGACGAGATCGACCGTGTTGAAGAAGCGCCCGCGCAGGCCGGCGCGAATGCAGCTTCTGGCGATGGCGATGGCGAGATGCGTCTTCCCGGTTCCCGTGCCGCCGACCAGGACGATATTGCGCTGCTGGGCGACGAAGCCGCCGCTGGAAAGATCGCGCGCCAGCGTCTCGTTGACGGTGGCGCCGTCGAAGTCGAAGTCGTCTATGTCCTTCGCCAAGGGCAGCTTGGCGATCGTCATCTGATATTTGATCGAGCGGGCATGCTTTTCGGCGATTTCGGCCTTGAGAAGATCGCCCACGATCTGAGGCGGCTCGTGCTGCCGCTTGACGCCCGCCGCCATCACCTCGTCGTAAGCGCTCCTCATGCCATAGAGCTTGAGTTCTCCCATGAGATCGAAGATTTGCGTGCGTTCCATCATCAGCCCGAACTCCTCAGTTGATCGTATCTTGCGCAATCGGCGAGAGGGGCGTGCCGCAGCTTCAGGGCGTCCGGCGTGAGGATGGTCAGCGGCGGCCCGGGATCGCGGCGGCGCGCGAGGATGTTGAGAATGACGTCGGCGGAATGGACGCCCTGATCCATGGCCTCGGCGCAGGCGGCTTCGACCGCCGGCAGCCCGTCATCGAGAACCGCGGCGAGGATTTTCACCATTTGCCGATCGCCGTCGGCGGAGCCCGCGAGCTTGCGGCGGATCTTTTCCATGGCGGACGGCAGCACCCAGTCCTTGAACGGCGCGCCATTCCGCAGGGCGCCGGGCTTCCTCGCCAGGACGGGCACGTAATGCCAGGGGTCGTAGGCGGTCTCGTCTCGGCCAAAGCGCCTGTGATGTTCAGCGACGACAACCCCGTCCTGCCGAATGACGATGCGGTCGGCATAGGCCTGGACTTCGACGGGCCGGCCCACAGCGCTGGCCTTCACCGAGTATTTGTTGCTGTCGAAGCGAACGAGACATGTCTTCGACACCGCTGCGCTCACCGCATGGAAGCCGTCGAAGCGGCCTCGTAACGGCACGAGCTTGGGCCGCTCCTCCTCGAAGACCTCCCAGACTGTCTTATCGGCGATCTCGGGATGACGGTGCGCCTTGGCGTAGGCGACGCATTTGTCGAGCAGCCAGGCGTTCAACTCGTCATAGCTCTTGAACCGCAGACGCGGCGTGAAGAAGCGCTCGCGGACCAGGCCAACCTGATTTTCAACCTGGCCTTTTTCCCAGCCGGACGCCGGCGTGCAGGCCACGGGCTCGACGAGGTAATGTCCGCACATCTGAAGGAAGCGGCGATTATATTGCCGCTCCTTGCCGACGAAGATCGTCTCCACCGCCGTCTTCATGTTGTCATAGATCCCGCGCGCGCAGGCGCCTTTGAAGAAGGCGAAGGCGCGATCGTGCGCGTCGAAGACCATCTCCTGCGTCTCGCGCGGGTAGGCCCGCACGAACAGCATGCGGCTATGGCAAAGCCGCATATGCGCGACCTTCACGGTCGTCGTCACGCCGTTCAGCAAGACGACTTCATGGCTCCAGTCGAACTGATAGGCTTCGCCCGGCGCAAAACTCAGCGGCACATAGGCTTGCGCCAGAGCGGCGCCGCACGCCTTGCGCCAGCTTTTCGCGTAGCGGCGGACGGCGTCGTAGCTTCCATCGTAGCCGAGCCCCCGAAGCTCCTCGAAAAGCCGCACGAGCGTCAGTCGCTCCCGCGACGCCTTCGCCTCATTCTCGGAAAGCAGCCCCTCCAGTTGCTCCCGCCAGGGCCCGATTTTGGGAAGCGGCTGTGTCTCGCGTTCGTAGCGGAACTCCGTTGCGTCCGACCGGATGACCTTGCGCACCACCTTCCGCGACACGCGCAGCTCGCGACAAATCTCCTTGATCGGCTTCTTCTGGGAAAAATAGGCGCGCCGAATCTTCGCAATCGTCTCCACAACCAGCATCCCAAGCCAGGCCTCCCTCAGAAAAGGAGGCCAATGTGGACCCTCAGCCCCGGGGTCCCGATTGGATGCCGGTCACCCCGAAAACAGGGTCCTTATTCCACGCCTATTCACATCTCAAGGGGCAGCCAGTCGATCTGGCTCTTGAACACGCCGGTGATGTTGCCGTGGCGTTCCGGGCTGCACCAGACCTGTCCCTCCGACCATGTGGACAGGGCGCGCAGCTCCTGCACCTTCGGGTGATCTGGAGACACGCTATCCGGCAGCGGGAGGTCGCGTGGATCGAAGATGCGGGTCTCGGCACCCATGCGTTCAAGGAGCCGAGCCGCTTCCTCGGTCAGCAGGCGGCTGTACGACCGCTCGCGCAGGGAGCCGTACAGAAGGAGGATGCGGGGTGCGTGATCGGGGACCGAGCGAGGCTCTAGAAGAGCGGCATCGGGAAGGACGAGGTGCCTCTCGTCGAGCGCGGGGAAGTCCGGGGACGAAGTCGTGTCGGTCATCACTTGAACCTTGATGTCAGATGGCTGCGCGGGACGCGCGGACGGAAAGCAGAGCGGCGCTCCAGAAGCCAATCACGAGGATGCAGGCTCCGATCACGAGCGCGATCACAACGGCATCGTATGAGCCGGTACTGGCCCAGATGGATGCGGCACCGACGGGCGCGATGGCCCGCGCGATCGTCCCCGGCGCGGCGAGCGCACCATTGACGGCCCCATAGGCTTCCCGCGTGAGCATCTCCGGGACGGCAAGGCCGCGCACGATGGTCATGATGCCGTTGGCGCCGCCGTAGAGGGCCGCCACGGCGGCGACGAGGGTGAAGCTCGGCGGAAGTGCCTGAAGGGCGAGGAGTGCCACCGGGAAGACCAGCACGACGGCACTGCCGATCAGGCGCACCGATGCTTTCGGAGCGAACACCCAGATGGCGATCCGGCCCGCGACCTGAGCGGGACCGATGATGGCCATGGCTGCGACCACCGTGCCGGTATCGAAGCCGCGCTCAATGAGCAGCGGGTAGAAGTGGAACGTGAAGGCGGAGAAGGCGGCGTAATAGGCCGTCAAGGCGATCGCTAGGGCCCAGAAGGCGGGAAGGCGCATGACCCCACGGACGATGCCGCTTCCCACCATTGCCGACGTCGCCGGGGCTGTGCGTTCGGGATGATCCGCCCGTGGATCGATGACGAGGGCATAGAGGGTGGCGCAGAGGATCAGGTTCACGCCGCCCAGCACCATGAGCGTTCCCCGCCATCCCACGGTGTCGAGCAGATGCTGGACGATGGGGATGAAGACGGTGGAGGCGAAGCCGCCCCATAGCGTGAGGGCTGTGATCCCGGCCCGTGCCCCACCGCTGCCGCTGCGCCGGGCGACGACGGCGAAGGCGGGTTCATAGAGGGTGGCGGCCTGCACGATGCCGATCCCGGCGACGCAGAGATAGAAGGGCAGGAGGGACGCGATCTGCGACCAACCGAGAAGCAGGAGGCCAGCGATCAGGGAGCCGCCGGCCATCACGAAGCGGCCATGGCCTCGGTCGATGGCCGATCCGACGGGATAGGCGGCGAAGCCCGCTAGGATCAGGCCGAGGGTGGCTGCGCCATAGGTCTCGGGCTTCGACCAGCCGAGTTCCCGCTCCATGGCCTCGGCGATGGGCGGGAAGGCATAATAGAGCGATCCCCATGAGCAAATCTGCCCGATGCCGAGGCCGGTGATGAACCAGCTTCTGCCGCTCAGGGGTGGCACGTCTGTTGTGGCTGCCGAGGTGCCGGTCATGCGTTCATTCCGGAGCCGGGAACCCGTGGAAGGCGAACAGCGCATTCCTTCATGCATCGACCATCAATGCTTCGGGGCAAATGAAGGATGGTCATGGGCAGCATGCCGGGCCGTTCCCCTCGACGAGCTTTCCGGCATCAAGCAGGCAGCGGGTGACGTCCATCCATGCCTCGACGGCGACCTTGAAGGCGGCCCGGCCCTTGTCGGTCAGGGTGTAGACTTTCCGCTCCCGCCCGGAGACGACCTCGGTCTCGACGGTGAGATAGCCGCCTTCCTCGAACTCCCGCAGCACCGGGTAGATGGTCCCCTCGGTGGGGGAACAGCAGCCGTTCGTGGTCTGCTCCACGGCGCGGGCGATGTCGTAGCCGTGCATGGCCCGCTGGTGGAGCACGCACAGGATGAAGAACTTGGACAGGCTCATCTTGATGGTGCCGTTCCAGTAGGCCCGACTGAGGAAGTCGGGCCCGGTCTTCGCTGCGGCATCAGGCATCGAGGGTCTAGGCATAGGAGCAGACCCTATGCATTGAGGGGCAATGCGTCAATCCGCGCTCAGCGCCTCCGCTGACTGTCGGTTCACTTTCGAAAAGTGGACGTCCGTTCAAGCGATGAGGTATCGCAGCGCGTGGCCGCCGGAGAATTCCGCTTTGGAGCTTCCTGGATCGTCGGCGGCGGCCGCTTTGCGCCCCCATTCCGGCCGATGAGGCAAACTCTGCCTCCGCTCGAAAGCTGATGCTGTATGACGTAGGCTAAAGCTCACTTTGCGCCCATCCCTCCCAGCCGCCGCAGTGGACGCATACTTTGCCGCAGGCGTCGTTCCGTTGCTGCTACATAGGACGTCGCTGTAGGTTGGTGAGGGCATTTCCACACAGTCGGTCGCTAGGCTTCCCGAGTCGACAAATCGCGTTTCTGTCTGGATAGTCCGCGGGAGCAAACGCGCAAGGATTCGGGATGAGCAATGCCATCGACGAGGCTTTCGGTCGGCTTCAAGGCATCGAAGCAGAGATCTTAATAGCCCTGCAGTCCGGTCCGAACGAAGCGGACACGCGTTTCAAGGCTTTGGACCGAATCCTTCTCGAGGTTATGGGATGGGAACGTGACGCCATCTTCACCGAGCCTTCGACAGACAGCGGGTTCATCGATTACCTTTTCAAGACAGGCTCGGAGAGAAACCTGTTTGTCCTGGAAGCAAAAAGGTCCGGTTTGCTAGCTCCCGAGACAAAGTCCAACGAGAAGATGACGATCGCGTTGGACGGACCCGTCGCAAAGCCAATGAAGGAGGGAATTAGGCAAGCTCTCGCATACGCAAACGAACAGGGCGTCCCGACAGCCGTCCTAACTGACGGGCTGACATGGCTTTTCTTCAGAGCATCCCGGACAGATGGGCGTCCGCCTTTGAAGGGCAAGGGGATTCTTTTTCCGTCTTGGATGGCCGTGAAAGATTACTTTGTTCCATTCACGGAGTTGATCTCACCTCGGGGCGTTCTCGATAAACGCCATATCGCGCATCTCAACGATGCAGAAGGTTATACCGTCTCGGAAGCCGAACAGCAGTATACCGTTTACCCGCCGAATGAAGCGAAGATGCGCGTACGTGATCCAATGGCCAGCGACGCGGCGGAATTGTTCGCGCAGTTCTTCTCCAGGCTGTCTAACGACCAAGATAAGGAGATGCTGCGGGATTGTTTTGTTGAGACCGCAGAAAGCCACAAAGCCGATCTAGAGCTCGAAAAAATCATCCAGAACGTGCTTAACAACGTGGCGTCGATCGCGACCGATCGGGGTGGCGTGCTTCAGGATCAGATCGAGCGGACGATGGCTACGCAGCGAGCCGAGACGGTCCTATTAATCGGCAATAAGGGCTCAGGGAAGTCGACGTTCATAGACCGATTTTTCGGCGACATCCTGCCCCAGGCACTGCGGAAAAAGTGCCTGCTCGCTCGAGTGGATCTCGCCGAAAGCACTGGCTCGGCCGCGACGGCTGTCGAGTGGTGCATCCTGCAGCTACGCAACGCTCTGGAGGACGGAATCACTGCGGGAGAGGCGCCTTCATACGAAGAGCTTCAGGGGATCTTTTTCAGCGAGTACCAGCGGATGTCCAAAGGGCCGCTCAAACATCTCTACGAGTCCGACAAAAACGCCTTCAAGATCGAGTTCGGCCGACATATCGAAGCGCGGCGCGAAACGCACGCCGACGAGTACGTTCGTCTCTTGCTGGCGCGCGCTGCTAAAGGTCACGGGCTACTACCGTGTCTGGTGTTCGATAACACGGATCAATTTCCGCTGGAGGTTCAAGATAACGTCTATCAGTTGGCGCATTCTCTCGAAAGTGCCGCGCCGATTTTCAATATCGTGCCAATCACGGATCGCTCCGTCTGGCGCCTTTCCAAGGCAGGGGCGCTTCAGAGCTATACCTCCAGAAGTTTTTATCTTCCGGTTCCGGATGCGAAGCAGATCATTTCGCGACGTGTCACATTCATCAAGAAGAAATTGAATGGCGAGAAGCCGAAGACCGAAGCTTACTTCTCAAGGCGTGGATTCAGAGTTCAGGTAAATGACATTCGGGTGATGGCTGATACTGTTGAAAAGGTTTTCGTCGACAACGATTACGTTACGGGTCTGATTGGTCGGCTCGGCAATTTTGACATCCGAAGAATGTTGAAGCTCGCCGAACGCATCTTCGTGTCGCCCGAACTCAAGGTCGACGACATCATCAAGTCATCATTCGGCGGTCCAAGCGTCACGGCAGATCGGCTGCGGACGCACCGCGCGTTGATCAAAGGCGAATATGATCGTCTCAGCGAGGTCGAGAACGACTTCGTGACCAACGTCTTTGTGACGGAACAGACCAAGCCCGGATCGCCGCTGTTGCCATTTTATTGCCTCTGGATGCTCCGGCAGAAGCTCAATGCATCAAAAGCGGGAGAGTCGGACGATCGGCACTGGCTTGCCGATGACCTCTGCTCATATTTCGATCAATGCGGAGTGCCGGTTGAGATCACACTCCGGACACTTCGTCGTATCTACAAGCGCGGCCTCGTCGAGACGCTCGATCCCAACTCGGAGGACGTCGAGTTGTCCGATCGCGTCGCTATTAAGGAAAGCGGTATCGCTCATCTCGAGCTGGTGTTGGGATCTTCCGTTTATCTTGAGCAGACCGCTTTAGTCACCGGCTTTGCAGAACTGCCCGTTCGAGACGAGATCAAAAAGCTCACGATCCAGCCCAACGCTCAGAAATTCACAGAGATCAGAGATATTTTCTTACGCTATCTTTTGAAGATAGATGCTGCGCGACTCGAAATCCCGCCGGGGAATTCCTTTGCCTCTTTGATGGAAGCCAGGAGAAGTGTCCGAGGCCGCATCGGCGAAGAGCGCCCTAGGTCGCGTCAGCAGCCGCGTGACTTTAGGCGACAGTCAAGCGGGCCCCAGGCGCGACGCCAGCCCTAAAGTTGGTCTGAGTGCCCCGCAGGGGCATTAAGGACCAGGATTCCCTTGCCGTGAGCCGCCGACTTGGCGTCGCGAGCTGACCAGACGGACTTTGCCTGATTACGGGAAGCTGGAACGGCAGCTTTATGCCGAGCACTTCCGAAAGGCAGACCGTCCGGACCCGGCTCCGGAGCTGTGGACAGAAAAGCGCCCCCATTCCGGTCGTTGATTGCGTAACGGGCGTAGCCGAAATGTGGACATCCGCAGGTCGGGGCACTGCGTCACCCTTGCGCCATTTGTAGTTCTTCGCGGGCAGTACGGAAGCGGACTCGGCGTTCTCTTGCAAAAGCAAGCTGTGCTCCATACCTCCACGGACAGGCGTTTCCGACCGCTTAGTTCCGTCAGTTCCCAGCAGGCACGGTCAGCGGCGGTCGATACTTCATCCCTTTCGGGAAATTCAGAGAATGACTAAATGCGCTATCTGCGGCAATCAAATATCGAACGACCCTACCGACCCGCACTGTGACTCGGCTGAGCACATCTTCCCCAATGCGGTCGGCGGTCAGAAAACCGTATCCGGGTTCATCTGCCGCAAATGCAACAGCGAGACCGGCGAGAGGTGGGACGCGGCGCTTGCTAAGACGATGCAGCCACTCGGCCTTTTGTTCGGCGTCCAGAGAGACAGAGGCAAGATGCCGTCGCTCAGGACCGTCACGACCACCGGCGAACGCGTTACGCTACACGCCGAAGGCGGCATAACCTTCACAAACCCGGAGTTCGAGAAGACGCGTCGACCCGACGGCTCAATCGACTACAACATCAAGGCCCGGTCTATGGGTGAAGCGCGCCGGATTCTCGAAGGACTGAGGAAGAAACTCCCTGAGCTAGATATAGAAGCCACGCTTGCGCAGGCGACGGCGGTCGAGAAATATCTCGATGGGGATTTTCACTTTGCCTTCCAGTTCGGCGGCCCCGAAGGGGGCCGTTCCATGGTCAAGACGTGTCTCGCATTTGCGTTCGCTAACGGTGTTGGCTGGCACGAGTGCGACCAGGCGACGGCTTACCTCCGCGATCCGAGCGCGAAGGCTTGCTTCGGATACTTCAGCACCCGGGACTTGGTCTCCGGCCGGAAGTCGGGCGCCCCACTTCATTGCGTCGCGCTGCGCGCTGATCCGACCACGGGCTTGGTTCTCAGCTACGCTGAGTTTTTCGGTGTGGCGCGGATCGTGGCTTGCTTGGGCGAGAAATACACCGGTCCGCCCGCCGAGTCCGCTTATGCTTTCGATCCTCGAACTGGGGAAGAATTCGAAGTTCAAGTCTCTCTGGATTTCGATCGGGCAACGATCGATGACATTTATGCTTATCGGCATAGTGACGAGCGCGCGGTCAGAGACGCGTTCTCGTCGGTTATCGGCCCGACCCTCCAGTCGCAGGCGGATGCCGAGAAAGATCGGGTCATCGGTCGCGCAGTAGACAAAGCCTTCGACGAATGCGGCGCGAAGGAAGGCGAGCGGCTGACGGAAGAACACCTCCGTAAGATCAGCCGCTCTATCGCCGAGAGCATCTCACCTTTCGCGTTACACAGCATGCGGCCGGTGCGCGGTCCTAAGAAGTAAAACGAGCGCGAGATTGCCCGATGGCGGACGTTACTAATGACCGTGACGGGTTGGTCGATTGTCAAGCTGAGTGTCCGCTTTCGCCCTGTGGATGACATACGCCGCTAGTCCGCTCCCGGCCCCGGAGCCGCCTGTCAGCAAAGCGCCGCCCAGGCCGGCCACTGATCTGGTGACAACTGCGGCCTGAAAGCGGACACTCGCGAGATGGAGGGTAAGTCCCACGGCTACGGCTCGCTCGACGAGGCCCCGGCCATAGTGATGCGCTTCTGTGCATTCAGGGTGCGTTTCCTCGCCCAGTCCGCTCGTCGCAGCATGCGGCGCCTCCCCCAGCGGAGGCGTTCGAGCGAACACTAGCCGCTGTAAGGTGAAAAAAGCGCTCTGCTCATCCTAAGCGATCTCTGGATTGAATGAGGAACAAAACCCCCGCTGATACGGATTGCTGGCGCGTCGTCCATTGGCCAAACTGAGGCATTAGGCAAGGCCATGCCGCCGAGGACATATCGGTGCTGAATGCAGTATCTATGGTTTGACGCCCCCGACAACGCCCCTACGAACGGCGGCACGCGTGCGCCCGGCGCGACGCAGGCGGGAGCGGCGATAGGGGATGGTCCAATTCAGCCTCAGACGGCCCCCGACGCCCGCTTGGCGCTGGTGATCGGAAATGGACGCTACCATCGTCAGCCATTGGCAAATCCGGTACGCGATGCCGAAGAAATCACCTGGGGCCTGGAAGGGCTCGGCTTCACGGTGCGCCTTCTGAAGAATGCGGACCTCGCCCAGATGCAGGAGGCGATCATCGCTTTCGCCGACGACGTGGACGCGGCTGGACCGTCTGCTGTCGCTTTCGTCTATTATGCGGGGCACGGCCTCCAGGCCGACGGTGTCAATGTCCTGATCCCCGTCGGCGCGGACATCTCGTCCGCCCGCCATCTTTCCGTACGGGCGGTGCCACTTGACACGATCGCCCGGGAGCTCGGCCGCTGCGCCCACAAGGCAACCGTCATCGTCCTTGATGCGTGCCGCAACACCTATGTGGGGGACCTGGCGGACGCGGTCTCGGCGACCGAAGGGCTCGCCGCGGCCAAGCTGCCCCGCCCTTCGGAACTGATCTATTCCACCGCCGCCATGGCTTCGGCACAGGACGGCTGGGGCGGGCACAGCCCGTTCGCCGTCGCGTTGACCGAGGAAATGCCGGGCCTCCTGAAACCCGGCACGCGAATCCAGGACGTGTTCGATACAGTGGCCGCGAAGGTGGCGCTGTGGACCGGAGATACCCAGACGGTCGCGGTCTATCGCGAAGGCCTGCTTCCGCCCCTCACCCTGACCGCGGAGGACGAAGCGCGGCTGCGGGATTGGAGCAAGCGGCCCTACCGCCTCAGCCGCCGGCAAATCCTGCTGAGGACTCTTGCCGGCGCGGCGGCGGCCGTGATGCTGGGGGCCGTGGCGCTGTGGTTCTCGCTCTATCCGGAGACGCGGACCGGCCTGCTGCTGCGGGCGAACCTGCTCGATCCGGCCCTGTATGACTTCACCTGTGCCCCGCCATGGGACGGGCCGGCCGACAAATATGGCCTGACACGGCGCGACTGGTGCCTGGAACTGGACGATGAAGGCAACATCGAGAAGGTACGGAACGCGGGCAAGTGGAGCGCCGTGGAGGCGGGTTTCCGGGACGGAGATCCCAAGGCCCTTGCCCTGAAGGCCGTGGAGGCGAACCTCGAAGCCTCGAAGGTCCAAGGCGCGGAGCGCCAGCACCTGATGGCGCAAGCGCGCAGCCTCGGCGGGCGGGCGGGCACCACGGATCTGCCGCGCGGACAATTGCTCGCCTGGACCCTCGGGGATCGTCTCGCGGACCTGAACGTCAATTTTGCCGATATGGTGCGCGACCTCGAATCCGCCGGCGCCAAGGGGGTGCTGGCGGCGAAGATCGGCGCACGCATCATCGCCCGGCAGTTCAACTCCACACGGCCGGGTCGCGTGCCGGCGGCGAGCGATGACGGCGTGGAGGCGGCACTGCGGGAAGCGGACCTGTCCGATCCCAGCGGGAAGACGGCCTATGGCGCTGCGGCCGCCTATCGGGGCGGCGGCGGATTGCTGACGGGCATCGAAGACCTGGCGCGCTACCGGGCATGGCTGCGCAAGGCGGCCTTCGCCGGCGTCCCGGCGGCAGCGGACGAACTGCTGACGCAGGCGGCCTCTGATCCCGAGCTCCAGCTTTCGGATGCCGAGCGCCTTCAGCTCATGACCATTGCTGCGAAGGATGACGGAACGCCCGGACTCTATTGGAAGGCGCGGTTGCAGATGCAGTCGGACGGGCGGGGCGATCCCGCAGGGCCGCCGTCGCCACGCGCCCTCGACCTCCTGTCCCAGGCCGCCGCCCAGGGCTTTCCGCCGGCGGTGGCGGACATGGCGCGCTATTATCTCTCCGACCGGGGTGGTCAGGGACCGGACCCGGAGGCGGCCATCTCGCTGCTGCGCCGTCTGAGCGCCGATGGCGATGCCCGCGCGACCCTCACCCTTGCGCACATCTTTGCCTTCGGGAGGAGATCTGCCACGGATGCGGCGCTCATCAAGCCCGACCTGGAGGAGGCTTTGAAGCTGCTGAAGACTCCGCAGCTGGCGAACGATCCGGTGGCCCTGGATCTGCGCGCGCAGATCCTGCGCTATGGTCCCGCCGCGACTCGCGACCCCTCCGGCGCGGTCGCGCTCTGGCAGATCGTGGAGCAGCGGCTTCCCTTCCCGCAAATCTCACAGAGGGCCGGCTTTGAGCTGAGCCGCGCCTGGACCGAGGCGAAGCTGGAGGCAGGCGCGGCGCCCGCTTTCACCTTTCTGAACGGTGACGCCGATGCGCCGGTGCATGTGACCGCGCTCCTCGCCGCCGACTGCGCCGACTGCCGGTTGTTCCTCAACAACACGTTGCGCCCCTTGCTGCGCGCGTTTCCCGAACGGGCGAAGGTCCGCTTCGAGATCCGCCCCATCTGGCGCGATGGAGACGATGGGACCTTCCAGGCCGCGCAGGTGGCCGCGTGCGCGGCGGATCCGGAGGTACGGTTTCGGATCTTTGGCTTCCTTCTCAGTGGCATGGAGGACTGGCTTCACCTCTCTGCCACAGCGGATCGGCTCGCCGCCTTCTCGCGCCTCATCGATCCCATCAAGGGGCGCCCGGACGACCTGCAGGCCTGCATCGGCAACTCCTCCGTTCGCGCCGCCCTGCTGCGCCAGCGCAATGCAGCCGTGCGGGATTTCGGCCCGGCTCTGCCGCAGGTCTATGTATCCGGCACGCTGGGCGACCCGGGCTCTCCGGCACAGATCGACGACCTGATCACCGGGGAGTTGAAGGCCTTCGACGCCTTTGCCGCGAAGTGATGCTCAGCCCGGCGGCACCTCGGAGCATGCGGGCCGGCGCAGCGTCGCATAGCGCCCGAGCCCGGCGACAAGCGGGATTTCACCGACACTGCGGGTCCACGTCCCATCCTTCAGAACGAGAGAGACGGTGTAGACCGCGCCCACCGGCTGCCAGTCGCTCCATTTGCCCCGAGTCCCATCCTTGCCCACCGAGATCTGGCGGCCCGCCGCCGCGCTGTAGGTCAGCACGCCCTTCCATTCGATGCCGTTGCGGCGGTCCATGTCGGAGGTCGCTTCCCGCCCATCCAGGCGCACATCGGAATACATGACGTAGATGGTGTGGCCGGACGATCGTGCTGCGGGCGCCGGGGAAAGGCTCTGGGTGAAGCCGCCAGCTGGCGGCGGCGCCACGTCGATGGCCACCACATAGTCCGATCCACACTTGGCGCGAAACGTCTCGAACGCGGCATTGGCCTGCTGCCGGGCCTCCTCCTTGGGGGAGGCCGCCGACAAGGGCGGGAGGAAGAAGCACCCGAGACCGAAAGCAAAGGTCAAGGCGGTGGCGAGATGCGGGATCATTTTCACGGCGATGGTCCTTTCCACGTTCGAGTTTCGATCTCAGCCCTTCAGGACGGCGAGATATTTGTTCCAGAAGGCGAGGAGCGGTCCGGTGAGATTGAACCGCTGGAGCGCCTGGCAGTCGTACCGCGTGAGCAGGGCGGCGGTGTCGGAGGCGCCATTGTCCAGCTCGCTCACCACCATCACCTGCATGGCGGCCGCGAGTTCGTCCTTGACCTTCTCCGCCCGGTAGGCCTGGTCCAGCCGGTCCAGGGCGGCGCTGTCCGTGGCCGAGAGAACGCCGCACGCACGGTGCACGCTGCGCGTCATGCCGATGATGTAAGCAAGGTTGCTCTTCTGAATGATGGCCGGCCGGCCCACGATCTCGTCCTCCAGCTTGCCGCTGGTGATGGCGACGATCATCTGGCGGTTCTTGACGACGATCTTCTTCCCGGCGTCTTCCGCCTGGGCGCCGGTGCCCGAAACCAGGACGAGGGCGGCGAAAGCTGCGGCGGCGAAGGTCTTCATGGCTTCATCTCCCGGTGCGGTGGATCCGCGGCGGATCCGATGGGAGAGGTGTACCGGCGCCTTCGCCTGGACGGCATTGCGGGGCGTTGCGCGATGTTGCAGGCGGTCCGTTGGCTGGACATGGCCGCGCGTTCGTCGCACTTTTGCGCCGGTTTCAATGCGAGCCGGTCAGACCATGGCGACCATACCCAACCTGTACCTGAAATGGCGGCTGTTCCGGGAACTGATCGGCGTGCCGCAATCCGACGCGCAGATCGGCTCCGTCATCTTCGGCGAGGGGCGCGACGGGGCGCAGAAATTCTCCAAGCTGCTGTATGGGGATTATGGCTGCTCGGCCGAGATCGCCGACGTGCTGGCGGATTTCATCAACCGGCGCCTGGACCTCTCGCGCAAGAGCCGGGGTCTTGCACCGCTTGGCACGGAGGGGCTTTCGCCCGCCGACCTGTCCGGCAACGTGTACGATTTTGCGCGCAGGATCGCCGAGGCAGGCGCGGTGACGGACGCCACAGCCCTCGACCGCGCGCAGGACGCCCTGCTCCAGGAGATCACCCCTGCGCCGGCCTCAACCAGCATGCCCCGCCTGGTGGTGGAGCAGTATGCGATGGGCCGGTTCTTCGAGCCGTTCGTGTCGTCGGACGATGAGGGCCCCGTGGTGTTCGTGCCCGGCAAGCATAAGGGCCGCCTCGCTGTCGTCGGCATCGATCGCGAACCCGCCATGGCCTACACCTTCCTGGTCCGCGATCCGCGCCCGGCCGGGCAGCGCAGCTGGGATCTCACGTGGGGAGAAACCCTGCGCTGGATGCCGGCGCCATCCCAGCCGCGTCTGGAGGACGGAACCCTGCCGCTCATGGCGGATGCCTTCCCCGTCTTGCCGGTGAAGGGGCGCTTCATCGCCACCTCCATCCTCGTGTGGGACCCCGCCATCCAGCCGCTGCTGGACCCGCGCGGCGCCAATCCCGCGCCCGCCGGTCTGACCGAGGAGGAAACGAGTCGCTTCCTCACCAATCTCCGGCGCCTGCAAAAGCGCCGCCCGGACAGTCTCACCGCTTGGGGCGCGGAATATTCCGTCGAGGTCCCGTGAGCGGGCCGATCATTTGACGTACCTATTGATGTCCCGCACATAATCGACCAGCAATTCCCGGGCGTTCTTCACCCCGGAATTGCTGTCCGAGCAGCCGTAAATTTCCGAGAAGGCCTTGCCATCAAGCATGCCGGGCCGGATCTGCGTGGCGACAATCTGCTGCTTTGTGGGATCGTTCACGAGCCGGTTCATGCGCTCGCCGAAGGCGTCCTCCTCGGCCTTTGTGAGGCCCGGACAACGCAGGAAGAAGGACGTGGCGAAGCCGAGGAGATAGTCGGCGCGCCGGTTGCTCTCCTCCGGCGTTATTCCGCTGAGGTCACCCGCAACCCCCATGGTGAGGCGCATCACCATGCGCAGATCCTGGAAATTGCCCTTGACCTCCTGGGCCTGCACGCCCGATGCGGCGGCGAGCAGCAGCAGTGTGGCGGGAATGATGCGCTTCATGGGACGATCTCCGTTCGTGTGACGTGACACTCGCGGCTCCGTGCTTTTGCAGCCATTGCCGCCCGTTGCCGGCGCTTGCTTCGCAAACCTAATGGAGCCACCGGCGTCTGCGCTGCTGAGACGCGGTCTTGGACACCAACCATGGCTCCAGGCGTCCATTACGGGCGACATAATCAACATTCGGCGCGATGCCGTCCTGCCCCACGAGACCACAAACCCATTGCCCGCTGCGCTCATCCCGCGCAACCAGCAAGGCATACTTATCGCCTCTGACGCGCCCATGCCGGGCCACCACCACGGACATCCTGCCACCTTGGGCCTGGACCGAACCCTTGCCGGCGCCGATGGCGACGCCCGCACCGCCGCATACCGCGACACCCGCGGCCATCACCACCGAAACCCCTCTGAGTCCGGTGGCGGTCGCCGAACCGCCGTCCCGGCTTGCGACGGCGACGCCGCGCGGCCCGGCAACAGCCTGCCCGCCTGTGATACCCCCGTGAATGCCGACCTCGTCGCCGGGGACCAATCTGCTCCAGGCGATACTACTGTAGTGATCCGAAACAGCGCGGCCGCTTTCGCAGATGGCAACGCCCTTCACGTACGCGTACGCCACACCGTGCCCGAAGGCACAAGCCATGCCCCCCCATGCCGCATGCGCTTCTCCACCGCAGATGGCCCAGCCGTACTCTCGCGCGATGGCAAGGGAGGGTTGCGCCCCAATGGCCCGGTCCCCCCGCAACACAACGACGTCCGGCTTATCGAGGGGAGGGCGTTCCGTTTCGTCCACCATCTCGGGAGGCTTGGGGACCTCCACGAAGCCGACCGGAATTCGGGCGGTTTCGCCCCGTTTAGCCAACGCCACGCGAGATCCCCATTGCGGGTCCTTGCCAAGGGCACAGAGGACGGCGAGCGCGCCGCGCAAGGTGCCACGGTAGAGCGTCGTACCCGAGCGGAATGCGACGACACCGCCCTGTTCCTGGCACACCTCGTGGGCGCCCTCCACCCGGACAAGCGCGCACGGCGCGCCAGGTTGCAAGCCGGCGTCTCCCTGGCCCCAGGGCGCGCCGAGCCACCAGCCGCCATCGGTGCGCCCCGCCTTCAGGTCGGCATCCGGAATGGCGCGGGTGAGGACGACAAGGTCCGCCTCTCCGATTGCTTCCTTGAGAATGAATGCTTCGGAATCATGGGAGAACGCCTCGTCCCACCAGGGACGTTGCGTGCCGAAGAAGGGGAAGTCCTTCGTCTCTACGGAGGGCTTTGGGCTGTCATCCGGCGGTAAATACTCCGTCTCAAGCTCGTCAACGCTATCGAAATAGCTGCGCGTGAGATCCGGGATAAGGCGAAAACCGCGCTCGGTATATTCGTAAACCGCGCCGGCGCGGACCTCTTCGGACTCTGTCGAAATGGACCTGGCGCCCCTCCATTGGCCCGCGAAGCGCTCCCGGAAGATCAGGGTGGCATTTCGCCCGAGCCATATAAGTGTGCCGGGCTCAAGCGGAGGGCGATGGATCGCGAGAGCGTCATCGCTCACGACGACAGTCTTGACGGGCATGATCGCCACCCCAATCCCCTCCGGCCCGACGAACATCTGGCCGCCAACCTGCAAGACCACCACCGATCCGCGGCCCCCTTTGACGGCACATTCGGCCTCCTGGGCTATGGCAACCCCGCTGTCCCCAACCTCTGCCATGCCGCCGCTGTCCCCAACCTCTGCCATGCCGCCGCTGCCAGCCCGCCTGACCGCCACGCCCCCATTTCCTGCTTTAGCGACACCGCCATCTCCCGCAACGGCAAGCCCATGGGACCCGGCCAGCGCGGTACCTCGTTCCCCCGCCATCGCCACGCCGAACGCACCGCATTCGGCGCTTCCATAGCGTCCCGCCTCGGCAAATCCCTCGTCCCCCGCCATGGCGACCCCGTAATCACCAGTCCGGGCCACCCCCGTCTTGTCCTGCAGGCTGCGCAGGGGCGACGATGCGGCGGCGCCTGATGTCATGGTTGTGAAGACATCAAGGGCGGTGCGCCGGTCGCCGCGATAGACCACGAAGCCGGAGCGGAAACGAACGATCCGCTCCGAAAGGGTCCCATCCTTGATGAGATCGAGCTTGGCATGATCATCCACATCCAGCTCGATCACCGCCCACAAAGGGCAGGTGAGATGAGCGAGGTAGGCCGGCCCGGACGCCTCAAGAAGTCCAGTCAGCCAGACCGGAACGGTCCCCTTGGCCGGCACAACCTCGAACCGGCCGAAGGGCGGGATCCGGAGCCACCACCCCTGGGTCACGCCGCACAGCACGTAAAAGGGGAATGTCTTTAATTCGGGCACGGAAACCTCCAGGCAAGACGATCGGACAGAGGCACGCGCATAATACTGGCTGAAAGGCTGATACTCACCTGTCATGGCCCTCCCGTGCAAAGATGGAAGTGATGGACGCAATGGCGGCGCTGACCTCCTCGCTCTCCCTGCCGCGAGAGGAGAGCCGCATGGCGGCCTCGGTGCCGGTCCGCCGAGAGGCGCGCAGCGTCTTCGCACGCACCTCGACGAAGCCGGGCCGTGCGAGCGCATCGTCCGCCCAGGCCAGGGTGGAGCGCATGCGCGTTTCCACATCGGCCGGGAAAAGCCGCCAGGCCTTCTGAAGCCCGAGCCCCAGTTCTGCGGCATAGACAAGAGGCGCAAGCGCATCGAGATGCGCCGAGAGCGGCGCGGCTGGCAGGCGCGGCCGCACGATGAGCGCGGCCGGCAGGGACGGTTTGCTGTCGGCGTTCGCCGTGTTGTAAGCTCCCGACAGGATAAGAAAAGACAGGATCAGGCGACGGGAGAACATGTTCGGCCTCGCGTTGACGATGCCGCTCTTCTCCCTGCCACCGGCCAAAGCCGATATTGCGCGACCTTACCTTTTCTTGATGCCTCTCCCCGCCAGCCTTCATCCGCAACACGGCGCAACGGCGCGCAATAGTGCGACGAAGGGCACTTGAGCCATTCCTGTCTCCAGCAAACAGCGCATCCCGCGTCGATACAGGAGACACACCATGATCCGCTCCGACACCCTTTTCCGCCTCGGCGTCGTTGCCCTCCTTGTGGGATCGGCCGCCTGGCTCCGGTGGGAGCCGCAAGAAAAGGCCCACGTAACGTCGGAGAGCGTCGTCGGGCGCACGCTCCAGGGGCAGTCCGCGCCGGACACCGCACTGAAGACACCGGACACCATCGGCGGAGGGCTCGGGAACCGCTACCTCAACGACTTCCTGGTGAAGGGGGCGGGTGGCGCGGAGGCGGCCAAGCCGGCGCAGTGACGCCCCCGCGGAATAGAAACCAGACAGAAGCCATCGCACAGGGCTCGCCGACGCCTTGAGCAGCTCAATGTCATCCCCGCCGCCAGGCACGCACGCACGGCTATGGCGGCTGCGCCGGCCGTTTGACCGAGGGATCCAATGTCGATCACCGGACCAGGAAATCGAAGTCTCAACCGATTGATCGCCCAATCCGGACTTGCAGTGTGCCTCCTTTGCGCGACGACAGCGGCCCAGAGCACAGTGCTGCGCCTCGACGGCGCGGGAGGCTTTTCCTGCCGCGTCCTGGATTCTCCCTCAAAGGCGCGCCTGGCCAATGGACGCGCGGCGCTACAATGGAGCCTCGGCTACCTCACCGGCCGTGTCCAGTCGGGCACCGGACAGTCTCATCGACGTTTCACCGGCCCGGACGGCATCGCCGCCGAGATCATCGCCTATTGCCGAGCGCATCCCGAGCGACAGATCGCCGATGCGGCGGCGGAGTACTTCGAGCCCTGACGACCTCTCGTCCGGCGGCTCGGGCTTCAGGATTTCACAGGGGGATTGTCCGCGATGTCCATGATCACCCGGTTTCATATCGCTGGTGCGGCTGCTGCCGTAGCGGTGCTCCTGTCCCTTCCAGCGGCCGCCCAGAACACTCACTGCGCGATGACGTGCAACGGCACCGACAACGAATGCTACCGGTCCTGTGCCGGACCGAATTACGCGCCCCGGCCCGGTGGCGCTTTTGCGCCCGGTAGCGATACCGGCCGTTCCGGAGGCGGATATGGAGCCATCGCGGTCTCCGACAGCGACAAGGGCGTCCTGAGCTGGGGAAAATCTTACGGCTATGGCTCTCGCGCCCGCGCAGAGGCCGTGGCGGTGCAATTTTGTAAGGCCGAGGGCCTTCCGGGCTGCAAGGTGAGGGTCTGGTTCTCCAACGCTTGCGCCGCCCTCGTGACGGCGGGCGATGGCAACTGGTGGGCGTATTGGCGCGGTTCGCTCGCGGCCGCACGGAGTGCGGCACTCGCGGAGTGCCAGCATGACGCTAAGGGCCGCTGCATGGTGAGGGAGGCGTTCTGCTCACAGTAATGCTGGAGCGCGGTCGCGTAAGCCATCGCAACGCCTGGCAATTCCTTAACCCCGGTCCGCTTGGTCAGGCTGGACACGATGCAACCGGCACCTCCATGCAATAGGAACGTTCGATGCGACATCATTCAGCGTATGTCTTGCTCATCGCCTCGACCCTTTTCGGTCCGACTTTACCGGCCAGCGCCGAGTCCGGCTCGCCGCTCGCCGCTGGCGGCTGCTGGATGGTGTTGCCCAAAGGCGAGAAGCCCGAACGCACCAATGCCGCCGAAATCCTCTGCCTTCAACGGGACGGCTCTGGCCGTGTCCGCGAAAGCCAGTTCTATGGGGACGTCGCTGCCTGTGCCCGCGTGACGTACCGCACGAGCAACGGTCCTACTCTGGTCGGGATCGATTTCAGCGCCTGCACCAATGGCGCACCAAGTCATAACCTGCTCTGCGCGAGCAGCGCCGGACGCAAGCCGGTGCCGTGCCTCCAACGGGTGCCTGGCGACGACGAGCCGGTGGAGATGGAGCTCTACCCGATCGAGGGGGCGGGGTCGTGAGGCCTCTTCTCCTCCTCTCTGCCGTGCTGTGCGCGATGCTCGCGCAGCCGGCGTCGGCGGGCGCCTCCGCGTGCCCGGAAGGCGTCGCCCGGCCGCCTCCGGTGACGGCTGCGATCGAGCGCCCTTTCGGGTTTCGCCTGCACCCCGTCATGGGCATCGCGGTCTTCCAGCCGAGCACGGTGTTCCGAACCCGCAGCGGCCAAGTGGTCAGGACCGTGTTGGGCGGCCGGGTCGTGCTGCGCGAAACGAAGCCGGGCATCGGCCGGTTCGTCTGGATCCGGCAGCGGGACGGGAGCGAGCTGCGATATGGGCCGCTGGCACGTGCGCGCGTTGGCGTCGGGCGATGCGTTCTGCCAGGCGCCCTCCTTGGGAGGACGACCACGTCCACGTTCACACTCGCTTTGCGGCGAAACGGACAATGGATCGATCCCGCGCCCCTATTGGGAGACGGCCGATGACCCACGCGAAAACCGCCGGCGAGGGCTCGGCGGCGGTCCATCCTGCCGTGCTTCACGTCGGTTGAGGCAGCGTGCATGCGTTTAAGCCTGGGGCTGCATATGCCCTGGGTGCAGGTGCGCCGGCTGCTGGGATTGATCTGTTAGCCTTTGAAGACGAGCTCATCTCATCATCGAACCGACGAGCGCGATCCACCAATGCGGCCTCCTCGTTTTCTGGAACGGGTAAGATCACTACAACAGCATCCTCGGACATCTCCGAGAGCGTCTGGCGGCGTATCGCGGCGCACCTGCGGCCGCACACCGATGATGAAGGAGGGGGGCGATGCAGAAACTGGATGATTTTCCCCATCTGGTGCTGTGCAGCGCCATCCAAAGTTACGATCTGGCACTGCCGGCCTTCGGGCGCTTCGAGCGCATCGAATGGCCGTTGGAGTCGGAGGGAGAGTTCAAGAGGCCGCTCCGCTTCACAGGACTTCTCGACCTTGAAGCCCCGCACGCGCTGGCTCATCTCGACTCCCTTGTATGGGCCGTGGTCCAGATCGATCAGGACGATCCTTACGAATGGGCGACGGGCGAAGACGGGACGATGCAGCCCGGTGTGGTGCGTTTCGCCTCCGGTTTCGTGCTGTTTCGTGGTGCGCGCGAGACGGCGCTGAGTATTTTCGCCGCCTACCAAAGCGGGGCGTCCCTAAAGACGCCCTTGTCGGCGTTTCAGGACCGCTCCGGCGTCGCCATCGCAGGCGATTACGGCACAGCGATCGCAGGCGACGAGGGCTTTGCCCGCGCCGGCTTCTGCGGTGTCGCCCGGGCCGGGACGCCCGGAACCCTGAAGCCACGACGCCCCCTCAGAGAGGTCGAATATTCCTCCTTTGGCGTGGCGCTGGCCGGCGTGCGTGGCACGGCATTCGCCGGCACGGCGGGGGTGGCAGTGGTCGAGAGCGGCGGCACGGCGCGGGCGGACAATTGCGGCGTGGCGATCGCTCGCTCGGGCGGCAATTTATGCACCGTCGAAGTGGGCCGCGAAGGCATCGCCATCTCGCGCGCCACGGACGGAAAGGTGATTGCTGGAGACAAGTCCGTCGCTGTGGCGAGCAGTGGCGGCCAATTGTTGAAAGTCGGCCACGGCGGGATCGGCGTCGCGATGAAACACATGGAGACCCTGGTCATCGCCGACGAGGCCCTCGTGATCGCGGCAGCGTCGCAGCATAACAGCGGGGTCCGCCTGGGCCGGCAAGCGACGCTGATCTGCCGTTTGAGCGCGGACAGCGGCTTTACCCGGATAACAACCTGTGGCGGAGCGCTGGAGCCCGGCACCTACTCCATCTGGAACGGCGAGCTGACCAGGCACACCTGCGACGAAAACGTCGAGGTTCTCGATATCTCCTTCATGGCCTGGAAAGAAAAGGCCAAGGCTCGCGCTCCCTCCCAGGCCCCCACCTTCGCGTCAGGCGTGCCCTGGTGGGAGGCCGCCCGCAGCCACGATCCGCTGGCCGAGATTCTACCGGAGGCGATACCGGAGGGACAGATCATCGTTCTGTGCGCCGATATTCCGTCAGCCGAGTTGGAGGCCGGACGCAAGGACGGTGAATGGTGGCTGGGCGCACCGTTCGGTCAAGGCGAGCTGCCGCTGATCGATGGGGCCCCCTGCTGTCTCGTCCGCGTCGAGGGCGAGCACGCGTTCGAGCAGGGTGGCGGCGAAGCGGTCTGTTTCCAACGAGGAACCGCGCTCTACCGGGGCAGCTTGCGCGGCGCCGTAGCGGCGTTGCGCGCCATCGGAGCCGACACCGCGCTGGACGGCCATGTCGCGCTGGCCGGGCACGGGGGTGTCGCGCGGGTTCCCTCGCGGATGGAACCCATGCCGCCGCCGCCGCCGTCACATCTCTACCACACCGATGAGCTTGTCGTCGAAACGCCTTACAACGTCCTGCGCGGTGACCGGACCGTGGGTCGCGATACCACGCTCGCCGTGGCCGGCGACGAGGGTTTCGCGATCTGCGACGGCGAGGCGCATGCGGGCGACTACGGTGTGGCCCGCGTAACCGGCCTGGGTGTCGCGCGGGTCGGGCGCGGTGGGTTGGCATTCTGCGAGAACGGCCGCGCGCTCGCCGGCGAGCTCGGTATCGCCTTCAGCCGCCGGTCTGAAGGCGAGCGTCGGACCCCGAGCGGACTGGCTGCCGCCGGCTGGTGCGGCATCGCCATTGCAGAATCGGACGGTTCCGCCGCGATCGCTGGCAACGGTGGCATCGCCATCGCCATGGGAACCGGTCTGGCCCGGGTGGGGACTCATGGCGTCGCGATCGGCCCCACTTCGAAAACGGTCGATCTCCATGGTGGCTCGGACTCCGTCGTCGTTGCGCGGGACGGGCGGGTCAGCGGCGACGATCGCGCGTTGCTGGTCGCATGGGACGCCGGGACCGAACGATGGATCGCCGCCGAGGTCGGGCGGAACGGAATCGAGCCGGGCATCCCCTATGTCGCCCGCAACGGCCGGTTCGAGCCTCAAGCCCCCGTCGGGGCGGAGGTCGACGGCGAGCGCCATCAACAAACGCTGCACTGAGCGCCAGCATCCGCCGGCAAGGCGGAGTAAGCCCGCGCAATACCGCGACAGCCGGGCATGACGCGCAGCCTGCACCGGGCTTGCACCATCCTCTCGGACCAGGAAAGTGCGCGGCCGGACCGGCTGGAACGCTCCGACCGGACACAGAAGCGACCGACGAGCTCGGGGCGGCGATGCAGGCCATGGTGCTGAGCGAACTGGACGACGGCGCTGCCGACACGGCGGCACTGCTCAGCCGCTACGATTGCGTGGCGCTGGAACGCTTCAAGCTGTCCGCCTCGACGGGCGCGAGACCACCACCGATATCGAGCCCCGAAACGGCGTCAGCTGGCGTGGGAGCTTGGCTTACGGTGCCGCAGGGGCACGCCAGATCTCTGTCGGGAAAGACGGCACCAAATGCGTCTGGAGCCCGTGGCAGCCGGGTGGGCCGATCTATCCAGTAACGCTTGAGTTCAAGGATGGAGCTTGGTCCAACCCGGGGCAGGAGATGTCAATGGTGGGCGCACTGGGGCGTTACGGCAAGATTAGGCAGCCGTCCTGCGCGGAGGTCCCGGCGGACTGAATGACGAGGGCGTATAGCGCCTCGGCGCGACGGCTATAAGGACCGACTTGGCCGGTCGAGCCCGTTTTCCAGCGGCGCTAACCATAGGATAGGCTCATAAACGAGGCACTGGGTCGCGCTGGCCGACCGGCACCCAAAGAGATCACGGGCGCGACGCGAGCTGAACTCCATGCCAGCCGGGGCCGGCTTAAACGAAGCCGACCGGGCCGCCCGGCGTCACGGGCGGCCATTTGAGATCGAAGATCAGGAACATCGCAGTCTGGACGGCATCCGGAAAATCACGAACCGCCCCCCCGGCGGCGGGGCAAGGCAGGTCGCCGATGGCGGGATCGTCGCGCGAGCGCAGCAGGGCGAGACAGCCGAGCAATAGCGTATGGGTCGGCAGTGCCACACCGAGTTCGTAAAGGAGCGTCGCATTTGATCGCGCACGCGCCTGCTCGACCAGTTCGCGCAGCGCCTCGGGCGGCGTCCAGACCTGATCGACCAGCCCTCGTCGCAGCTCCGGATCGCTCCAGTCGAGCTGGGGGGCGAGGGTTAGCAGAAGCAAGCCGGGGGATGGGGCCGGCTCGACGCTTTCCTTCGGCTGGGCGAAATCCGCCCAGCCCAGGCCGAGAATGGGAAACAGTCTCTCCGGCAGTCCGAAGACGGCGGCCCCATGCAAGGCATCCGGAACCCTGCCTAGGGCGACCATATGCAGCGCGCTGAGAAGAAGCTGCGAGAGGCTGAGGCGATGTTGGTAGCAAGCCTCGAGAAACCCTTCAGAGCGTTCCGCGCGCTCACAGAGCGCTACAAACGAAGCCGGCGCCTGGGCCCAGTCCAAGCCGCGCAGGGCCGCCTGCAAGTCCGGGCTTCGCCAATCGAGGGTGGAGGCGAGCGCAACGATGTCCGGCCCGAGGGGGGGATCGTATGGTTCCGGCGGGTAACGGTCGGGCGCCGGCATGCCCGTGGGCCTCGGATGCCTCAGATTCTCGAAGATGGTGTGCAGTTGGTCCAACCAGGCGCTCCAAATGCTCATAGCGGCCTCCTTGAATGGCCATCCTGCCGTGCCAATGCCGATGGGCAATTGCCGAACCTTGCATTGGCTTGCTCGCGTCGGCGTTAAGCCTCGCCGGACGCGCGGCGGCCGGCCTTAATCGCTCTGCTGGTCCGCCCTATCTGGAGGGCCTCAGGGGCTGGCTTGCGGCCGAAGGTAAAGGCCGGGGGAAAGAGGAACCACTACCGAACAGCGCCGGACACGGCCCCGGATATTAATCAGCGATATGTCCGCTTGTCGTTTGAAGTTCCCAAAAGCTGCCATTCCGCTCCCGGCCCCAAACCGGCCGTTCGTCGCAGCCGCAGCGAACTGCGGCTAGTGGCCCATCCTGCAGGTTCAAGGGGGGATGCCTCGCCGAGGGCGACCCAAAGCCCCCGAACAGTTGCGCCACGTGCCGCCAGCTCACGACTTTACAGCATGTCCCGCAGGTTCAGGTGGTATCGCGTGTATCGGCGCTCGCCGGTGCGCGTCAGGGCACCTTTCTCGACCAAGTCGTGCAGGTCGCGTGTGGCGGTGGGGCGTGAGGTGCCGGTGATCGCGAGGTAGTTCTCCGCGCTCAGACCGCCCGTGAAGCCGCCGGGACCCTCACGGAAGAGACGGGCGATCACCTTTTCCTGCCGTTCGTTCAACTTGTCGCGGAAGCGATCGTAAAAATGCGCCTTGGCGATATGGAAGGCGACGCGGCCGAGCGTCGTCTGCTGGGCCGCGATGATCGTTTCTGCAAAATAGACCAGCCAGCCCGTGACATCGAGCGTCCGCTGATGGACCTCGAGCTGATCGTAATAGGCCTTGCGATGCTGCTCGATGGTGTGGGCGAGCGCGATCAGGGTCGGCTGCCCGATGTTTTGGGCGAGGGATTTTTCAGCGAGGGTTCGGCCGATGCGGCCATTGCCATCCTCGAAGGGATGGATGCTCTCGAAATAGAGATGTCCGATCCCGGCCCGGGTAAGTGCCGGCAAGGGCGTTTCACCGTCCGGGGCCGAGCCATTGAACCAAGTTAGATAGGCAGCCATCTCGTCCGGAACCCGGGAGGATGGCGGCGCCTCGAAATGCACAGTCGGCCGATCCTGGCGGCCGGACACGATCTGCATCGCGTCTTCATGGCGACGGTAGCCGCCGATGGTCTCCAGATGCCGGCTATCCGCCATCAGCATGCGGTGCCAGCGGAACAGCGCGTCAGCGTCGAGGGGATCCGCCCAGCTCCGATAGAGATCGACCATCATCTCCGCGATGCCACGCTCTTTCGGCTTCACGTTGCGATTGTCGGTGTCGAGGCCGAGCTGACGGCGCAGGGAGGATTGCACGCTGAGGCGATCCAGCGTCTCCCCTTCAATCGCGCTGGTCTTGACGGCCTCGTCACTGAGAAGTTCGATCCGCAGCAGGTCCCACTCGTCCTCGCTGACATGCCGGACCGCACCGATCACCTCGCCGGTGAGCAGCAGGAACCGCCGCTCCAGCGGTTCGAGGGCAACCGGATCATAGGCAAAATGCGGCCAGCCGTGCTGCGTCCAGTTCCACACCATGAGCGATAGGGTCTCCCGCTATACCTCACATAATAGCGCATAAGTGATTGATAGATAGCCGTCCTATCGCTCACGGCAGTGCTAAGGAGAACTGAGAGCGTGATGCCGGGTCGATACGTGATGCGCGCGACCAAGGGGTGAAAGGTCCACCTGCTGCCGAACGATACTCATTATGCGCTACGATCGAATGGGGATCAGGGATGGCACATGGGATTCGGCGTCTTCATTCACCGCTCGGACTCGATCTATGACGACAGCCCGGCTGAGCGATATCAGTTCCCGCGCCCATATCTGGGACGCGTCGAGGCCTGCGTCGGCGACTGGATCGTCTACTACGAACCCCGGAAAGTGACGGAGACCCGCGGCTATTTCGCGATCGCCAGGGTCCAGCGCGTCGTTCCCGATCCCACCGCTCCGGGCATGTATCTCGCTCTCATCGAACCGGGCAGCTATCTCGATTTTGCCAGCCCGGTGCCGTTCACCGATGCGGATGGCGTGGTCGAGCGCGGTGTGCTGAACGCGGACGGGCGCATTTCGGGGCGCGCGCAAGCCGCCGTGCGTCCGCTCTCGCCGGACGATTTCAACCGGATCGTCACTCTCGGGCTGAATGATAGCGAGCCGCTGCTGCCCCGCGTCGAAGAGGGTGCGTACCTCTCAGGCTTTGAAGAAGAACAGGCGCCATTCGCGTTCGAGCAGCCCCGCGAGCGCGTCGACATTCTGTCCTCCCGGATCGTCCGCGACCGCATTTTTCGGCGCGTCGTGCTGCGCGCCTATGACGAGCGCTGTGCCATCAGCGGGCTCAAGCTGATCAATGGCGGCGGGCGTGCCGAGGTTGCGGCCGCGCATATCCGCCCGGTGGAAGCGAACGGCCCCGACATCGTCAGCAACGGGCTGGCGCTGTCGGGTACGGCGCACTGGATGTTCGATCGCGGACTGATCAGCCTCTCGGATGATCTGGACATCCTCATTTCCCGGCAGACCAACGATCCCGAAGGCGTGCGCGCCTTCATCAACAAAGACGGCCGCGCGATCGCGCCCCGCAGGCTCATCGAGCGGCCCCATCCCCATTTCCTGCGCTGGCACAGGGAGCATTGCTTCAAGCCGTGAAGCAGAAGCTCACTATGACGCTTCCGATCACTGCAGCAGTTCCGCCGTTCACCTGTCGTTGCACGCCACGCTGCGAAGCGGATCGAATCCTGTTGAACCGGCCCAATATCGGGCTCTTTTAATCATCCCCACCCGGGATGAGATCGTGATGACCCCGGCATTGTCGGGGTTGAGATGGCGGCAGCACATCATCATCAGGGCTTTGCCCGCGGCGCACGGATGCTGCGCACGGCGCTGGGTCCGGCGATCGCCCGGTACCTGGAAGACCCGTCCGTCGTCGAAGTGATGCTGAACCCGGATGGGCGGCTGTGGATCGACCGGCTCTCGGAAGGGTTGGGCGACACAGGCGAGAAGCTGTCGCCCGCTGACGGCGAACGCATCGTTCGCCTCGTCGCGCATCATGTCGGCGCCGAGGTGCATGCCGGAGCTCCGCGCGTTTCGGCCGAACTGCCCGAGACGGGAGAACGGTTCGAGGGCCTGCTGCCGCCGGTGGTCGGGGCACCGACATTTGCCATCCGTAAGCCCGCCGTCGCGGTCTTCACGCTCGAGGACTATGTCCGCGCCGGGATCATGTCGGCGTGGCACGCCGACGCTTTGCGCCAGGGTGTCGCCTCTCGCGCCAATGTCCTCGTCGCGGGCGGCACCTCGACGGGCAAGACCACGCTGACCAACGCGCTACTCGCCGAGGTCGCTAAGACAGAAGATCGCGTCGTCCTCATCGAGGATACACGCGAGTTGCAATGCGCGGCGCCGAACCTCGTCGCCCTGCGCACCAAAGACGGCGTCGCCTCGCTGTCCGAGCTCGTCCGGTCAGCGCTGCGCCTGCGGCCAGACCGTATTCCCATCGGCGAGGTGCGCGGCGCAGAGGCGCTCGACCTGCTCAAGGCATGGGGCACCGGCCATCCCGGCGGCATCGGCACCATCCATGCCGGCAGCGCCATTGGCGCGCTGCGGCGCATGGAGCAGCTCATCCAGGAAGCCGTCGTCACCGTCCCACGCGCGCTGATCGCCGAGACCATCAATCTCGTGGCCGTGCTCTCCGGCCGCGGCGCGGCGCGCCGGCTCACCGAACTCGCCCGTGTCGACGGCCTCGGCCCCGATGGCGACTACCGCATCACCCCTGTCCTCACCGGAGATCCCACATGATCCGATCGCTCCATCGCGCCAGTAGCGCCGCCCGCTTGGCCGCGTCTGCCATCTGCATCAGCCTGATGACAATGGCCAGCGCTCATGCCTCCGGCTCGTCCATGCCGTGGGAGGCGCCGCTGCAATCCATCCTCCAGTCGATCGAGGGACCGGTCGCCAAGATCATCGCCGTCATTGTCATCATCTCGACCGGCCTCGCGCTGGCCTTCGGCGACACGTCGGGCGGCTTCCGCCGGCTGATCCAGATCGTGTTCGGCCTGTCGATCGCCTTTGCCGCATCGAGCTTCTTCCTGTCGTTCTTCTCCTTCGGCGGCGGAGCGCTCGTCTGATGGCGGAGCCGATCGACGTCCCCGGCTTCAGCGTGCCGGTCCACCGAGCGCTCACCGAGCCGATCCTGCTCGGTGGCGCGCCGCGTGCCATCGCCATCGTCAATGGCACGCTCGCCGGCGCCTTGGGTCTCGGCCTGCGCCTGTGGCTGGTCGGCCTCGCCATCGGGATGATCGGCCATGTCGCGGCAGTGTGGGCGGCGAAGCGTGATCCGCTCTTCGTCGAGGTGGTGCGTCGGCATCTGCGCATCCCCGCGCACCTCTCGGTCTGAGCGGGGTGCCATGATGATGAACCTTACTGAGTATCGCCGCCATAACCGCCGCCTTGCCGATTTCCTGCCCTGGGCGGCGCTGGCCGCGCCCGGCATCGTGTTGAACAAGGACGGTTCGTTCCAGCGCACGGCGGGCTTTCGAGGGCCGGACCTCGACAGCGCCGTGCCCTCCGAGCTCGTCGCGGTCGCCGGACGGCTGAACAACGCCTTTCGTCGCCTTGGCTCGGGATGGGCGATCTTCGTGGAGGCGCAGCGCCATGCTGCCGCGAGCTATCCGGCGAGCACCTTCGCCGATGCCGCCTCCGCTCTGGTCGATGCCGAGCGGCGGGCCGCCTTCGAGCAGGCGGGCAGCCATTTCGAGTCGAGCTATTTCCTCACCTTCACCTTCCTGCCGCCAGCCGAGGACGCGGCACGCACCGAAGGCTGGCTCTATGAGGGCCGCGACCAGGCGGGCCTTGATCCCCATGAGACGTTGCGCGGCTTTGCCGACAGAACCGATCGGCTCCTCAACCTTATCGACGCCTTCATGCCGGAATGCCGCTGGCTCGATGACGGCGAGACGCTGACCTACCTGCATGGCTGCGTCTCGACGCATCGGCACCGTGTTCGCGTGCCGGAGACGCCGATCTATCTCGATGCTCTGCTGGCCGATCAGCCTCTGACTGGCGGGCTGGAGCCACGCCTTGGCGACCAGCATCTGCGGGTGCTGACCATCACCGGCTTTCCCACGGTGACGACGCCCGGCCTACTCGATGAGCTGAACCGGCTGGCCTTTCCCTATCGCTGGTCGACCCGGGCGATCCTGCTCGACAAGACGGATGCGGTCCGGCTGCTCACCAGGATCCGCCGCCAATGGTTCGCCAAGCGCAAATCCATCGCGGCGATCCTGAAGGAGGTGATGACCAACGAGCAATCCGTCCTCGTGGATTCCGATGCCGCGAACAAGGCTGAAGATGCCGACCTCGCCCTGCAGGAGCTTGGCGCGGACCATGCCGGCATCGCCTATGTCACCGCGACGGTGACGGTATGGGACGCCGATACCCGCATCGCCGACGAGAAGCTGCGACGGGTCGAGAAGGTCATCCAGGGTCGCGACTTCACGGTGATGACCGAGACCATCAATGCCGTCGATGCCTGGCTCGGATCTTTGCCCGGCCACGTCTATGCCAATGTCCGCCAGCCACCGCTCTCCACGCTCAATCTCGCGCACATGATCCCGCTGTCAGCGGTGTGGGCCGGCGAGAGCCGTGATGCGCATTTCAATGCCCCGCCGCTGCTGTTCGGCAAGACCGAGGGCTCGACCCCGTTCCGGTTCTGCCTCCATGTCGGCGATGTCGGCCACACCCTCGTGGTGGGCCCAACCGGCGCGGGCAAATCCGTGCTGCTGGCGCTGATGGCGTTGCAGTTCCGGCGATATCCGAGAGCCCAAGTCTTCGCCTTCGATTTCGGCGGCTCGATCCGGGCGGCGGCGCTCGCCATGGGCGGGGACTGGCACGATCTCGGTGGCGGGCTCAGCGAGGGGAGCGCGGAATCCGTTTCGCTTCAGCCGCTTGCGCGCATCGATGAGGCCACGGAACGCGCCTGGGCCGCAGACTGGCTCAATGCCATCCTCACCCGCGAAGGTGTTTCCATCACGCCGCAGGTGAAGGAACATATCTGGACGGCGCTGACATCGCTCGCCTCGGCGCCGGTCGAGGAGCGCACCCTCACAGGCATCTGCGTCCTCTTAGCGTCCAACGACCTGAAGCAGGCACTGCGTCCCTACTGCCTGGGCGGCGCCTGGGGGCGGCTGCTGGATGCGGAGAGCGAGCATCTGGGATCGGCCAACGTCCAGGCCTTCGAGACCGAGGGATTGATAGGCACGCAGGCCGCGCCGGCGGTGCTCGCCTATCTGTTCCACCGGATTGAGGATCGGCTCGATGGATCGCCGACCCTCATCATCATCGATGAAGGCTGGCTGGCGCTGGATGACGAGGCCTTTGCGGGCCAGCTGCGGGAATGGCTGAAGACGCTGCGCAAGAAGAACGCCAGCGTGATCTTCGCCACGCAGTCGCTCTCCGACATCGATGGCAGCGCCATTGCGCCCGCAATCATCGAGAGCTGCCCGACACGCCTTCTGCTCCCCAATGAGCGGGCCATCGAGCCGCAGATCACCGCCATCTATCGCCGCTTCGGCCTGAACGACCGGCAGATCGAGATCCTCGCGCGGGCGACCCCGAAGCAGGACTATTACTGCCAGTCGCGGCGGGGCAACCGGCTGTTCGAGCTCGGCCTGTCGGACGTGGCGCTGGCGCTATGCGCGGCGTCCTCCAAGACCGACCAGCAGGCCATCGGCAAGATCTTCGCCGCGCATGGCCGCGACGGCTTCCTGGACGCCCGGCTGCGTCATCGCGGCCTGGGCTGGGCCGCCGACCTCATTCCCAACCTCACCAATCTGGAGACGCAGCGATGACGCTGTTCCGTCCGCGCGCGCTCACCGTCACCGTCGCGCTGCTGACCGCGCCGCTCGCCCTCGCACCCGTGCTGTCCCCGTCCGCGCAGGCTCTCACGGTCTATGATCCCTGGAACTACGCGGAAAACATGATCTCGGCCGCCCGCGCGCTGGAGCAGATCAACAACCAGATCACCTCGCTGCAGAACGAAGCGCAGATGTTGATCAACCAGGCGCGCAATCTCGCCAGCCTGCCGCATTCCTCGCTGCAGCAGATCCAGCAATCGGTGCAGCGCACCCAGCAGTTGCTAGGCCAAGCACAGAGCATTGCCTTCGATGTCGGCCAGATCGACCAGGCCTTCCAGCAGCGCTATGGCAACATCCCGCTCTCGGCCTCCGATGCCGATCTCGTCGCCGGTGCGCGCTCGCGCTGGCAGACCACGGTCGGGGGCCTGCAGGATGCACTGCGGGTGCAGGCCGGCGTCGTCGGCAATGTCGACGCCAACCGGGCCGAGATGGCGACGCTTGTCGGCCAGAGCCAGGGCGCCACGGGCGCGCTTCAGGCCACGCAGGCCGGCAACCAATTGCTCGCTTTGCAGTCGCAGCAGCTTTCCGACCTGATCGCGGTGATGTCCGCCAATGGGCGCGCCGCGGCGCTGTCCGAGGCGGAACACGCGACCGCCGCCGAGCAGGGCCGCGAGCAGCGCCGGCGCTTCCTCACCCCGGGCGCCGGCTATCAGGCCGGCACTGCCCGCATGTTCAGCAACTGAAGGAGGCCGACATGGACGGAGCCATGCTTGCCCGGCTCGGCGCGGTGATCTTTGTGGCCATCGCCGGCACGGAGGCGGTCGTGGAGATGAACCAGGAAGAGAAGGCGCCGGTGCGTTCACCCACTCGGACGGTCGAGGCCGAGCGCGATCCTCTGCGCGATGAACAACGCCGCTGCCAGCAATTGGGAGAGGCTGCCGCGCAGGACACAGCGTGTCTGAAGGTCTGGGCGCAGACGCGGGACCGGTTCCTCGGGCTCACCGTGCCCAACGAAAGTCGCTGAGCCATGAACGGCACCGGCGTCATCGACACTTTCCTCGGGGTCTTCACCTCCTATATCGACAGCGGCTTCGGCCTCCTTGGTGGCGAGGTCGCATTCATCGCCACCACCCTCATCGTCATCGATGTGACGCTGGCGGCGCTGTTCTGGTCGTGGGGCGCTGATGACGACATCATCGCCCGGCTCATCAAGAAGACCCTGTTTGTCGGCGTCTTCGCCTACATCATCGGCAACTGGAACACCCTCGCCCGTATCGTCTTCGAGAGCTTTGCCGGGCTTGGGCTGAAGGGATCGGGCACGGCATTTTCCGTCAGCGACCTCATGCGTCCGGGCAAGGTGGCCCAGACCGGGCTCGATGCCGGCCGCCCTTTGCTCGACTCCATCTCCGACCTGATGGGTTGGGTCGCCTTCTTCGAGAACTTCATCCAGATCGCCTGCCTGCTGTTTGCCTGGGCGCTGGTTCTGCTCTCCTTCTTCATCCTCGCCGTCCAGCTCTTCGTCACGCTGATCGAGTTCAAGCTGACGACGCTCGCCGGCTTCGTGCTGATCCCCTTCGGCCTGTTCGGCAAGACCGCCTTCATGGCTGAACGGGTGCTGGGCAATGTCGTCTCCTCCGGCATCAAGGTCATGGTGCTCGCCGTCATCATCGGCATCGGCTCGACCCTGTTCGGCCAGTTCACCGCCGGCTTTGGCGGGCAGACGCCCACCATCGACGACGCCATGGCCATCGTGCTGGCCGCCCTTTCCCTGCTCGGCCTGGGCATCTTCGGTCCTGGCATTGCCGCCGGCCTTGTCTCCGGCGGGCCGCAGCTGAGCGCCGGGGCCGCCGTCGGCACCGGCCTCGCCGCCGGTGGCGCCCTGATGGCAGCGGGCGGTGCTGCCAGCCTCGCCGTCCGCGGCGGTGGCGCCGCGCTCTCGGCGACTGCGGCTGCTGCGCGGGGTGGAGCGACAGCCTACAGCATCGGTGCGGCCGGACAGTCCGGCATGGCGAGTGTCGCCTCGGGACTAGGAAGCGTCGCACGCGCCGCGGGCTCCGCCGCCGTGACCCCGCTGGCGAACGCCGTCAACGGCACGGCCTCGGCTTCCGCGGCCGGTGACGTGCCCGACTGGGCAAAGCGCATGAAGCGCAGCCAGTCCCTTCGCCACGGCGTTTCCGCCGCCGCCCATGCTGTGCGCTCCGGTGACAGCCATGCCAGCGGCTCTTCCGTCTCCCTGTCTGAGAGCGACCGCTCATGAGCCTCTTCAAGCGACCCGCGACCCATTACGGCACCTCGCCCGAGCCGGTCACGCCCTATCAAAAGGCGGCCCAGGTCTGGGATGAGCGCATCGGCTCGGCCCGTGTGCAGGCGAAGAACTGGCGGCTGATGGCCTTTGGCAGCCTGTTGATCTCGGCTGGCTTTGCCTCGGCACTGATCTGGCAATCGACGCGAGGTACCGTCGTGCCCTGGGTGGTCGAGGTGGATCGTCTCGGCCAGACGCAGGCCGTTGGACCCGCCACCGGCGACTATCGCCCAACCGATCCGCAGATCGCCTGGCATCTCGCTCGCTTCATCGAGCAGGTGCGCAGCCTGCCGGCCGATCCCGTCATCGTGCGGCAGAACTGGCTCAGGGCCTATGAGTTCACCACCGATCGCGGCGCCGCCGCGCTCAACGACTATGCCCGCGCCAACGATCCTTTTACCCGGGTCGGCAAGCAGCAGATCGCCGTCGAGGTCTCCAGCGTGATCCGGGCCTCGCCCGACTCCTTCCGTCTGGCCTGGGTCGAGCGGCGCTATGAGAACGGCCAGCTTGCCGCCACCGAGCGCTGGAGCGCGATCCTGACGCTGGTGATCCAGCCGCCACGTGATGCCGAGCGCCTGCGCACCAATCCGCTCGGCATCTATGTCAACGCCATCAGCTGGTCGCGGGAGATGAGCCAGTGAAGACGGCGATCCGTAAATCCGCATCTCCGGCTTTCCGCCTATCCGCCTTCGCGGTTCTCCTGCTCTCGGCGACGATGCTGGGCGGTTGCGCATCGGCACCGAAGCCGCCGCAGATCAGCTATGACAGTGACGTGCCGGCGCTGCCGGCGGCGCCTGCCCTCGTCACGGATGAGCGGCCGCGCCCGCTGCACATGCCGCCTGCCTGGACGCCGGCCAAGGGCGGCACGGATGCGAAAGCGCCCGTTGCCCGCGTCGAGAACGCCAATGCCGCCGCGCGGGTCGAACCCCGCCGCGAGGGCTATTACAACGCCATCCAGATCTATCCGTGGAGCGAGGGCGCGCTCTATCAGGTCTATGCCGCGCCCGGCCAGATCACCAACATCGCGCTGGAGCCGGGCGAGAGCCTGACCGGCAGCGGACCCATCGCGGCGGGCGACACCGCGCGCTGGATCATCGGCGACACCGAGAGCGGCGAGGGTGTGAACCGGCGCGTGCATGTGCTGGTGAAACCGACGCGGGCGGACATCTCCACCAACCTTGTCATCACCACAGACCGGCGCAGCTACATGATCGAGCTGCGCGCCGGCGAGAAGCCCTATATGCCGGCCGTCGCCTGGGCCTATCCGCAGGTTCCGGGAGCGCAGCGCGCCAGTGTTCCTGCGACGCCAATCATCCCGGCCATCACGGCCCGCAACTATCGATACGCGCTCTCCGGCGACACGCCGCCCTGGCGGCCGATGGCCGTCTATGACGATGGGCGTAAGGTCTATGTCGAGTTCCCGCGCGGGGTCATTCAGGGCGAGATGCCGCCGCTCTTCGTCATCGGCGCCGACGGCGAAGCGCAGATCGTCAACAGCCGCATCCACCAGAACATCCTGATCGTCGACCGCCTGTTCGGTGCCGCCGAGCTGCGCCTCGGTGGCGGCGAGCGTCCGCAGAAGGTGCGGATCGAGCGTACGGACGGGAGGCCGGCATCATGAGCAGCCCCGACAATCATGACCTCGAAGCGGATCTCGGCGCTCCGGCCACGGATCACGCCGCCGCCATGCGGCTGCGTCCCGCGCCGCCGCGCGTCACGCGCCTATCCCGCAAGGTGCTGGCCGGCGCCGGGCTGGTTGTCAGCCTCGGCATTGGTGGCGCGTTGATCTATGCGCTGCAGGGGCGCGACAAGGGCACCGGAGGTGAGGAGCTTTATTCCACCCAGAACCGCTCCACCGCCGACGGCCTTGCCGGCCTGCCGCGCGATTACACCGGCCCGATCCTGGGTCCGCCTCTTCCCGGCGATCTCGGCCGGCCGATCCTTGAAGCACAGAACCGCGGCCAGCCCGTCGTGCCGCCGACAATGACAGCGCCACAGGTCGATCCCGAGCAGCAGCGGCGTCTCACCGAGCAGGAAGCCGCGCGCACCAGCCGCGTATTCTTCCAGGCTGCGCAGGCTCGCGCGCCGGCGTCGTCAGTGACGGGTGCCTCCGGCTTCAACGGCCCTGGCTCGGCAGGAACGGGCGGCACGTCCTCACCCCAGGATCGCCAGCTTGCCTTCCTCAATGCCGCTGTCGATCGACGCGTCGTGGCGTCCGATCGCGTCATGGCGCCGGCGTCGCCTTATGTGCTGCAGGCCGGCGCTGTCATCCCCGCCGCGCTGATCACCGGCATTCGCTCAGACCTGCCCGGCCAGATCACCGCGCAGGTGACCGAGAACATCTATGACAGCCCGACCGGCAGAATCCTGATCATCCCGCAGGGGACCCGGCTGCTCGGCCAATACGACAATGGGGTCGGCTTCGGCCAGCGCCGCATTCTTCTGGTCTGGAACCGCCTGATTTTCCCCAATGGCCGCTCCATCGTGCTGGAGCGCCAGCCCGGCACGGATGCGCAGGGCTATGCAGGCGTTGAGGACGGCGTCGACATGCACTGGTGGGACCTCGCCAAGGCGGTCGGGCTCTCGACGCTGCTCTCCGTCAGCGCCGAGCTCGCCATGGATGATGAGGACGAACTGATCCAGGCGCTGCAGAGCGGGGCGCAGGACACCATCAACGATGCCGGCCAGGAGATCATCCGCCGGCAGTTGCGGGTCGCGCCGACCCTGACCATCCGGCCCGGCTTCCCGGTGCGGGTCATGGTCACCCGTGACTTGGTGCTCGAACCCTACAGGTACTGACCATGGCGAAGCTTAAACTCGGCCCCATCCCCAACGACAAGCCGGTGAAGGTGGCGCTTTCGCTGCCCGGCGCGCTGCACCGTGACCTTATCGCCTATGCCGAGGTGCTCGCGCGGGAAACCGGCGAACCGGTCCCGGAGCCTGTGAAGCTCATCGTGCCGATGCTCGAGCGCTTCATCGCCACCGATCGGGAGTTCGCCAAGGCGCGGCGCGAAGCAGGAAGTATTACGGGCATCAACGCGTCGCAGCCCGCTCCTGGGCCATCTTCCGTGTGAGGCTGAGCAAGGTGCGCACCGCCGGGTTGTCGTTTCTCAGTGAATAGATCACAGAGAACGGGATCACCTCGCCGGCGAGCGGCCGGTACACCACTTCCGGCAGGCTGATCACCGCCTCGGATTCCAGCACAGGGACGATCCCACGCCCCGTGGCGACGAGACCCAGAAGGCTATAGCGCGCGACTTGCTGCG
>JBFMAV010000038.1:0-37764 GCA_040755535.1 Pseudomonadota bacterium | reverse complement strand
GCCGCCAATACCCAGCCCGCCGCCTTCCGAGCGCTGGATAAGCACGACGCCAATAAGGGCAAGCACCACCATCAGGTGAATGACGATCAGGACTGTCTGCATGGATTCCATCGTCCGCGCGCCGCAGGGCGCGCACCAAAGCAATTCGGGCGCGTTCCTACACGATCATGTCCGCTAATGAAAGTGCGGCGCCCTTGCCGGACGCGCGGCCCTGGTGTGCGCAGAGGGGATGAAGGCACACGTTGAGGCGTTCGAGCCGGGGCGTCCGGGCGGGACAACGAAGATCTTCGCCCCTTGGCCAGGCATGCCCTGCGTCGGCCTGTGGCGTTTACGTCTCCCCCTCCAGGTTCCGAAGGGCATGAGACGCATCCGCCGCATAAGGATAGATGCGGGAGGCCTTTATCCTTTCAAAGACCCGCTTGGCCTCCAGAGGGGCGAGGTCAACGGTTAGAATAGCCGACTGCAAACGGACGACGACATTGGGGTGCGCATAGAGCACGAGCAACCCTTTGCGCTGATCGCCCGGCATTTCCCTCAACGTATTTCTTATCTTCAAGAGTCGACCGATTAAACGGTTGTATTTTCGCGTGTCATCCCTCTCCGATGCATCATATAGCGCCAGACAACAATCACGAAATGCATCCACCATTTCCGATGGAGAGAGGTTTTTCTGTTTGCTCATTGCTCCGCCCCCGCGCAAAAAAGGCACTGACGAATTCGCTTCCGTGATTTGCGTGATCGCAGATCCGTCGCCGGGCAGTCGGCGCCCCCGCCAGCGCCTCGCATGCCGCTCGGGTCTCGCCCTACAGTCCCACAGGATCAAGGCCCTCCCCTGCGGGACCAAAAATAGATACGCGATCGGTGTTCAGTCGTGCGGCGAAGCCCTATGGCGTAAAGACTTCAACCTGTCACTGGCATCCCCAGAGTCCTGAGGATACCGACCACTATGATGGCTTCGCGCACCGGCCGAGCCGCACCGAAGCAATCAGAACTGTCGCCTGCCGGGACTGAAGGCGAACATGCCCGACCCTTGGTCGGGCATGTTATGCATCGGCGTGTGGCGTTTACGTATCACCCTCTAAATTCCCAAGGGAATAAGACGCATCCGCCGCATAGGGATAGATCCGGGAGGCCTTTATCCCCTCAAAGATCCGCTTGGCCTCCAGGGGAGCGAGGTCAACGGTTAGAATAGCCGACTGCAAACGGACGACGACATTGGGGTGCGCATAGAGCACCAGCAACTCTTTGCGCTGATCGCCCGGCATTTCCCTCAACGTATTTATTATCTTCAAGAGTCGACCGATTAAACGGTTGTATTTTCGCGTGTCATCCCTCTCCGATGCATCATATAGCGCCAGACAACAATCACGAAACGCATCCACCATTTCCGATGGAGAGAGGTTTTTCTGTTTGCTCATTGCTCCGCCCCCGCAAAAAAGGCACTGACGAATTCGCTTCCGTGATTTGCGCGACCGTAGTTACTTTGGCGAGCAGTCGGCGCGCCGGCGAGCGCCCACTAAAGCTCATAAACATGCACACAACGGGTTTAGCCGCCACTCATCCTCGGGCAGAAGGAATGGTCCTCTTGATCGCCGCGAACTCCGCTTTGTTCAGACACTCATGCCTATCGAGACGCCAAAGCCTGGACCGGAAGTGAGGAAAGATAAACATGCCCGACCCTTGGCCGGGCATGTCATACGTCGGCTTCAGGGCTTATGCCTTTCCCTCCAAGTTCCGAAGAGACTCTGCCGCGTCCGCTGCATAGGGATAGATGCGGGAGGCCATGACCTCTTCAAATATCCGCTTTGCCGCCGAGGGCGCGATGTCTTTCGTCACCTGCGCCGATTGCAGACGAACGAATATATTTTGATGCGAGTACAGCGCCAGAAGCAAATGCCGCTGATCGCCGGGCATACTTTTCAATAGCTGCTTGATAATCGGAATTTTCTTGATCAAGCGATTGTATTTATAGATTTCCCCTTTCTCCATAGCCTCATATTGAGCTAAGGAAATCCGCAGGAATTCGCTGACTAAATCGGAGGATGATGGATTTTCCGTTTTCCTCATTGCTCCGCCCCCGCAAAAAGCATTCCTGAGTTAGCTTCCGTGATTTGCGTGATCGCAGATCCGTCGCCGGGCAGTCGGCGCCCCCGCCAGCGCCTCGCATGCCGCTCGGGTCTCGCCCTACAGTCCCACCGGATCGAGGCCCTCCCCTGCGGAACCAAAAATAGATACGCGATCGGTGTTCAGTCGTGCGGCGAAGCCCTATGGCGTAAAGACTTCAGCCTGCCACTGGCATCCCCAGAGTGAGGATACCGGCCACTATGATGGCTTCGAGCACCGGCCGAGCCGCCCCAAAGCAATCAGCGCTGTCGCCTGCCGGGACTTAAGGCGACCAAATATGTTCTCGCGATTCAAGAACACCATTAACTGCCGCCAATCATTCTTAGCAGAATGACTCTCTTCATCGTAGCGAACTCCACTTTGATCAGACACTCAGGCCTATCGAGACATCAAAGCCCGGACCGGCAATGAAGAAAGATGAACATGCCCGACCTTTGGCCGGGCATGCCCATCCGTCGACCTCAGGGTTTATGCCTTGCTTCCAGGCTCCGAAGAGCAAACGCCGCATCCGCCGCATAAGGGTAAATGTGGGAGGCTTCCACCCCCTCAAAGACCCCCTTGGCTTCTAATGGGGCGAGGTCGGAAGTTACCATCGCCGACATCAGACGGACAAATATATTGGGGTGCGTATACATAGGGAGAAGCACATACCTTTGATCGCCGGACATGCCTCTTAGTGCACGCTCTATATTTGAGACGCGGCCCATTAATCGATTGTACTTGCGAATTTCGTCGCGTTCCGAGGCCTCATAGAGAGCAAGGCACGTTTTAAGAAATTCATCGACCAACTCCGATGTAGAATGATTTTCTAATTTTCTCATTTTTTAATCACTCCAAAATACCTTAATGCATCCAATCCCACTTCATACTTCTCATCCCATGCCTTTGATCTTAAATAAGATCTTGGTGTTACTCCATTAAATGGAGAGTTATAGTTTATTTTACTATACCAAGCCGATATTTCAAGATGCTTAAAATATGAAATTCGGACGCGATTCTCTTTTCCTTCGATCATGTCTTCCGAAAAACCCTCGCGCCGGGCGGGAGTTTGCTCGACGATATGATGGACTTCGGTTCCAATAGCCGGGGTCTTCACCGCCTCTTGCAGTTCCTGCAAGGTTTGCGGGCCTTTTACATACTGCGCAACATACGGCAAAAAGCTTTTCGCGAACCAGGATACAGCCTCCATGGTTGCAAAAAAAGATAAAACAATCGGCCATGCGTCCGCTGAAAGGAGTGCGGCCGCCACCCAGCGCGCCGCGACGCGTGCCACAGCGACAGGCGCCCCCTTCCCCGGAGGCTGCTGAGGCGGAATGCGCGGCGGCGGGTCCAACGGCGGCCCACCGTTATGACCCGGCCCCGGAGGGGGCGCCGAACCGTAAATGGGGATCGCCGGGCGTTTGCCGGGGCCGTCCGACACCAATGTGGGGCGAGGCCGGTCCTCCCCCGGCCTCTCGAAGGGCCGGGGAGAGATAGCCGCATCGGCGAAACCTTGGTCCTCACCGCCCACCCCAGGGCCGACCCGTCTATAGCCCCCAGCGGTTGCCCCTCCGTATCCGTCGCCGTCGGTCCACTGGCCGCCGGTCGCATAGCCGCGCGGAACACGCGGCTGGTTTGGGTTAAACTTCGCCCGAAGCCGCGTGAGCTTGATCCACTTGATGAGGAGCTCGATCGCAGCGAGCTCCGATCGGATGCGGAGCAGCTTTTGGTATTCGCTGGTCTGATCTGTGTGCCTATCCATCGTCTCCTCGCAGTCCTTGCGACTGCGAAAGGATGAGGCACGCACAGAGGGTGTCGGATAAAATTCCTATATCACGAACGCGTGATTTTTCCTTGATTGAGATTTTTATTTTTTATTTTCAAACAGTTATGCGATTTATTTTCTAGGAAAAAAAACTCAAGAACAGTTCCTCCTCCCAACGCCCCATATCAATGAGATCACGAGCACGAACAAAAATGCCCGGGACGCGCCCGGGCATTCTTCGATTTGTGCGTGCAAATCAGTGGCCCAGCACCGCCAGCATCAGCAGGGCGACGATATTGGTGATCTTGATCATGGGGTTCACGGCCGGTCCCGCCGTGTCCTTGTAAGGATCGCCCACCGTATCGCCGGTTACGGAGGCCTTGTGGGCGTCCGAGCCTTTGTAATGGCGCACGCCGTCCTTATCCACGAAGCCGTCTTCGAAGGACTTTTTCGCATTGTCCCACGCGCCGCCGCCCGAGGTCATGGAAATGGCGACGAACAGGCCCGTGACGATGACGCCGAGCAGCATGGCACCGACCGCTGAAAAGGCGGCCGACTTCCCCGCGACCCCGCCGCCCGCCACCAGATAGATGAGGTAGTAGCAGACGATGGGCGACAGCACCGGCAGCAGCGAGGGGATGATCATTTCCTTGATGGCGGCCTTGGTCAGCAGGTCCACGGCGCGCGAATAGTCCGGCTTGTCGGTGCCGGCCATGATTCCGGGCTTTTCCCGGAATTGGCGGCGCACCTCCTCCACGATCGCCCCGGCTGCCCGCCCCACCGCCGTCATGCCCATGGCGGCGAACAGGAAGGGCAGCAGGCCGCCGAACAGGAGACCCACCACCACATAGGGGTTTTCCAGCGAGAAATTGGGCGCCACGCCAGCGAAATAGCTGCCAGGCGCGGCCTGGGAGATGAAGTATTTCAAATCCTGGCTGTAGGCGGCGAACAGGACCAGGGCGCCAAGGCCCGCCGAGCCGATGGCATAGCCCTTGGTCACCGCCTTGGTGGTGTTGCCGACCGCATCCAGCGCATCGGTGGAGTGGCGCACCTCGGCCGGCAGGCCCGCCATTTCCGCAATGCCGCCGGCATTGTCGGTGACCGGCCCGAAGGCATCGAGCGCCACCACCATGCCGGCCAGCGCCAGCATGGTGGTGGCCGCGATGGCGATGCCGAACAATCCCGCGAGCCCATAGGCGGCGAGAATGCCGGCGATGATCACCAGGGTCGGCAGCGCGGTGGATTCCAGCGACACCGCGAGGCCCTGGATGATGTTGGTGCCATGGCCGGTCACCGAGGCCTGGGCGATGGACACGACCGGCCGGTAGCCGGTCCCGGTATAATATTCGGTGATCACCACGATGGCGCCGGTCACCAGGAGCCCCACGAGGCCGCACAGGAACAGGGACGTGCCGGTGGTCGTGCTGCCCGCGATCAGCCCCCAGCCGGGCAACAGCCAGGTGACGAGCGCAAGCGCGATTACCGAAAAGGCCGCCGAGGCCAGGAACCCCTTATAGAGCGCGCCCATGATGGAGGAAGTCGGGCCGAGCTTCACGAAGAAGGTGCCGGCGATGGAGGTGAGAATGCAGACGCCGCCGATGGCCATGGGATAGAGCAGCATGGCCGACAAGGCGGGCGAGGCGCCGAAGAAGATCACCGCCAGCACCATGGTCGCCACCAGCGTTACCGCATAGGTCTCGAACAGGTCGGCGGCCATGCCGGCGCAATCGCCGACATTGTCGCCCACATTGTCCGCAATGGTGGCAGGATTGCGCGGGTCGTCCTCCGGAATGCCAGCCTCCACCTTGCCGACGAGATCGCCGCCGACGTCGGCGCCCTTGGTGAAGATGCCGCCGCCGAGACGGGCAAAGATGGAAATGAGCGAGGCGCCGAATCCGAGCGCCACCAGCGCATCCACCACGGTCCGGCTTCCCGGCGCGAGCCCGAGGCCATAGGTGAGAATGCCGAAATAGACCGCGACCCCCAGCAAAGCGAGGCCCGCCACAAGCATGCCCGTGACGGCGCCAGCCTTGAAGGCGAGATCGAGGCCACCCGCCAGCGAGCGGGCGGCCGCCTGGGCGGTGCGCACATTGGCCCGCACCGAGACGTTCATGCCGATGAAGCCGGCCAGCCCGGAGAGGATCGCGCCGAGCGCGAACCCGACCGCCACCAGCCAGCCGAGGAACAGGCCGACAAGAATGAAGATGACAACGCCCACCACCGCGATGGTGGTGTATTGCCGCCGCAGATAGGCCTTGGCGCCTTCGGCAATGGCGGCGGCGATTTCCTGCATGCGGGGCGTGCCCGCATCCGCCGACATCACCGCCCGCCCCGCCCATATGCCGTAGCCGATGGCGAAGCCCCCGCACACGATGATCAAGATGAGAGCCAGCATGAAACCCATCCCTTCGTTTCCCAACCCGAATTCAGGTTCTTGTTATGGGTGGGAGTGTGAGGGGTGCGCCGGAAAGTCGCAATGGTTGTCAGCGGACAAGCTTTGATTTCCGCGCCCCGCTGGACGGGCTGCGCGGGCCGTGCGAAGAGCGGCTCAGAATGTTTTGTGGAGCGGGCGAGGAGTCCATGCGGGAGAAATACATCGTTCCGGTGATCCTTGCGGGCGGCACTGGCACACGGCTCTGGCCGCTCTCACGCAACAGCCTGCCCAAGCAGTTCATCGCCCTCAACTCGGACAAGACGCTGTACCAGGAAACGCTGCTGCGCACGCCGCCCGGCGCGGATTTCCTGCCCCCCATCGTCATCACCAATGAGGAATTCCGCTTCTTCGCCCGTCGGCAGGCGAGCGAAGTGGGAATCGAGGCCACCGTCGTTCTGGAGCCGGTTCGGCGCGACAGCGGCGCGGCGCTCATCGCCGCCGCCGCCGTGGCGCAGAAACAGCATGGTCCGGATGTTCTGGTCCTGGCGCTTGCGGCCGACCATGTTGTGCTGGACCCCGACGGCTTCCGGGAGGCGGCGCGCCTCGCCGGTCAGGTCGCCGCGCAAGGCCGCATCGTCACCTTCGGCATCGCGCCCAACGCGCCGCGCACCAGCTACGGCTATATCAGGCCCGGAACCGCCCTCGCGCCGGGGGGCTTCGTGGTCGACGCCTTCGTCGAAAAGCCGGACCTTGCCACGGCCGAGCGCCATGTGGCGGACGGCTTTCTCTGGAATTCCGGCAATTTCCTCTTCCCTGCCTCGCTGATGATCGCGGAAGCGCAACGCTTCGAACCCGCGCTCGCGTCGGCGGCCGTGGGCGCGGTGGAGATGGCGCAGGAGGATCTCGGCTTTATCCGCCTGGACGCCGCCTCTTTTTCCGCCGCGCCCGCAAAATCCATCGATTTCGCCGTTCTGGAGCGCACCAGCCGCGCGGCCGTGGTCGCGGGCGATTTCGGCTGGTCCGACATCGGCTCCTGGGATGCGGTGCGCGAGATCAAGCCCGCGGATGCTTCCGGCAATGTGGTGGAAGGCCCCGCGACGCTCATCGACAGCGAAGGCTCCTATATCCGCTCGGAGGGTCCGCTGGTCACCGGCATCGGCCTCCATGGAGTCTCGGTCATTGCCACCGAGGATGCGGTGCTGGTCATGCCGTCCGATCGCAGCCAGGACGTGAAGGCCCTGGTGGCGGCGCTCAAGGCCGATGGCGTGCGCGCGGCGGACGAACATCTCAAGATCCACCGGCCATGGGGCACCTATGAGACGGTGTGCCGAGGCGAGCGGTTCCATGTGAAGAAGATCATGGTGGAGCCCGGCGCCAAGCTTTCGCTCCAGAAGCATCATCACCGCTCAGAACATTGGGTGGTGGTGCGTGGCACCGCCGAGGTCACGTTGGGAGAGCGCAGCTTCGCGCTGCATGAGACCCAGTCAACCTATATCCCCATGGGCGAAGTGCATCGCCTCGCCAATCCGGGCCGCATTCCGCTCGAACTGATCGAGGTGCAGACCGGCTCCTATCTTGGCGAGGACGACATCGTCCGCCTGGAGGACGTCTACAACCGGTCCTGACGCCGTCAGGGAAACGTCGGCTCCGGCAGTCGCTCGAAGGCGGGCCGGGCGAACAGGAAACCCTGCATGCGGAAAATGCCGAGAGCGGCCACCGCCTGCATTTCGGCCACCGTTTCGATGCCTTCCGCCACCAGCAGGATGCCGAGGGCCTCGCTCATCTGGATGAGGCCGGAGACGATGGCGCGGCGCACGGGATCCGCCTCGATGCCCCGTGTCAGATTGAGGTCGAGCTTGAGGATTTCGGGTTGGAACTGCGTCAGCAGGTTCAAGCCCGAATAGCCACTGCCGAAATCATCGATGGCGGTGCGCAAGCCTTGCCGGCGGTATTCCTTCAGAATGAAGGTCGGGCGCGCGCTGTCCACGACCCGTTCCTGCTCGGTCACTTCGAAAATAATCTGGCTGACCGGCAGGCCGAGGCGCCGCGCGGTCTCCAGCGTGACCTTGAGGCATGCCGCGGGCTCATAGACGGCGCCGGGCAGGAAGTTGATGGAAAGCCCGTGCCGCGCGCGCGCCGGAAGGCCGAGGCGGGCGGCAAGTTCGAGGGCTTTCACGCGGCAGGACTGGTCAAAGCGATAGAGGTTGGCGTCCGTGACCCGCTCCAGTACATGGGCGGCCGGCTCGCCGCCCGGCCCCCGCACCAAAGCCTCATATGCGAGAATGCTGCGGTCGCGCACATCCACCATGGGCTGGAACGCCATGGAAAAGGAGAACGGCACCTCTGTTCCGTCGCGACATCCTTCGCACGCCATCACACAGACTTTCAGAAGCAGGGCTTATCCGCCGACCGGTGCTCAGCGCTGCCGGCTGTCACACAACACCATGGGGCCACGCCTGTCCATGCGGTGGCGACCGGCCGGGGGCAGCGAGCGGTCTCATTGACCCCATGGAACCGCGCGGGTAACGTCCGCGCGCTCACTGAAAAGAGATTTGCAGACTAATGACCGCTTTTGCGCGCCTGGAGATTCCCGACGTCATCCTGGTGACGGCGGCCCGGTTCAATGATCCGCGCGGCTATTTCAGCGAGACCTATGTGAAGGCGCGCTGGGAAGCCAATGGCATTGTCGCCGACTTCGTTCAGGACAATGAATCCCTCTCCGAGCCGGTGGGCACCATTCGTGGCCTGCATTTCCAGACCCCGCCGTTCGCCCAGGCCAAACTGGTGCGCGTGGTGCAAGGCGCGGTGTTCGATGTGGCGGTGGATCTGCGCAAGGGCTCACCCACCTATGGCAAATGGTGCGGAGCGACCCTGACCGCCGAGGGGCGCGAGCAATTGTTCGTTCCACGCGGGTTTGCCCACGCTTTCTGCACCCTGGAGCCCAATACCAAGGTGCTTTACAAAGTGGACAACCCCTACGCGAAGGACTGCGAGGGTGGGATCGTGTGGGACGATCCGGATCTCGCCATCACCTGGCCGGTGGCCGAGGCGATCCTCTCGGACAAGGATCGCGTCCTGCCGCGGCTGAAGGATTTCGACAGCCCGTTCGACATGGCGTGACGGGGCACGGGGACGACATGGCACAACGTATTCTGGTCACCGGCGGTGCAGGCTTCATCGGATCGGCGGTGGTGCGCCACCTGATCGCGTCCGGCCGCGAGGTTCTCACCTTCGACAAGCTGACCTATGCGGGCAACATGGCCTCGCTCGCGCCGGTGGCGGACAATCCGCGCCACAGCTTCGTGCGCGGCGACATCTGCGACGCGGAGCAGGTGAAGGCGGCGATGGAGTCGTTCCGCCCCGACCTCGTCATGCACCTTGCCGCCGAGTCCCATGTGGACCGCTCCATCGACGGACCGGCGGCCTTCATCGAGACCAATATCGTCGGCACGTATGTCATGCTGCAGGAGGCCCTGCGCTACTGGCGGGCGCTGCCGGCAGCCGAGGCCGAGGCGTTCCGCTTCCATCATATCTCCACCGACGAGGTGTACGGCACGCTCGGCGCCGAGGGCCTGTTCCGCGAGGACACGCCCTATCAGCCGAACTCCCCCTATTCCGCCTCCAAGGCGGCCTCCGACCATCTGGTGCGCGCCTGGTTCCACACCTACGGCCTGCCGGCGGTGATGTCGAACTGCTCCAACAATTACGGTCCTTACCATTTCCCCGAAAAGCTGATCCCCCTCGTCATCCTCAATGCGCTGGAAGGCGCGCCCTTGCCGGTCTATGGCACGGGCGAGAATGTGCGCGACTGGCTGTTCGTGGAGGATCACGCGGAGGCCCTGTTCCTGATCGCCACCAAGGGTCGGCTCGGCGAGAGCTACAATGTGGGCGGCGCGAGCGAGCGGCGGAACATCGACGTGGTGCGCGCCATCTGCACCCTGCTCGACGAGATCCGCCCCGATGCGAAGATCGGCCGGCGCGAGGACCTGATCCGCTTCGTCACCGACCGTCCCGGCCATGATGCGCGCTATGCCATCGACTTCACGAAGCTGAACCAGGAACTGGGCTGGAGCCCGCGCGAGACGTTCGAGGGCGGACTGCGCAAGACCATCCTGTGGTATCTGGACAATGAAGCCTGGTGGGAGCCGCTGCGCGCCCGCTATGCCCGCCAGCGCCTGGGGCTTGCCTCCTGATGCGTATCCTCATGTTCGGCGCCAACGGCCAGGTCGCGCGCGAAACCCTCGCCCTCGCCGCCGAGCGGGGCACCGACATTGTCGCGCTCGACCGGGCGCAGGCCGACATCACCGATGGCGCCGCCCTCGCCCGCGCCGTCGAGGCGGCAAAGCCCGACATCGTCTTCAATGCCGCCGCCTATACAGCAGTGGACAAGGCGGAGCGCGAGCCCGAGGCGGCGGAGCAAGGCAATGCCATCGGCCCCGGCCTGATCGCGGCGCAATGTGCGGCCGCGGGCATCCCGGTGGTTCACATTTCCACCGACTATGTGTTCGACGGAACCAAGGCCGGCGCCTATGTGGAGAGCGACCCCCTCGCCCCGCTCGGCGTCTATGGCCGCACCAAGGCCGCGGGCGAGGCCGCCGTGCGCGCCGCGAACCCGCGCCACGTGATCCTGCGGACCTCCTGGGTCTATGGGGTCCACGGCGCCAATTTCCTGAAGACCATGCTGCGCCTTGCCGGGGAGCGCGACCGCCTGACGGTGGTGGCGGACCAGCACGGTTGCCCTACCGCGACCCGCGACATCGCCCTGGCGCTGTTCGCGGTGGCGGATGCGGTGGCGGCCGGCACGGCGCACTACGGCACCTATCACTTCGCAGGAACCGGCGCGACCACTTGGCACGGCTTCGCCAGCGAGATCGTCGCCCGCGCCGCCCGCCACACGGGCCGCAGCCCGGAGGTCGCGGCGATCACCACCGCCGACTACCCGACGCCCGCGCGCCGGCCCGCCAACTCCGAACTTTCGTCCAGCCTGTTCGAGCAGACCTTCCGCTACCGCGCCGCGCCCTGGCAGGCGCGCACCGGGGAAGTGGTGGACGCGCTGCTCGCGCCTTGAATCTTGGAGGTCCCGTGAAGGGCATCATCCTGGCCGGTGGATCCGGCACCCGCCTCTACCCCATGACGCAGGTCGTGTCGAAGCAGCTTCTGCCCGTCTACGACAAGCCCATGATCTATTATCCCCTCTCCACGCTCATGATGGCGGGGATCCGGGACATCCTGATCATCACCACGCCCCATGACAGCGCCCTGTTCCGGCAGTTGCTGGGCGATGGCGGCCAGTTCGGCATCCGCCTCGCCTATGCGGTGCAGGACAGCCCGCGCGGCCTTGCGGACGCCTTCATCGTCGGTCGCGACTTCGTGGGCGACGATCATGTCGCCCTGATCCTCGGCGACAATCTCTACTTCGGCCACGGCCTGCCGGAGCTTCTCGCCGAAGCCACCGCCCGCACCACCGGCGCAACCGTCTTCGCCTATGCCGTGCAGGACCCGGAACGCTACGGCGTCGTGGAGATGAATGCGGAAGGACGCGCGCTCTCGATCGAAGAGAAGCCGGCCAATCCCCGCTCCAACCTCGCCGTCACCGGCCTGTATTTCTACGACAACCGCGTGCTCGACATCGCGGCGGCGGTGAAGCCGTCCGCGCGGGGCGAGATCGAGATCACCGACGTCAATCGCGCCTATCTGGATATGGGCGAACTGCATGTGAGCCGGATGGGTCGCGGCTTTGCCTGGCTCGACACCGGCACGCCCGATTCCCTGACCGAGGCGGCCGTGTTCGTTCAGATCCTCGAGCAGCGCCAGGGCTTGAAGATTTCCGCGCCGGAAGAGATCGCTTTCCGATCCGGCTTCATTGACAAGGAACAGCTGCGCGCCCGCGCCACGGCGCTGGGCAAATCCACCTATGGCCGCTACCTGTTCCGCGTCGCCGACGAGCAAGTGTGAGGCGGGAACGCGTTTGCGGGACACGGCGCCGCATCGGTGCGAACCGAGGTGGCGTTCGTGACCTCGTTGGTCTATAGGTGAAATCGAAAATACCACAGATCAACACCGGAAATAGCAGGGATCGGGTTCCCGCTGACCGGCGCCTCGGACTTCGACGACACCGACATGAGCAATCTCAACGAGGAAACGGTCACCAGCGTTCATCACTGGACCGACCGGCTGTTCACCTTCACCACCACCCGCGATCCGGGCTTCCGCTTCATCAACGGGCAGTTCGTGATGATCGGGCTCATGGTGGAGGGCAAGCCGCTGCTGCGCGCCTATTCCATGGCGAGCGCTAATTATGAGGAAGACCTGCGCTTCTTCTCCATCAAGGTGGCGAACGGCCCCCTCACCTCCCGCCTTCAGCACCTGAAAGTGGGCGACAAGGTGCTGGTGGGGCGCAAGGCGACAGGGACGCTGGTGCAGGACAGCCTGCTGCCCGGCAAGACGCTCTATCTGCTCTCCACCGGCACCGGACTTGCCCCCTTCCTCTCCGTGGTGAAGGACCCGGACGCCTATGAGCGGTTCGACAAGATCGTCCTCGTCCATGGCTGCCGCACCGTCGCGGAACTCGCCTATGACGACTATCTCACCGAGGACTTGCCGAACGATGAGTTCATCGGCGAGATGGTGCGCGAGAAACTGATCTATTATCCGACCGTGACGCGCGAGCCGTTCCGCCATCAGGGCCGCATCACCGCCTTGATCGAGAGCGGCAAGATCTTCGAGGATATCGGCCTGCCACCCATCGATGTTGCCAATGACCGCCTGATGCTTTGCGGCAGCCCGCAAATGCTGAAGGACGTGGTGGAGCTTCTGGAGGCCCGTGGCTTCCAGGAAGGCAGCCAGTCGCAGCCCGGCCATTATGTGATCGAAAAGGCGTTCGTGGAGCGTTGACTCCAGGGGCTGCGCGGACCCGGGAGGTCCAGGGCGCGGTCGTCGCCGCGCTGTCGTTGACTCACGCGTGCGAATAGGCAAACCCTCCCGCATCCTGCGGGGGGTGCAGCATGACGGACAGCGAGACGATTTCCATTACCAGCATTGATGGCAGCGCGGGGCTTGGGCGGCGCCTTGCGCTTGGTCTGGCGACATGCGGGGTGATCATCGTATCGGGCGATCTGGCGCAGGCGCAGGCGCCCACCTGCCAGAACAGCTACAGCGGGCAGCAGGTCATCCAGTGCCAGAAGAGCGTGGACACGCTGGCCCCCTTCGCCACGCTTCTGAACTCCGCCGAAGGCGCGGCCCTGCTCCAGGCCAATCTGCAAAAAGAAATCGAGATCTACAGCACGTCGACGCTGGAACAGCAGAATTTGGCGACGATCAACGCACAGGGTCCCTTCGTTCCCTATTATGTCAGCGGGAATATCTGGGCCATGGTTCCCGGCGCCAGCGCTATTGCCAATCTCGCCTATTACAGCCAACTACCGCCGAACGCCTATGATCTTCTGAACGATGTCCTGAGCACAACCTATGTAGGCCAAGCGAAATATCAATTCGCCCCGCAGAACAATTACGGCAACGCCTACGGGCTTTATCCCACGTCCTATACGAATATCCCGGGCGATCCGCGGCCGTTCCTGGTCAGCGGCGAGATCTACAACAATCCCTGGAGCACCACCGCCGCCGGCCCCTTCCCCACGCTCCCGGCGTCGGAGGCGTGCCAGCAATCCTGCGAATGGAGCGCCAATGCGCCGGAACCCTCCTTTCCCAGCGGGCACTCGGAAGCGGGCTACACGACCGGACTGCTCTACGCGGTTCTGCTCCCGGAATATTACCAGGAGCTGGTGGTGGCCGCGCAGACCTTCGGCTACAGCCGCAATATCCTCGGGGTGCATTATCCGCTCGATGTGATCGGCGGTCGGATCATCGCCACCTTCAATCTGGTGCAATGGCTTTCCGGTGCCTATGGCGAGACGTTTTCCGCCGAGATGGCGGCGGCGTCCGAGGAATTGCGCATCCAGCTCGGCGCTGCCGCGAGCGTGCCTTATGCGGCCTGCGCCTCGAACGTCGCGGGATGCATGGCGGCGGGTGTGTTTTCAACCGCCGCGCAATTCACGGCGGCGAACCAGGCCATGGTGTCCTATCTCACCTATGACCTCCCCTCGGTGGGAGCAACGACAGAGGCGCCCATCGTCCCGGAAAACGCCCATCTGCTTCTCCAGAGCCGCTTCCCGTATCTCTCGAACGCGCAGATCGACGCGGTGATCGCGACCACCGAACTGCCCTCCGGCGTGCCGCTGGACGACCACAAGACCGGCTGGGCGCGGCTCAATCTTTATGCGGCGGCCGGCGGCTATGGCGCCTTCACCAGCGACGTGACCGTGACCATGAATGCCTCAGCGGGCGGCTACAACGCCATCGACATGTGGAGCAACAATATTTCCGGCCCCGGCGGGCTCACCAAGCTGGGCGATGGCGTATTGATCCTCGGCGGAGACAATACCTATACCGGCGGGACGAAAGTCGGTGGGGGCACGCTCGCCCTGACCGGCTCCCTGGTGGGCGACCTGTCCGTTTCGGCCGGCGCCACGTTCCTCTCCTCCGGAGGCTACAGTGTCGCGAGCCACGCCAAGCTCACCAATGAGGGCACCTTCCAGTCGGTGAATGCCACGCTCACCTCGCACGGCACCATCGACAATCGCGGCACGCTTCTGAGCAGCATCGACAATCGCGGCAAGCTCACCAACAACGGCACCATCGTCGGCGATGTCGCGAACACCGGAACGTTGAAGGGCACCGGCACCCTTGTCGGCAATCTGGTGAACGGCGGCATTGTCGCGCCCGGAAACAGCATCGGCGCGACTGAGGTCACCGGCTCCGTCACCTTTGGTTCAGGTTCCACCTATCAGGTGGAAGTGGCGGCCAACGGGGCAAGCGACCTTGTGGTGGCGGGCGGTCCCATCACGTTGGGCGGCACGCTGGAATTCGTGCAGAGCGAGGCGGCGGTCCAGCCCTTCACCTCCTACACGATCCTCACCTCGGCCTCGGGTATTTCCGGCAGCTTCGCGACCGTGGTGGATCCCTTCGGCACCGCCTTCCCCTTCCTTGATGTCGCTCTCACCAATACCGGCTCCACCCTCTCCGCGGCCGTGGTGCCGGATCGCGCGGCCTTCGCCGGCTTCCAGGGCACCACGAACCAGCAGGCGGTGGGCGATGCGCTCGCCTCCTTGCCGCTCACCAATGGCGTCCTGCAATCCGCGTCCATGCTGAGCGCGGCGGCCGCGCCCGCCGCCTTCGACCTGCTGTCCGGCCAGATCTATGCCTCGACCGCAACCGTCCTCCAGCAGCAATCGACCTATGTGCGGGACGCGGTTGGCGCGCGGCTGCGGCAGGCGGCGGGCTCCGCCCCATCCGGCGGCCCGAACACCGCCCAGCTCGCGCCCGGCTGGGCGCCCACGCTCTGGGTCCAGGCCTATGGCGGCTGGGGCAGCACCGATGCCACCACCAACACGGCCGAACTCTCCCGCAGCATCGGCGGCCTCGTGGGCGGCATCGACACCGCGGTGGGCGACACGTGGCGCGTGGGCCTTGCGGGGGGCTACAGCCAGTCCAATTACAGCCTGGACGCGCCCTCGTCCTCCGGCAGCGCGACGAGCTACGACCTCTCCGCCTATGCCGGCGCGCAATGGGGCGATCTCGCTGTGCGCCTCGGCGCGGCCTATGCGTGGCATGATCTCTCCGCGAGCCGCACGGTCATCCTGCCCAATTTCGTGAATGCGCTGTCCTCGGACTATTCCGGCAACACCGCCCAGGCCTTCGGCGAGATTGCCTATGGGTTCGCGGCCGGCCCCACCCGGATCGAGCCCTTCGCGGCCCTGTCCTATGTGCATCTCGACCTCGGCGGCTTCACCGAGGCGGGCGGCGCTGCGGCGCTGACCGGCGCATCGCAGAGCCAGGACAACACCTTCTCCGCGCTCGGCCTGCGCGCCACCCAGTCGGTGGCGCTCGGCAGCGGCGTGCTGACCGCGCGCGGCAGCCTCGCCTGGCAATATGCCTTTGGCGATGTGAACCCGCAGGCGACCCTCGCCTTCGCCAGCGGCAGCGCGCCCTTCACGGTGTCTGGCGCGCCCATCGGGCGCAATGCCGCGCTGCTGGGGGTTGGGCTCGATTATCGCGTGTCCTCCACCTTGTCGCTGGGTGTCGCCTATTCGGGCGCCTTCTCGGATGTGGGACAGGACAATGCGGTCAATGGGCGTCTCTCGCTCGCGTTTTGAGACCAGCGGCCTCTCTTCAAATTTTGGAACGTCTAAAAACAAGTCTTTACAATCGTTCCATAGAATAGCGCATCGTATTGCTGCCCGGGCACCGCGTTGATATGTGGCACGTTGCTTTTCCGGCTCCGCAAGGTTTTGCCGGAACAGCATCCGCCCCGATCCGCCTGTCGCGGGCGGGTCGGACGGCCCGCTCAGATCGAGGTGTCCATGCTGCCCTCCCCTGCAAAGCGTGGCGCGCCCGCGCGCCGCACCCTGCTCGCGCTCTTCGCCTGCGCGGGCGCCCTGCTGACGGTGTCCGCCACGGCCCATGACCTAGTGGTGAAGCCGGGAGCGCCGAAGGATGCGCAGATCCCCCTCGACGTCCTGCTGACCGAGGTCTTCTTCACCGGCGATGTCCTGCTGAAGCCGGATGCGGTGAGCCTGCAATTCCTCGCGGGCGGGCAGAAGAGCACGCTGGACCTCACGCCAGACCCGACCGCCAAGGCCCTCACCGCCCGCGTCAGCGCCGCGACGCCCGGGGCCGCCCTGGCCAAGATCTCCCGCACCCGGCCGGCCCGGGAGGAGGCGGGACGACCGAGCGAGCCCGCGACCCTTTCCGAGAATACGTCGAAGGCGCTGGTCAACCTCGCCCCCGGCGCGGCGGGTTTCGCCACCGTGGCCGGCGAGCGTCTGGAGATCATCCCGCTCACCAATCCGGCGGAGGCGAAGGTGGGCGAGGAATTGGCGCTCCAGGTCCTGTTCGACGGGAAGCCGCTCCCGGCGCGCGTATTTGCGACCTATGACGGCTTCTCCACCCGCGAGGGCACGTTCGCCACCACCGCGCTCGCGGAGAAGGACGGCACGGCCCATGTGAAGATCACCGCGCCCGGCCTGTGGGTGGTGAAGGTGAGCCACAGCCAGAGCGAAACCGCCGCGACCCATGGGCGCTACAGCGCCAATGCCAATCTCGTGTTCCAGGTGAAGTAGGATGTTGAAGGCGGTCTGGTTCCAGATCCATTGGTTCCTGGGCATCACGGCGGGGCTGGTCCTCGCCGTGGTGGGGGTCACGGGCGGCATGCTCTCGTTCGAGCATGAGATCCTGTCCCTGCTCAATCCCGGCGTCATGCATGTGGCGCCCCAGCCGGGCGGCCCGCTGCCTCCGGCGGAGCTGCTGGAGAAGGTCCGCGCCAATGCGCCGGGGCGCACGCTCACGGCGCTCACCGTCTCGGCCGATCCCGCCACATCGGCACGCGTGGTGCTCGCGCCCTTGCCGGGCGGGGCCGGCGGGCCGCGCGGCGAGACGCGCTATGTGAACCCCTATGACGGCGCGCTGCTGGGCGCGCTGGAGGGGCAGGACTTCTTCCGCACCACCATGCAGATCCATCGCTGGCTCGCGTCGGGCGATGTGGGCAAGCAGATCGTCGGTGCCTCCACCATCGCTCTCATCGTCCTGTCCCTGTCCGGCCTCTATCTGCGCTGGCCGCGCCGCTGGCGCGACTGGCGCAATTGGCTGCCGCTGGACCTGTCCAAGCGCGGCCGCGCCCTGTTCTGGGATCTGCATTCGGTGATCGGAACGTGGGTCCTGCCCTTCTATCTGCTCGCCTCCCTGACGGGACTCTATTGGTCCTATGACTGGTATCGCGGCGCGCTGTTCGATCTGACCGGAACGCCGCGCCCGCAGCAGATGGGCCAGGGTGGCCCAGGCCAGCAGCGCCCACAAGGACAGGGAGGACAAGGACAAGGCCCCCAAGGACAAGCTGCGGCGGGTGCACCGGGTGCGCCGGCGCAAGGTGGAGGACCACGCGGCCAAGGGGGCGGAGCGGGCGGACCGCCGCGCCCGGCGCTCGACATCCCCAGGCTCTGGGCGGTCTTCCTGAAGGAAAGCGGCGGCTATTCCACCGCCACGCTGCGCCTGCCCCAGGGCAATGCGCAGACCCTCACCATCAGCTACCAGACCCCGGACCCCGCCCATGAGCGGGCCAACAACACCCTCGTCCTCGACCCCAACGGCAGCGTGCGCGAGCATCGGCGTTATGACGACCTGCCGTTCGGGCAAAAGCTCATGGCCAGCATCTTCGTGCTGCATGCGGGCAGCTATTTCGGCCTGCCGGGGCTGATCCTCATGATGGTGGCGAGCCTGCTGATGCCGCTGTTTGCGGTCACCGGCTGGCTGCTCTATCTCGACCGGCGCAAGAAGAAGCGCCTCGCCCGCCAGGCGGCGCGCGGCGTCGCGCCGCTCCCGGCCGGAGATGCGCCGGTTCTCATCGCCTTTGCGAGCCAGAGCGGCACCGCCGAGCGCCTCGCCTGGCAGAGCGCGGGCGCGCTCCAGGCGAGCGGTCTTCCGGTCACGGTCGCCCCGCTCGCGAGCCTCGGGCCGGATGCCTTCGGCGCGGCACGCAAGGCGCTGTTCGTGGTTTCCACCTTCGGCGAGGGCGAGCCTCCAGATCAGGCCCGCGCCTTCGCGCGGCGCATGGAGCGCGCAGACGCGGGCCTCGCCGCGCTCGATTATGGCGTCCTCGCCTTGGGCGACCGGACCTATGAGCAATTCTGCGGCTTCGGCCGGGCGCTGGACGACTGGCTGCGCGCCAAGGGCGCGACGCCGCTGTTCGCGCGCATCGAGATGGACAAGGAGGACGCGCAGGCCCTCCAGCAATGGCACGCGCGACTCGGCGAGCTTGCCGGATCGCCGCTCGCCCATGGGTTCGCCCCTGCGCCCGAGCGAGAATTCGAAACCTGGCATCTCGCGCTGCGCCGTCATCTCAATCCCGGCAGCGTCGGCCTGCCCACCTTCCATCTCGCCATGACGCGAGAGCAAGCGGCCATGTGGCAGGCCGGTGACGTGCTGGAGGTCCGCCCCCGCAACGCGCCCGACGCCGTCGCCGCGCGGCTCGCCGCGGCAGGGCTGTCGGGAACGGAACCCGTCCAGCTCCAGGGCCGCACCGAGGCGCTGGGCGATGTTCTCGCCCGCTCCATCCTGCCGGCCACCCTTGAGGGCGCGCCCCAATCCATCGCGGACGCCCTCCTCCCCCTGCCCACGCGCGAATATTCCATCGCCTCCATCCCGGCGGATGGGCGCGTGGAAATCCTGGTGCGCCAGACCCGCGCCGCCGACGGCACGCTCGGTCTCGGCTCGGGCTGGCTCACCCAGCATCTCACCGAGGGCGGCGCGGTTGAGGCACGCCTGCGCGCCAACCCCGCCTTCCATGGCCCGGCGGACGGGCGGGGCCTGATCCTGATCGGCAACGGCACGGGACTGGCCGGCCTGCGCGCCCATCTCAAAGCCCGCATCCATGCCGGACATGACCGCAACTGGCTGATCTTCGGCGAGCGCAACCGCGCGGCGGATTTTTACTTCCGCGACGAGCTGACGGCCTGGACGAGTTCCGGCGGCCTCGCGCGCCTCGACCTTGCCTTCTCACGCGATCAGGCGGAGCGCATCCATGTGCAGGATGTGGTGAGGGCCAAGGCCGACGATATCGCCGCCTGGGTGCGGGAGGGCGCGGCAATCTATGTCTGCGGCAGTCTCAATGGAATGGCGCCGGCGGTCGATCAGGCCCTCGCCGACATCCTGGGGGGCGATACGCTCGACACGCTCGCGACCGAGCACCGCTATTGCCGGGACGTCTATTGATCAGCCAGGCCGGCGGCGCCCTCAGCGGGCGGGGGTCCAGGCCCGGCGCGCGACGGGACCGTCATACCGAAAATCGCCGTTGAACCGTCGCGGATAGCGTCTAGCTATAGACGCGCATCTGGCGGATGCGGCGCGCCAGTGTGGTCTGCGGCGCCATCAGGACACAGGTCGGGGGGTCTGCATGGTCCAGTCTCACGCGGGCGCGGCTGCGCCATCAAACGACACCTTTGTCTCGACCCTGGAAAACCTGGTCGGGCGTGCGAATGTCCTGATCGACCCGCGCGCCACGCAGCGGTTCCGAAAGGGCTTCCGCTTCGGCGATGGGCCGGCGCTGGCGGTGGTGCGGCCGGGTTCGCTGGTGGAGATGTGGCGGGTGCTCAACGCCTGCGCCCAGGCGGGCAAGATCGTGTTGATGCAGGCGGCCAATACCGGCCTGACCGGCGGCTCCACGCCGGACGGCGACACCTACGACCGGGACATCGTGATCATCAACACGATGCGATTGGCGAAAATCCATCTCATCAAGCAGGGGGAACAGGTGGTCTGCCTGCCGGGCGCCACCCTCTACGAACTGGAGGAAAGGTTGGAGGCCATCGGCCGCAATCCCCATTCGGTGATCGGCTCCTCCTGCATCGGCGCCTCGGTCTTCGGTGGCGTCTGCAACAATTCCGGCGGCGCGCTGATCCATCGCGGCCCCGCCTTCACGCAAATGACGCTCTATGCACAGTTGGACGAGAACCGGCAGGTCCATCTCGTCAATCACTTGGGAATCCGCCTCGGCGATGATCCCGAGACCATCCTCGCGCGGGTGGAGGCCGGCGACTTCCAGCCCGGCGACGTGGAGGACGACCCCGCCCGCCACTGCTCGGACCACGATTACCAGACGCATGTGCGCCGGATCGACGAGCCCTCCCCGGCCCGTTTCAATGCCGATCCCAAGCGCCTGTTCGAAGCGGCCGGCAGCGCGGGAAAGGTCATGATCCTCGCGGTGCGGCTCGACACGTTTCCAAAGGAAGCGCGCAAAACCGTCTTCTATATCGGCACCAACAACCCGGACGAACTGACTCGCATCCGCCGGCATATCCTCGGCACCTTCCGCGACCTGCCCGTCGAAGGCGAATATCTCCATCGCGAGGCATTCGACATTGCGGAGCAGTACGGAAAGGACACGGTGCTCTCGATTCTCTATCTGGGGACGAAGCGGCTACCCCTGTTCTTCGCGCTCAAGGGCCGGTTTGATGCCTTCTGCACCCGCTTCAGCTTTCTGCCGAAGAACCCCTCGGACTGGCTGCTGCACCTCGCGACGCGGCTCATCCCGCGCTACCTGCCCAAGCGGCTCTATGCGTATCGGGATCGCTACGAGCATCATCTGATGCTGAAGATGGCGGACGAAGGAATCGAGGAAGCCCGGGCCTATCTGGAGGGCTTGTTCCCCTCCGCCGACGGCGCCTTCTTCGAATGCACTCCCGAGGAAGGCCAAAAGGCCTTTCTGCTGCGCTTCGCCACCGCCGGGGCCGCGATCCGCTATCGCGCGGTCCACCCGCGCACGGTGTCAGACATCGTCGCGCTGGATGTCGCCCTTCCGCGCAACGAACTGCACTGGCGCGAGCAGCTTCCGCCGGAGCTGGAGTCCAAGCTGCTGCACAAGCTCTATTACGGGCACTTCTTCTGCCAGGTCTTCCACCAGGATTATGTCGTCAAGGCAGGCCTAGACCCGATGGCGGTCGAGCATGAGATGTGGACGCTGCTGGACGCGCGCGGCGCCGAATATCCCGCCGAACACAATGTCGGGCATCTGTATCACGCGAAGCCGTCGCTGGTGGATCACTATCGCTGTCTCGATCCCAGCAATTCCTTCAATCCGGGGATCGGTCACACGTCCAAGTGCGTCCATTGGCGCTAGAGCGCGATCCCATCAGATTGAAACAATCTGATGGGTGAATCGCCCTCTAAACTATGGAAAGAGAATGCGTGATCCGATCTGCCTGCGGTGCTGGCTGATCGGCGCATGCTCTAATGGCAGGCTGACGGTTCGGGCGGGGCATTACCTGGCGCCTCAGTCCAGAACCGCCGCCTTCATCATGCAGACCATGAAGGCGTGGGCGGGAACCGCGCCCACATTGCGGATCACATGGCGACGGTCGCAGCGATAGCGCAGCGTCTCGCCCGCTTTGACACTCTCCACCGCGCCCGCCACGTCCACTTCCAGCGCGCCCTCCAGCACGCTCAGGCATTCGATGGCACCGCGCTGGTGGCCGTCGGACTCCAACTCTCCGCCCGGCTCGGCGTGGAAATCGTAGTATTGCAGCCATTCCACGGTCTTGATCCAGCCGATGATGGACAGGCGGCAGAGCCCGTCGTCGGACACCAGCAGAGGCGTGTCGGCGCGCGAGAGCTTCTCCACGAAGGGGGCGTCTTCGGACGAGGCGAGCACGCGCTCCACCGACATGTCGAGCGCCTGGGACAGCCGCCACACCGTGGCGAGGGTGGGATTGGTCTCGTTGCGCTCAATCTGGCTGATGATGGATTTGGCCACGCCCGATTGCTCGGACAATTCGGACAGCGAAAGATTATAGGCTTTCCGCAGGCGTTGGATGGTCTTGCCCAATTGCCCGGTGATCACCTGGGCGCCGTGTTCCAGATTGCGCTCGCCTGAGCGTTCCCGCGCCATTCCGTTTCCTTTTTCCGAACGTGCGTTCGCTGTTCCGTACAATAGCGATCTTCCCGCGCCGCACCAAATGCCCGGGCGCGAACCGCGCGGCCTCAAGGCGGGATGGGGTCGCCGCCCGCAGAGACGGCCGCAGCGACAGGCGCGACTCAGCCCCAGAGATCGAAGAAATGATGCACCGGCCCATGCCCCCGCCCCACATGCAGCTCATCGGCTGCGGCGATGGCACCGGTGATATAGCGTTTGGCCTTGGCCACCGCCTCCTCCAGCGTGAAACCCTGGGCGAGACCCGCCGCGATGGCGGACGAGAGCGTGCACCCCGTGCCATGGGTGTTGCGCGTCGTGGTGCGGGGCGCGGGAAAGCGTGTGATGCCCTCGGCGCTTACCAGCAGGTCCACGCTGTCCGGCCCGTCGGAATGCCCGCCCTTCATGAGAACCGCGCGGGCGCCGCGCGCCAAGAGCGCAGCGCCTTGCGCCTCCATCTGCGCCTCGCTCTCGGCCACCGGCCGGCCGAGCAGCGCCGCCGCCTCCGGCAAATTGGGCGTGATGACGACGGCACGCGGCACCAGCAACTCCAGCAGGCTTTCCACCGCCGCATCCTCCAGCAGGCGCGCGCCGGAGGTTGCCACCATCACCGGATCGAGCACGATGGGCGCGCCGGGCCAGCGCGCGAGCCCCGCCGCCACCGCGGCGATGGCGGGCGGACGCGAGAGCATGCCGATCTTCACCGCGCGCACATCCAGATCGTCGAACACCGCGTCCATCTGCGCCGCGATCATATCGGGCGGCACATCGTGGATGGCGGTGACGCCGAGCGTGTTCTGGGCGGTCAGCGCGGTGATCACGCTGGCGCCATAGCAGCCGAGCGCGGAGAAGGTTTTAAGGTCCGCCTGGATGCCGGCGCCGCCCCCGGAATCCGAGCCGGCAATGGTCAGGGCGATGGGGATGGCGGCGCGGGTCACGGCAGGCTCCAAGGGAGAGGCCGCGGCATGATGCCGGCGGACGGGACGGGGAAACCCACATCTAATATGGCAAGGCGCGCGACGCGAGGGCGGCCCTTGAAAGGTGGACGGGTTTTGTCCACCTTGCGCGCGCCGGAGGGGTGCTCCTGCCCGGCCAGCGGAGGCGCCGATGATCCCCTTCTTCATGCAGATCAAATGCCAGCTCGGCCGGTCCTACGAGGTGGCCAACGCCATCGCGGACGCGGAGATCGCCTCCGAAATCTATTCCACCGCCGGGGACTTCGACCTGCTGGTGAAATTCTATGTGCCCGCCGGCACCGATATCGGCCATTTCGTGAATGAGAAGGTGCAGGTCATTGCGGGCATCCAGGACACCCGCACCATCATCACCTTCAAGGCGTTCTGAGCGTCCTCAGGGCACGCTGCGCGAACGGGCGCGGCGTTCCACCTGGCGCTCCCGCAGCGCGATGCCCGCGCCCGACGCCACCACCAGCGCCGAGCCGCAGAACACCAAAGCATGCGGCCATTCGCGGAAGAACAGCGCGCCGAACAGCACCGCCCAGAGCAGCGTCGCATAATTGAACGGCGCCACCACGGAGGCCGGCGCCACGCGGTTCGCGGCGGTGAGGAAGATCTGCCCCACGCCGCCCAGCAGGCCGAGCGCGACGAGCGCCAGCGCATCCTCCAGGCTCGGCAGGGTCCACCAGGGCAAGGTGACAAGGCTCGCGAGGCTGGCCACCAGCGAGAAATAGAAGACGATGGCGCCGGTCGATTCGGTCAGGGTCAGGCGCCGCACCTGCGTCACCGCCACCCCGGCCAGAACCGCGCCGCCGAGCGCGCAGCCGACGCCGATATAGGCCCCTTCCGCCGCAAGGCCATGGGCGGAGAACAGGGGCATGAGCATGAGCACGATGCCACCGAGCCCCAGCCCCACCGCGACCCAGCGATAGGACGGCACCGTCTCGCGCAGCACCAAAGCCGCGAGGATCACCGCCACCAGCGGCGTCACGTAGGAAAAGGCCACCGCCTCAGCCAAAGGAATGAAGGAGAGCGCCACGAAGCCGAGCCACATGGAGACGACGCCGACGCCGCCGCGCACCAGGTGCCCGCCCACATTGCGGGTCGCGAGCGCGCGCAATTCCCCGCGCCAGGCCAGCCACACCAGAAGCGGCACCATGCCGATGGCGCTGCGGGCGAACACCACTTCGCCGCTCGGCACCGCGTCCGCGACGCCGCGCACCAGCGCCTGCATGCCCGCGAAGGACAAGGTGGCGCACAGCTGAAGGAGGATGCCGAGGGGGATGTTCATGGGAGGCTTTCGACGCAACGCGGCCACCGCCCGTATAGCCCGGCCCGCTGCGTGTGAGTCATGCAACGTTGGAATGCTGCGCGCGCGAGCCACCCCCCAGGCGGGGACCACCGCACGCAAGCTTAAGGAATGTTACAAAAGACACGGAAATTTAACCTGTTAGCTGAATCTGAGCGGGTCGGATCGCGCATTTGTGCGCCGCAGCAACGCTTGCGCTTTCAGCGCCGCCCGCTTTCAATGCCGCGCGACGAGGGAGGACAGGATGGCGCTCGCGGACCCGCAGAAGACGCATTGGGTGAAAGTGTGGGACGCGCCCACGCGCCTGTTCCACTGGACCCTCGTGGCGCTCATCATCGGCGCCTATGTGACGGCGGAGAATGGCTGGATCGACTGGCATTTCCGCTGCGGCTACGCGGTCATCGCGCTGCTCGTGTTCCGCATCCTCTGGGGCTTCATCGGCAGCGACACCGCCCGCTTCGCGCGCTTCGTGAAGTCTCCGGTGGCCGCGCTCGGCCATCTCGCCCATTTCACCCGGCGCGAGCCGGACACAGAGATCGGCCATAATGCGGCCGGCGGCCTCATGGTGCTGGCGCTCCTCGCCTTGGTGGCGATCCAGGTGGGAACCGGCCTGTTCTCCAATGACGGGATCTTCACCGATGGGCCGCTCGCCTATCTGGTCGGCCCGGGCCTGTCCGATACCCTGACCGAGATTCACGAGTTCAACTTCAACCTGATCCTCGCCGCCGTGGTGCTGCATGTGCTGGCGGTGTTCGCTTATGCCATCGTCAAGCGGCACGATCTGGTGCGGCCCATGGTGACGGGCATGAAGCGCCTGCCGCTGGCCATGGCCGGCCCGCGCATCGCCCCCCTCTGGCTGGCTCTGGTGATCTTCGCGCTGGCGGCGGGCCTCGCCTTGGCCATTTCGCGCATGTGAAACGCAAAGGGGCCGGATCGCTCCGGCCCCGAACAACAGGATGAAAAAAAAGCTTCAGCGCGCCTGATAGGTGCTGTGGCAGGTGCGGCAGGTGGCGGCCACGTTCTGGAACGCGGTCTTGAAGCCGGCCTCGGTGCCGATTTGCGGCAGGCCCTGCTGGACGGCGGCATTGAACTTCGCCATCTGCGCGTCAAAGCCCGCGCGGTCGCTCCAGATCGCCGGGGCGGCCTTGGTGTCGCCCTTGTCCGAGCCGTCCGGGAACAAGGTGTTGAAGGTCGAGGCATCGGTGAAGGACTTGAAGATGGCCGCGGCCTTGGCCGGGTCATAGGGTTGCTCGCCCTTCAGGATGGCCGCGCCGATCTTGGTCTGATCGCCCACGGCGCTCATCATCGCCTTGCGCTGCTTGATGACGTCAGACTGGGCGAAGGCAACGCCCGCGACAAAGGGAACGAGAAGGCCGGCGACGAGGAGAGCGCGCATGGAACAGCTCCAAACTAAGGTCAGGACCCTTGCCTTAACCGCCCCTCGCGAGGGCGGCTAGCCCCGCATCGCTCACGCTTGCGCGACGATGGGAAGCATCCGCCCTCACGCGGCCGCGCGCGACGCCTCTTGGATCGCGGCGTGCACCGCCGCAGGCGTCGCCGGCATGTCGAGATGGGCGATGCCGCAGCCGCGCCACAGCGCATCCACCACCGCATTCATCACCGCCGGGCAGGAGCCGATGGCCCCCGCCTCCCCCGCCCCCTTCACGCCAAGCGGATTCGTGGTGCAGGGCACGTTGCGCATCTCGAACCGCAGCGGGGGAATATCCATGGCGCGCGGCAGCGCATAATCCATGAAGCTCGCGGTCAGCAACTGGCCTTCGGAATCGAAGACGGTGCGCTCCAGCAGCGCCTGACCGATGCCCTGCACGACGCCGCCCTGCACCTGGCCTTCCAGCAAGGCGGGGGTGACCACGGCGCCGAAATCATCCACCACCACGTAGGAGAGCAGCGTCACCTCGCCGGTGGCGGGGTCGATCTCCACCTCGCAGGCATGGGTGCCATTGGGATAGGTTGCCTCGGGCGGAGTGAAGGCGTCCTGCGCGCTCAGGCGCTCGTCGGTGGCCTGCGGCAAGGCGGCGAGTTCCGCGAAGGTGAGGCGGCGGTCGGTGCCGGCGACTTCCGCGCCGCCATCCACCAGTTCCATGTCGGCGGGGTCAGCCTCGAGCGCGTCCGCCGCGAGGGATCGCAGCTTCTCCGCAAGTCCGCGCGCCGCGCCCGCCACCGCCGCGCCACCCACGGGAATGGAGCGCGAGCCGCCCGTGCCGTGGCCTTCCGCCAGATCGTCCGTATCGCCCTGGAGCACGTCCACCTGGTCCAGCGGCACGCGCAGATGGGCGGCGGCGAGATGGGCATAAGCGGTCTTGTGCCCCTGCCCGCTCGCCTGGGAGCCAATGCGCAGGCGCACCCGCCCATCCCGCTCCAGCTTCAGATAAGCGGGCTCGGGCGAGCCGCCGCCGCAGGCCTCGATATAGGTGGCAAAGCCGAAGCCCCGCAGCTTGCCCTTGGCCTGCGCCGCCTGCGCGCGGGCGGCAAAGCCGGCATGGTCCGCCACCTCCAACGCCCGCGTCATGTGGCCGTCGAACTCGCCGCTGTCATAGAGGCGGCCGGACGCGGTGCGGTAGGGCATGGCGGACGGCGGCACGAAATTGCGCCGCCGCAGCTCCTCGGGGGCAATGCCGCTCTCGCGGGCCGCCGCATCCACGAGGCGCTCGATCACATAAGCGGCCTCGGGCCGCCCCGCGCCGCGATAGGCATCCACAGGCACGGTATTCGTGAGCACACCATGGACGCGGGCATGAAAGGCGGGAATGTCATAGACGCCGGGCAGCATGCGCGCCCCGCCCACAGGGACGAAGGGGCCGTAGAAGCTGAGATAGGCGCCCATATTGGCGAGGGTCTCGACCCTCAGCGCCAAGAAACGTCCGTCCTTGTCGAGGGCCAACTCAGCGGTCGTGATGTTGTCGCGCCCGTGGCTGTCGGACTGGAAATGCTCGCTGCGGTCGCCGATCCAGGCCACCGGCGCGTCGAGACGTCGTGCCGCCAGCGCCGCAAGCGGATATTCCGCGAAGGGAAACATCTTGGTGCCGAACCCGCCGCCCACATCGGGGGTGATGACGCGCAGATCCTCGCGCGACCAGCGCAGCATCTTCACCACCGCATCCCGCAGGCGATGGCTGCCCTGGCTGCCGAGGGTGAGGCGCACGCGGCCACTCTCCTCCACCTCGGCCAGCACCCCGCGCGGCTCCAGATAATTGGTCACCACGCGATTGTTGACGATCCGCAGCCGCACCACCCGGTCGGCGCGGGCGAAGGCGGCATCCACGGGCTCGGCCTCGCCCACCTCGCTGGTGAAGGCCCGGTTGTGGCCGCGCTCGGGCCAGACCGGCGGCGCGCTCTCTTCCAGCGCCGCCTCCATGTCGGCCACCACTTCGCGCGGGTCCCAGTCGATCTCCATCGCCTCCGCCGCGTCCTTCGCAGAATCGAGCGTGTCGGCGACGATGAAGGCGACCGCGTCCCCCACATGACGGACCACCGCCTCCGCCAGGATCGGCCGGCGCGGATGCCACATATGCTTTTCCCCGACCACCGGCACCGTGGCGCCGAGCGGCAGGTCGCCGAACCCGGCCACGTCCGCATGGGTCAGGACAAGGCGCACCCCCGGCAGCGCACGCACCTCCTCCAGATTGCCGAAGGAAAAGCCCGCATGGGCATGGGGCGAGCGCACCACGAAAGCCGCCGCCGCCCCGACCGCCACGGCAGCGTCGGACACGAAGCGCCCCGCGCCGGTCAGCAGAGCGGGGTCTTCGAGGCGCGTGAAGGGCTGGGCGCGGCCGAATTTAGGGCTGGTCATGGCGGCTCCTGGAGGGGAACGCAAAAGGAAGGCTCCCTTTCATTTTGGCGTTCCCCCGTGAAGACGCAATGGCGGCGTGGGCGCGCAGGCGGCGGCGCGGTCTCGAAGCCGACTTGGCTCGGGCGCCGCCTTTAGGGCCTGGTCCGATCAGGCTGAATCAACCTGATCGGTGAATCAGTCTCTAAACTATTGATAGAGAATGCGTGATCCGACCAGCCTGCGGCGCAGGCTGATCGGCGCATGCTCTAGCGTCGCGCGACCATGGCCTCCACCAGGGCGGCCACCTGCTCCAGCCGATCCGCCGAGCGCGAGCGCACCACGATATTGGTGTTCGGCCCGCTGTCATCCATGAAGGGGTAGGAGCCGATCACCGCATCGGGGAACTGCCGGGCGATTTCCGCGAGCGCCGTCGCGATGTCGCCTTCCTTGGCATTTGCCAGAACCGTGCGCGACAGCATGGGCGTCCCGGTGCGCAGCGTCGGGATGATGGCCTCCAGCATGGCATGCATGATGCGCGGCACGCCGGCCATCACATGCACGTTGCCGATGCGAAAGCCGGGCGCCTTCGAGACGGAATTGACGATCAGGTCGGCGCCATCTGGAATGCGGGCCATGCGCAGGCGGGCCTCGTTGAGCTGATCCTCGGGGATATATTCCAGCAGCATGGCGCGGGCACGCGGGTCCACGTCGATGGAGACGCCGAACGCCTTGGCTACTGCATCCGCGGTGATGTCATCGTGCGTGGGGCCGATGCCGCCGGTGGTGAAGACGTAATCGAAGCGCGCGCGCAGCGCGTTCAGCGCCTCGACGATCTCCTCTTCCTCGTCCGGCACGACGCGCACCTGCTTCAGGTCGATGCCGATTTCGGTCAGGCGCTCGGCGATGTGACCGATATTCTTGTCCTTGGTCCGGCCGGAGAGAATCTCGTCGCCGATCACAAGAAGTGCCGCCGTGACCGGCTGCGCGCCGCCTGCCTCACTCATGTTCATCTCCTTGCCCGGTACGCAGGCACCTACCTGGTGACTGCTCAGCTTTTGTTCAACCTAACCTGCCCGGTTGTCACACGCGCGGAAAACCCGCGCTTTCCTCTTCCCTTGGCACGATGTTTGTACATAGGCTGAGGCAAAGCGGAGTGTCAGTCCCGATGCGGCGTATTTTCGATGAGATGAGCGGAGAGGACGGCGACATCCGTCCCGCCTACGAAACTCTGTCGGCGTGGCTGGACAAGGTGCCGCGCGAGGTTCTGGACCAGCGCCGCAAGGAGGCGGAATTCATTTTCCGCCGCATCGGCATCACCTTCGCGGTTTACGGGGAACAAAATTCCCAGGAACGCCTCATCCCCTTCGACATCGTTCCGCGCATCATCACCAATACCGAATGGGCCGGACTCGCCAAGGGTCTGGAACAGCGGGTGAAGGCGCTGAACCTTTACATCAAGGACGTCTATTCCAAGCGCGACGTGCTGCGCGCCGGCATCGTACCGGAAGACCTCGTCTATAAGAATCCGGCCTTCCGCCCCGAGATGAATGGCCAGCGCGTGCCGCACGACCTCTATGTCCATATCGCGGGCATCGACATCGTGCGCACCGATCCCGACACCTTCTATGTGCTGGAAGACAATGCGCGCACCCCGTCCGGCGTCTCCTACATGCTGGAGAACCGCGAGATCATGCTGCGCCTGTTCCCCGAGCTCTTCTCCATGCACAAGGTGGCGCCGGTCGACAAATATGCCGACGACCTGCTGGCGACGCTGAAGTCGCTCTCGCCACGCGGCGGGTCGGAGCCGAATGTCGCGATCCTCACGCCCGGCATCTATAATTCCGCCTATTACGAGCACTCCTTCCTCGCCGACAAACTGGGCGTGGACCTCGTGGAAGGGCGCGACCTCTTCGTGAAGGACAATGTGGTGTTCATGCGCACCACCGAGGGGCCGAAGCGGGTGGATGTGATCTATCGCCGCCTCGACGACGACTTCCTCGACCCCCTTGCCTTCCGTCCCGACAGCGTGCTCGGCGTGCCGGGCCTCATGAGCGCCTATCAGGCTGGCAACGTCACCCTCACCAATGCGGTGGGCACCGGCGTCGCCGACGACAAGGCGGTCTATTCCTACATGCCGGAAATCATCCGCTTCTATCTCGGCGAGGAGCCCATCCTGCCCAACGTGCCCACCTGGCGCTGCCGGGAGCCCGAGCACCTGAAATATGTGCTCGACCACCTGGAGGAACTGGTGGTGAAGGAGGTCCACGGCTCCGGCGGCTACGGCATGCTGGTGGGGCCGAAGTCCGACAAGGCGCAGATCGAAGTGTTCCGCGCCAAGCTCAAGCACGACCCCGACAATTTCATCGCCCAGCCGACGCTCGCCCTCTCCACCTGCCCGACCCTCGTGGACGAGGGCGTGGCGCCCCGCCATGTGGACCTGCGCCCCTTCATCCTCTCCGGCTCCGACCGGGTGCGGATCGTGCCGGGCGGCCTCACCCGGGTCGCCATGAAGGAAGGGTCCCTGGTGGTGAATTCCAGCCAAGGCGGCGGCACGAAGGACACCTGGGTCCTCGACGCCTGAGCCCGGCGCGCCCGCGCGCCGCAACCCGACATTGGACAGACGAGCCCCCCAATGCTCTCCCGTACCGCCGATAACATCTACTGGCTGGCCCGCTACGTGGAGCGGGCGGACTGCCTCGCCCGCATCCTGGACGTCGCACAGCGCCTCTCCTACCTGCCGGTCACCTATGGCGGCTCCACCAATGAATGGAGCTCGGTCCTGCTCACCGCCGGCTGCGCCGATCCCTTCATCGAGAAGCACGGGCCGATCGAGAATGCGACCGAGGAGAATGTGGTCTCCTTCCTCGCCCTCGACCCGGAGAATCCCACCTCGATCCGCAACTGCTTCGAGGTGGCGCGCACCAATGCCCGCTCGGTGCGCACCGCGCTCACCTCGGAAATGTGGGACGCCATCAACGCGTCCTGGATCGAGCTGCGCGGCTTCCCGGACCGGGCCCTGACGCGCGAGGAACTCACCCGCTTCCTCGCCTTCGTGAAGGAAACCTCGCTGCGCTTCGACGGCGCCATGCACCGCACCATGCTGCGCAACGACGCCTTCTGGTTCGCGCGCACCGGCGTGCATGTGGAGCGCGCAGACAATACCGCCCGCATCCTCGACGTGAAGTATCACGTGCTGCTGCCCGACGAGGAAAAGGTGGGCGGGCCGCTCGATTACTTCCAGTGGTCCTCGATCCTGCGCTCGGTCTCGGCGCTGACCGCCTTCCATTGGGTCTATCGCGACTCGGTGAAGCCCTGGCTGGTGGCGGATTTGCTGATCCTGAACCGCGCCATGCCGCGCTCGCTCGCCAGTTGCTATGAGAATCTCACCAACGCGCTGGACGACATTGCCGACCTCTATGGCCGCCAGGGTCCCTCCCAGCGCCTTGCCCGCTCGATCCGGGCGCGGCTGACCAATCAGACCATCGACGACGTGTTCCACACCGGGCTGCACGAATTCATCTCGGACTTCATCTCCGACAACAACAAGCTCGGGGCGGAAATCACGGATCAGTATCTCACCTGAGGTCGGCCGGCGGCGGTTGCGCCGCCCGCCGCACGGCTCTAACCAGGGTTCAGGAACCGGGCCGTCCTGGGGCGGACGGCCCGGACGATCGCCGCCCGGCAAGAGGACGCGATGCGCGTACGGGTTCGACAGGAAATCGTCCATGCGCTGGAGCCGGGCGTGCGCACGGCCATCGCGCTCTTGCGCGTCACGCCGCGCAACCATGACGGCCAATATGTCCAGCGCTGGTCGCTGGACGTGGAGCCGGACTGCCGCCTCTATCCCCACGAGGACGCGTTCGGGAACCTCACCCACACCTTCACCGTGGAAGCGCCGGGCGAGCGCATCGTGCTGACCGCCTCGGGCGAAGTGGAGACGCAGGACACGTCCGGCATCGTGCGCGGCACGCTGGAACGCTTCCCCCCTTCCCTGTTCCTGCGCCCCACCCCTCTCACCGCCGCGACTGCCGAGATCGCGGCGTTCGCGCGCCTCGTGCTCGATGCGGCGAGCGACGATCTTGGCCGCCTGCACGCGCTCATGAGCATCATCCACGCCGAAGTGGACGAAGCGCCCCGCGCGCTCGCCGCCGTGCCGCTGAGTGCGGCGGAGGTGCTGAAGGCGAAGACCGGCTGTCCCGGCGGGATCACCCATCTGTTCACTGCGTGCGCCCAGTCGCTCGGCATTCCCTGCCGTCACGTGAGCGGCTATGTGGCGCAGGAGGACGGGCACGGCACGGCGCGTGAATGGGCCGAGGCTCATGTGCCGCGCATCGGCTGGATCGCCTTCGATTGCGGCCCCTCGCTGTGCGCCACCGACCATTATGTGCGCGTCGCCATCGGGCTCGATTCTCCCGCCGTCACCATGCTGAAGGGCATGGGCGTGACGGTGAAGGAGGAGGTGCATGCGCGCGAGGCCAAGGGTCCCGCCCGCGGGGCCGGCGGCCAATCCCAGAGCCAGCGCGGACAATAGCGCGCGCCGTCCACCCTTGACCGCCGGCCCCTCGCCTGCGATGCGACATCAAAGGTCCCGGAGAGGCACGAGAGGCACCCCATGAGCGACACACCGCGCGAGACGCCCGCCTACGACCCGCAGAACATCTTCGCCAAGATCCTGCGCGGGGAGATTCCTGCCTTCAAGATCTATGAGGACGACCACGTCTTCGCCTTCCTGGACATCATGCCCCGCATGCCGGGCCACACGCTGGTCATACCCAAGGCGCCCGCCCGCAACATTCTGGACATCGCGCCCGACGACCTTGCTCATGTGGTCCAGGCGGCCCAGACCATCGCCAAGGCGGCGAAGCGCGCCTTTTCCGCCGACGGCATCACCTTGATGCAGTTCAGCGAGGCGGCGGGCGGCCAGGAGGTGTTCCATCTCCACTTCCACGTCATCCCGCGCATCGCGGGCGTTCCCATGAAGCCGGCGGCCAGCATCAAGGAAGACATGGCGGTGCTCGCGGAGCATGCCGAACGTCTGAAAGCCGCCCTCGCCGCCTGAGGCGCTCCTGCGCGGCGGCCTGCCGCCGCCTTCCTCCCGCGCGCCGCGCGCGGCCCTCGTTCCCGGCCGGGAGAGCCCCATGGACCTTGCCGTCATCGCCCTGTCCGCCCGACCGCTGGCCGCGAGCGCCAAGCGCGCCGGTCTCGCGGCCCTTGCGCTCGACCTGTTCGCCGACCTCGACACCTGCGCCCATGCCGCGCGCTGCGTGCGGGTCCACAAGAAGGGCGGGCTCGCCTTCGACGGGGACGATCTCATCCAGGCGCTCGCCTCCCTCTCGCCCCCCGGCCTGCCGGTGGTGCTGGGCGGCGGCTTCGAGCACGACACGGCGCTCATGCAGCGCATCGGCGAGCGCAATCCCATCCTCGGCAACATGGCCGAGACGGTGCGGGTGCTGAAGGACCCGCTCGCCCTCGCGGCCTTGTGCGGGCATCTGCGCATTCCCTTCCCCGCCGTGTCGCTGGAGGCTCCTACGGGCGACCTTCTCGCCCGCCCCATGGTGGACAAGCAGATCGGCGGCATCGGCGGGTCCCATGTGCGCCCGCGCGCGGCGGGGGATGCAACGCCTCCCGCCCCCGGCAGCTATGTACAGGCGCGGGTGGAGGGCGAGACCTATTCCCTGGTCCTGCTCTCCAATGGGCTGGACTCCCGCGTGGTGGGCGCGGTCCGCCAATGGACGGCGCCGAGCGCCACCCAGCCGTTCCGCTATGGCGGGGCGGTCGGCCCCGTCACGCTGCCCGGCGGGCACGGCCCGGCCATTCTTGCCGCCGCCGCGCGCATCGCGCAGGTGTGCGGGCTCGTGGGGCTCATCTCGTTCGACGTCATCATCGGCCCGGCCGGATGGTGGCTGCTGGAGGTCAATCCCCGGCCCGGCTCCAGCCTCGAAATCCTCGATACCGAGCCCCTGCCGCCCCTGCTCGCCCTGCACCTCGCGGCCTGCGGCGGCAAGCTTCCGCCCGCCGCGCTCCCCGCCCCGCCCGACGTGGCTGCGGCGGGCCTGCTCTATGGCGAGAGCGACGTGATGGTCCCGCCCGGCGATTGGCCGGAGGGCGTCGGCGACCGGCTGGCGGCGGGCGCGGTCATTCCCGCCGGCGCGCCCATCTGCACGGCCCGTGCCCGCGCCCGCACGCCCGAAGCCGCCCGCGCGGCGGTGGAGGCGAAGCTGGCGGAGGTGCGCGCGCGCCTCGGTTTGCCGTCCCCCGGCGCTTGAGGGATGATCCCGTTTCCCCATGCGGCGACATGGGGACTGCTTACGCTTTCCGCCCACCCCTCGCTTTCGGCCCGACGCCATGATCGATCCCTCCGACCCCGACGCGCTCGCCCTCCCGCAGAGCGCGCCCTCCCCCGCCGCCGCGCCGGGACGCAGCGACCGCATCTTCCTGCGCGGTTTGCAATTCTTCGCCCATCACGGCGCGAAATCCGCCGAGCAGGCGATCGGCCAGCGGTTCGTGGTGGATGTGGATTGGTGGCACGACACCCGCCCCGCCGCCTGGGCCGACGACATCGCGCTCACCGTCTCCTACCAGGACGTATATGAGCATGTGCAGGCGGTGGTGGAGGACGATCCGGTCCAACTGATCGAGACACTGGCGGAGCGCATCGCCATGCGCGTGCTGGACCATTTCCCGCTGATCGAGCAGGTGCGCGTGGTGGTTCACAAGCCCGGCGCGCCCATCACCGGCGTCTTCGGCGACGTGGGCGTGGAAATTTTCCGCACGCGGTAGGGCCGGCCCGGGCGGCACACCCGGACTGGATAACATCGAGGACGACGCCCAGCGGCCCCGCTTCAGGTCGGAATAAATTCCCCGGCATCGATGGCGGCCAGCATCATTCCCGCGTCCATCCCATGAGGATATTGCTGCGTCTCCCGCAGCCACTGAAGCACGCGGCGCGCGCCCACCGGGTCCAAGGCGAACGCATTCTTCGCCGCCCTCAGGCGCACCTGAAGGCTTTCATGCTCGAACAGCGGCAATAGCAAGCGCCGCGCATCTCCGGGCCCTCGCTTCAGCTCTTCGACCGCGGCAGCCATCTGGTGGAAAAGGCGATTGAGATTTTTAATATCAAAGTCGTCTGTCTTTTCCTGCTCGAGGCAAACTCTGATAAATTCATCCCGAAGTTCAGTATCTGAGAATTTCGTGAGCGCCTTTTTCATTTGATGAGAACCCCAGTTTCGCTCGGGGCGCGCAGGGCACCTCATATCGGACGTACCAGGGCTTTCCACGCAGATAGGCCCTTGCGGTTTGCCCTCCGAATGCTTCTCTGAGTGTTTGGTATCAGGCCGTAACGCGCCACTGGCGCAAAGTGGAAATTCGCACCAACTTCGCCGGGCGATCTATCAAGACCAACTCATACCCTTTGCGTGCGGCTGGGGCCGCTCTGGGTCAATCCTCCTGATGGGACTGCGCTCGGCAGAACGGGCAGCGCGATCGACCCCGCGTGCGTTCGACCCGTATCGGAGCAAAAACGTCTTCCGATACGGGTCGTGAATCGCTCTATATCAATCTGGAGACGAATTCCCCGTTCACGCTCTATGCCGGCGTAAAATACCCCGCATCAATCAACGCCAACATCGTTCCCGCATCCATCCCATAATGGTCGGGGCGCGTCTCCCTTAACCACTGAAGCACGCGGCGCGCGCCCACCGGATCCAAGGCAAACGCATTCTTCGCCGCCCTTAGGCGCACCTGAAGGCTCTCATGCTCGAACAGCGGCAACAGCAAATGCCGCCCATCCCCCGGCCGCCGCTTCAGTTCGTCCACCACCGCAGCCATTTTCTGGTAGAGTTGATTGTTCTTCTCAATTTCGAAGTCATAATCAGTGTTCTCCTGCTCAAGACAAATTTTAATAAACTCATCCCTAAGTTCAGTTTCCGTAGCTTTTCCGAGAGCTCTTTTCATTTGTTAAGAACTCCATTTTCGCGAAGGGCAATAAGGCCAAGCTCATATCTGACGTGCCAGGGCTTGCCGCGCAGAAAAGCCCTTGGGGTTTGCCCCCCGAGGTCTTCTCTGCGTGTTTGATACCAGGCCGTAACCCGCCAATGCCGCAAAGTGGAAATTCGTACCAAGTTTACCGGGTGATCGATCAATGCCCGCGCATACCCTTCGCGCGCGGCGTCGGTTTGCTCCACGATATGATGAACCTCTGTTCCAGGTCGACGGAGTTTCACATCGCTTTGAAGCGTCTCTAGACTCTTCGGCGGTTCAAGAAACTCCTGCACGTAAGGCCAATACTCCTGAACAAGCCAGTGGGCGCCTTCTGCGAGCACATGCAACACGAGCCGGCGAGGATCGACGCCCGACCGCAGAGCTATTCCTGCCGCCCATTGCGCGACGAGACGCACCGACCGGAAGCGCTGTCGTGGCAGGTCAGGTCGTTGCTCAGGCACGTGCGGGGCCGTATCCAGGAGATGCGACGGTACCGGGGAGTCACGCAGAGCCGGCAAGCCGACATCAAAGGTCGGCCGCACCCGTAGCGGCGGCGGCGGTTCATTGCCCGACGCCGCAAGTGCCGAAGGACCCTGCGCAGGCGGGGCCGCGGGCGGACTGCCGCGCGGCCGGGGACGGGCCGGTTGTCCGAGTTGGCCCCTGGTCCAGCGACCTCCATTGCGGAAACCGCTGGGCACACGGGGCTGGTTCGGGTCGAAATTCGCTTTCCTCCTGATGCAGTCCTTCAGCAGCGCGAACTGAAAGGCAAGGGCGGCAAGGTCTGCCCGCAAGCGCAGCACCTCTCGATCTTCCCGGTTATGGATCTCGTATCTCCCTCCGATGGTTGCACCACCGGAGAGGATAAACGCATTTAAATAGCTATAGAATATATTCCTAGATTAAATTTCCTATTTCTTTCCTGACCCGCATGCGCCGTGGCCTGCGCAACGCCTGATCTCGCGTCCCTTTAAGGG
>JBFMAV010000037.1:0-38162 GCA_040755535.1 Pseudomonadota bacterium | reverse complement strand
GCCGCTTTCGCCTTGGGCGCGGCCTTGGCTTTCGCTTTGGCCGGAGCCTTGGCGTCGCCATTCGCGCCGGCCGCCGTCTTGCCCTTGGCCTTGCTCTTTGCCGCCGGCATGGTCGCGGCCTTCGCGTCAATCAAGGCGATGGCCTGTTCGAGCGTCAGGGTCTCCGGGTCGACCGTCTTGGGCAATGTCGCATTGACCTTGCCATGATTGACGTAAGGCCCGAACCGCCCGGCCCGCACCGTGATCGCCCCGCCCGAGGGATGATCGCCCAGCGATCGCCCGGCCGTTGCGCCCCCGCGGCCGCCCTTCGCCTGCTTTTCCGCCAGCAGCACCACTGCCCGGTTGAGACCGATGGTGAGGACGTCGTCGCCCTTGTCCAGATTGGCGTAAACTTTGCCGTGCTGGATATAGGGTCCGAACCGGCCGATGCCGGCCAGAATTGGCTGGGCATCCTCGGGATGGGTGCCGATGGGGCGCGGCAAGGAGAGCAGCGCAATGGCTGTTTCCAGATCCACGTCCGCCGGCGCAAGACCCTTCGGAAGGCTGGACCGCTTTGGCTTTTCGCCGTTTTCGGCCTCTCCAAGTTGAAGATAGGCGCCAAATCTCCCGTCGCGCAGCGTGACTTCCAGGCCGCTCGCCGGGTCGGTCCCCAGCCGGCGGATGCCGTCCCCCTCGGGGGAAGCCTCCCCGCCGCTCAAGGGGCGCGTATAGCGGCATTCGGGATAGTTGGAGCAACCAATGAAGGCGCCGAACTTGCCCATCTTCAGCGACAACCGGCCCGTACCGCAGGTGGGGCAGGCGCGAGGATTTGATCCGTCCGTGCTGGGCGGGAAGATGTGAGCCGTCAGCATCTCATCCAGTGCGTCCAGCACCTGGGAGACGCGCAGATCCTTTGTCGCGTCCACCGCCAGGGTGAATTCGCTCCAAAAGTCGCGCAGCACCTGCTTCCAATCGATCTCGTCTGCCGAGACCTGGTCCAGCTTCTCTTCGAGGTCCGCCGTGAAATCATATTCCACATAGCGGGTGAAGAAGCTCTGGAGGAAGGCGGTCACCAGCCGTCCCTTGTCCTCCGGCACCAGGCGCTTCTTTTCAAGCTTCACATATTCGCGGTCGCGCAGGACCGCGAGCACGGCCGCATAAGTGGAGGGGCGGCCGATGCCGAGCTCCTCCATCCGCTTCACGAGCGAAGCTTCCGAATAGCGCGGCGGCGGCTCGGTGAAGTGCTGGGTGGTGACGATGTCGCGGCGGTCCAGGCGTTCGCCCGCGCTCATGGCGGGAAGGCGGCGGCCCTCCTCGTCCTCGTCCTCGTCGTCGCGGCCTTCGCGATAAAGCGTGAGGAAGCCGTCGAACTTCACGACAGTTCCGGTGGCCGTGAGGTCCAAGGTGCGTCCCCCGGCCAAGGCGCGAATGTCGGCGGTGGTGCGTTCCAGCTCCGCCGACTCCATCTGGCTCGCCACGGTGCGCGTCCAGATCAGGTCGTAGAGGCGCGCCTGTTCAGGATCAAGGTGGCGCGCCACAGAGGCCGGCGTGCGGCTGGGATCCGTCGGGCGGATCGCCTCGTGGGCTTCCTGCGCGTTCTTGGCCTTGGTGGTGTACTTGCGCGGAACGCCGGGAAGATAACGCTCGCCGAACTGCGCGCCGATGGCGCGGCGCGTGGCCGCGACCGCTTCCGGCGCCATGTCCACGCCGTCGGTTCGCATATAGGTGATGAGGCCGACCGTCTCGCCGCCCACATCGACGCCTTCATACAGGCGCTGGGCGAGCTGCATGGTGCGGGCGGGGGCGAGACCGAGCTTGCGGCTCGCTTCCTGCTGAAGCGTCGAGGTGGTGAAGGGCGGCTGCGGATGGCGCCGCAGGGGCTTCGCCTCCACATTGGCCACAGTGAAATCAGCCGCGGTCAGCGCCGCGCGGAAGGCGGCGGCCTCCTCTGCCGTGCCCACGGACAGGCGGGTGATCTTCTTGCCATCGGCGCCCGACAGCCGCGCCTCGAAGGCATCGCCGCGTGGCGTCGCGAGCTGGGCGACAATCGACCAGTATTCTCGCGCGACGAAGGTCTCGATTTCGCGTTCGCGATCACAGACCAGCCGCAATGCCACCGACTGGACCCGGCCGGCCGAACGCGCGCCCGGCAACTTGCGCCACAGGACGGGCGAAAGGGTGAAGCCGACCAGATAGTCCAGGGCGCGGCGCGCGAGGTAGGCATCCACCAAGGCGACGTCGATGGCGCGCGGCGCCCGCATGGCATCCAGCACTGCCTGCTTGGTGATCGCGTTGAAAACGACGCGCTCGACCTTCTGGTCCTTGATCGCCTTCTTCTCGCGCAGGATCTCCAACACGTGCCAGGAGATGGCCTCGCCCTCGCGGTCGGGGTCGGTGGCCAGAATCAGGCCGTCGGCCTTCTTCACCGCCTGCGCGATCTCATTCAGGCGCTTCTGCGCCTTGGGATCCACCTCCCACAGCATCCGGAAATCGGCGTCGGGATCAACCGAGCCATCCTTGGACGGGAGATCACGGACATGCCCGTACGAGGCAATCACCTCATAATCCGGACCGAGATATTTATTGATCGTCTTCGCCTTGGCAGGCGATTCGACGATGACGACCTGCATCGCGAAGTGTCTCATGAGAACGCCGCGGCCCCTCGCGGCGCCGGCAACATGGGGTGGGACGGCCCGCCTGTCAAATCACTGGCGATACCGCAGGTTAGCGGAGATGTGAGTCGAAATGCAACTCTGGGTAGCTTGCTAAAAAACGAACAACCTTGAGGATTGACGGGAATTCCGCTTTGTCAGGGGAGCGAGTGAATGGCGCGTGGGTCTGTCCCGAAGTCTGGGCCGGAGGTTGGGGAGTTTGCCGCCTATGTGGCGGCGCTGACGGCGGAATTGTCGCGGCTGGCGCGGGCCCATCGGCTCGGAACCCTCGCTTATCTCCTCGACATGACCCGCCTGGAGGCGCGCGGTCTATCCCACGGGGCCAATCCCCCGGACCCTCCCGTAACCTGAAGCCGGCTGAGATGATAAAAGGCGGACGTGCCGATAATCCTCGATCAGGGCAAGATCGAGACGGCGCCACCGGCATGACGCTCCAGCCGGCCCGCCAAGTCGAGTTCGAGCAGGACGATCTGCACCTCGCACGCGTCGGTGCCGGACAGCCGTACGATCTCATCCGGATAGGTGGGGACGGGACCAAGCAGCTCGATGATTCGGGCACGTGCATCTTCGCTCGGCGCCCCGCGCGCCGGCGGAGGTGCAGGCGCCTCCATGTCGCCCACAGGCACATGCAGCAAGAGAGGCGAGAGCGTATCCAGCACATCCGAGGCCTCGGTCACCAGGGTCGCGCCGGACTTCAAGAGCTTGTTGGATCCGCCCGCGCGCGGATCGAGCGGTGACCCCGGCACCGCGAACACCTCGCGCCCCTGCTCGGCGGCGAGACGCGCGGTGATGAGGGAGCCCGATCGCTCCGCGGCCTCCACAACCACAACGCCTAGCGACATGCCGGAGACGAGGCGGTTGCGCCTGGGGAAATCCCGCGCACGCGGTTCCCAGGCCAACGGCATTTCCGATACCAGCGCCCCCTTCGCCGCGATTTCCTCGATCAGAGGGATATTTTCGGGCGGGTAGGGGCGGGCAAGGCCCCCGGCGAAGACACCGATTGTGCCGAGTTCCAGGGATGCGGCATGCGCTGCCGCGTCTATGCCGCGTGCCAGGCCGGAAACGATAGCGTAGCCGCCTTCCGCGATCTCGCGGGCGAGCCGTTGGGCCATGGTCCGGCCGGCGGCAGATGCGTTGCGCGCGCCGACAATGGCGACCTTCGGCGCGGCGAGCAAAGCGGCTGATCCGCGAACCGCGAGAATTGGCGGCGCATCGTCGAGCACACGCAAGGCCGGGGGATAATCCGAATCATTGCTCACCACGAGCCGTCCCCCGAGGCGGCTCAGGGCGGCAAGCTCATCCTCGCATGCGCTGCGGCTCGGTGTGTGAAGAGACGATCCACGGCCACCCCGGCGTGCAAGATCCGGCAGAGCGTCGAGGGCGGCTGCCGCCGAGCCGAACTGATTGATCAAGGCACGGAACGTGCGCGGGCCGACCTGCTCAGTGCGGATCAGACGCAACCAATCGAGGCGCTGGGCATCGGTGAGCCGGGCGCCGCGAAGGGTCATGGCGCGGGATCAGAGCGGGTCGCGGCCTTGGCGCCGATGCGACCTTCGGTGCCAGCCATCAGCCGCCGGATATTGGCCCGATGCTTGACCCACAACATCACCGCAAGGCCGGTGAGGAACAGAGCCGCGAGCGTGTTCCCCATCAATGCGGCGCTGACCGGCGTCGCAACCGAGGCCACCAAGGCCGACAGCGAGGAATAACGGGTGAGGGCGGCGATGGCGATCCAGCAGATGGCGAACACCACGGCGCTTGGCCAGGACAGAGCGATCGCAATGCCGAGAAAGGTAGCGACGCCCTTGCCGCCCTTGAATTTAAGCCAAACTGGCCACAGATGCCCAGCGAACGCCCCGACGCCGGCGACCATGGCAGCCTCTTCCCCGAACAGGGCGCGCGCCGCCAGAACCGCCACGGTGCCCTTGAGCGCATCGCCCAGCAGCGTAGCGGCGGCGAGATCCTTCCTTCCGGTGCGCAACACATTGGTCGCGCCGATGTTTCCAGAACCGATGGTGCGGATATCGGCCGTGCCGGCGAAGCGAGTAACCAGGATTCCAAAGGGAATGGACCCGAGAAGATAGCCGAAAGCCAGCACCGCCAAGCCGATGGGCACCGGGAGCGACCAATCCGGGACAATCATGGGAGCTCCCTGCTTCTTCCCGTCAAACGTATTCGTAGACGGTGCGGCCGGCAACGATGGTGCGCAGCACACGGCCGGACAGACGGGCTTCGTCGAACGGCGTGTTGCGGGAGCGCGAGTTCAGCAAAGCGGGATCGAGGACCCAGGGCAGATCCGGGTCGAACACAACCACGTCGGCGGGGGCCCCCGGCCGCAAGGTGCCGGCGCGCAATCCCAGCAACTCGGCGGGCCGGGTGGATAGGGCACGCAACAGGTTCACGAGGTCGATCTCGTCGGAATGCACCAGCCGCAAGGCCGCCGGCAGCAGGGTTTCAAGCCCGATGGCACCGGGCTCTGCCTCCGCGAACGGCAATCGCTTCATCTCGACGTCTTGCGGATTGTGATCCGACACGACGACGTCAATCAGTCCGGCGGCGAGGGCACGGATGAGCGCCTTGCGGTCGTCCTCGGCGCGCAGAGGCGGGGACAGCTTGAAATAGGTGCGGTATTCGCCAACGTCCATTTCATTGAATGAGAGATGATTGATGCTTGCGGCGGCCGTCACGGGAAGGCCGGCATGCTTGGCGCGCGCCAGCACCTCCAGCGAATCCTCGCAGGTTAGCGACGCCGCGTGATAACGCCCGCGGGTCCCCGCGACGAGCCGCAGGTCGCGCTCAAGGACAATCGTCTCGGCGGCCTTGGGGATACCGGGCAGTCCGAGGCGCGAGGCGAACGCGCCTTCGTTCATGGCGCCACCGGACATGGTGGCGTCTTCGGTGTGGTGGGCAATGAGCGCGTCGAAGTCGCGCGCATAGGTGAGGGCCCGGCGCATCACCTGCGCGCTCGCCAAGGAGCGTGCACCGTCGGTGAAGGCGACCGCACCCGCCGCCTGCAACAGGCCGATCTCGGTCAACTCTTCGCCCCGCCGCCCCTTGGTGAGCGCCGCCATGGGGTGCACCCGCACGACGGCGGTATCGCGGGCGCGGCGCAGGATGAAATCGACGATGGCCGGGTCGTCCACAGCCGGGTCGGTGTCCGGCTGGCAGGCAATGGTGGTGACGCCGCCCGCTGCCGCCGCATGACTGGCGGAGGCCAGAGTTTCTCGATGCTCCGCCCCCGGCTCGCCGATGAAGGCCCGCATGTCGACGAGACCTGGCGCGACCACCGCGCCCTTGCAGTCCACCACCTCGGCGCCCTCGGGGATGCCGCCGGCCGCAAGGCCGAAGGCGGCGTCGCGAATGAGACCCTCGGACAACAGGACGTCGCCGTGAAAGTCGGAGCCGCGCGAGGGATCCACCACGCGCGCATTCACCAGCATCAGGGGATGGGGCTCGGGGCCTCGGCCAATCTCACGCATTGGGCAGTTTCCGCGCCAGGACATCGAGCACCGCCATGCGGACGGCCACGCCCATCTCAACTTGTTCCCGGATCAGCGATTGCGGCCCGTCGGCCACGGCGGAATCGATCTCAACGCCCCGGTTCATGGGGCCGGGATGCATCACCAACGCGTCCGGCTTGGCGCGGCGCAGCTTGGCTTCATCAAGGCCAAAATAGTGGAAATATTCCTTCACCGACGGAATGAAGGAGCCCGCCATGCGCTCGCGCTGAAGGCGCAGCATCATGACGATATCCGCGTCTGCCAGCCCGCTCTCCATGCTGCGATGCACCTCGACCCCATATTGGTCGATACCGGCCGGCAGCAGCGAGGAGGGCGCCACCACGCGCACGCGGGCGCCCATGGTGGACAGCAGCAACATGTTGGAGCGCGCCACACGCGAGTGCATGACGTCGCCGCAAATGGCGACGGTGAGGCCTTCGATGCGGCCTTTGTTGCGGCGGATGGTGAGGGCGTCCAGCAGCGCCTGGGTGGGATGCTCGTGGGCGCCGTCACCGGCATTCACGACGCAGCAATCCACCTTGCGCGCCAGCAATGCGACGGCGCCGGAGGCGTGGTGGCGCACCACCAGGATGTCGGGGTGCATGGCGTTGAGCGTCATGGCGGTGTCGATCAGGGTTTCCCCCTTCTTCACCGAGGAATTGCCCACCGACATGTTCATCACGTCCGCGCCGAGCCGCTTTCCGGCAATCTCGAACGAGGACTGCGTGCGGGTCGAGGCTTCGAAGAACAGGTTGATCTGGGTCCGACCGCGCAGCGTGGTCCGCTTCTTCTCGATCTGGCGGTTCAGATCGACGAATTCCTCGGCGAGGTCGAGCAGGCCGCTGATTTCCTCGGCGGACAGCCCTTCGATTCCGATCAGGTGGCGGCGATGGAGGGTGAAGGGCGATGAGGCTGTCATGACAGGCCCGACCGTTTAATGATTGCCGCGTCCGCCCGCAAGCGCTGACCGCAGGCTTCGCTCAAGCTGCGCCCGATACCACCCGTAACGGAAGCGATACGGTTTGGCTTCCAGGCGCATGAAGCTCATAATGTGGAGGCCGTCGGTGCGCGTTCGACGGCGTTTTCGCATGTCCGGTCGCGTTCGCCGACCCCGGAGGATTTCAGCATGGTGAAGCGGTCGCTTTCGGTCATGGGGATCATCCTCGGGCTTGGCGCCCTTGCGGGCACTCCGGCGCTGGCCGGGGCCATCGGAACCGGTCTTGGCCGGTTCGATGCGCAGCTCGCCTCGCCTGTGACGCAGGTGGGGTGCTGGAGTTGCGGCTGGGGCGGAAGCTATGTCGCGGGGCCGCTCTACACGCCGCTTAATGTTCCGCCTTCCGTTTACATTCCCGGCATGGTCCTCGCGGCGCCTCAATTTGTGGTGCCGCAGGTTGTCGTGCAGCCGGTCGTCGTCCAACCGGTGGTGGTTCCCCAGGTGGTGGTGCAGCCGGTGGTGCCGGTGCTCGTGCCCGCATCTTGCTGGCACGAGACGGACAATCGCGGATACGGCTATTGGGGCACCTGCTGGGGCCGCTGAGGCGGCCCGCGAGAAACTGATGGCGGGTTAGCCGCTTAATTGTTGGTAGAGGACGTTTTTTCCGATCGGGTCGCGATGCAATCCGTTCGGAAGCCGCGCTAGCGTCCCGCCACCGTCGCGACATAGGCGACCAGCGGCAAGGTGATTGCGCTTCCCAGCAATTGCAGCGTGAGTATCTGCGCCAGCAAGGGCGCGTCTCCTCCCATCTTCCGCGCCAGCACATAGCCTGCAGGCGCGGAAGGTACGGCCGCGAGCAAAGTGATGGTGCCGAGTTCGACTCCCTTGAGGCCGAAAGCGAGGCCAATGGCGAGGGTGATGGCGGGACGCGCGACGAGGTTGAGAACCAGGGTGAGGACCGTCGCGCGGCTGGGAGTCGCAAGGCCGCGCAGGCTGAGACCGCTGCCGACCACAAGGATGCCGATAGCGAGCGAGGCGCGGCCGAGAATGTTGCCGAGATCCACCAGCACGGCCGGGAGATGCAGCCCGCTCGCATTGAGTCCCATGCCGATGGCGCAGGAAATGATGAGCGGATTCTGAAGGATCTGCCGGCCCACCTCCCTCAGTCGAGGCGGAGTCGCGCTGGCGTGACGGGCGAGCAGCCAGACCACCATCACATTGACCAGGGGCACGAGGCTCGTCAGCGCGATGGCCGCGACCGCCACCCCCTCGGCGCCGTAAAGGCCGTCGGCGATGGCCAAGGCGAGGTAGGAGTTCCAGCGCAGCACGCCCTGGGCGACCGAAGTGAACGCCGGCCCCGACAGGTCCATCCGTTCCATCAGGAGCGGCCGGATGGCCACCAACAGGCCAAACAGGATGCAGAGCGTGATGGCATAGGCGCCGACGACGCCCGCAAAGCTCACCGTCGAGAGATCCGCCTTGGCCCCGGAGACCACCAGGAGGGCGGGAAAGAGCACATAATAGGTGAGTTGCTCCATCCCGTACCAATGACCGGGATCCTTCAGCACCGTGTGGCGCAGGCCATAGCCGAGCGCGACGATCAATGCGACGGGGATGAGGGCGTTGAAAATCAGCATTGGGCAATCGCGTCGGAAGGGGGCTGTCCCAGAGCGGGACGGTGAGGGGAGGCGAGAGGGAACGGGAGGGGAGCAAACCGGAGACGAATCACACGCGGTGGCGTGTTCAGCTTTTTTCCTCCGGCGCCTGGACCGCCATCGCGGCGCGGTGGCGCAGGAAATTCAAGGCGCCGTCGAGAATATAGGCGGCCGCATGCTGGTCGATGACCGCCGCCCGGCGCCCGCGACTCACGTCCGCTTCCACGAGCACCCGTTCGACCGCGGCGGTGGAGAGGCGCTCGTCCCACAGGCCGATGGGGCGGCCGCTCATGCGCGCGAAATTGCGGGCGAAAGCCCGTGTGGCCTGGGCGCGCGGGCCTTCGCTGCCATCCATGTTCAACGGCAGGCCGAGGATGAAGGCGACAGCCTTGCGTTCGTTGGCCAGCGCGATCAGGCGCTCGGCATCGGCGGTGAATTTCGTGCGTTTCACCGTCTCGATGATGGTCGCGAGCATGCGGTCGGGATCGGCGGCGGCGACGCCGATGGTCTTGGTGCCGAGATCAAGCCCGATCAGGCCGCCGCGCGCGGGCAGCAGCGGCGCGAGGTCCGCGAGGGCAAGGATGGCGGCCGGCGCCGGGTCATGCGAGGCACTCATGGCGCATGGCTAACATGGCGCGGCGCCGGACGGGAGGCACGAGGGAACGGGGGCTCGCGGGCAAGCGTTGCGCGGCGTGGGGGGCTTGGGGCATCCTCCGCCGCGCTGCATGGGCAGCGCGGTCACATTCGCCTCTAGGGGTTGCGCCATGAAGATCACCTGGTTCGGACACGCGGCCTTCCGGCTGGACTTTGCCGACAAGGTCGTCCTGATCGACCCGTTTTTCACCGGCAATCCCGGATTTAAGGGCGAAAAGTCCGCCGCGATCGCGGGTGTAACGCATATTCTCCTGACCCACGGCCATGGCGATCACCTGGGCGATACGGTGGAGATCGTGAAGGGGACCGGCGTTCCCGTCGTCGCCAATGCGGAGATCTGCGCCTTCCTCGGCGGGCAGGGCCTGGACCAGCTCCAGATGATGAACACCGGCGGAACCATCGATGTCGGGGGCTTCAAGGTGTCGATGGTGCGGGCGGATCATTCCTCGGGGGGCGGGGGGGCCAATCCGACGTATCTTGGAAATTCCAATGGCCTGATCGTGAAGGCACCCGGCGAACCGGTAGTATGGCACCTTGGTGATACCGACATATTCTCGGACATGGCCCTGTTGAGCGAGATACACCGGCCTGATATCGCCTTTGTTCCGATCGGTGACCGCTTCACCATGGGGCCTGAGACCGCCGCGCTCGCGGTGCGCCGCTTCCTCTCGGTCAAGACCGTCGTCCCTTGCCACTATGCCTCCTTCCCCCCGCTGGTGCAGGATGCGTCCGGCTTCACGTCCGCGCTGGCCGGGCATGATGTCCGTGTGCTGGTCCCGGCGTCGGGCGAGGCGTTCGAAATCTGAGCCTCCCGCGCGGTTTTTGGATCCAGGCCGGGATGCCGGGCTTGACGTAGCCCCGGCATCTTGTTGAACAGCGCAAGCCGGGGCATACGCTCCCGGCCGGATCTGACCGAAGGCGACCGCCCGTGGGGGCATGCGGGCCGTGCGCCGGTTCTGGGGGTTATCGATGACACGTTCCGTGTTCGGCGCCGCGCTGGTGTTCGCGGCCTTTTGCGTGACGCCGGCCTTGGCCGCGAAGCAGGATTTCGAGCTGGTCAACAAGACCGGCTATGACATCAGCCATGTCTATGTCTCGCCCACAAAGTCCAACGATTGGGAAGAGGACGTTCTGGGCAAGGATATCCTGGAGGACGGTGATTCTTGGGATATCGAATTCGAGCGCGGCGACAAGACCTGCAAGTGGGATTTGAAGGTCGTCTATGCGGACGACAATTCCGCCGCATATTGGCGCAATATCGACCTGTGCACGGTCGAGAAGATCACCATCCGCTACAATCGCAAGAGCGACACCACCTCGGCGACCTTCGACTGACCGACGTCTGACCCTCTGTCTCCGCGGGTGAAAGCCCGCGGGGACAGGCGGACCAGAGGGCCGCGCGATGAAGCCCGGAGCGCCTACGACTTCTCCAGGACATACCGCCCCGGCGCGTCCTCGATGGCATTGAAGACGCCGCCGCCGATGGCGCGGGCCGGGGTCTCCTCCGGGTGGAGTGACGAGAACCACGCCATCCAATCCGGCCACCAGGAGCCGCCATGCTCCTGCGCGGCGGCGAGCCAGTCCTCATAGTCCCCGGTCACGGGCCCGCCGGTCCAATATTGGTATTTCTTCTTTGCCGGCGGATTGACCACGCCGGCAATATGGCCCGAGCCCGCCAGCACATAGCGCACCGGGCCGGACATCAGCCCGGCGCCGATGAAGGCCGAGCGGGGCGGGGCGATATGGTCTTCGCGGGTCGCGAGGTCATAGACCGGCAGCGTGACCTTGCTCATGTCGATGCGCACGCCGGCGATCTCCGCCTTGCCCTTGGCGATGTTGTTCTCCAGGTAGCAATTGCGCAGATAATAGGAATGGTTCGCCGCCGGCATGCGGGTCGAATCCGCGTTCCAGAACAAGAGGTCGAACGGGAAGGGCGCCTTTCCCTTCATGTAATTGTTGACCACATAGGGCCAGATCAGGTCGTTGGAACGCAGCATGTTGAAGGCGCTGGCCATCTTCTTGCCTTCGAGATAGCCGAGCTCCTTCATGCGGCGTTCGAGCACGCTCAATTGTTCTTCGTCCACGAAGACCTTGAGGTCACCCGCATGGGTGAAGTCGATCTGCGTGGTGAGGAAGGTGGCGCTCGCCGCGCGCGTGTCGCCGGTGCCGGCCATGTAGGCCAGCGTCACCGCCAAGAGCGTGCCGCCGACGCAATAGCCGACCATATGGGCCTGGGGTTCCCCGGTCACCCGCAGCGCGACATCCAGCGCCGCCAGGATTCCATCGCGCATGTAATCGTCGAAGCCCTTCTTGGCCTGACGGGCATCGGGATTGACCCAGGAAATGACGAAGACCGTCAATCCCTGGTCCACCAGCCACTTGATGTAGGATTTTTCGGGCGTGAGATCGAGAATATAGAATTTGTTGATCCAGGGCGGCACGATGAGAACCGGCACCTTCTTCACGCTCGGCGTCGTCGCCTCATACTGGATCAGCTGCATGAGGTCGGTTTCGAAGATTACCTTGCCCGGGGTCAGGGCGAGGTTCCGGCCGACCTGGAAGGCGGACATGTCCGTCTGGCGGATGCGAAGGTCGCCATTCCCCTCGATCAGGTCCTGGGTGAGGTTCTTCATGCCCCGGACGAGATTTTCACCCGACGAATTGACCGTCTCGCGCAGCAGTTCGGGATTGGTCAGGATGAAATTCGAAGGGGAAATGGCATTGGAGAGCTGGCGGACCAGGAATTCCGCCTTGTGCTTCACATGGGGGTCGAGGCCGTCCGCCTCTTGAACCATCGCGTCCGCCCAATGGGTGGTGACGAGATAGGTCTGCTTCAGCGCGTCGAAGAAGGGATTGGTGGACCATTCCTCGTCCTTGAAGCGGGCGTCCCGGCTGTCGGGCTTCACCACGGGCTCCGCTGCCTCGCCGGACATTTTCTTCAGCGCCGAGGTCCACACACCCATGTAGCCGGTCATCAGGCGCGCCTGCGCCTCCACCGCGCGCTGCGGATCGGACAGCCAATATTCCGCGACATTGCCGATGGTGCGGACCGCGTCCGCGACATCGTTGGCAAGTTCGTCCTTCTTGCCGGCCTCGCGCGGACGGATATAGGCGGCCAGCGCCTTCCCGCCCTCTTCCACCAGCTGCGCGAGATTGTTCGCGAAGGCATCCATGTCGAGCTTTGGCGGACGGACTTCGGTCGTGACTTCCTGCTTGGCCGACATGCGCTATCCTTGCAGCCTGATGTTCCAAAAGAACACGCGGCTCTGTATTGCGTTTCCTGCTTCGGGCATATTAGCGGGGTGAAAGGCGGTGGGCGAGGGGCGCGCTCGCACCGAGCCGATGTTCGGCGCAGGATGAGTGTTGGTCCAGGGAGGTCCCATTGTCACACGGCTCTCAATCTCGAACGCAGGTTCGGGGACGGGCGAAACGGCTGGCTGCGCTGGTGTGCGCTCTCGCACTCTTGACCGGCTGCGCGGGAGAGGGCGTGTTTTCCATGTTTGGCCCGAAAGAGCCGGACGTGCCCCAGGCGCCGGCAGGGCAGTTCCCCAATCTCGCGACCACCGCGCCGGACATTCCGCGCCCACCCGTGCTGGATCCCAAGGGACAGGCGCAGATGGAGAGCGACCTGGAGGCGCTGGCCAAGCAAACCCAAGCCAAAGGCGAGGCTGCGGCACGTGAGGCCCCTTGACCTTAAGCACATGTGCGGTCAGGGGTTAAGGCGCGTGAGGTGGTAGAATGATAGAAGACGGGGGCGCCGCGTCCCGGGCCGGCGATGCGTTTTTGATCGTGGGCTTTGGCGGGATCGGCGACCATGTGCGCTGCTTCGCCCTCGCGCGCCACGTGGCCGCGCGCCATTCCGGCGTCGCCATAGATTTCCTGTGCCGCAGTCCCACCCATCGCATCGTGCCGTTCGTGCCGGTCTTGCGGGCCGCCTTCGTGGACGACACGCCCCACGGACGGCTGGGCGTTCGGGAGAAGCTGCGGCTGGCCGCGCGCCTGCGGGCGCAGCACTATCGCTGCGTCTATGTGGTGAGCCGCACCTTCAAATCCGCGATCGTGCCATTTCTCGCCGGCATCCCCGAGCGCGTGGGCTGGTTCGGCGAGGGTCGGGTCGGGCTCATCAATCGCCCGCAATTCGGAGACCGGCGCCTCCACGGCGAGACCGAAAGAGTCTGTGCCCTCGCATCTCCCGAGGGATTGGAGGGATGCGGGCCGCTTCTGCCGCCGCACATGGTGGTGCCTCCGGCAGAGCTTGCCCGCTGGCAGTGCGAGGTGCTGGCCGGTGGCCCCGGCGCGCCCGTGCTCGCCCTGGCGCCCGGGGCCTATAACGACCGCAGATTGTGGCCTGCGGAGCGATTTGCCGAGGTGGCGCGGTCCTTCGCGGTGCGTGGCTGGGAAGTCTGGGTCTTGGGCGGGCCGAAGGAACAGGCCATGGTTGAGGTGATCGCCGCCGCCGCGCCCATTCGTGATTTCACGCGCACGCCTCTGGAAGATGCGGTCTTCCAACTGGCCAGCGCGACCCTGTTCCTGGGCAATGATTCGGGCATGCTGCACATTGCCGGCGCGCTTGGCGTGCCCAGCATCGGCCTGTTCGGGCCGACGGCCCTGGAGGTGACCGGGCCGCGCAATCCCTGTGTCACCGGCTTGCGCCCCCCGCCGGGAGAGATCGATCTGCGCGAGATCAGCGCGGCCGCCGTCATTTGCGCGCTTGATGGGCTGAAGGGGCATCTGGACGTCGCTCGGCCCGCCTGAACCGGGTGCGCCGACACGTCGGGTTGTCCACGTCCCCTCTCCATGATCTCTAGGGCTCCATGACACGTCTGATCCTTGTTTCGCTGGCTCTCCTGTGCGCCACCCCCGCCCTCGCCGATCCCGATGTCGCCAAGGGCGAGAAGGCTTTCATGAAGTGCATGGCCTGCCATGCGGTCGGTCCCGGGGCGAAGGCGAAGGTCGGCCCGCCGCTCAATGGGATCGTTGGGGCCAAATGGGCCCAATATCCGGGCTTCGTCTATTCCGACGACCTCAAAGCCGGCGGGGCCGAGGGCAAGGTATGGGACGAGGCGACGCTCGATGCCTATCTCGCCAACCCGAAGGCGGTGGCGCCGGCCGGGCGCATGGCCTTTTTCGGCATCAAGCCGGCCAATGAGCGCGCAGACCTGATCGCCTATCTCAAGCAATTCGATGCCGCTGGAGAGAAGAAGTGAGCGAGGGCCGGATCCAACGCCTGTTCGTTCCCGATGATCTTTACGAAGGCCAGACGGTCGCCCTGGCGCCGCAGCAGGCCCATTATGTGGGGGGCGTGATCCGCCTGCCCGTGGGCGGCGCCATCCTGCTCTTCAATGGCCGGGACGGGGAATGGCGCGCGCGCCGCGCCGAAGGCGGAAAGCGCGAGGTGCGCCTGATCGCGGAAGAGGCGACTCGGCCGCAAGACCCGCCGGGTCTGATCGATTATGCGTTCGCGCCGCTGAAGCATGCGCGGCTCGATTACATGATCCAAAAGGCGGTAGAGATGGGCGTTGCGCGCATCTCGCCCGTCATCACGCGTCGCACGCAGGTCAATCGCGTCAATCTGGAGCGCATGGAGGCCAATGCGATCGAGGCGGCGGAGCAATGCGGCCTTCTCAGCCTGCCGACCTTGGATGACCCGCAGACCTTGGACCGGTGGCTCGCGGACATGGGGGACGACCGCCTCCTGGTCTTTTGTGACGAAGAGGCGCCGCTCGCCGACCCCCTGGCGGCGCTGCGCGGCGGGCCTGCGGGCAGGCCCGTCGTGCTGATCGGGCCGGAGGGCGGCTTCGCCCCGGAAGAGCGGCAGCTCCTGGAACGGCACGCGCGCTGCGTGCGCCTCTCGCTCGGCCCGCGGATTTTGCGGGCGGACACGGCCGCCATCGTCGCGCTGTCCCTGGTGCAGGCCACCCTCGGCGATTTGGGAACTGTTTAGGTCAAGCGTGCCGATTTCGCCCCTTTTGTTCCGAACGTCGCAGCGTATTTTTTCTTTGATGTCGGACCTGTCGGCAGACGACGGCTCAGGCTTTGCCCGCGCTGGAAACTCGCCCTAGCGTTAGAATTGGACGTGCTCCAGTTGTCGGGCGCCGCCACATTTCAGGCGGACTTTCCGCCACCCTCCGCGAAACCAAAATCGTATGGCCGCGTTTCGGCTCCGATTGGGTGGAGGGAGAAATGACCTCAACTTATAAGTTCGGTATTGAAGAAGAATTCTTTGTGGTGGATGCCGAGACCAAGGCGGTTCAGCGCCGCATGCCGTCCGGCTTCTTCAACGATCTGAAGGCCGGCCTCGGGGATGCCGTGACGGTCGAGCTGCTCCAGTCGCAATTGGAGATCGCGACCAATCCCGCCACCAAGATGGGCGTGGCGCTGACCGAGTTGCGCGAACTGCGCGGCACCGCGGCGCGCATCGCGGCCGAGCACGGGCTTGCCTTCATCGCGGCCGGAACCCATCCGACCGCCACCTGGGACGGCGTGCGCCACACCCAGGCGAACCGCTATGACGGCATGATGCACGACCTGCAGATGCTCGGCGAACGCAACATGGTCTGCGGCCTGCACGTCCACGTGGAGCTTCCCGACCCCGACCAGCGGGTCAATGTGATGCGGCGCATGGTGCCCTATCTGCCGCATTTCATCGCCCTCGCCACCTCCTCGCCCTTCTGGGGCTCCAAGCAGACCGGGCTCATGGGCTATCGCCTCGCGGCCTATGACGAGTTGCCGCGGACCGGGCTGCCCGAACTGTTCGAGGACAATGCTGCGTACCAGGCCTATGTGGACGCGCTGGTGTCGGCGCGGGCCATCGCCGATTCCAGTTATGTCTGGTGGGCGCTGCGCCCGTCCGCGAAGCACCCGACGCTGGAATTGCGGGCGCCGGACAGCTGCACCCGCGTCGAGGATGCGGTGGCCATCGCCACGCTCTACCGGTCGCTGGTGCGCTATCTTGTGCGCAATCCGCAGCACAACGCCCATATCGGCACGGTGCATCGCGCCATCGCCAATGAGAACAAGTGGCGCGCGCAACGCTATGGCATCCACGGCTCGTTCGTGGACCTGGAACGCGGCGCCGCCGTGCCGGTGCCGGACGCGGTGGAGGAACTGATCGCGCTGGTGGCGGACGATGCCGACGCGCTGGGCGCCCTCGATGCCTTGATGCATCTGCGCACCATCGCGGCGTCTGGAACGAGCGCGGACATGCAGCTCGCCATCTTCCAGGAGGCCCATCACCGGACCGGCAATCGCGGGGAGGGGCTGAATGCGGTGAAGAACTGGCTTGCGGCGACGACGTTACAGTAAAGCGGCGCCATGCGCCTGAGGCGCCGAGCCAGGCGGCGCCTCAGTTCAGGAGACTGGGGCGCACCTGCCAGCCGCCCGCGCCGTCCTCGGCGAGGGCTTCGGCGAGCTGGGGATGCCGCATGGGCTCGTCGGAGGGATCAAGCTCCAGATTCTGCTCGGAGACGTAGGCCACATACTCACTGTCCGCATTCTCGGCGAGCAGGTGATAGAAGGGCTGGTCCTTGTGCGGGCGGATCTCCTCGGGAATGGACTGCCACCATTCCTCGGTATTGTCGAACACCGGGTCCACGTCGAACACCACGCCCCGGAACGGAAAGTGCCGGTGGCGCACGATGTCGCCGATGCGGAACTTCGCGAGCCGCATGGCGGGAATCTCGTGTTCGACGGCCGGAACATCGGTGCGGCCCGCGGCGTCGGCGGGCCATCGGCCGGCGCGCAGGCGGGCGGGGGCGGGCGTCGCCCTGGGCTTATCATTATGTGGCATCGGTCGTTCCCCCGTCTGGCCTATTGATGCCCGCCGGCAGTGTCAAAAACAATTCACAAACCATAAACCTTTGCGAGGTCCGCGTCCTTGGCGGCGACGATCCGCGCCAGATCGACGATCACCTTGGCCTGTTTCCAGGTGGCGTCGTCCTGCATCTTGCCGTCGATCATCACCGCCCCGGCGCCGTCGGGCATGGCCTGGAGGATTTTCAGCGCGAAGGCGACTTCGCCCGGGTCGGGGCTGAAGACGCGCTTGGCGATGTCGATCTGCGTCGGGTGCAGCGACCAGGCTCCGACACAGCCCTGGAGGAAGGCGTTGCGGAACTGGCTCTCGCAGGCCGCGAGATCCGCGAAATCGCCGAACGGACCATAGAAGGGCTTGATGCCGTTCGCCGCGCAGGCATCCACCATCTTGCCGACCGTGTAGTGCCACAGATCCTGCTGGAAGCCCATGCGGGGCGCGTCGCCCTTGGCATCGGCCAGAACGAAATAGTCGGGATGGCCGCCGCCGACGCGGGTGGTCTTCATGGCGCGCGACGCGGCAAGGTCCGCCGGCCCGAGGCTCATGCCGTGCATGCGCGGGGAGGCGGCCGCGATCTCCTCCACATTCTTCACCCCTTCCGCCGTTTCCAGGATGGCGTGGATGAGGATGGGCTTGCCGATGGCGTGCTTCGCTTCAAGCTGCGCGAGAAGCTGGTCGAGATAGGCGATGTCCCACGGGCCATCCACCTTTGGCAGCATGATCACGTCGAGCTTGGCGCCGATGGCGCCGACGATGTCGATCACATCGTCCAGCGCCCAGGGGCTGTTCAGGGCGTTGATTCGGGTCCACAGGCCCGTGGTGCCGAAATCCGTGCTCTTGCCCATCTCGATGAAGCCGGCCCGCGCGGCCTCCTTCGCATCGACGGGAATGGCGTCTTCCAGATTGCCGAGCACCACATCCACCTGCTTGGCGAGGTCGGGCACGCGCGCGCGGATCTTTTCAAGGTGCGGGGGGACGAAATGGATCATCCGCTCCAGCCGCACGGGAAGCTCGCGATAGGGCGCGGGCGCGCCGATGGCGAGCGGCTTGTAGAAATTGCGCGGCAGCTTCATTTGAAGTTTCCCCCTTCAGGCCCGAAAAGAATGGGCCAGGAAGGGGAGGGGCGGCAAGCGCGACGTTGCAACGCAGCATCGCAGCGGGGGTCCCACGGGTTCCCGGGCGAGCAAAGAGGCGATTTTAATGCTGACACGACGCTCCTTCCTCGCAGGCGCTGCTACGGCCCTCCTCAGCACGCCGGCCCTCGCCACCACCAATTTCTGGGGCCGCCGGCTGGCGACCCCGCCGGATTTCGTGTTCGGCTACGGCAGCCTGATGAATACCGCCTCCCGCGAATCGACCGGCCGGGCGGGTATGCACGCCTTGCCGGCGCGGCTGTCTCCCGAGTTCGGCCATGTGCGCTCCTGGTGCGCGCGCTCGCACCGGCTGGGATTTACGGCGCTTGGTCTGCGCCCGCGCCGACCGGATGAACCGGGCTGGAGCATCAATGGCGTGGTGTTTCCGGTGGATGCCGACCTTCTGCCGCGCTTCGACCGGCGGGAATCCAATTATGACCGCGTCGCCGTCCCGCGCACCCTGATCGAGGGCGTCTCCTGGGAGAGCCTTCCCGAGGGCGGCACCATTTGGGCCTATGTGCCCAAGGGCCTCTCCACGCCCGAATCCCGTCCGCTCCTGCCGGACCTGAAGCACCCTGTCTTGCAGTCCTACCTCGATCTCTGCCTGGAGGGCGCGCTGGAGCATGGCGCGGAGTTCGCCCGCGAGATGATCGCCACCACCGCCGATTGGGGCAGCTTCTGGCTCAATGATCGCCTCATGGCGCGGCGGCCCTGGATGATGACCAAATCCTCCGGCGTCATCGACGAACTGCTTGCGACCACGACGCCCGCCAGCGCGTCCTTCGCCGATCGCCTCTATTCGGAAGACTATGCCGTGCGCCTGATGCGGGCGGAGAGCGAAGGGGCGGTAAAATAAGCGGCGGGGCCGATGCTGCGTTTAGCTCTCGCGCAGGCACGGCATGAAAAGCTATAAGGCGCCATGCCCTCCGACTCGTCCCTTGCCCCCGGCGCCGCCCATGCGCGCGATCCCGCGGATGTCCTGCGGCACGTCTTCGGCTACGAAACCTTCCGGGGGCCGCAGGCGGACATCGTCCGCCATGTGACGCAGGGCGGCGACGCCTTGGTGCTGATGCCCACGGGCGGCGGCAAGTCGCTGTGCTACCAGATCCCCTCGCTCGCGCGTGCGGGCACCGGCATCGTCATTTCCCCGCTCATCGCGCTCATGCACGACCAGGTGCAGGCGCTGCGGCAGCTTGGCGTGCGGGCGGCGGCGCTCAATTCGTCCCTCGCGCCCGCCGAGGCGCGCCAGGTGGAGCGCGCGCTCGCGCTGGGCGAACTCGATCTGCTCTATGTGGCGCCGGAACGCCTGCTCACCGACAGTTTTTTGACCCTGCTCCAGGGCGCACGCATCGCCCTGTTCGCCATCGACGAGGCCCATTGCGTCTCCCAATGGGGGCATGATTTCAGGCCTGAATACCGCCAGCTCACGGTGCTGCACGAGCGATTCCCCTCGGTGCCGCGCATTGCGCTCACCGCGACCGCCGACGGGCCGACGCGGCGCGAAATCGTGGAGCGCCTTGGCCTGGAAGACGGGCGGGTGTTCCTGTCCTCCTTCGACCGGCCCAATATCCGCTACCGCATCGCCCCCAAGAACCAGCCGCGCCAGCAATTGCGGGCCTTCCTCGACGCCCATGAGGGCGAGGCGGGCATCATCTATTGCATGAGCCGGGCGAAGGTGGAGGCCACCGCCGAGGCCTTGAACACCGAGGGCCGCGTTGCGCTCCCTTATCATGCCGGCCTCTCGGCCGAAGTGCGGGCGCGCCACCAGGACCGCTTCCTCAAGGAGGAGGGCGTCATCATGGTGGCCACCATCGCCTTCGGCATGGGCATCGACAAGCCGGACGTGCGCTTCGTGGTCCATCTGGACCTGCCGAAAAGCCTGGAAAGCTACTACCAGGAAACCGGCCGCGCGGGCCGCGACGGCCTGCCCTCCGAAACCCTCATGCTCTACGGCATGGAGGATGTGGCCAAGCTCATCCAGTTCATGGATGCGTCCGACGCGCCCGAGGCGCGTAAGCGCGTGGAGCGCGCCAAGCTCGATGCGCTCATCGGCCTGTGCGAGACCGCCAGTTGCCGCCGCTCGGTGATGCTCGCTTATTTCGATGAGACGCTGCCCGAGCCGTGCGGCAATTGCGACACCTGCCTGGAGCCGGTGCGCACCTATGACGGCACCGAGCATGTGCGCAAGCTGCTCTCCTGCGTGTACCGGACCGGGGAGCGGTTCGGCGCCGGCCATGTGGTGGACGTGCTGCTGGGCGCCGCCACCGAGAAGATCACGAAATTCGGGCACGAGGCCCTTTCCACCTACGGCATCGGCAAGGATGTCTCGCGGGAGGAATGGCGGGCCATTGTGCGGCAGGTGGTGTCTCTGGGCCTTCTTAATGTGGATGTGGAGGGCCATGGCGCACTTGGCCTCACTGAGGCGTGCCGCCCGGTCCTGCGGGGCGAGAAGCGGGTGGAATTGAAGGCCGAGACGCGCACGCGCCCGGCGCGGGTGAATGGCGGCGGGCGCGCGCCGCGCGCCGCCCTGGCGGACCCCGGCGAGGAGGCCCTGTTCCAGAAGCTGAAGGCGCTGCGGCTGGATCTGGCGCGGGCGCAGAGCGTGCCGCCTTATGTCATCTTCCATGATGCGACGCTGATGGAGATCGCCCGGCTGAAGCCGCGCTCCCTCGCCGCCCTCGGCGACGTCTCCGGCGTGGGCGAGGCCAAGCTGGAGCGATACGGGCCGCAGGTTCTCGATGTGGTGCGCCATGGCTGACCGCCCTACGGCGTGCGCGGGCGGCCTCCTGTCTCGGTCGGCATTTGCTCTTCAATTCCCCGGCTTGCTATAGGCGGTGTGCGGGCGCGGCCGGGCGCCCGGTCAAGGAGTGGTTCATGTCGGTGGATCTTGGAACGGTGCGGCGGGTGGCGCATCTCGCGCGCCTTGCCGTGAGCGAGGACGAACTGCCCGCGCTGCAAGGCGAGCTGAACGCCATCCTGGCCTTCGTCGAACAGCTCTCGGCCATCGACGTCTCCAGCATCGAGCCCATGACCAGCGTGGTTCCCATGAGCCTGCCCTTGCGCGAGGACGTGGTGAGCGATGGTCATTATCCCGAGAAGATTCTCGCTAACGCCCCCGAAGCCGAAGGCGGCTTCTTCACCGTGCCGAAGGTGGTGGAATGACCGCGCTCAACCAGCTCACCCTGACCCAGGCCCGCGAAGGCCTGGCCCAGCGCGAATTCACCGCCGTCGAGCTGACGCAGGCCTATCTGACGGCCATTGAGGACGCCCGCGCGCTCAACGCCTTCACCGTCGAGACCCCCGACCATGCGCTCGCCATGGCGGCGCGCGCCGACGAGCGCATCGCCTCGGGCGAAGCGGGCCCGCTGGAGGGCCTGCCGATCGGCGTGAAGGACATGTTCGCCACCGACGGCGTCGCGACCACGGCCTGCTCCAATATCCTCAAGGGCTTCGTGCCGCCCTACGAATCCACCGTCACGTCGCAGCTCTGGCGCGACGGCGCGGTGATGCTTGGCAAGCTCGCCAATGACGAGTTTGCCATGGGCTCCTCCACCGAAACCTCGGCCTTCGGCCCGGTCGTATCGCCCTGGCGACGTGAGGGAAGCACGGCCCCGCTGGTGCCGGGCGGGTCGTCCGGCGGCTCGGCGGCGGCGGTGGCCGCTTTCCTGTGCGGCGGCGCCACGGGCACGGATACGGGCGGCTCGATCCGCCAGCCGGCCGCCTTCACCGGCACGGTCGGCATCAAGCCCACCTATGGCCGCTGCTCGCGCTGGGGCATCATCGCGTATGCCTCCTCGCTTGATCAGGCCGGACCGTTCGCCCGGTCGGTGAATGACGCGGCCATCCTGCTGCGGTCCATGGCGGGCTTCGACCCGAAGGATTCCACCAGCGTCAACATGCGCGTGCCCGATTATGAGGACGCGGTGGGCGCCTCGGTGCGCGGCAAGCGCATCGGCATTCCCCGCGAATATCGCGTGGAGGGCATGTCGCAGGAAATCTGCGAATTGTGGGAGCAGGGCGCGGGCATGCTGCGCGACGCGGGCGCGGAGATCGTGGACATCACGCTGCCGCACACCAAATACGCGCTCCCCACTTATTACATCGTCGCCCCGGCCGAGGCCTCGTCCAATCTCGCGCGCTATGACGGCGTGCGCTATGGCGAGCGGGTGCCGGGCAAGGACATCATCGACATGTATGAGCGCACCCGCGCCGCCGGCTTCGGGCCGGAGGTGCGGCGCCGCATCATGATCGGCACCTATGTGCTCTCCGCCGGCTATTACGATGCCTATTATCTGAAGGCGCAAAAGGTCCGCACCCTCATCAAGCGCGATTTCGACGATGTGTTCGCGCAGGGCGTGGACGCGATCCTGACCCCGGCGACACCCTCGCCCGCCTTCGCCATCGGCGAGAAGAGCGCGGCCGATCCGGTGGAAATGTATCTCCAGGACGTGTTCACCGTGACGGTGAACCTCGCCGGCCTGCCCGCCATCTCCGTGCCGGCCGGCTATTCGGCGGACGGCCTGCCGCTCGGCCTCCAACTGATCGGCCGCCCGTTCCAGGAGGAGACGCTCTTTTCCCTCGCCCAGGCGGTGGAAGATTCGGCGGGCCGCTTCCCGGTGGAGGATTTCTGGTGGTCTCGATGAGCGACGCGCCCCAGGCGCTCGCGGACCTGCGTCGGGAAATCGACGCCATCGATGCCGAGATGGTCGGGCTTCTCGCCCGCCGGCTCGGCGTCGTCCACCGGGTATTGGAGGTCAAGCAGGAGCATGGCATTCCCGCGCTCCTGCCGGATCGGGTCGAGGATGTGGTGGCGCGCGTGACGCGCGAAGCGACGGCCCAGGGTGTGCCGGAGGATCTCGTCGAAGAGCTCTGGCGCCGGCTCATCGCCTGGACTGTCACTTATGAGGAGCAGCGCCTCGGCTGAGGGGGTTGCTATTTGTATTTGCGCTTGCGCAGCGACTTGCGCAGGCGGAAGGCCAGGGCAGCCCAATAAGCCTTCGCCAGCAAGGTCGGAGACGCTGTCAGGCGCTCCATCTCGCCCTGCGCCGCATTGCGCTCGGCCACGATCTTGGCGACCGCCGCCGCGTCCGTGGCGCCCCCAGCAGCCTTCACCAGCGCGTCTCCCGCCGCCGCGCGGGCGATCAACTGGTCGAACAGGCCGAGCACCTGGGTAAAGGGCGGCGACACCGCAAGCTCGGGCCATTGCACCTCGCCCTTGCGCTCGATGAAGGGGCGGTCGAGCCCCTGGCCGAGCGGATATCCGGCGCAATAGGCGGGGATGATGGCGGCGGAGGGGGCGAGCGCGAAGCGCGGTTCCGCTTTCAGCGCCTCCGCGCCGGCGACGAGGGTCGGCACGAAGCTGGTCTTGTAATCCTCGCGGCTGCGCCAGCCCACATAATGCTTGAGGCACTTCACCGCGATCTGGTCCACGGATCGGATGGCGAAATGGGCCAGCGGTGTGTTCGGCAGCGTGCGCGTCGGCACGCGGATGCCGCGGGTCAGGATGGAATGGTTGCCCTCGTCGAAGGCGAGGGTCGGCTCGGTGAACAGATGGCGGGTGGCGAGGCTCTTGAACATGCCGTTCGGGTCATAGCCGAGCGCCGTGCGGACCCGCACCAGCGGGTCGGCGATATTCATGTCGTCGCCCGGCGCCGCGAAATAGCGCATTTCCGCAAAGGCGCCCGCCATTCCGGGCGGGATGGCGGCAAGATCGGCCTCGAACACCGCGCGGTCCGGCGCGCCGATGAATTCGTCGGCGTCCAGCGGCAGCACGATGTCCCAGTCTTCTTCCTTCAGGATCAGGCGCATGGCCGCCGTGGTGCGCTTCGCCTGATGGAAGGCACCGGTCCAGCCATCCTCCAGGAGCCGCACGCGGTCGGTCTCCCCGACGAGCCGGCGCAGGATTTCCGCCGTGTTGTCGGTCGAGCGATCGTCGATGACATACATCCGGTCCACATAATGAAGATTGTGGCGGACGAACCCCTCAAGGATGTCGGCCTCGTCCTTGACGAGGGAAATGGAAGCAATGCGCATGGGCTGTGTGGCGGCTCGCGTGCCTTCTTGGAGCACGTTTCGACCTGATTGCGTCGCAATGGGATCGGTCAAACGGGCTCGATCATTGATTGAGAGCCTGATCGGATCAGGCTCTGGAGCGGCGCACTCTCGGTGCGGCGCGGCCCGCCGTCAATCCGCGCGGTTGCCACGCCAGGGCGAGCGGAGTAGGGGACAGAGGGAGAGCCGTCCACAAGCCCAGGGATCAAGATGAACGCCCACGCACGACCCGCCGACCCCAGGAAGCTCCTCAAGGGCGCCACCGGTGACTGGGAAGTGGTGATCGGCATGGAGATCCACGCCCAGGTCTCGTCCAACGCCAAACTGTTCTCCGGCGCCTCGACGGCGTTCGGCGGCCCGCCCAACGACCATGTCTCGCTGGTGGACGCGGCCATGCCGGGCATGCTGCCGGTCATCAACAAGGAATGCGTGGCGCAGGCGGTGCGCACCGGGCTCGGGCTCAAAGCGCAGATCAACTTGCGCTCGGTGTTCGACCGGAAGAACTATTTCTACCCCGACCTGCCCCAGGGCTACCAGATCAGCCAGTATAAGAGCCCCATCGTGGGCGAGGGCGAGGTGATCGTGGACCTCGCGGACGGCGAGACGATCACGGTGGGCATCGAGCGCCTGCATCTGGAGCAGGATGCCGGCAAGTCGATCCACGATCTGTCGCCCTCCAAGAGCTTTGTCGATCTCAACCGCTCCGGCGTCGCGCTGATGGAAATCGTGTCGCGCCCGGATCTGCGCTCCTCCGAGGAGGCGCGGGCCTATGTGACGAAGCTGCGCTCCATCCTGCGCTATCTCGGCACCTGCGACAGCGACATGGAGAAGGGCAATCTGCGCGCCGATGTGAACGTCTCCGTGCGCAAGCCCGGCGCGCCCTTCGGCACGCGCTGCGAGATCAAGAACGTCAATTCCATCCGCTTCATCGGCCAGGCCGTGGAGGTGGAGGCGCGCCGGCAGATCGACATTCTGGAGGATGGCGGCGTCATCGATCAGGAGACCCGCCTGTTCGATCCCAACAAGGGCGTCACCCGCTCCATGCGCTCCAAGGAAGAGGCGCACGACTACCGCTATTTCCCCGATCCCGACCTTCTGCCCCTAGTGCTGGAGCCGGGCTTCGTCTCCGAACTGGAGGCGGCCCTGCCGGAACTCCCGGACGAGAAGAAGGCCCGCTTCATCGCCGATTATGGCCTCTCGGCCTATGACGCCTCCATCCTCGTGGCCGAGAAGGAGACGGCGGATTATTTCGAAGCGGCCGTGAAGGTGGGCGGCGTTGCCCGCAATGCCAAGCTGGTCGCCAATTGGGTGATGGGCGATGTGGCCGCCTATGCCAACACCGCCGGCGTCTCCATTTCCCGCACCCCGGTCTCGGCCGAGCAGGTGGCGGGGCTGGTGGACCTGATCTCCGACGGCACCATTTCCGGCAAGATCGCCAAGGACCTCCTCGTCATCATCCTGGAGGAGAAATATCCCGGCGACCCGCGTGCCCTCGTGGAGGAACGCGGCCTCAAGCAGGTGACCGACATGGGCGCCATCGAGAAGGTGGTGGACGACATCATCGCCGCCAATCCCGACAAGGTCGCCCAGGTCCAGGCCAAGCCCACCATGCTCGGCTGGTTCGTCGGCCAGGCGATGAAGGCCTCCGGCGGCAAGGCCAATCCCCAGGCGCTCAACGACATCCTGAAAGCAAAGCTCGGGATCTGAGGGGGCGCGGTGCCCAAGGCACCGCTTCTTTTTAGGTCGGCGGAGTGCTGAAGGCCGCCGGCCCGTGCGTCGGAGGCTTACAGAATTCCGTCCTGCACGGCCTGATACACCGTCCTCACGGTCGGCTGGAAGCCAAGACGGCGCGCCAGCGATGCATCCACATGGAGATACCAGGGATCTTGCATCGCCTCGGCCGAGGGGTCCATTTGGTGGCCCACCAGTCCGACCAGTTCATACACCGTGGTTGGCGCGTCATCGGAGAGATTAACGATCCGACCATCGAAGGCCCCGGCCAGCGCCAATCGTATCGCCGTGGCAACGTCGCGATGATGCAGCGTGCTCATGCGATGGGCGGGATGGAAGCCGGCGGCGCCGAGATATTTGGGCAGCATGTCCAGGTGGCCGTCGCCATCGCCATAAATGAACGGGAAGCGCAAGATCGACCAGATCAAGCCGCTCTCTCGCAAGAGGGTTTCGGCCGCGACCTTGCTGGCGGGGTAGGCGTGGTCCGGCACAACAGGATCGGTTTCGCGGCCGGGCCGGGCGGCGTTTCGGTCATAGACATTTGAGGTGCTCGCAAGGATGAGGCGCGCATCAGGTGCGTGAGCTTGCACGGCCGCGATCAGATTGCGGGTGCCCTCTAGATTGCTCCGCCAGATCAGATCCGTATCCGGGCTGCGAAACACGGCGGCGAGGTGCACGATTGCCGACACGCCGCGCACAGCGTCCGGCAGCGTCCAAGGGGCGAGAATATCACCCGTCACCGCCGTTGCGCCAGGCGGGCAGGTTTTCCCTGTCCGCAGCAGCAGGCGGCACTCATGGCCTGCTTCCACCAGCCGCGGAACAAGCCGCTCGCCGACAAGCCCTGTCGCTCCCGTGATCAGGATGCTCATGACGTCATGCCTTTCGTGATCGGGTCTGGAGCCGCTCGGTCGCCAACCGAAGGACGCGGATCGTCGTGGCGAGATCCGCCTCCGCGATGCCGTCAAAAGCGGCCTGATGAATGAACGAAAGGTCGGGGAGGTCGCGCCACAGGGTCTCGCCCGCTGTGGTGAGGGTCAGAAGACGCTGGCGCTGATCGTCTCCGTCCGAGCTCTGCTGCACCAGGCCCTTGCGCACGAGGGTGGCGATGATGCCGCTTAAGGTGGCGCGTTCCAGTTCAAGCGCGCGCCCGAGATCGCGCTGAACTGTGGGGCCGGAGCGGGCGAGATGCCAGAGCACGTACCACTGCGTCGAACCCAGATCGTAGGGTCGCAAGGTCGCGTCCATCAGAGCCCGCCCGGCGAAGTAGCATCGCTTTGTCCACGCGCCCACGGTCAGATGTTCGTCCTCCATGCCGCGACGGCCTCTTTATTCGTTCGCTACCTTGCAAAGATCGCAAGGTAGCGAACGAATGTCAATGAGGTCCGGTTCGGGCCTGAAGTTCCAAAGCTGGTTCTAGAAATTGCGCTGCGCGCGCACGCCGCCCGCCCAGACGCCGACCGAGCCGCCGAACAAAGCCAGCGTCCCCGCCTGCGGGGTGCCGGCGATGATGCCGGATGTCAGCGGCAGGCTGCCGTTCACCTTGGAGTAGAGCACCTCGACACCGAGATCGAGATTCTTGACCGGCGACCAGACCGTGTTCACGCCCACTTGGGCCACCTCGACGCTGAAACCGTCATTGAAGAGCGCGCCGGCGGGAAGGAGGGACAGATTGGAAGGCGAGAAGACGGCATTGGCGGGAACGTCGATCCTGACATATCCGGCATAGGCGGAGGATCTCAGATTCGGCTGCCAGAAATGGCGGAATTGAGTCTCCAGCGCCCAGCCGGTCTCCTTGGCATAATCGCTGCCGGTCCAGATCGCGTCAGCGATGGGATAGAATCCCCCGCTTGGGGACGTGCCGTTAAGCGTGATGCGGCCGAGCCCGGTGACGCGCCCCTCATAGCTGCCGGAGAGGCCGAGATAGCTGAGCGCGCCATTGGCATAGTTGTATTGGAAATAGATGCTGTCGCCGGGGGCCAGCATCGGCAGTTGGAACTCCGCCGAGAGCCCGAGCGCACCTCCCCAGGTGCTCATCGTGCCAGCGCCAGGATAGAGGATCCCGTCATAGCCGGTCGGCGTGATGCCGCTGACATTGTGGAGCGCGCCCGAAACCATCAGCCGCGCCCAATCCCGATCCAGCTGCACATTGAAGACCATGTCGGGGGCCTGCCGCCCGCTTTGCGTATCGGCGTAGACAATGCCGTTGAGGCCCGTGAGCTGTGTGCCGTTCGTGAAGGTGCCGCTCGCCGGGGCATCTTGCGTTCCCGTGGTCCGATTGACGGGGTCTTCCAGCGACATCCACAACGACAGGCCGGCATCCAAGGGCAGGGTGTAGCCGATGAGCGTCGTTTTGTTCGACCCGCCATAATGCTGGGTGAACATATATTGCACGCCGGAATCGAAGAAGGATTGCGTGTAGCCGAAGGTGAACCCCGCCAATTGGATAAAGGCGCGCTCGAAATCGAAAACGCCGCCGGGCGGCCCGCCGACACCGGCTTCGGAATCCCATTCCCCACTTATCCGGATGTAGCTGCGAAAGACGCCGTAGTCGGTCGCGGTCCGGGCATCCAGATTGAAGACCGAGCGCACGTGGGCAAGATAAGTGGGGGCCGTTTTCGTCACCAACGGATACCCGCTGACCCCCGCGCCGGGTGAGGCGAACATGGTGTCGGCAACCGACGCGATCGCCGGATTGAATCCGCCTGTGGCATTTATGTACGCATCGAACCGGGTATAGCCGCTAAAGTTCAGGCATGTGTCCGTCCCCGGTATTTGGTAATATCCGGCGCCATAGGCGAAGCAGATCTTCGCGTATTCGACGGCTTGTGCGTTCGCTGGCAGGTCGGCGGCGTCACCATATACGGCTGACATTGCAAGAAGGACAGCTGCAGAGGCGGCGGTGACGGAACGCATCGGGTCTGAAGCTGCCGTTGTTCTCCAGACTGCCGTCGGCGGTCAGGGGATCATGAAGGTGACCGGCACTCTATTACCTTGATAAAAACCTAATGTGTCAGCCCGAAGCCCCAGCGCAACCCCGCCTGGCCTGATCCGAATACCGCTCGCGATCACCCCATTTGTCACATTAGTACAACGAAGAGGCTGTTCAGTGCCGGTATTCAACCCGGTTCCAGCCTGCGGCTGCCGAACAGGGCCTGTCGCGGGGGGAGTTTCATGCGCGCATCTCGATCTTTGCCGGCCGTCACCATTCTGGCGCTGTCGTCGGTCTCCGCTTTTGCCGCGGATCTTCCCGTGAAGGCAAAGGCGGTCGAATATGTGAAGGTCTGCTCAGCCTATGGCGCAGGCTTCTATTATGTGCCGGGCACCGATACGTGCCTGCGCCTCGGCGGCTATATCCGCTTCGACACCTATATCAACGCGGTGGGCACGTTTAATCCGATGATTTCATCGGCGGCGAATACCGGCTTCACCGCGCCCGGCGCCGGGGTCGGAGCCTTCCCGCTCCTGACCGACAAGTCCCCCGATTATCTGACCCGGGCCCGCACGGTCATCGACCTCGATGCGCGCACCGCCACCGATTACGGGGTTCTGCGCTCCTTCACCCGATTCGGCGGCCAGTGGGATTCGCAGGCGAGCGCCGGCAGCCCGGCGGGCGGGTCTCTCTACTTCGAGCGCGCCTTCATTCAGTTCGCCGGCTTCACCTTCGGCTATACCCAGTCCTTCTTCGATACCGGCGTCGACTATATGTTCACGACCCCCTATGTGGGGTCCAACACCTGGACCAGCGCGATCGCCTATACCGCGCAGTTCGGCAATGGCTTTTCGGCCACCCTGGCGCTTGAGGACGCGGCCAACCGCACCACCGGCGTTCAGTTTGCCCCCGCCACCGGCAGCTTCAGCGGCGGCGCGGCCCTCACGGGCCTCAACGGCATCGGCTACGCCAATTATCAGGACGGCCAGCAGGCACCCGAAATCGTCGCCAATCTGCGCCTCGACCAGGCGTGGGGCACGGCCATGCTGTCGGGCGCCATTCATCAGGTCGCCGGCATCACGCCCGTCGGCACCGGCGGCACCACCTATCTGGGCGAGAATGCCACGGACAGTTGGGGCTGGGCGGCCGGCGGTTCGCTGGAAATCAAGCTGCCCATGCTCGCGCCGGGCGACAGCATCTATTTCCAGGCCAACTATGCCGAGGGTGCGCTCAACTATCTCGGCCTCTCCGGCAATTTCCAGGCGCGGGCCACCGGCCTTGGCAGCATCGACCTGAATTCCGGCTTCTCCACCGCGTCCGGCGCCTATTATCCGATCGCCGACGCGATCTGGAACGGCACGGACTACGCCAAGGAGACGGGATGGGCGATCCAGGGGCAATTCCGCCATTTCTGGATGCCCAACCTGCGCTCGGCCGTCTATGCCGGCTACGTGAAGGTGGACGTGCCCGCCAACGCCACCTATTCGGCCGCCAACATCGCGCTGCTGCCCGGCGCCGCGCTGTTCAATGCCGGCTACAGCGTGAACGTCACGCAGGTCGGCCTGAACACCATCTGGTCGCCGGTGAAGAATCTCGACCTCGGCCTTGAGGTTCTCTACTCGAAGGTGGATGGCAGCCTGCCGGCCACCGCCGGCATCATTTCCGGCACCACCACGGCGGGCACGGTCACTGCCTTCGGCGGCTCGACCGATGTCTGGTCGGGCGGCTTCCGCGCCCAGCGCAACTTCTGATCGACCCGACCTGCCGCCCTCACAAGGGGGCGGCAGGATCGGTCGTCGGCCCGAACACTTCCTCGAACGCCACGCGCAGCACGCTGTCGGCCTCCGGCAGCGAGACGAGACGCCCGAGTGCCGTGAGGCTGGTCACGCCGTGCTCGCGCACGCCGCAGGGCACGATCCCGTCGAAATGCGATAAATCTGGATCGACGTTCAGCGAGATGCCGTGGAACGTCACCCATTGGCGCACGCGGATGCCGATGGCGGCGATCTTCTCTTCCCCTCCCGGGGTGCGCACCCAGACGCCGACCCGGTCCTCGCGCCGCTCGCCGGTGACCGTGAAGGCGGACAGCGTGCCGATCAGCCAAGCTTCGAGCGCGCTCACATAGCGCCGCAGATCCTGCCGGCGGCGCTTGAGATCCAGCATCACATAGGCCACCCGCTGGCCGGGGCCGTGATAGGTGAATTGTCCCCCGCGCCCCGTCTCGAAGACCGGGAATCGCGCGTCCACCAGGTCGGCGGGCTTGGCGCTGGTGCCCGCCGTATAGAGCGCGGGATGCTCCAGCAGCCAGACCGCCTCCGCCGCCCGGCCTGCCGCGATGTCCGCGACGCGCGCCTCCATGCGCGCCAGCGCCTCGGGATAGGGGACGAGCGCGTCGCTGACATGCCATTCCACCGGGGCGGTGCCCGGCAGGGTGGGAAACAGGTCGGTATCGTGGCGGGCAGGGGAAGCGGTCTCAGTCATGATCCGGCGGGCTTTAGCGGGGCGCGGCGCGCCCTTGTCCACACCCCACATATGGATATGGTCGCGCTGCGTGATAGGGCCTTGTGGCGCCAGAGTCGATCTGTTAGACGATGGCCCCCGGCGATGAGCCGGCTGCCGGCGAGCCCGGTGCCATATCCCGATGCGGTCGTGGCGGAATTGGTAGACGCGCTAGCTTGAGGTGCTAGTGGGGAGACCCGTGGAGGTTCGAGTCCTCTCGTCCGCACCAGGATTTGGCTGAAAGCCCGGTGGAATGGAACATGGCGGTCCTGCGGGCCGCCATTTTCATTTTTGCTTTGGCGTTGCGCGATCTACCGCGTGCCCGCCTGCGCCGGAACGATATGGACCACGCGGTAGCCCCGCGCCTTCAAGGCCGCGAGGAAGGCCGGAATCATGGCCGCGGTCTGCGCCTTGGTGTCGTGAAACAGCACGATCCCGCGGCCCGCGCTGTCCAGCCGGCCCAGAACCAGGGCCAATTGCTGGTCCGGCGACATCACATTCCAATCGCTCGCCCACAGATCCGCGCCAAACACCGAAATGCCGCGACGCTGAAGGTCATCCAGCAATTGCGGCGTGGAGGCGAAGCCCGGAAAGCGGAAGAAGGGAATGCGCGGCGCGCCCGCCGCCGTACCATAGGCGGCCGCATCGTCCGCCTCCATGCCCCGGTCGATCTCGGCGCGGGCGGCCTCGGACGGCAGCTTGGCCAGCGTCTTTTCCGGATGGGTCATGGAATGGTGGGCGACCGTGTGCCCTTCGGCCACTTCGCGCTTCACCAAGCCGGGCCGGGCGCGGGCATTCTCGCCGATGAGGAAGAAGGTGGCCCGCACGCATTGCGCCTTCAGCGCGTCGAGGATCGCGGCCGTGGTGCCGGGCCAAGGGCCGTCATCGAAGGTGAGCACCACCTCTTTGTCACCGAGCGGCAAGGTCTGCGGAAACGATTTGGTTCCCACCTGGACGCCGGCGGGCACCGCGAGCACACGCGACGTGCCGAGCGTGTCCGGCGGGCAGGCGGGCCCATCCTCGCGCGCCCTTGCGCCGCCGAGCAGCATGAGCGCGCCGCCCAGACATGCGCCCAAGACCGCCGCGGCGCGCCGGCTCGCACGGGACACGAAGGGCGAGGGGGAGGACAGGTCCGTCTGCGCGATGCTCATCGTTCCGCACTTTTAGGCCCAGACCGGGGCTGCTCCTAGCGCAAAGGGCGTTTGCGTTCGGAGGCGTGCGCGCCGCGCGCGGGCCTGTGTCTTTTGGATCCCACCCCGGCCCCCCCCCGCGTCCAGCGGCGGGGCCGGCGATGGGGACGGCGGGCGGAATTTGTTTTCTTTGCGGGACAGCCGCTTTAGAACCCAAGCGCACCCCTCAGAACGGTCCAGGGAAGGGCGGATAGATGCGCGATGACGAGTCCGCCCTCGACCAAGCCGAACCCGACATCCGCGACGCGGACGGCGCGTTCCTCGCCGTTTTCATCGAGGGGGTCGAAGCGGCCATCGCGCAGGGTGACCGCGCTGCACTCAAGCGGCGGATCGAACCCCTTCACGAGGCGGATGTCGGCGACCTCATCGAGGCGCTGGACGAGGCGGACCGGCCGCGCCTGATCGAGCTTCTCGGCCGCGATTTCGATTTCACGGCGCTGACCGAACTGGACGAGACGGTCCGCGTGCGCATTCTCGGCGCGCTGAAGCCTTGGGTCGTCGCGGATGGGATCCGCGACCTCGATTCGGACGATGCGGTCTATATCCTTGAAGACCTCGACGAGGACGAGAAGGCCGACATCCTCAAATACATCCCCGCACCGGAGCGCGGGGCGCTGGAACGCTCGCTCGACTATCCCGAGGAGAGCGCCGGCCGGCGCATGCAGACCGAGTTCATCGCCGTGCCGCCGTTTTGGACGGTGGGGCGCGCCATCGATTATATGCGCGAGACCGAGGATCTCCCCGATACGTTCTACGAGATTTTCGTCGTGGATCCGGCCTATCGCCTGGTGGGAGGTGTGCCGCTGGATCGTCTCTTGCGCACCCGTCGCTCGGTGCTGCTGACAGCCGTCAAAAGCGAGCAGCGGCACGTCGTTCATGCCAGCGACGACCAGGAGGATGTGGCCCGCCTGTTCGAGCACTACAACCTCGTCTCGGCACCCGTGGTGGATGAGTCCGGGCGGCTTGTGGGCGTGATCACCATCGACGACGTGGTCGACGTGATCCAGGAGGAGGCGGACGAGGATCTGCGCGCCATGGCGGGCGTCGGCAGCGATGAGGAACTCTCGGACAGCGTGCCCTACACCGCCCGCGCGCGCCTGCCGTGGCTGATCGTCAATCTCGGCACCGCTTTTCTCGCCGCTTTCATCATCGGCCTGTTCTCCAAGACCATCGAGCAGATGGTGGCGCTCGCCGTGCTGATGCCCATCGTCGCGTCCATGGGCGGGAACGCGGCCAACCAGACCATGACCGTCGCCGTCCGCGCGCTGGCCACCAAGGACCTCGGCAGCCACAACGCGCCGCGCGTGATCCGGCGCGAGGTGCTGGTGGGGCTTTGCAACGGTCTGCTGCTGTCGGTCCTGCTCGGGACCATGGCGGCGCTCTGGTTTCAGAATGTCCAGCTTGGCGGAGTGATCGCCGCCGCCCTGGTGGTCAACATGCTGGCCGCCGGCCTGTTTGGAATCCTCATTCCCATCGCCATCAACAAGCTCAAGCTCGATCCGGCTGTCGCGTCCGGGGTGTTTGTGACGACCGTGACCGACACGGTCGGGTTCTTCACCTTTCTCGGGTTCGCGTCCCTCTGGTTTTCCCGCTGAGCCAGAAGATGCGGGATCGTCCTGAGTGGTCCACCGGCGCTGACCTCCGGTAGAAACGGGGCGAATCAACCGCACCAAACTGGACCCAACTCATTCCGTATTGACATGGGTTCAGGTTGCGCATCGCGTCACAGGGTGCCTACAACGTCAAGGCGTCCCGGGGGCGATGGGGATGCGTGGCGCGGCAGGGCCGCCGGAGGTCATTATTCCGAGACGTTCGGGTGTCAGGGAGCGCACCTCTTTCATCGCTGGCACCGCAGCTCTCGCCATGGTGCTCGGCGCGCTCATCGGCCTGCTGGCTCTGACGATCGCAGGAAGCGATCGGCAAGTCGCAGTGCGCGAGCGAGAGGCCGTGTTCGCCCTGCTCGAGGAACGTGCGGCCGCCATTCAGCGCAGCGTCACGGCCCTGCTGGATCAGAGCGATGTCTTTGAGGGGACGGGCGCCGGCAATCCCCAGCGCCTTCACGAACGCTTCGGGCGTCCGCTGGATGTCTATTTCGGCTATGAGCGCGCCTATCTGCTGGACCGGGCCAGCGGGCGACCGGTCTATGCCTCCGTCGACGGAATGCCGCTCTCCGACGACGAACTGACGGCGGCCACCCCGACCCTGCGCCGCGCCATGCGGGGAATCACCGAGCACGGCATGGGCCTGTTCGTGGATGAACGGGGCGTCGGCTTCGCGGTGATCATTTCCAGCTTGAATGCCGCCCCGGGTCTGCTCTGTATCGCCGTTGATGCCGTGGACGAGGAGTTCCTGCGCGAGATCGAGGCACGGATCCAGATCACGGGTCTCCATGTGACGCCCGCGCGGGCAGAGAGCTCCGAGGGTCTTGTCCTCACCAATATCGCGGGTGACGCGCCGCTCGTCATGTCCTGGACCGGCCAGGCGGCCGGCGCGGGGGCCTTTGCTCATGTCGCGCCCGTGATCGCGGGCCTGTCCACGGCGCTGCTCGCCATCTGCCTTGCCTTCCTGGTGCGGGCACATCGCTCGACGCGGGCGCTGGCGGAGAGCGAGGCGCGTGCCAGCGCGCTGGCCTACCAGGATTATCTGACCGGCCTTGCCAATCGCGGCGCTTTCATCGCGGCCCTGGAACGCAGGCTTGCCACTCTGCGGGCGGATGAGACACTGGCGCTCCTGTTCCTCGACCTGGACGACTTCAAGGATATCAATGACACGCTCGGCCACACGGTTGGCGACGACATGTTGTGCGAGATCGCGCGGCGCCTCTCCGAGGCCGTGGGCGAGGCGGGAACGGCCGGGCGTTTCGGCGGCGATGAATTCGTCGCCTTCGTGGTGGCCGACGACGCCGGGTTGATGGAAACACGGGTGGGAAAAGTCACCGCCGCCCTCCAGGCTCCCATCCAAGTGGACGGCCGGGACGTGATGGGCGGCGCCTGCGTTGGCCTGGCCTATGCCCCGCAACACGGCGAGGGCGCCCGAGACCTCATGCGGCGGGCGGACATCGCCCTCTATCGCGCCAAGGCGGAAGGGCGTGGCAGCTTCGCCGCGTTCGAACCGCAGATGGAAGTGGAAACGCTAAACCGCCGCCAGGTGGAGCAGGAGCTGGCGGAAGCCATATCCGGCGATCAGCTGGTCCTGCTGTTCCAGCCTCTGGTGGATATCGAGACCGAGACGATCCTCGGATTCGAGGCCCTGGTGCGATGGGACCATCCCCAACGCGGGCGGCTTCTGCCCGAGGCGTTCATCCCGATCGCCGAACGCTCGCGGCTGATCGCGCGCCTTGATGCCTGGGCGCTGCGCGCGGCCTGTGAACAGGGGCGCACCCTGCCCGATGTCACGATCTCCGTGAACATGTCGGCCATCAATCTGCGCGAAACGGACCTCGCGGACCGCGTGTTTGCGGTTCTGGCGGAGACCGGCTTCGACCCGGCGCGGCTGGAAGTCGAGATCACCGAAAGCGCCTTGTTTTCCGCCGACGGCCCGGCGCGCGAGACACTGCTTCGGCTGCGCGACGCGGGCATCCGCATCGCGCTGGACGATTTCGGCACCGGCCATGCCTCGCTCGTGCACATCCGCAGCGTACCGGTCACCAAGATCAAGGTGGATCGGTCCTTCATCCGCAATCTCGGTGTCGAACGCGATGCCGCCGCCATCGTGGAATATGTGGTGCGTCTGGGCCGGTCGCTCGGCATCATTGTCACCGCGGAAGGGGTGGAGAGCCGCGAGCAACTGCGTTTCCTGCGAGCCTTCGGGGCGCAGCAGGCCCAAGGCTTCCTGTTCTCCGTTCCGGTGCCGGTGGCGCAGGCCCGTGACTTGCTGGCCGATCAGGTCCGCGCGAAACCTTCGACCTCCGACCGGCGCCGCCCCGAGCGCCCGATCACCCCGACCCTCGACGAGCCGGGTGCCGGGACGAGTTGAATAAACGGCCATTCGTTTTATTCTGATGCGTCTCCCGGTCGTCCCGGCCGCCCGGGCGCCGTCGCGGAAAAAGCCAGAACCGGGAGCGGGAGGAAAACGAGATGTTGCCCAACGCCCACCAGGGTTTCGATTTCGATCTCGGCGAGACCGCCAACATGCTGCGCGACACGATCCGCAGCTTCGCCGACGACAAGATCGCGCCGCGCGCCGCCGAGATCGACCGATCCAACCAGTTCCCCCGCGACCTGTGGCCCCAATTGGGCGAGTTGGGCCTGCTCGGAATCACGGTGGAGGAAGAGTATGGCGGCACCGGGCTCGGCTATCTGGAGCATGTGATCGCCATGGAGGAGATCAGCCGGGCCTCCGCCTCGGTCGGCCTCTCCTACGGTGCCCATTCCAATCTCTGCGTGAACCAGATCCGCCGCAACGGCACCGAGGACCAGAAGCGGCGCTATCTGCCGAAGCTGATCAGCGGCGAACATGTGGGCGCGCTCGCCATGTCGGAGCCGGGCGCGGGATCGGACGTGGTCTCCATGCGCACGCGCGCCGAGAAGCGGGGCGACCGCTACGTGCTGAACGGCACCAAGATGTGGATCACCAACGGCCCGATCGCCGAGACGCTGGTGGTCTACGCCAAGACCGATCCCGAGGCCGGCCCGCGCGGCATGACCGCCTTCCTCATCGAGAAGGATTTCAAGGGTTTCTCCACCGCGCAGAAGCTCGACAAGCTCGGCATGCGCGGCTCGGACACCGGGGAGCTGGTGTTCGAGGACTGCGAGGTGCCGCAGGAGAATGTGCTGGGCGAGGTCGGGCGCGGCGTCAATGTGCTGATGTCGGGGCTCGATTATGAACGCGCCGTGCTCGCCGCCGGCCCTCTCGGCATCATGCAGGCCTGCATGGATATCGTTCTGCCCTATGTCCATGAGCGCAAGCAGTTTGGCCAGCCGATCGGCACCTTCCAGCTGATGCAGGGCAAGATCGCGGACATGTACGTCACCATGAACGCATGCAAGGCCTATGTGTATGCGGTGGCCAAGGCGTGCGATCGCGGTGCCACCACCCGCGAGGATGCGGCAGGTGCCATTCTCTATGCCGCGGAGAAGGCGACCTGGATGGCGCTGGAGGCGATCCAGACCCTGGGCGGCAACGGCTATATCAACGACTATCCGGTCGGCCGGCTGCTGCGCGATGCCAAGCTCTATGAGATCGGGGCCGGCACCAGCGAGATCCGCCGCATGCTGATCGGCCGCGAACTGTTCCAGAAGAGCGTTTGAGGCGGCGTCGGCATTCGCCGCCGCCCTTGCTCCGCGCAGCCCGTTCGCGCTAGGCTCAAAACCCAATCAAGTTGTTGAATGGGATCGCCTGCCGTGATTCAAACTCCTAACCGAAGGAGTTTGGTCATGGCAGGCGAATTCTGGCTGAGTGATCTGCAGTGGGCTGCGATTGAACC
>JBFMAV010000036.1:0-38458 GCA_040755535.1 Pseudomonadota bacterium | reverse complement strand
CGTCGCCGCGAGCGCGGCGGTTGCGGCGGCCAGCGGAACCACGAGGCGCAGATAGAGGGAATCCAGCGCATCGATGTCCGCGGTCAGGCGGAACAAGAGCTTTGCCGGCCGCGCGCGCAGCGCGCGCGCGGCGCCGGGTTGCGCCCAGCCCCGGAACAGACGCTCGCGCAGGCCCGCCAGCAGCGTGAGCGCGGCGTCATGGGTGGTCAGCCGCTCGCCATAGCGCGATGCGGTGCGGCCGATGGCAAGCAGGCGGATGGCCGCCGCCGGCGCGAAGACGTCGAAGGCCATGGCGGTCGCGGCGGAAAGACCCGCCAAAGCGGTCGCGGTAATAAACCAGCCGGAGATGCCGAGCAGCGCCACGCCGGCAAGCAACGTGAGCGCGGACAGGGCGAGGCCCGCCGCCAGCATGCCCTTGCGCTCGGCCAGGAACAGCCGCACCACGGGCTTCAGGTCGGACAGGGCGCTCATGCGGCGCCTCCCAGGCGGATCACTCGGTCCATGCGCGCGGCCAGGACAGGATCGTGGGTCGCGACGATCAGGGTGCGGCCCTCGGCGAAGGTGAGGAGGGCCTGCGTCACCGCGGCGGCGGTCTCGGCATCGAGATGGGCGGTGGGCTCGTCGGCGAGGATCAGGCCGACGCAGGGATCGAGCGCGGCGCGGGCGAGCGCGATCCGCCGCACCTCGCCGCCGGAAAATCCCGCGCCGCCCTCGCCGACGGCGCAATGGGAGGGTGTGCCCGGCGGCAGGGCGGCGCCGGCGATGGCCGCGTCAAGCGCATCCGGCCCGAAACCGGGCCGGCCCAGCAGGATGTTGCCCGCCAGCGTGCCGGCGAAAATATGGGGCGCCTGGCCCACGAAGCCGATGCGCCGGCGCAGGGCCGGGGCGGTCGCGTCGGACAGGCGTGTCCCGTCGATGATGATATCGCCCGACCCCGGCGCGAGCCCGGCGATGACCGCCAGCAGGCTGGTTTTTCCGACGCCGCTCGGCCCCAGAAGCGCCACGCGCTCCCCAGCGCGAATATGCAGATCCAGGCCGGCGAGAACCGGCGAAGCGCGGCCGGCATGGACCAGCCCCACATCCTTGAGGCGGACGGCGAGCGCGCCGCGCGCCGTGGCCGGCATGACGGACGCCTCTGCTGCAAAATGCGCGCCGGGCAGCGGCAGGCCGTCACCCGCCAGGGCCTCCAGGGCCTCGAACGCGGCGCGGCCCGACGCCCGGTCATGCCAGGCGCCTGCAAAGTCGCGCAGCGGCTCGAAGAAGGCCGGCGCCAGCATAAGGATGAATAGGCCTTCGCCGAGGCTGAGGCGTGCGCCCCAGGCGCCAAAGCCCAGGTCTCCCAAAAGGTGAAAGCCCACATAGACCGCCACCATGGCGACGCCGAGGGCGGAGAAGAGTTCAAGCACGGCCGAGGACAGGAAGGCGATGCGCAGCACCGCCATGGTGCGCGCCTTCACGCCGTCCGCATTGGCGCGCAGGCGCCGCGCGGTGAGGTCCACCGCATCCAGCGCGCGGATCGTGGCGAGGCCCCGCAGGCGATCGAGGAGGAAGCCATTCATGCCGCCCACCTCGGCCATCTGTTCCTCGCTCGCGGCTTTCGCCCGCCAGCCGACCAGCGCCATGAACAAGGGGATGAGCGGGGCCGCCACTGCAAGCAGGAGGGCGGGAACCCAGGAGAAGGGCAGCACTGCCGCGAGGATGGCCAGCGGGACGATGCCCATGCGCTGGCGCGCCGGCACGAAGCGGCTGAGATAGGGCACCACCGCCTCAGCCTGCTCCGCCAGGGCGCTGGCGGCGGCGCCGGATGCCATCCTGCCGGTATCCAGGGGAGAGCGCCCGGCGAGGGCCTCGGCGGCGCGCGCGCGCAGATGGGTCAGTTCGGCGCGGGCCGCCCGGAAGGCGAGGCGCGCACCCGCCCCGTCGAGCAGAGCGCGTGCGATCCCCAAGGCCGCAAGTCCCGCCGCCGCCGGCAGGATGTCGGCCAAGACGGCACCATTGGCGAGGCGGCCGATGGAAAAGGCAATGAGCGCGGCCTGGGGTATCCAGATCAGCGCCGCCGCAGCCTGAAGCAGCCCGCCCAACACGACGCCACGCGGCGTGCTCTCGCCCGTCCCGCCGGATTTGGCCGGCGCAGCCGCGCGCCGACGGCCGCGTGCCGAGGAGGCGGCCTCGTGGGAAGCGCCCCTGCGTTCCAGTCGGAGAAGACCGCCCGCCATGGCCTACCCCTTCACGCGCGGCCGGGCACGGCCGATGGAGACCACCTTGTTCGAGGCTTCCATCAACCGGGTGACCTTGCGGCCCATGGAGAGCAGGCCCGACAAGCGGCTTGTCTCCAGGCCCTTCACATCGTCGTACCAGGTGGTGAGTTGCTCGATCAGCCGGTGCATCTCGCCCATGCGTTTCTGTGCATGGCGTTCGGCAGGCGTCGTCGCGTCCTCAAGCAGAATTTCGCGCAGCACGGACAAGGTCGGATCGACCTCCCGCTTCTTGCGCTCCTCGGCGAGGGTCCGAAGGATCTGCCAGACATCCTCCGGGGTGGTGAAGAAGTCGCGACGGTCATCGGGGCGATGGCGGAGAAGCACCAGGTTCCAGGCCATCAACTCCCGCAGGCTGATGGACACGTTGGACCGGGAAATCTCCAGCGCCTCGACGATCTGTTCGGCGCAGAGCGGTTCGGGAGAAATGAAGAGAAGAGCGTAGATCTGTCCGACGGTTCGATTGATACCCCACCGGCTGCCCATTTCCCCGAAATGGAGCACGAATGCCTGGATCATGGGCGGCAGGTTCATTTTCGTTCCGTTCGGACCGAAGTTTCAGAAACTTCTGAAATTCACAGTCACTTTATATCCCGGCGCCACCGCTTAGGCGTAGCCATTTTGTCCAAGGTTCCGGGCCGGGATGAGGGGCAACCGTCTTCGCCGACTTTGTGCCGTCGTGCGCGCTCCTGCGCCTTGATCCTGGTCAAATGCGAACGGGAAACCCCTTAAGCGGAGGCGCGGCGGCGGCGCCAAAGCGGGTGCGGCAGCGCAAAACGCGGCATATGCCGCACATGTGAGGGGCGAGTGGTGTCCCGGAAGGGATTCGAACCCCTGACCTGCGGTTTAGGAAACCGCTGCTCTATCCTGCTGAGCTACCGGGACACGCGGCTCCTTTTAAGGCGCCCGGCGGCGGGACGGAAGAGGCCAGAGGGCCGGCTCACACAAACCCTTGGAAAAACATGGCCCCCGGCCGGCGGAAATGCGCACCGCGCGGCCCCGCGTCAGGCCGGGAAAAGCTCCGCAACGCAAGGTGATGACGGCTCGCTTTTTTCAGGCGCGCGCAGCGGGTAAATTGTCCTTATGGGTTTTGGTGCAAACCAAAGCCGGGAGAGGTGGGCGCCACCGGCCTGCCACGCCCATGGCGAAATCTGGCCGCGGCCTCGGTCTCGCCACGATGGCGGGCACAGTGACGTTCGGGCTTCGGCCGCCTCGCGCGGCCTGCCTAGGGGTGAGGAGACCCAGTTTGAGCGCGAGGGGCGGATGTGCGGGGACAGGGCCGGGGGTGCTTCGCGCCCGCGCCGGCCTGTTGCTCGCGTGCGCGCTCGCGCTGTCGGCCTGTGCGAGCCTGGACGCGGACACGCTGGGCGGCACCGGCGCGCAGCCCCAGTCCGCCGTGCTGCGATCCAGCGACATGGACATGATGTCGCCCGCCCAGCGCCGTGAACATGAGCGCCTGGTGGCCAGCTATGGCGGCGCCTATGACGATCCCGAGCTCAAGGCCCTGATCCAGCAGGTGGTGGAGCGCCTGGTGGCCGCCTCCGAGCGGCCCGATCTGCGCTACCGCGTCACGGTGATGAATTCGGCCGCCATCAACGCCTTCGCCTTGCCCGACGGCTCCCTCTACGTCACGCGCGGCCTGCTCTCGCTTGCCAATGACACCTCCGAACTGTCCTCCGTCCTCTCGCACGAAATGGCGCATGTCATCGCCCGCCACGCCTCGATCCGGGAGGACCAGGTGAAGCAGGCGGTGCTGGTGAGCCGGGTCATTTCCGATGTGGTCAACGACCCTGACCTCGGCGCGCTCGCCATGCAGAAGTCGCGCATGTCGCTGGCGAGCTTCTCGCGCGGCCAGGAATTGGAGGCGGACGCCATCGGCGTCGGGATCGCCGCCCGCGCGGGCTTCGACCCCTATGGCGCCTCGCGCTTCCTGACCGACATGGGCCGCCAGGCGGCGCTGAAGACGGCCTCGGTCGGCGGCATGGGCAGCACCACCACCACGCCCGACATGGATTTTCTCTCCAGCCATCCCGCGACGCCCGAGCGGATTTCCATCGCCATCGCCAACGCCCGCCAATATGCCGCCTCCCCCACGGCCGCCACGGCGGAGAAGGATCGCAACGCCTATCTCTCGGCCATTGACGGCATGGTCTATGGCGACGATCCCAAGGAAGGTTTCGTGCGGGGGCGGAAGTTCTTCCACCCGAAACTCGGCTTCACCTTCCTGGCGCCGGAAGGCTTCACGCTGGAAAACACCTCGCAGGCCGTGCTCGGCGCCAACGGGTCCGGCACCGAGGCGCTGCGCCTCGATGCGGTGCGCGTCTCGGGCGACCAGTCGCTCGGCCAGTATCTGGCGTCGGGCTGGATCGACGGGGTGGAGGTGAATTCGGTGGAGAGCCTGAGCGTGAACGGCTTTTCCGCCGCGACCGCGGTGGCGCGGGGCGAGCAATGGTCGTTCCGCATGTTCGCCATCCGCTTCGGGTCCGACGTCTATCGCCTGATCTTCGCCGCCCGCAACCTGACGCCGGAGCTGGACAAGCAGTTCCGCGCCGCCGCCGAGACGTTCCGGCGCGTCTCCACCGACGAAGCCGAGACCGTGAAACCCCTGCGGCTGCGCACCGTGAGCGTGGGCATCGGCGATACGGTGGAGAAGATGGCGGCGCGCATGCAGGTGCCCGACCGCCCGCTGGAACGCTTCCTCATCCTCAACGGCCTCGACCGCGACTCCAAGCTGAAATACGGCGAGAAGGTCAAGATCGTCTCGGAATAGGCGCCGCCCGACGCTCGCTCACTCAAGGTGGCCGTGTCGCGCATCATGCGCATTCACCGCTCAAGCCCCCGTGACTGAATCAGGCGCCGGAATGGTTCCGCTTGAACCCGCCCCGCTCCACCTGTCCGTGAGAAGACAGGGGCATCCCTCCGCTCGGGACCGCACGCCCGATCGACCCCGGGCCGCGCGTCAAGGAAATGGTTACCAAGTTCGGCTGATACTGCGTCCGACAGATGTTGACCGACGTTCCGACGAATTCGGAACATGTTTTCGCCGCGTGCGGCTCAGACGCTTCGGCATGGCATCGTAACGCGAAGAGGAACAGCGATCTCCTGGCTGAGGCTCATGCCATCTGCGCTTTAGGTGCGCGGACACGACGGATCTTGCCCGTGCGGATCCGAAAGCCTCCCGAGGGATCAACGTTCCGTTAACTTGTGCAAGTTGCGTAAGGGGACACATGAGCCGTTCATCCGCCCTCGCTGCCCGGTCCCCCGCCTGCCTTGCCGCAGCCCTGCCCCAGGAGATGGACGAGGCGCCCCGCCTGAGCCTGCGTCTGGCGGGAGCGATGTTCGGGGTCGCGGGGATCATGGCGGCGGCGCTTCAATCGGCCGGCTTCATCCCCCATCCCGGCCTGGACATCCCCTTTGCCCGCGCGGCGGTGGAAGAGGTGGAAGATATCGCGCCGGCCGTGTTCGGCCCGCTTGCACGCCCCCTCGCCGCCGCGTCGCAGGCGAGCGAGGCGGCGCCATCCGCGCCACAGCAGGTCGCCGGGCGCGATCCGGCCGCTGCCCCGCTTGCCGATTCCAAGCTTGAGGCCCATTGGGCCTTCGCGCCCATCGGCGGCTCGGCGCCCTTCACCCTGACGGCGACGCTGCCCGAGGATGCGAACGTCGCGGACCTTGCGCCGCGCACCCGCATGGTGCCGCTGCCCGCGCCCAATCCGCTCGCCTCCCTGGAAAGCACGGAGCCCGCGCCGCCCGCCGTCGTGGCCCTTCCGCCCAAGCCAGCGCGCAGCCCGCTTCTCGGGGTCGAGCGCAAGCTTGCGAGCCTTCCCCCGGAGGATGACCGCGACCTCAAGCCCGCGCCCGTGCCGCGCGGATCGGATGTCGCTTTGCCCGGCCCCTCGGACCGATACGCGGTCTATGACATCACGGCAAAGACGGTCTACATGCCCAACGGCGAACGGCTCGAAGCGCATTCCGGCTACGGATCAATGATGGATGATCCGCGCTATGTCTCGCGGCGCATGCGCGGCCCGACCCCGCCCAACGTCTATAATCTGCGGATGCGGGAAGCCTTGTTCCACGGCGTGGAAGCGGTGCGGATGACGCCGGTGGACGGGGGCAAGATGTTCGGTCGCGATGGGATCCTGGCGCACACCTACATGCTCGGGCCGCGCGGGGATTCCAACGGCTGCGTCTCGTTCGCGGACTATTCGCGCTTCCTGGCGGCCTTCAAGCGCGGCGAGGTCAAGCAGATGGTGGTTGTGGCCAAGCTGGAGAACGCACCGGCCGCGAACCCGCTGCTGTCGTGGCTGATGCCACGCTGACGGGCGCACCACGGGTCGCCATGAGCCCCTGCGACCGCGGGATGTCCCAGACGTGCCTCTGGCGGGGACGTGCCCCCGGGCGGCGGCAGTCCGGTTCTGCGAATTCCGAATGATAAAGCGCGCGACCGCTCTCAACCCCGTCCGACGCAGGACATGCTGACAAGAGCCGAGAGCGGTCGACGCGCCACCCGGTCCAAGGGCTGGGGGAAGGGACCGGGCGAAACCTATTGCGCTGTTCTGATTGATTTACGAGGACCGTCGACCGACGGATCACTGCTTGCGCGGCGTCTCGTCCCGCATGGCGGCCTCGTGATACCACGCGTCCCACACCACGGGAGCGGCAACCGGCGCCTGCGGCTTGTCCCCGCGCACCGCCACGCGCAATCCCGCGCGCCCACCCTTGGGGAACTCATAGATCTTGGCGCCTTCGCCTCCAGAATTGGCAGTCATTTCGTGCCTCGTCTTTCCAGGAGCGGCGCTCTGGCCTCTCCAATAAAAACACCCTAACAGAGATCGAAACTTTCTTGCATAAAAATTAGATCCAAAAAGCCATATTTGATCGCTTTTTAGGCACGCCTAGTTTTATTTCTGTGCACTTGCTTCTTACTGATTCGCGGCACTTATTGGCGAATATTGCAGTGCGATACAGCGTGTCCTGCTGAAGAAATATTCACTGCCGCTTTTTTGTTCCCCTTTTTCGACAGCAAAACGCAGGCGCCCGGCGCTCGCGTCATCATTTCTTCAAACAGGTGCTTCCCAAGCCCCTGAAGGAGAACGGGTTTCTCGCATTTGCCGCTTCCCGGCCCGCCGCGCAACGGGCACTGGCACGGAGCATGCTTGTACAGGCGCGATCGGTGGCGGCCGTGTCGCCTTCGATGGAGCCTCATCCGGCTGGCGCCCGCGCGAGCCGGACGCGTGCCTCATCCGCTCACGAGAGACTGGCAATGACGAAGTATAAGCTCGAGTATATCTGGCTGGACGGTTACAAGCCGGTTCCGAACCTGCGGGGAAAGACGCAGATCAAGGAATTCGACCGGTTCCCGACGCTTGACGACCTGCCGCTGTGGGGCTTTGACGGCTCCTCCACGCAGCAGGCCGAAGGCCACAGCTCCGATTGCGTGCTGAAGCCCGTCGCGGTCTATCCCGACCCGGCCCGCAAGAATGGCGCGCTCGTGATGTGCGAAGTGATGATGCCGGACGGCGTCACCCCGCACTCCACCAACAGCCGCGCCACCATCCTGGACGATCCCGACACCTGGTTCGGTTTCGAGCAGGAATATTTCTTCTACAAGGACGGGCGTCCGCTGGGCTTCCCCGAGCATGGCTATCCGGCCCCGCAAGGCCCCTATTACACCGGCGTCGGCTACAAGAATGTCGGCGACATGGCCCGCGAGATCGTGGAGGAGCACCTCGAGCTCTGCCTCGAAGCCGGCATCAACCACGAAGGCATCAACGCGGAAGTCGCGAAGGGCCAGTGGGAATTCCAGATTTTCGGCAAGGGCTCCAAGAAGGCGGCCGACGAGATCTGGATCGCGCGCTATCTGCTGCTGCGTCTCACCGAGAAGTATGGCGTGGACATCGAGTTCCACTGCAAGCCGCTCGGCGACACCGACTGGAACGGGTCGGGCATGCACTGCAACTTCTCCACGAAGTATATGCGCGAAGTGGGCGGCAAGGCCTATTTCGAGGCGCTGATGGCGGCTTTTGCCAAGAATTGGAAAGAGCACATCGACGTCTACGGTCCGGACAACCACATGCGCCTCACCGGCAAGCATGAGACCGCGCCGTGGAACAAGTTCAGCTATGGCGTGGCCGATCGCGGCGCGTCCATCCGCGTGCCCCACTCGTTCGTGAAGAACGACTACAAGGGCTATCTGGAAGATCGCCGCCCCAACTCCCAGGGCTGCCCCTACCAGATCGCCTCCCAGGTGCTGAAGACCATCGCGGAAGTGCCCACCAGCGGCAGCGCCACCGCCGCCGCCTGAGTCCTCCGGACTGATGGCATGAGATAGACCGGCGCGGACGACCCGCGCCGGTTCTTTTTTATCCCGTGATAGGAAAATTTTTCTAGGTATCTTATCCGACACCCCTCCGAACGCCCTTATCCTTGCGATGGCTCGAACCATCGGAGGTGAAGGTGAGGGACTTGAAAAACCGCCGGGACGACCCGGAGATCCTGCATATCAGGCAGGCCCACGCCGCGATTTCAGTCCAGTTGGCCCTGCTCAGGGCCTATCTGCGGCGGAAGGCGAATTTCGACCCGAACCAGCGGCGCATACCGCGCGGCATGCGCAATGGGGGGCGCTGGACCTCGCAGGAGGGCGGCCAACCCCAGTCGGCCCATCCGCGCGGCGGCGCGCCCAAGCCGCGGCTCTCACCGCCGCGCGACGTTGCCCCCCTGGACGCAAGCAATCCGCCGCCGGAGTCCCCAGCTCGGCTGCGCCCGCCCGCGGCCCCGCGCCCACGGCCGACCTTCGATGTCGCCCTGCCCGTGCTGCGCGAGCCGGAGGCGACGCCCCAACTATTGGATTCGGCACCGAAAGTGCCGGGCCTCCCCCCGGACAGCAGGTCCGACCGGCTGCGCTTGGTGCGACGGATCGCGGTTTGGGTCGCTGCAACGGCGGCGCGGTCCAATCTGGACCCGCGCAAACTCGCAATCCAGCTCCTCCTGGACAGCGGCGAATGGATCATTCGCGAAGGCTGGCCTTACATTGCGGAATATGTGGCCCCGCCCAAGCCTTTGGAGAGCCTTCAAAATGATGTGCGCCACCCCCGACCGGGCACCGAAGTCCACCATATCGTTGAGCAGACGGCCGCGATGCGGTCCGGCTTTCCTCGCGCCCAGATCGACCACCCCGACAATCTGGTGCGCATTTCAACCTTGCGTCACTGGGAGGTGACAGCTTGGTATCAACGACGCTCCGACCGGTTCAAAGGCATGACACCGCGCCAATACCTTCAAGGAAAATCGTGGTCCGAAAAATATCAGGTCGGACTTATTGCCCTTCGCGAACGGGGGATTCTGAAGCCATGAAAGCTAATCTCTCAACACTGACGGACACCCAGCTCCGTCTTCGGTTTGAGGCGCTCTGCCTTGAGCAGGAAAAATGGATAGAGCCCGAAAATACGAGGAAATATAACAAATTATTCTCTGACATAAAAGACGTCGTCGATGAACTTAAGGGACGCCCGGGCGACGCGCGCCATATCCTTATTCCCTATCTGCATCATCCCAATTGGCAGGTGCGTGTCGTAACGGGTCAGTACGTTTATGCATTGGCCCCCGAAGAAGCGCGACCGGTGCTGCAATGGTTCAGGACGTCGGGGCATGGTTATTACCAACTTGAAGCGGGAATGTTTCTAAGCGGTATTGAGACGGGGGAATTCTACCCCAATTGATCAGGGCGCTGGGGAGCGCTCACTGCCAGCTTTCGGGCGAGTGTTTCGTTCGCGCGATGGACACGGCCCTGGCAACGATCCCCAGCAGTTTTTGAGGGAGCCCCGGCCATTACAGCCGGGTCTCCTGCCCCCGCGAGAGAACCAGCCGCCTCCCGCGCGGACGGGCGGAACCGGGCCTTTCGTCAGGCCCACTCGCCCTTGCGGAAGACTGGCACGCGGCGTCCGTCCGCATGGACGCCGTCGATATCCACCGCGCCGGCGCCGATCACCCCGTCGACACGGCCGCGATGCTCAACTTGGTATCAAACAGCAAACCCTTTCTTCGGAGGCATGACTCCACGTGAATACTTGCGCAATCAACCTTGGACAGTGAGGTACCAAACAGGCCTTGACGCTCTGCGTCACCACCGGATTCTCGTGCCATGAAACATGATCTAAAAGCACTAAACGATATAGCATTACGCGACCTATTTGCGGCACTTTGCATACAGCAAGGTGAAGCTATTGATGATCTCAACTGGAAAAAGTACAATAAAATTTTCCACTCCGTATCAGTCGTAGCGAATGAAATGCGTGAGCGCTCAGGCAACGCGCGCCATCTGCTTCTGCCCTTCTTGTCGCATCAGAATTCTCAGGTGCGCCTGATGGCGGCGGCATACACTTACGCTATCGCCCCAGCCGCAGCACGGCATGCAATGGAGGAACTGATGCAAACCGGCGTCGGCCATTTCCAGCTTTCGGCAGGCAGCTTTCTAAGGGCGATCGAAAGCGGAACCGGAACAATTCCTTAAACACACTGAACTGAGATCAGGGCTTCCAATGCCGCGATATGATCGCATGCCCGGCTAAGCAGGCGGGCCTCCAGCCTCTCCGACACAACCCGTCCCCAGCGCAGAAGACGCTGGGGGCAATGCCGTTTTTGTCAGGCCAACTCGCCTTTGCGGAACACCGGACGCGGCGTCCGTCCGCATGGACGCCGTCGATATTCACCACGCCGGCGCCGATCATCCCGTCGACACGGCCGCGATGCGGCCCGGCTTTCCTCGCTCCCAGATCGACCACCCCGACAATCTGGTGCGCATTTCAACCTTTCGTCACTGGAAAGTTACAGCTTGGTATCAACAACGCTCCGCGCGGTTCGCAGGCATGACCCCACGCCAGTACCTTCAAGGAAAATCGTGGTCCGAAAAATATAAGGTCGGACTTATCGCCCTTCGCGAACGGGGGAATCCGAAGCCATGAAAGCCAATCTCTCAACACTGACGGACACCCAGCTCCGACTGCGGTTTGAGGCGCTCTGCCTTGAGCAGGAAAAATGGATAGACCCCGAAAGTACGCGAAAATATAGTAAAATATTCTTCGATATAAAAGACGTCGTCGATGAACTTAAAGGACGCCCGGGTGACGCGCGCCATATCCTTATTCCCTATCTTCATCATCCCAATTGGCAGGTGCGTGTCGTAACGGGGCAGTACGTTTATGCTTTAGCCCCCGAAGAAGCGCGACCAGTGTTGCAATGGTTCAGGACGTCAGGACATGGTTATTACCAACTTAAAGCCGGAATGTTTCTCCGCGCTATAGAGACGGGGGAATTCTATCCCAGCTGATCAGGCCGCTGGGGAGCGCTCACTGCCAGCCTTCGGCCGGGTGTTTCGTTCGCGCGATGGACACGGCTCTGGCAACGATCCCCCAGCCGTTTTTGAGGGAGCCCCGGCCTGACAGCCGGGTCTCCTGCCCCCGCCAGAGAACCAGCCGCCGCACGCGCGGACGGCGCCAAGGATCCGGGTCTTTTGTCAGGCCCACTCGCCCTTGCGGAACACCGGCACGCGGCGTCCGTCCGCATGGACGCCGTCAATATCCACCGCGCCGGAGCCGATCATCCAGTCGATATGGATGAGGCTCTTATTGCCGCCTTGGGCCGCGATCTGGTCTGGCGTCAGGTCCGCCCCATCGACGAAGCACTTGGAATAGCATTGGCCGAGCGCTATATGGCAGGCGGCATTCTCGTCGAACAGCGTGTTGTAGAACAGCAGCCCGCTCGCCGAGATGGGGGAGGAATGGGGCACGAGCGCCACTTCGCCGAGGCGCCGCGCGCCCTCGTCCGTGTCCAGCACCTTGTTCAGCACCGCCTCGCCCTTGGCCGCTTGGGCCTCCACGATCCGTCCGCCCTCGAAGCGCACGCGGATGTCGTCGATGAGCGTGCCCTGATAGGAGAGCGGCTTGGTGGAGGACACATGCCCCTCCACACGCCCGGCATGGGGCGTGGTGAACACCTCTTCCGTGGGAATATTGGCGTTGCAGACGATGCCGTTCTTGGCCCGCGATGCACCGCCCTGCCATTCATGCCCGTCCGCGAGGCCCACGGTGAGGTCGGTGCCCGGGCCGGTGAAGTGAAGGGCATGGAACCTATGGTCGTTCAGCCAGGAGGTCCGGGCACGCAGCGCCGCATTATGGGCGCTCCAGGCGCCGAGAGGATCGTCGAGATCGGCGCGCGACGCGGCGAAGATCGCGCTCGCGAGCTTGGCCACCGCCACGTCTTCGGCGTCCCCCGGGAAGACCAGCTTCGCCCAGGAGGGGCTGGGATAGGACAGGATGGTCCAATTGATGTCGAAACCGGCGATCTTCTCCAGCGCCGGCTGGTAGGCGATGGAATTTGCCTTGTTCGCCCGCGCCACCTTCGCCGGGTCTTCGCCGGAGAGCAGCATGGGATTGTCGCCCACGATGGCGAGGCGCGCGGTGTTGGCGGAAAACGCCTTGCCGACGCCCTCATAGAGCCAGCCGGGCGCGCGATCGAAACTCTCCTCGGCGCCATTCTGGAAGCGCGCCAGCGTCACCTGCTCGTCGGAGAGAATGGGGATCAGCAGCCCGGCCCCCGCCTTGTAGGCGTGGACCGCGATGCGCCGCACCAGCGGCAGCGCCGCCACCGGCGCCGTCAGGAACACGTCCTGCCCCGGACGCAGCGCAAGCCCCACCTTCACCGCAACCTCGGCAAGACGGTCCAGCTTCACGGGATCTATGGCGGGGGAGACGGGACGCGCATGGGAATTCATGGACAGCACTCGGCACAAGAAGGGTGCCGGCGAGTCGAGCATATCCGGCGGCGACGATAAAGACCGATCCGCACCGCCATCGGAAGTAAGGCTCATCTGGCGTGCGCTTGTCGCCTGCCGCCCCTTCCCTTCCCTTTCCGGCGCGGCGGCCAGCGCCCGCGCTCAATATTTCCGCGATGTTCGCCTTCATCCGGCGGACCGCGGCTGGGACCGCTACGTCCATCGCATCCTCAAATCCGCGTTATGTCCGTTTAAAGAGTGAGACTTCATCGCGCGACGCGCGTTCCTACGATGCCGTTTTAGATTTAACCGCATCGCTCACGCTGCTACACTGCGAATAACCAAACGTTCGGACGCCTATTCGAAAGACGCACTCCGTTTGATTTCGCAGAGTTAAACGGGACATGCAGAAACCGGCCCGGGCACCGCCACGGGTCACGCCACCAGGTGACGCCACCGGACGTGTACCCAAGAGCCGAAGGAGCGATCATGGATGCCACGCACAGGAACCCGCGCCGCAGATTCTCCATGCTGCGCGATTTCCTGGACAATGCGTCCTCGGGCGGCATCGTCCTCATGGCGGCAGCGGCCGCCGCGATTCTGATCGCCAATTCGCCCGCCTCGGATCTCTATTTCGGCGTGCTGAAGTCCTACATCGGGCCGCTCAGCGTCCTGCATTGGATCAATGATCTGCTGATGGCCCTGTTCTTCCTGCTGGTGGGGCTGGAGATCAAGCGCGAGGTCCTTCAGGGACAATTGTCGCGCTGGAGCCGCCGGGTTCTGCCGGGTGTGGGCGCGCTCGGGGGCATGGTGGTGCCCGCGCTCATCTATGTGGCGTTCAATGCCGGCGATCCGCAGACCTTGCGGGGCTGGGCCATTCCCACCGCCACCGACATCGCCTTCGCGCTGGGCGTGCTGTCCCTGCTGGGCTCGCGCATTCCCTCGTCGCTCAAGGTCTTCCTCACCGCGCTCGCCATCATCGACGATCTCGGCGCGGTGCTGATCATCGCCCTCTTCTATACCAGCGACATTTCCCTGCCCGCGCTCGCCGCCGCCGCCGCCCTGGTCGCGGTCCTCGTGGCCCTGAACCGCTTTCGGGTGCATGTGCTTTGGCCCTATCTGCTGATCGGAGCGGGCCTCTGGGTCAGCGTGCTGCTGTCAGGCGTTCATGCCACCATCGCCGGCGTGGTGCTGGCCCTCACCATTCCCGCCGGCCCCGCTCCGGCAGATGAGGCCGCGCCCCATTCGCCGCTGCACCGCCTGGAGCATGGTCTGCATCACTGGGTGGTGTTTCTCATCATCCCCATCTTCGGCTTCGCCAATGCCGGCGTCCGGCTCATCGGCCTCGACATGAGCGTGTTGTGGGACCACCTGACCCTCGGCGTCGCCCTGGGCCTCGTCGCCGGCAAGGCCATCGGCGTGTTCGGAGCGGCCATGCTGGCGATCCGCTTCGGCCTCACCGACATGCCCATGGGCGCCGGGCGCCTACAGATGCTGGGCATCGCGCTTTTGTGCGGCATCGGCTTCACCATGAGCCTGTTCATCGGCATGCTCGCCTTCGCCGACAACGAATTGCTCCAGCAGGAGGTGAAGATCGGCATCCTGGCGGGCTCGCTGGTGGCGGGTCTCGCGGGCTGGCTCCTGCTGCGCTTCGCGCCGCGCCAGATTCCCCCGCCCGGCACGAAATGAGCGGACGGCGCGGCAGCGGCGCGAGGGTGCAATTCAATTTGCGCCACGCGCGCGCTATGCTGCACCCCGCTGTTCGGCATTTTGATTTAACTCTTCCCGCCTTCCCTGGCGGAGCAACGATTGGCGTGACCCCTTGGGCGTTTGGCTCGACAATCTCATTCCGCTGAAGGCACCCGCCCTCGATCCGGCCCACCAATATGCGGGCTGGCAGCCCGCTCCGCCGGCGCGCTCCGGCCTTGGGTGCCATCTGCTTGCGGATCAGCGCATCCCCGTGGAGGGCGGCGTGACGCTCTCCGCCGACGTCTACACGCCGAAGACGCCGGGCCGCTATCCGGCCATCGTCCAGTTTGCGGCCTATTCGCGCGAATTGCACACCGCGGGCATTCCCACGGGCAGCAACGAGATCGGCGCGCCGCCCGTCTTCACCAATCACGGCTATGGCCAGGTGGTGGTCATGCGGCGCGGCATGGGACGGTCTGGGGGCGAGGGGCGTGTCTTCCTCAACGACCAGGACGTGGACGACCACGCCGCCTGCATTGCCTGGGCGGCCGCCCAGCCCTGGTGCGATGGGCGCGTGGTGCTGTTCGGCACCTCCTATTACGGCATGACGCAGCCGCTCGTGGCCGTGCGGCGCCCGCCGGCGCTCAAGGCGTTCTTCTGCAACGAGATCTGCACGGACTATTTCCGGCACCTCACACAGTTTGGCGGCGTGCCGGGGCTGTATTTCTTCAATCTCTGGATGGGCGCCAACTTCACCGAGGCCATGTTCCGCCTGCGCGTGCCTCCGGTGCTGCGCGCGCTGCTCAGCCACATCACCAATTCGGGCCTCAAGCGGATCTGGCAACCCAGCCTGATGAAGCGCGCCGACCGGCTGTTTTCCACCTTCATGCGCCAGACTCCGGTGCGCGCGGTGCGCGAATGGTATGTGAACTGGCTGATCGACGGGAAGACGCGCGCGGCGTCCTCCATCCCGCCGGGGCCGGCGGGACAGTTGAGAAACATCGACATTCCCTTCGTGGTCGCGCAGAACCTCGGCTACTTCAACCTGCACCAGTTCGGGTGCTACGACCTGTTCGAGAATGCCGGCACGGCGAGCGGGCGCAAGTGGATGATCCTCGCGCCCGCCCATTACGAACTGCCGGTCTATGCCTGGCAAATGGAGGCGGTGGCCTTCTTCGACCATATTCTGCACGGCATCGAGAACGGCTATCGGGAGCAGCCTGCGGTGCGCTACTGGCTGGACGGCGCGGAGCGCTATGAGGGAGCCACCGACTTCCCGGTGCCGCAGAGCCGCCCGCTGCGTCTTCACCTCGCGGCTGCGGGACCAGATAGCGCCACGCACCACCTCCAGATGGAGGTGCCGGAAACGGCCTCGCCGAGTTGGGTCGGCGTGCCGCCCGGCGCGGTCCTGGTGGGCGGCTTCGACGATGTGGCCAACCAGATGCTGACCTTCGAGATGACGGTCGACCGGCCCTTGCACCTCGCGGGACCGGTGAGCCTGTCGCTCCGCCTCAGTTGCAACGACATCGATACCCAGGTGGTGGCCCGCCTGTCCCGCGTGGCGCGGGACGGCACAGCGAAGCTGTTGTCGCTCGGCACCATCGCGGCGGCCCGGCGCACGCACGATCCCGCCCGCAGCACGGCCTGCGAGATCGCCATCGACACGCAGACGCCGCAGCCCCTCACCCCCGGACACCCGGTCGACCTCGCCTTCAGCCTCACGCCGGCACCGACGCTGGTCCAGCCGGGCGAACGGCTGCGCCTCGACATCGCAAGCCGCCTGGACCTCCTGCGCAGCAATGTCAGCAAGGGGTATGTGCAGTTCGATATTCCCGCCCCGCCCTATTTTTCGCGCAACAGCCTTCATCTGGGGGAGGACACCTTTCTTGAGGTGCATGTCGTCGCCCCGGACGCGGGGGCGCACTGACGCCATCACCCCTTGCAATTTCGCCATTTCTCGCCTATTTGAGCCGCTGTCCGAGACAGCGCCCTCACAGCGGAAGTCGTCCCGGCGGGCCGGGAGCGCGGGATACGTGCTCCCTGAAATCTTCTGGAGGCAGCCCGCCCTGGCTTTCGTCGGCACCGGATCCGACACGAATTTCCTGCTTCTTTCCGCGCGGATGAGCGCCGGCCCATCGGCTTGCCGATGGCGGCCCGGGTGTCATCCGGGCCTCCGCGTGGATTGGGGCGTCTTTCAACAAGACGCCGGCGCCGACACCTTGGAGACTGGATGTCCCCCGAAACCTCACGTGAAGATTTTGCCGCCCTGCTCGACGAAAGCTTCGGCCGCGCCGATGTGAACGAAGGCGCTGTCGTAAAGGGCATCGTGGTCGCGATCGAGAAGGATCTCGCGATCATCGATATCGGTCTGAAGACCGAAGGGCGCGTTGCGCTGCGCGAATTTGCCGGCCCCGGCCGTGAAAGCGCGATCCAGGTTGGCGACGAGGTCGAGGTCTACCTCGAGCGCGTTGAGAATGCGATGGGCGAAGCCGTTCTCTCGCGCGACAAGGCGCGCCGCGAAGAGAGCTGGGTGAAGCTCGAGAAGGCCTTCACCGCCGGCGAGAAGGTCACGGGCGTGATCTTCAACCAGGTGAAGGGCGGCTTCACCGTCGATCTCGACGGCGCCGTGGCCTTCCTGCCGCGCTCGCAGGTGGACATCCGTCCGATCCGCGACGTCGGCCCGCTGATGCACAATCAGCAGCCCTTCCAGATCCTCAAGATGGATCGCCGCCGCGGCAATATCGTCGTGTCGCGCCGCACCGTCCTGGAAGAGACCCGCGCCGAGCAGCGCCACGAACTGGTCCAGAACCTCGAAGAGGGTCAGGCCATCGAGGGCGTGGTCAAGAACATCACCGATTACGGTGCGTTCGTTGACCTCGGCGGCATCGACGGCCTGCTGCATGTCACCGACATTGCGTGGCGCCGCGTGAACCACCCCACCGAAGTGCTGAACATCGGCCAGACGGTGAAGGTGAAGATCATCAAGATCAATCACGAGACGCACCGCATCTCGCTCGGCATGAAGCAGCTCCTGGGCGATCCCTGGGAAGGCATCGAGGCCAAGTATCCGGTGGAGGCCCGCTTCAAGGGTCGCGTCACGAACATCACCGACTACGGCGCGTTCGTGGAGCTGGAGCCCGGCATCGAGGGCCTCATCCACGTCTCCGAGATGTCGTGGACCAAGAAGAACGTCCACCCCGGCAAGATCGTCTCCACCTCGCAGGAAGTCGAAGTGCAGGTGCTCGAGGTGGATCCCGCCAAGCGCCGCATCTCGCTCGGCCTCAAGCAGACCCTCCAGAACCCCTGGGAGGCCTTCGCCGAGAAGTATGCCCCCGGCGCGGTCGTGGAAGGCGAGGTCAAGAACAAGACCGAGTTCGGTCTGTTCCTCGGCCTCGACGGCGATGTGGACGGCATGGTCCATCTCTCCGACCTGGACTGGAACCGCCCCGGCGAGCAGGTGATCGACGAGTTCCGCAAGAGCGACGTCATCAAGGCCGTGGTGCTCGACGTGGACGTCGAGAAGGAGCGCATCTCGCTGGGCATCAAGCAGCTCGCGGGTGACCCCTTCGCCGACGCCGGCGAAGTGAAGAAGGGCGCGATCGTCACCTGCGAAGTGACGGACGTGAAGGACGGCGGCATCGAGGTGAAGCTCACCGGTACCGACCTCTCCACCTTCATCAAGCGTTCGGAGCTCGCTCGCGACCGCAACGACCAGCGCCCCGAGCGTTTCTCCGTCGGCGAGAAGCTGGACGCCCGCGTCACCCTGTTCGACCGCAAGGCGCGCAAGGTGCAGGTGTCGGTGAAGGCCATGGAGATCGCCGAGGAGAAGGAAGCCGTGGCCCAGTACGGGTCGCAGGATTCCGGCGCCTCGCTGGGCGACATCCTGGGCGCCGCGCTGAAGCAGCGCGCCAAGGACAGCGACGACGAGGAGTGAGCGGCGGGCCGTTCGGCCTCCCATCTCTCACCAATCGGAAAGGCCGGCCCCGCGCCGGCCTTTTCATTTTGCGGCGGGCGCCACACTGTCCGCGTTCCCGCTTTTCACGGCCCTGTCATGCCCGGGCCGCCATTCTGCGATCCACCCCGCCGCAGGAGTGCGTCCCATGTCCCGCTGTTTGCTCGCCGCCAGCCTTGCCTGCATCCTCGGAGCGGGCGTCGCGCGGGCACAGGCTCCGGCGCCCGCGATGCCGGCGGTTGAGACGCCGGCTCTCGCGGTCTCGGTGAAAGAGGCGCTGCCGAAGCTGGAAACCGAGGTGGCGCGGGGCATGGCGCTCTTTGGCGCGCCGGGCCTTGCCATGGGCATCGTCCATGACGACAGCCTTGTTTATGCGAAGGGCTTCGGCGTGCGCGCCAAGGGCGGCGCGCCGGTGGACCCTGCCACCGTGTTCCAGATCGGCTCCACCACCAAGGCCTTCCTGTCCACCACGCTCGCCATCGCGGTGGACAAGGGCGTGCTGCGCTGGGACGACCGGGTGGCGGATCTCGATCCCGCCTTCCAGCTTATGGATGCGACAACGACGCGGGAATTCCGCGTGTTCGACCTGACCGCCCAACGTTCCGGCCTGCCGCCCTATGCCAACGACATCTTGACCGCGCTGGGCTTTGCCGAGGATCGGCTGATCCGCTCGCTGCGCTATGCCGAGCCCATGGCGAGCTTCCGCTCCACTTTCACCTATACCAACATCACCCATCTCGCCGCCGGCCGGATGCTCGCCCATCTGCGCGGCGAGCGGGATTGGGATGCGGTGGTCGCCAAGGACATCCTGTCCCCGCTGGGCATGACTGACACCAGCACCACGGCGGAGGCCATCCGCGCCGCGCCCAATCATGCCGAGGGCCATCGCTGGGATCCGCAGGGCGCCGTTCAGGTGCCCTTCGATCCCTCTTTCCCCTATCGGCTCGGACCGGCGGGAAATCTGAACTCCTCGGTGGCGGACATGTCCCGCTGGCTGCGCCTGCAATTGGCGGACGGCGCCTTCGAGGGCAAGCAGATCGTTTCGCGGGATGCGCTCTCGCACACCCGCATCGCCAAGGTGGGCATCACCCCGACCGATGCCTATGGCCAGGGCTGGGCGCTCACCCAGACGCCGCGCGGGCGGGTCATCTGGCACAATGGCGGCACGAACGGCTTCGGCGCCCATGTGGGCTTCCTGCCGGACTACAAAGTCGGCATCGTCATTCTCTCCAACCTGCAGAACCAGGGTCTCGCCGACGCCCTCGCCATGACCGCTTATGACCTGCTGATCGGCAATCCGCCCAAGGACCATGTGACCACGGCGCTCGAACGGGCCAAAGCGGGCGCGGCAAAGGATGATGCGCGCTTCAAACGCCCGGCCGAGCCGCGCTCCGGCCCCGATCTGTCGGCGCTCTCCGGCACCTATGAGAATGACATGATGGGGCCGGCGCACCTGACAGCCGAGGGCGACCGGGCGGTCCTGGCCTTCGCCGATACCGGGGCCAAGCTGGCGCTTGAGCCGTTCGATGGCGCCGTCTTCACCGCGCGCCTCGTGGGCGAGGGCGAGTTCCGGGCCGTCATCGAAATGGGCGGAGACGAACCTCTTGGCTTCCTGGCGTTCGAGCCCGATGCGGACGGCAAGCTCACCCGGCTTGTCTGGCTCTATGAGCCGCACCAGACCTATCGCTTTCACCGCAAGTGAGCCGCGCGCGGCGTGCGGGACAGCGCGTCCCTTGCATTTGCCCGCGCGAGGGGGCTTTAGTGGCCGGCGCGCAGAGACGGAGAGCCTGAATGTCGTTGGACGTGGACCAGATCGTCGACCGCCGCCGTCTGCGCCGCAAGCTCACCTTCTGGCGGGTATTTGGCGTGTTCGCCCTGGTCCTGGCCATCGGCGCGGGCGCCTATGCGGCGGCGGGCCGTCCGTTTCGCGAAGGCACGCCCCATGTGGCGCGCATCGCCATCGGCGGGCTGATCCGCAACGACCGCGAGCGCGTGGAACTGCTGGAGAAGGTGGGCAAGTCGAAGGCCGCCGCCGTGATCCTCGCCATCGACAGCCCCGGCGGCACGGTGACCGGCTCCGAACAGCTCTATGATGCGCTGCGCCGGCTCGCCCATAAGAAGCCGGTCGTGGCGGTGGTGGAGGGCGTGGGCGCCTCGGGTGCCTATATCGCCGCCATGGGCGCGGACCACATCATCGCCCGGCGCAATGCCATTGTCGGCTCCGTGGGCGTCATCTTCCAATATCCCAACGTCACCGACCTGCTGAAAACGGTTGGCGTGACGGTGGAGGACATCAAGTCCTCCCCCCTCAAGGCCTCACCCAATCCCTACACGCCGACCTCGCCGGCGGCCCGCGCGGCCATCGATAGCCTCGTCATGGACAGCTATGGCTGGTTCCGGGGGCTGGTGGCGGAGCGGCGGAAGCTCTCGGACGCCAAGCTCGCGCAGGCGACCGACGGGCGGGTCTTCACCGGCCACCAGGCGCTGGAGCTGCAATTGGTCGACGAAGTAGGCGACGAGCGCACCGCCCGCGCCTGGCTGGCGCGGGAAAAGGGCGTTCCGGAGAACCTGCGCACCCGCACCTGGCAGACGCCGGGCATGGGGGACGAATTCGGCTGGCTGCGCGGGCGCGTGGAAAGCCTGCTCGGCGCGGTCGGTCTCGGGGCGCTGGCACCGCTGGCGGCGCAACTTGCAGGCGATGCGTGGGAGAGTGCGCAGCTTGACGGGTTGCTGGCGGTCTGGCACCCTCGCGTTGCACAATGAAAATCCTGTGAACGCAAGGCTTTCCGCCGCATTTTCGTTTGGTCTCGCCGGGGTGGCGCGGCCGGGCCGGCATGACTGGAACAGGCAACGGGGCGCACGCCATGATCAAGTCTGAACTTGTGCAGAAGATCGCCGACGCGAACCCGCATCTGTACCAGCGGGACGTTGAAAACATCGTCAACGCCATCCTCGAACAAATCGTCTCAGCCCTGGCGCGCGGCGACCGGGTCGAGCTGCGCGGTTTCGGCGCCTTTTCGGTGAAAAAGCGTGAGGCCCGCACGGGCCGCAATCCGCGCACCGGCAAGCAGGTGGATGTGGGCGAGAAGGCCGTGCCCTATTTCAAGACCGGCAAGGAGATGCGCGAGCGTCTCAACGGCCAAGCGTGAGAGACGACGTGAAACGAGCTTTGTCCGTCCTGATCGGCCTGCCTTTGTGCATTATCGTGGTCGCCCTTGCGGTGGCCAATCGACGCCCTGTTCCGGTGTCGCTCGATCCGTTCAGCCCGGACACCTCGGCGCTCACCGTGCAGGTGCCCCTCTTCCTGATCCTGTTCGGCGCGGTGATCGTGGGCGTGATCCTGGGCGGCGTTGCCGCATGGCTCGGCCAAGGCCGGTTCCGCCGCGAAGCGCGCCGCGCCCGCAAGGTGGTTCCCGCACCGCAGCCCACCCGCGCGCCGGGCTTGCCCGCGCCCGTTCGGCGCGGCTGACGGCCGAAGCAGCGGAAGAGGCAGAGGTCGCTCGCACCGATATGGGTTGGCAGGCGAGGGACCGGACCGAACCGCATCGGGGCTTGGCGCGGCTTTCCGCGCATAACCGTCCGGACGATCAGTGTCCCGGCCGCGGCGGCAATTGCCGCTCGGCCCGCTCGGCGTCCATCCGCTCTATGATGAGCTTCGCCACGAGAGTCAGCATCGCCACGCCCGCCAGGATGGTCGCAGCCGCGAAGGCGGCGACCGCCTGGGCATCCTGATAGAGCAGCTCGATCTGCAGCGGCAGGGTGGACGTCTGCCCGCGAATATTGCCGGACACCACCGAGACCGCGCCGAATTCGCCCATCACCCGCGCATTGCAGAGCGCGGCGCCATACAGCAGCGCGAAGCGGATATTGGGCAGCGTCACCGTGCGCAGGATGCGCCAGCCCGACGCGCCCAGCGTCACCGCCGCCTCTTCCTCCTCCCGCCCCTGCGCCATCATGAGGGGGATGATCTCGCGCGCGACGAAAGGCGCGGTGACGAACAGGCTCGCCAGGACGATGCCGGGAATGGCGTACATGATCTTGATGTCATAGGCCTCAAGAAGCGGCCCGAGCAGCCCCTGGGCGCCGTAGACGAAGAGATAGGCCACGCCCGCGACGATGGGCGAAATGGAAAAGGGCAGTTCAATCAGCGCCAGAAGCAGGCCGCGCCCAGGAAAGGTGAATTTGGTGACAGTCCAGGCGGCGGCGATGCCGAAGCCCACATTCACCGGCACGCAGATGAGGGCCGTGAAGAGCGTCAGCCCCACCGCGTGCAGCGTGTCGGCCCGCACCAGGCTTTCCCCGAACACCACGAGGCCGCGCGAAAAGGCCTGGACGAAGATCACCGCGAGCGGCGCCAGGACCGCGACGGCGGTGACCGCGAGGACGATGGTCAGCAGAACCCGCCGCGTCGCCGCGCCGTCGCCCACCCGCTTGCGCGCGCTCTCGGCCATGGCTCAATCCTCCCGGATGGCGCGGCGCTGGTGCCAGGCCTGGATGAGGTTGACGGTCAGAAGCATGAGAAAGGCGAATCCCAGCATGGTCGCGGCAATCGCCGCAGCGGCGGGATAATCATATTCCTCCAGCCGGATGAAGGTGAGCAGCGCCACGATCTCGGTGCGGAAGGGCTGGTTGCCGGCAATGAACACCACCGCCCCGAACTCACCCAGCGAGCGCGCGAAGGCGAGCGACGCGCCAGCGAGAAAGGCGGGGAAAATGGCCGGGAAGATCACGGTGCGGAACACGCGCCATTCCGAGGCGCCAAGCGTGGTGGCCGCCTCTTCCAGATCGGCGCTCAGATCCTCCAGCACCGGCTGGACGGTCCGCACCACGAAGGGAATGGAGGTGAAGGCCATGGCGCAGACGATGCCGGCGGGCGCATAGGCGACTGCGATGCCCCATTGCTCCAGGGGCGCGCCGAACCAGCCATTCTTCGCGAACAGCGCCGTCAAGGCGAGGCCCGCGACGGCGGTGGGCAGCGCGAAGGGCACATCCACCAGCGTATCGAGCCAGCGCCGGCCGGGAAACTCATAGCGCACCAGAACCCAGGCCAGCATTAGCCCGTAAAGGGCGTTGAAGGCGGTGGCGGCGGCGGCGGCGCCGATGGTGATCTGGAAGGAGGCCAGCGTGCGCGGCGAGGTGATGATGGCCCAGTAGCGGACCAGGCCCACATCCGCCGCCTGAAGGATCAAGGCGGCAATGGGCAACAGCACGATGAGGCCGAGATAGGTCAGCGTGATGCCGAGCGACAGGCGAAAGCCCGGTATGACGCTGAACATGGAGCGGGCCCTCTCGGGTCACGCGGCGGACCGCCGGATGGAGCGGGCCTTATGACGCTGGCGCGCCCGTTTGTCGAGCGCCGCCATCGTGCCGGCGAACGGCGCGGGCGCGGATCAGTAGCCCGGCAGGTAGAAGCGGTCGGGCAGCGGGTAGCGGCCGGGAACGAAGCCGTTGTCGCCCGCGCCATAGGTCGGGAAGAAGTAGTTCGCCGGCAGGGCATAGTCCAAATAGGACTTGGAGCCAGGCTTCACCACGGTGCCGGCATCCAGCGGCGACCGCTTGGTGATGTCGATGGTGACGCGCTTCTTGGCCTGCGCGCTCGACGTGTTGGACGTCGCGGAGCTGGAGCTGCTGGACGTGGTCTGGGCGTTCGCCGCGCCGACGGCCGCAAGGCTCAAGGCGGCGGCGAGGGTGAGAAGCGGCGCGAAACGCATGGAATCCTCCCGGGGAAGCGTCCTGTCGACGTCCCGATGAACCGTGTTCGATTCCGGTTACGTCACAAACGCAGTCTAGGCAAGGAACGGCTTTTGGTCGAGGCCGGTTCCTTCCGGAGGTGGAGCCGCGCCGATCGCCCGCGAGACATGGCAAACCAAGGGTTTCCGGTTTCCACGGCCAAAGCGGATGCCGCAACGAGACGCGCGCGTGGCGCCGATGCGTGGCGGGCGGGCCACAGTTGCGCCCAATGGCGTTGCACGCGCGGCCGCAAAGGCCTAAAAGCACGGGTTTCCGGCCTGTTGCCGGTGAAAAGCGAAGGTCTGTCATGGGTTACAAGATCGCCGTTGCCGGTGCCACGGGAAACGTGGGCCGGGAGATCCTGTCGATCCTCGATGAGCGGGGCTTCCCCGCGGACGAGGTTGTCGCACTCGCCTCGCGCCGTTCCATGGGCGTCGAGGTCTCCTATGGCGATAAAACCCTGAAGGTGAAGGACCTCGCCACCTATGACTTCTCCGACACCGACATCTGCCTGATGTCGGCGGGCGGCGCCGTGTCCAAGGAATATTCCCCGAAGATCGGCGCGGCCGGCTGCGTCGTCATCGACAATTCCTCGCAGTGGCGCACCGACCCCGACGTGCCGCTGATCGTTCCGGAAGTGAATGCGGACGCGATCGTCGGCTTCAAGAAGAAGAACATCATCGCCAATCCGAACTGCTCCACGGCGCAGCTCGTGGTGGCGCTGAAGCCGCTGCATGACGCGGCCACCATCAAGCGGGTGGTGGTCTCCACCTATCAGTCCGTCTCCGGCGCCGGCAAGGACGCCATGGACGAACTGTTCAGCCAGACCCGCGCGGTGTTCGTCTCGGACCCCGTCGAGCCGAAGAAGTTCCCCAAGCGCATCGCCTTCAACCTGATCCCCCAGATCGACGTGTTCATGGAGGATGGGTTCACGAAGGAAGAGTGGAAGATGGTGGTCGAGACCAAGAAGATCCTCGACCCGAAGATCAAGCTCACGGCCACCTGCGTCCGCGTGCCGGTCTTCGTCTCCCATTCCGAGAGCGTGAACGTAGAGTTCGAGAAGCCCCTGTCGGCGGAAGAGGCCCGCAAGATCCTGCGCGCAGCCCCCGGCATCCTCGTGGTGGATACGCGCGAGACCGGCGGCTATGCCACGCCGCACGAGGCGGCCGGCGAGGACGCGACCTATATCTCGCGCCTGCGCGACGACCCGACCGTAGACAACGGCATCGCCTTCTGGTGCGTGTCCGACAATCTGCGCAAGGGCGCGGCGCTGAACGCGGTGCAGATCGCCGAGGTTCTGGTGAACCGCAAGCTCATCACCTCGCGTCGCAAGGCGGCGTGAGCCTTCCGCGTTAGAGCAAACGAACGGCGCCCTTCGGGGCGCCGTTTTCATTTGGGGCGTCTCAGGCGCTCTTGCGCAAACCCTGAGGCAGCATGGCGCCGGTCTCGCGCGCCCGCACGTGCCAGGAGAAGGCTTCCTCCAGCAGATGGGGCGTATGCCCACCCCGCTTCAGCGCGCGCTCATAATAATCGCCCAGCGCATCGCGATAGGTGGGATGGACGCAATGGGCGAGGATGCGCTGCGCCCGCTCGCGCGGCGCGAGTTCGCGCAGGTCCGCCAATCCCTGCTCGGTCACCAGTATGTCCACGTCGTGCTCGCTGTGGTCCACATGCGGCACCATGGGGACGATGCTGGACAGCGCCCCGTCCTTCGCGATGGACTTGGTGACGAAGACGGAGAGATAGGCATTGCGGGCGAAATCCCCCGAGCCGCCGATCCCGTTCATCATGTGGGTGCCGCCCACATGGGTCGAATTCACATTGCCATAGAGGTCGAACTCCAGCGCGGTGTTGATCGCGATGATGCCGAGGCGCCGGATGATCTCCGGGTGGTTCGAGATTTCCTGCGGCCGCAGAATGAGGCGCGGCTTGTAGCGCATGATCTGCGGCATCACCGCATCATGCTTGGCCTTGGACAAAGTGATGGAGGAGCCCGAGGCGAAGTTGAGCTTTCCGGCGTCGAACAGGTCGAAGGTCGAATCCTGCAGCACTTCGGAATACATGGTCAGGTCGTGGAACGGGCTGTCCAGAAAGCCGTGCATGACCGCGTTGGCGATGGTGCCGATGCCCGCCTGAAGCGGCTGAAGGCGGGTCGTCAGGCGGCCCATCCGCACTTCCCCTTCCAGAAACTCCTTGAGATGACCGGCGATGGCCGCCGTCTCCGGGTCGGGCGGCAGGACCGTGGAGGCGGAATCCAGCTTCCGGGTCACCACGATGGCCGCGATCTTCTCGGGCGGGATGGGGATGAAGGGCAGGCCCACCCGGCTTTCCGGCGACACCACCGGGATCGGCTCGCGGAACGGACGGCGGGTCGGAATATAGATGTCGTGCAGGCCCTCCAGCTCGGCCGGCTGGGAAAGATTGATCTCGACGATGACCTTTTCCGCCAGGATGGCGAAGGTAGCTGAGTTTCCCACCGAGGTGGTGGGGATGATGGCGCCGTCCGAGGTGATGGCCACCGCCTCGACCACCGCCACGTCGATCGGTCCCAATTGCTTGGTGCGCAGATGCTCCACCGTCTCGGACAAATGCTGATCGACGAACATCACCTCGCCGGCATTGATGGCCTTGCGCAAGGCGGGGTCGGACTGAAAGGGAATGCGCCTTGAAAGGACATGGGCCTCGGTCAGTTGCTTGTCGAGATCGTTGCCGAGCGAAGCCCCTGTCACCAGCGTGATCTTGAACGGCGCCCGCCGTGCCCGCTCCGCCAGCGCCATCGGAACCGCCTTGGCCTCGCCCGCGCGGGTGAAGCCGCTCATGCCCACGATCATGCCGTCCCGGATGTGGGACGCCGCCTCCTCGGCGCTGACGACCATGTCCTGGAGGCTGGCGAGACGGATGCGATCATAAGGCATGGCAATGTCCGGTGGCTGGCGCGCGACAGGAGCACGCACCACCGCATGGGCCAATCCGTAGTTTCTCTTAACCCGAACGTCGGATCTGCGCCTCACGCATGGATCGCGACGGCAAGGCCATGGGCATCCTGCTCCGGCGGGTCGGGAAAGCGCATCGCCACGCCGTCCTGGATGCGCCGCGCGGACCAGGCGGCGGCGCAGGCATCCACCAGATCGTCGAAACCCGCCTGCAGCGCACGTGCGGCGGCGGCCGTGATGCCCTGGGTGGGAAAGCCGGCGGCGGCGAGCAGCGCGAGGCGCGCCTCAAGGCCCGCCGGGTTCACCCGACCCTTGATCTTCTTCGGGACAGGAACCTCGCGCCGGCCATTCATGGCCCAGAAGCTGACTTCCGGATGGCATTCAAACAGCCGTTCGCGCAGATCGGCGCGGGCGCGCAGCAGCCGGCCCGCTTCCAGCACCTTGGGGAGAATGTGGAAGCATTGCTTCGACATCGAGCGCGGCGGATCGGAGGTCGCGCGGGCGACGGCGCAGGCGCGGACATAGCGTGCGCGCTCCTCCCCCTCCCCCGCGCCCGCCTCCACGGCGGCGCGGGCGGGAACGGAGAAGACGCTGGATTGCCGCCCTCCGAGATGAGGGCGCACCAGCCGCTCGGGCGCGCGCCCGCCGGCACCGGCGCGTTCCGGCAAGCCGAGAGGAATGTCGATGGCGGCAAGGTGCGGGGCGTCCGCCCCTTCGAACAGCAGAGCGAGATCCGAGAGGCGCTCGGCGAGGGCATGGGACGCTCCGTCCCACCGCACGCAGACCCATCCGCCGGGACACCCGTCCAGTCCCGCCACGCGCCCTGTCGCCTCTCCCGCCGTCTGACCCGCCATCGCCTGCCGCCTGCCCGCAAGGCCCCCGTTCCCGATCCGCACGCATTACCTTTGGCGCGCGCGAAAAATCCGGTTCCCCCGGACCCTACCGCGCTCTAGCCTTGCTCGAAACCGAAAGGGAGAGCCAGCCGCCATGTCGATCCGCCCCCGCCGCAGCGTTCTCTATATGCCGGGCTCCAATGCACGCGCCTTGGAGAAGGCGCGGACCCTTCCCGTGGATGGCGTCATCATCGACCTTGAGGACGCGGTGGCCCCCGATGCCAAGGTGGAGGCGCGCGGGCGGGCGGTTGAGACGGTGAAGGCGGGTGGCTTCGGCCCGCGCGAGAGCGTGATCCGCATCAACGGCCTGGACACGCCCTGGGGCATGGACGATCTCGATGCCGCCGCCTCGGCCGCGCCCGATGCCATCCTGGTGCCCAAGGTGCAGGACCCGGATCAATTGGTGACGGTGGGCCGCCGCCTGGAGGCGCTGGACGTCGCCCCACGCACCCGGGTCTGGGCCATGATCGAGACGCCCATTGCCATCCTCGACATCCATGCCATCTCGGCCGCGCGCAATCCCCTCACCCGGCTCGATGTGTTTGTGCTCGGCACCAATGACCTCGCCAAGGAAACCCGCGCCGCCCTCGTTCCCGGCCGCGCGCCCATGGTCGGCTGGCTGATGCAGGTGATCGCCGGCGGCCACGCCTATGGCATCGATGTGCTGGACGGAGTCTGGAACCAGTTCCAGGACATGGACGGCTTCAAGGCGGAATGCGCCCAGGGCGTGGAAATGGGCATGGATGGCAAGACGCTGATCCATCCAAGCCAGATCGAGCCCTGCAACCAGGCCTTCAGCCCGCCCGAGGCGGAGGTCGCCAAGGCGCGCGCCATCATCGCCGCTTTCGCGCTTCCGGAAAATCTCAGCAAGGGCGTGATCCAGTTGGAAGGGCGCATGGTGGAGCGCATGCATGCCGACATGGCGCAGCGCACCGTCGCGCTCGCGGATGCCATCGCCGCGCGAGGCTGAGCCATGACCACCCGCATCGTGATGCTGGTCTTTCCCGATCTGGACCAATTGGACCTGACCGGGCCGTTCGAAGTGCTCTCGCGACTGCCCGGCGCGCAGGTGCAACTCGCGTGGAAGAAAACCAAGCCGATCCGGGACACAGCCGGGCTGACGCTGGTGCCGGACGTGAAATTCTCCAAGCTGGAGGGATGCGACGTTCTGGTGGTGCCGGGCGGGCCGGGGCAACTGGCCCTGATGGAGGACGAGGAGACGCTCGCCTTCCTGCGCCGCATGGCCAAGGACGCGCGTTATGTGACGTCGGTGTGCACCGGCGCGCTTCTGCTCGGGGCGGCAGGGCTCCTGATGGGCTATCGCGCGACCACCCACTGGCTGTCGCTGGAGCAATTGTCGCTTTTGGGCGCCATCCCGGTGGGCGAGCGCGTGGTGATGGACGGCAACCGCCTCACCTGCGCCGGCGTTACCTCGGGTATTGATTTCGCCCTCGTGCTCGCCCGCGAGCTGGCGGGAGAGAACGAGGCCCGCCGCATCGCGCTGTCCATGGAATATGACCCCCGCCCGCCCTTTCCGCCCTTCGCGGACGAGGACCCCCGCCTCGTGGAAGAGGTGCGGCTGCGCACCGAGGACTTCCAGCGGCGCCGCGTGGCGGTCGCCCGGGCGGTGGGCGCACGCCTTCTCAACCGACCGGACACGCCATGAAGCTCTATCGCTACCTCACCGGCCCCGACGATTCCGCCTTCTGCAAGCGCGTCAGCGCCGCCCTGAACAAGGGCTGGCAGCTCTATGGCGCGCCCACGCTGACCTTCGACCCGGTGAAGGGCCGCGTCATATGCGGGCAGGCGATCGTCAAGGAAGTTCCCGGCGAATGGTCCGAGGATGTGACGCTGTCGGACCACTGATCAGGCGGCGTCCTGGGCGAGGGTCCCGGCAAAGGTGCGGGGGGTCGGGGGCATCAGGACCACCGCGACATCCACCTCGTCCCCCACTTCCGCGAACTCCTCCTTCACCTTCAAGGTGAGATCGGCCACCGCGTCACGGGCGCGCTCCACGCTCCAGGCGGGGTCGAAGCCGAGGTGAAGCTCCACCATCATGCGCCCGCCATGGCTGCGGGTGCGGATATCGCCCAGTTCCTCGAAATCGTCGAAGCAACGGGTCAGCGCCTTCAGGATGCGCAATTGTCCCGCCTCCCCGATCGCCTGGTCCAGCAGGGAGCCGAGCGAATTGGTCAGCATCTCGTAGATGTTGAAGATCATGAAGGCGATGACGACGAAGGAGGCGGCCGGGTCGAGATAGGCGATCCAGTTCACGTCGCTGAAGGTCGATGTGACCAGCGTCACGCAGAACACCGCGCCAGACGAACAGGCCGACACCAGATGCACGCGCGCCTGCGCCGCCAGCACGGGAGAGCGCGCCACCCGCGCCATCCGCCGCGCCTGAAGGTGGAAATAGACATTCCCCGTCACGGCCACCGCCGTCACCAGGAGGCCAAGCCCCGCGCCGCTCACCGGCTCGGGATGCAGCAGCCCCATGACCGCGCGCGCCGTCGCCACGATCACCAGCACCACCTGGAGGACGGCGATCAGCAATTCGGCGAGGTTCTCAAGCTTGCCGAGGCCATAGGCAAAGCGGTGCGCCTTGGAGCGGGCGGAGATGCGCAGCACCAGATAACAGGCGGCGAGCGAGGTCAGGTCGAACGAGGTCGCCAGCATGTCCGTGAGCACGGCTGCCGAATTGGCGAGGGCGGCCGCGAGCACATAAAAGGGAAACAGCACCGCCACAAAGCACAGGGCTTGGAACGAGAGCTTCTGACTGGACGATGCCGACACGTCGCCTCCCAAAAGAGAGCCGGCATCAAAACGGCCGGGGCACGATGCGTCAACTCGAAACCCGCCGCGCGAGTTGCGCCGACCGTGTGCGCCCTGCAACATGCTGGCGCCGTGGGCAGGAGAGGCTGATGAACAAGACGAATGCGGGCAATTTCTTCGAGGACTTTTCCGTCGGCCAGGTGATTCGCCACGCGACGCCTCGCACGGTCACGGTGGGCGATGTCAGCCTCTACAGCGCGCTCTACGGCACGCGCTTCGCCGTCCAGTCGGCCGACAGCTTCGCGCAGGGCCTCGGCTATCCGCGCGCGCCGGTGGACGACCTTCTGGTGTTCCACACCGTGTTCGGCAAGACGGTGCCCGACATCTCCCTGAATGCGGTGGCCAATCTCGGCTATGCGGGCGGGCGCTTCCTCGCCCCCGTCTATCCCGGCGACACGCTCCAGGCGGTCTCCGAGGTCATTGGGCTGCGGGAGAATTCCAACGGCAAGAGCGGCGTCGTCTATGTGCGCTCCACCGGCTTCAACCAGGACGGCGTCGAGGTGCTCGACTATGTGCGCTGGGTGATGGTGCGCAAGCGCGATCCCAAATCCCCCGCTCCCGAGCCCGTGGTGCCCACACTCCCCGCCGCGCTGGCGCCGGACGCGCTGGGCGATGCCGTGCCTCCCCTCGATATCGAGGAATGGCGCGACGACCTCTCCGGCTCGCTGTTCCGCTTCGCGGACTATGAGGTGGGCGAGCGCATCGACCATGTGGACGGCATGACGGTGGAGGAAGCCGAGCACATGATCGCGACGCGGCTCTACCAGAACACGGCGAAGGTGCATTTCAACCAGTTCACCGAGGGCCAGGGCCGCTTCGGTCGCCGCCTCATCTATGGCGGCCACGTCATTTCCATCGCCCGCGCCTTGTCCTTCAACGGGCTCGGCAATGCCTTCCACGTGGCGGCGATCAATGGCGGGCGCCATGTCGCGCCGCTGTTCGCCGGGCTGACGGTGTTCGCCTGGAGCGAGATCCTGGACGCAGCAGACCTGCCGGGGCGCGACGACGTGGGCGCCCTGCGCGTGCGCACCATTGCCACCAAGGACCGGCCGTGCGGCGATTTCCCGTTACGGGGCGAGGAGGATTACGACCCGAGCGTGATCCTCGACCTCGACTATTGGGTCCTCATTCCCCGCTGAGCCGGGGCCGCGGGCTGCTCGGCGCGTCGCTGCGTGCCGCTCCTGGCGGGCGGCGGCAAGGGGGCCGGCGCGGGCGTGACGCCCGGGCCGAGCGCCGGCGCGCCCAGCCGGAACCGGGCGAAGAACGCAAGGGATTCCTCGCCCATGTCGATGTCGCGGTTGCGCAGTCCGAGGAAGGGCGTCGCCAAGCCGGGCTTGGTTTCCACCCGCGCCGGAGACTGGTGGCCGCCGCGCTCGACCCGGTAGAGCGCCACTTCGACGCCGTCCGCGCAGCCGGTATAGCGGCGCACCGAGACGGTGGTGGCGTCCATCCCGACCACGTCGGGCAGATCCTGGTCGCTCGCCTCGGTGCATTGGTCGAGCTTGGCGTAAAGCGCCGCGCTGTCGGGCGCGGACAGCGTGGCGCCGAGAGGCGTCCAGAAGCCGTTCCAGGCGATGACGCCATCCGCCGTGCCATGAACGAACATGATCGGCACCGGCCGCGCCGGCTGGCATTCCTCGCGATAATTGGCGGGCGCCGTCGCCATGGCGACCGCATAGGCCGCATAAAGCTCGGCGAACTCGCAGGCCATGCGTTCCACCATGAACCCGCCATTGGAAATGCCCATGAGGTAGATGCGCGTCGGGTCCGCGATCCCCTGCTCCACCAGGCGCTGGGTCAGAGCCACCAGGAAGGGCACATCGTCGCCCGGGGTGAGCACCGCTTTCAGCCGCATGGCGGCAGGCCGACCGTCGTTCCAGACATGGCCGATGCCCTGGGGATAGACCGTGACATAGCCCTCGCGCTGGGCGGAGGGCTCAAGGCCCAGATAGTCCCGCAGGCCGTCCGAGGTCTGGCCAGCGGCATGCAAGGCGATGATCGTGGGCCTGGGACCCGGAGCACCGGCCGGCAGATTTTGCAAATAGGAGCGGGTTTCGCTGCCCACCTGGATGCGCTCCAGGCTGTTGCGGGCCGGCAGCGGGGATGCCGGCGCGGCCGCAGACGCAGCGCCGGGCGCGGTGGCGGTTCCGCCACCGTTCCCCTTGGCTTGACCCTGCGCCCAGGCAGGCGCGCCGAGCGCGAAGGCCAACGCCACCAGACATGCGGCAATCCCCTGGCACATGGAGCGAAGGCGAGCGGCCGGGGAGGATAAAATCACGATGTGCCTGTGTCCGATGGCTTCGCCGACGCGGAAAAAGAGAGCCGGCTTTCGTTTAACGCGAATCCCGGTCGGCCGGGAGGCGCCCTTGCCCGTCTTTCCGGCCAAATGCGGCGGTGCCATGGCGGCGGCGCGGCAACTGTCACCCTAAAGCCACAACGCTGCCGCTTCCCGCACCGCACCCGGTGGATTTGATTCAGATCAAATCGAGGACGGCCCGCGAGGACCAAGCCTTACTCAGGTTTCATTCAACAAGGGAATTGGGGCATGACGAAGGGGTTCTGGAGCCGCGCGATCGCTGGGGCGGCGATGGGCGTGGCGATGCTCGGCGGCGCGTTCAGCGCCATGGCGGCGGATCTGACGCCGGCCTACAAGGCGCCTGTCGCCCCCGTGGTCACCGAGCCGAGCCCGTGGATGATTCGCCTGCGTGCCCTCGGCGTGCTGCCCTCCGGTGGCGGCAGCGTGAACGGCGTGGCCGGCTCCGATTTGTCCTATTCCGACTCCGTGGTGCCGGAACTCGACATCACCTACTTCTTCACGAAAAACATCGCCGCCGAACTCATCCTCGGCGTCACCCCCCACAACATCTATGGCGCGGGCACGCTGGGCGGACTTGACGTCGGCAAGGTGTGGCTGCTCCCGCCGACCCTGACGCTCCAGTACCACTTCACCGACTTCGGCCCCTTCAAGCCCTATGTGGGCGTGGGCGTGAACTACACGGTGTTTTTCAACCAGAAGACCTATGACGTGCAGTCGCTCGACGTGAAGAACACCTGGGGCTGGGCGCTCCAGGCCGGCTTCGACTACATGCTCGACAAGCATTGGGGCGTGAACGTCGACGTGAAGAAGCTCTTCCTCGAACCCGACTTCACGGTGGGCGTCGGCAATGCGGTCCTGTCCGGCACCGCCGACCTCAACCCCTGGATCATCGGCGCGGGCGTCACCTACCGCTTCTGATGGCGTCCGGCCCTGCCGGCGCATCGCGAACATGCTGGAAGGCGCGGGGCGATCCCGCGCCTTTTGCTTTTCAGACCGGCGCCGGCTGGCGGCAGGCTCCCATCGGGCGTAGCATGAAAATGGCGCCCATGATCTGCGGTGCGCCATCGTCCGTACTGCATTGCGGCATTTTGGAGCACCCCGCCCCAATATCTGCTTTGGAATCGTTGCGAACTGGCAACGATTGCGATACCTGATCGGTCGATTTTCGGAGGAGCCCCATGGCCGACAGTCCGTCGCGTATCGAGCGCCCGCTCTCTCCCCACCTGTCGATCTACCGCCCGCTGTTCACGATGGTCATGTCCATTGTGCACCGCATCACCGGCAGCGCGCTGTATGTGGGCACGGCAATCCTGGTCTGGTGGCTTCTGGCCGCCGCCACGTCGCCGGGCGCCTATGACCTGTTTTCGGCCGTGGCCGGATCCTGGATCGGACGCCTCATCCTGCTCGGCTATACCTGGGCGCTGATCCACCACGCCCTCGGCGGCGTGCGGCATTTCATCTGGGACTTCATCCATGGCTTCGGTGCCAAGGAGCGCGTGCTGCTCGCCAAGGCGACGCTGGCCGGCTCGGTGGCGCTGACGGTGATCGTGTGGGTCATCGCCCTGGCGCTGAAGGGCTGAGGAGACGTCTCATGAGCAATCCGAAGACTCATCACGCCCACCACGCTCCCATGCGCACGCCGCTCGGTCGCGTGCGGGGGCTCGGCTCGGCCCGCTCGGGCACTGACCACTTCTTCCTCCAGCGGGTCACCGGCGCGGCGAATTTCGTGCTGGCGGTGCTGTTCGTCGGCATTGTCATTTCCATCGCCGGCTCCAGCTATGAGGCGGCGCGCGCCACCCTCTCCAATCCCCTGGTGGCGGTGGTGATCCTTCTCGCCCTGCTCTCCGTAACGACGCACATGCGCATCGGCATGCAGGTCATCATTGAGGACTATGTCCACGATGAGGGGATGAAGGTGCTCTGCATCGTCGCCAACACGTTCTTCACGGTTGCGGTCGGCCTCGCCGGCGCGTTCGCCGTGCTCAAGATCAGCCTGGGAGGCTGACACATGGCCGAAACCAACGGAACCAACGGCTCAGCCGCTCCTGGCGTCAACGGCGCGGCCTACCCGATCCAAGACCATACCTATGACGTGCTGGTGGTGGGCGCCGGCGGCGCCGGACTGCGCGCGGTCGTCGGCTGCTCTGAGGCTGGGCTTCGCACCGCCTGCATCACCAAGGTCTTCCCCACCCGCTCCCACACGGTCGCGGCCCAGGGCGGCGTTGCCGCCTCGCTCGGCAATATGGGCGACGACAAGTGGGAATGGCACATGTACGACACCGTCAAGGGGTCGGACTGGCTGGGCGACCAGGACGCCATCGAATATCTGGTGCGCAACGCGCCGGCCGCCGTCTATGAGCTGGAGCATTGGGGCGTGCCCTTCTCCCGCACCGAGGACGGCAAGATCTACCAGCGCCCCTTCGGCGGCATGACCACCCATTTCGGCCAGGGCACCGCCCAGCGCACCTGCGCGGCGGCGGACCGCACCGGCCACGCCATGCTGCACACGCTCTATGGCGCGGCGCTGAAGCACAAGGCCGAGTTCTTCATCGAGTATTTCGCCATCGACCTCATCATGGACGAAGACGGCCGCTGCCGCGGCGTCGTCGCCCTGAAGATGGACGACGGCACCATCCACCGCTTCCGCTCGCACCTCACCATCCTGGCGACCGGCGGCTACGGACGAGCCTATTTCTCGGCCACCTCCGCCCACACCTGCACCGGCGACGGCAATGCCATGGTGCTGCGCGCCGGCCTGCCGCTCCAGGACATGGAATTCGTTCAGTTCCACCCCACTGGCATCTATGGGTCGGGCTGCCTCATCACCGAGGGGTCGCGCGGAGAAGGTGGCTATCTGACCAATTCGGAAGGCGAGCGTTTCATGGAACGCTACGCCCCCTCCGCCAAGGACCTCGCCTCGCGCGACGTGGTCTCGCGCTCCATGACCATGGAGATCCGCGAGGGACGCGGCGTCGGCAAGGCCAAGGACCACATCTACCTGCATCTCGACCATCTCGACCCGGCGATCCTCCACGAGCGCCTGCCGGGCATTTCCGAGAGCGCCAAGATCTTCGCAGGCGTGGACGTGACGCGCGAGCCCATCCCGGTCATCCCGACCGTGCACTACAATATGGGCGGCATCCCCACGAACTATCACGGCGAAGTGGTCAACAAGGCCGCTGGTGATCCCGACAAGGTGGTGCCCGGCCTCATGGCCATCGGCGAAGCCGCGTGCGTCTCCGTCCATGGCGCGAACCGCCTCGGCTCCAACTCGCTGATCGATCTGGTCGTGTTCGGCCGCGCCGCTGCCCTGCGCGCCGCCGAGGTGGTGCATCCCGGCGAGAAGCATCGTCCGCTGCCGGCCGACAGCGCCGACAAGGCGCTCTCGCGCCTCGACCGCTTCCGCAACGCGGCCGGCGCGACGCCAACCGCCGAGCTGCGCGCCCGCATGCAGCGCGTGATGCAGAATAATTGCGCGGTGTTCCGCACCGGCGAGGTTCTGGAAGAGGGTCAGAAGCTGATCCACGACGTGTTCTCCGGCACCCCGGATATCCGCGTCTCGGACCGCTCGCTGGTCTGGAATTCCGATCTCATCGAGACGCTGGAATACGACAACCTGATCTCCCAGGCGGTCGTGACCATGGAGAGCGCGGCCAACCGCAAGGAAAGCCGTGGCGCCCATGCCCGCGAGGATTATCCGGACCGCGACGACCACAATTGGATGAAGCACACGCTGGCCTATCTCGACACCGCCACCGGCAAGGTGCGGCTCGACGATCGGCCCGTGCACACCTACACGCTGTCCAACGACATCCAATATATCGAGCCCAAGAAGCGCGTGTACTGATCGCGCTTCCTGAGCAGAGGGGTCCAAAGCCGTGGGGAAGAAGCCGGCCAGCGGAAAGCCCTTGGGCAAGAAGAAAGTGGCCGCGCTGATCCTCGACCAGCTCCAAAGGCTGGAAGATCGGCTGGACATCCTGACGGAGCGCCTCGAAACGCTCGACGAGCGGATCGAGGCCCTCGCAACGGAAAAGTCGCGCCGCGATCATCGCGACGCGCGCATGAAAGAGCACCGCACCCAGCGGGAACGGCGCTTCGACATGTACGAGGATTGAGCATTCTGATGCCGGCATTCCCGGCCATGAGGACGGAACATGGTTGAACTGGCCCTTCCGAAGAATTCCCAGATCACCACCGGGAAGATCTGGCCGAAGCCCCAGGGCGCGTCCAAACTGACCGAGTTCCGGATCTATCGCTGGAATCCGGACGACGGAAAGAATCCCTCCATCGACACCTATTATGTGAACCGCGAAGATTGCGGTCCCATGGTGCTGGACGGGCTCATCTACATCAAGAACAAGATCGACCCGACCCTGACCTTCCGCCGCTCCTGCCGCGAAGGCGTGTGCGGTTCGTGCGCCATGAATATCGGCGGCACCAACACCCTGGCCTGCACCAAGGGCATGGACGAGGTGCTGGTGAAGGGCGTGGTCAATGTCTACCCGCTGCCGCACATGCCGGTGGTGAAGGACCTGGTCCCCGACCTGACCCGCTTCTATGCGCAGCACGCCTCCATCGAGCCCTGGCTCCAGACGGACACCGCCGCGCCCGAGAAGGAGTGGCGCCAGTCCAAGGAGGACCGCGAGCAGCTGGACGGCCTCTATGAGTGCATCCTGTGCGCCTGCTGCTCCACCTCCTGCCCGAGCTATTGGTGGAACGGCGACCGCTATCTCGGCCCGGCCGCCTTGCTTCAGGCCAATCGCTGGCTGAAGGACAGCCGCGACGAGCGCACCGGCGACCGTCTCGACAATCTGGAAGATCCCTTCCGCCTCTATCGCTGCCACACCATCATGAATTGCGCCCAGGCCTGCCCCAAGGGCCTCAATCCGGCGAAGGCCATCGCCGAGATCAAGAAGATGATGGTGGAACGCCAGATCTGATCTGCGCCGCGCCTCTCGGGGCGAGGACAGATGCGAAAAGGGCGCCCGCCGGGGCGCCCTTTTTCGTTCGTCGCGGGGAAGACGGGCGTTCATCGTTGGCCGATGGCCACCTCAGTCCGCCTTCCAGGCCTGCCTCCAAAGGATAAAGC
>JBFMAV010000035.1:0-40152 GCA_040755535.1 Pseudomonadota bacterium | reverse complement strand
GCACGCCGGAGGAGCGTTCCGCCTCCGCCAAGAAGGCGGCCGCGACACGCAAGAAGCGGGCTCAAGGCGGTTGAGGGGCATTCCTGCCGGATAGGGAACCCATCCTGACCGACGCGGTTGGACCTTTCGGGGGACCAGCCCGGAGGCAAAATGGAGCGCGTCGCGATCTGGCTTGAGGCGATCGACCGAGGCTTGAACTGGGTGCCCAGCTGGGCGGTGAGCCTTGCCCTGTTCGCCCTCGCCGTGGTTCTCGCCTATTGGGCCCATGCCCTGGCCTTCCGCATCCTCACGCGCATCGTCAGCGGCATGGATCTGTTCTGGCGCTCGCTGGTGTCGCGCACCGAGGGGCCGACACGGCTTGCGGCGATTACGGTGGCTCTTGGATTTGCCGCGAACATCGCGCCTCTCACTTCGCGCGAAAGCGACATCGTCCAGCACGTCCTGTTGCTGTGCTTCATCGCGCTCATCGGCTGGCTTGCCAACACAACGCTGCACATCTGGGTCACGGTCTATCTGCGGCGCTTCAAGCTGGATGCCGAGGACAATCTCCTCGCACGCAAGCATGTCACGCAGACCCGCATCCTGCGCCGCGTCGCGGGCATCATCATCTTCACCCTGGCGCTGGGCGCGGCCCTCATGTCGTTCGAGGGTGTGCGCCAATATGGCGTCAGCCTGCTGGCGTCGGCGGGTGTCGCGGGCCTCGTGATGGGCATCGCCCTGCAGCCGGTGCTCAAAAATCTGTTCGCGGGCATTCAGCTCGCCGTCACCCAGCCCATCCGCATCGATGATGCGCTGCTGGTGGAAGGCGAATGGGGACGGGTGGAAGAGATCACCTCGACCTATGTGGTGTTGAAGCTGTGGGACTGGCGCCGCCTCATCCTGCCGCTCAGCTATTTCATGGAAAAGCCGTTCCAGAACTGGACGCGGGAAGGCGCGGCCCTGATCGGCGTCGTCATCATCTATCTCGATTATTCCGTCCCCATTGCCGCGCTGCGGCGGAAGGTTGAGGAGATCGCCGCCGCCTCGCCTTTGTGGGACCGGCAGGTGGTGAATGTGCAGGTGACGGACTTCAAGGAAAGCGTCATGGAGATCCGCATCCTGGCCAGCGCATCCAATGCGGGACGGGCCTTCGACTTGCGCTGCGAGGTCCGCGAAAAACTCATCGCGTTTCTTCAGGAGAGCTACCCGCAGGCGCTTCCGCGCCTGCGGGCCGAGTTCGGCCCCGTCGAGCGGGCGGACACGGCCCCCGCTCACGCCCTGCAATCCTGACGGGGCCGATGCTTATCCCTGGGGCGGGATAAGATAGATCGGGCTCGACCAGGCGCGGTGCCCGTCCTCGAAGGTGGCGGCCACCAGCAGGCGCCGCTCGCGGCCGGCCTCCAATGCGATCTCCCGCTCGAAGGCGAGCGCGAGGTTCGGGTTCTCGTCCGGCAGGCGATAGACGCTGATGGCCCGCTCCAGCTTGCCGCAGGACAGCACCGTGGGCGCCGCCCCGATATCGGCCACGGCCAGATCGAGCGTGCCGTTGGGCGTGGTCACCACGATCCGCCCGGAAGCGGCGTCCGCGAGCCGCAATTCCACGCCGGCGAAATTGCCGGTGGTGACGGACTGCCAGCGCAACCCATTGCCCTCGATCTTCAACGGCTTGTCCGGATTGAAGAAATTGATGGGCGTGGCGGAGAGAAGCGTGTTGCCGGAAACGGCGAGGTCGCCGTCCCACACGCTCTGGCGGAACCGGCCGCGATATTCCGCGCCCGACCAGACCACGACGATGCGCCGCCCGCCGGCAGCGTCGCCGCATGGACGGATGGTCTCCAGGATCTCGGTCCCGTCGCGCAATTCCACCGCGACGATGGGGCTCGGCGCCGCGAGCGCGACGGAGAGGGAGATGCGCCCGGCCGGGGCGGCGACGATGTCGCCCATGATCGCCTGCGTGGCGGGCTCGCCTTCCGCCTCCGGCAGGGAGGGATCGTCCCCATAAACCAGGCTGCCCTCCGGCAGGCTTGCCCGCACGTCGAGATCCAGGCGCGATCCCGTGGTGCCATAATGGTGGCGGGCCTTCATTGCGGTGAAGAGCCCGGCCCGGTCGAAGGCGGGCGCAAGGAAGCAGGTCAGGCCGCCGAGCGCGCCGAACATGGAGGCACCCGGCGCCTCCGCGCCCGGACGGCCCTTATGGCCGTCGGAATTGCAAACGACGCCCACGCGGTAGCCGGCCTCAAAGGCATCGGCCAGCAGCCATTCGAACGTGCCCCAGGAGGAATGCACCTCCACCGCCCGCTCGATCCGTACGTCGTGGGCATAATGAATGTCCGCATAGCGCCCGCCGCAATGGGCCCAGCAGACGGGATCGTCGCCGGACGTGGCGAGGTCGCGGAACAGGGCGCGGGCATCGATGGCGTCCGTGTCCTCGTCGCGCCGGTCCGCCACCAGCGCATGGGAGGAGCGGCGGATGGTGCCGTCCTCGCGCGGGAAGAAGACGTTGCGGTCGCCGCCGAGGCCGGTATTGCCCGACCATTCATAGCCCGGCACTGTGATGAAGCGGCCGGGGGCGTCGAAGGCGCCCATGAGGCGGTTCAACTCGTCCCAGAAATCGAGCGTGATCTGGAAGTCGTTGCCCTGGTGCCCCACCGCGTCCAGGAAGGCCACGTCGCGGGCAAAGCACATATAGTCATGGGCAGAGCTGGAGCCGATGGTCTCGCCGCTCTGGGCATGAAGGTCCGCCCACAGCCGCAGCAGGCCGTCGGCCGGCGCCACCACGAGCGGGTTGGAGACGGCAAGAACGCGGCCCTCCTCGTCCTTCAGCGTGATGCGCGTCACGCCTTCGCTCGGCGCGCGCAGGTCCGTGATGCGCAGAGAGGGCGCCGATGCCTCCGGCGCGATGAGCTTGGGCAGGCCGTCCACGGCCCGGTCCGAGTCCAGATGGAAGCGCCGCCCCGCAAGGCTCGCGGGATTGCCCCAGCGATCCTCACCGCGCAGGCCAAGCGCGAAGGGCGCGCCCGGCGCGACGCGGGTCGGCAGCACCAGCGCGAAGGTCTCCAGGGGACCGGCCGTGATGGCGAAGGTCGGTTGTGCGGGGACGCGCACATAATGGCCGCAGGCGATGGGGTCCACCAGCACCTGGAACTCATGGAAGGGGTCCGCGAAGGTCTGGAGGCGGAAGCCGGGCGAGCCGCCCTCCGCCGCGCCGAAGCGCACCGTGATGGTGTCACCGTCCTTCAGATAACCCTTCACCACCTTGATCACGAGCGTCCGGTCGAAGGGGCGGACATTGAGCTTGTAATCGTAGCGGGCATCCAGAACCGCGCCGTTGCTGGCGGAGACACTGACATAATTGGCGCCGGCCGGGTCGGTGAATTGCGGCTGGCCCTGGTCGGTGGCGAAGCGAAAGCAGACGCGCAGCGTGCCCGTGTCGTCGATCCCGTAATGGCCAGACGTATAGGTCAGCGTGAGGCCCTGATACGAGCCGGCCGGAAATGGTCCGGGCGGGTCGATGGTGACGCGCCCGGCCCGCTCGGGGGCGATGGAGGGGGGCTCGGGCACCCAGTTCGGCCGTGCGCGCACCGGGGATTGAAGCTCTGTGGAAGGGGTGAGGATCATCTCTGCATTCCCCATTTGCGCACCGTGTGGTTTTCGAGGGTACGGAAGACGAGTCCCTCGATGGCGAGACCGATCAGGATCACCATGAGGAGGCCGGCGAAGACGTAGGGGGTTTCCAGGGCATTGCGGTTCTCGAAGATGAACCAGCCGAGGCCGCCCGAGCGGGAGGAGGCGCCGAACACCAGCTCGGCGGCGATCAGGGTGCGCCAGGCGAAGGCCCAGCCGATCTTGAGGCCGCTGACGATGGAGGGGAGCGCCGCGGGAATGAGAATGCCGAAAATGTAGCGCAGCCCCTTCAGCCCGAAGGTCTGCCCCGCCATGCGCATGGTGTCGCTGACCGACTGGAAGCCGGCATGGGTGTTGAGGGCCACGGCCCAGAGCACCGAATGCACGATGACGAAGACGATGGAGCCCATGCCGAGCCCGAACCAGAGCAGGGCCAGCGGCAGCAGCGCGATGGCCGGCAGCGGGTTGAACATCGCGGTGAGGGTGGAGAGCAGATCGTTGCCGAAGCGCGTGGATGCGGACAGCGACACCAGCAGCCCCGCCAGGACCACGCCCAGCACATAGCCGGTGATCAGCACCTGGAGCGAATAGAGCGTGCGCTCCACGAGGCTCCCATGGGCGAGCGCGTCCCACAGGGCGGCGACGGTGGTCGTGAATGTGGGCAGCATGAGCTCGTTGTCGAGCACCATGGCATAGCCCTGCCAGAGCGCCGCGAGCCCCAGCAGGAGGAGCATGCGGCGGAAGAAAGCATTCTGCCCCAGCCGCTCGGCCAAGGTGAGCTGGCGCTGGATTTCGCCGATGGTGCCCAGCGTTTCCGGGACCCGCTCATAATCGGGGCGGGGGGGAGGATCGTTCCGCCGCGCGGCGTCCAGCATTTCAGTGACCGCGCTCATCAGTGCGCCTCCTCGGCGGAATGGCCGAACAGCATGGATTCGATACGGGTTTGCAGTTCGACGAAGCGCGGCGAGCCGGCGTCCTCGAAGCCGAGCCCCGTGGCGTCCAGTTCCGCGCGCACCTGGCCGGGATGGGGCGAGAGCACGAGGATGCGGGTGCCCACGATCAGCGCCTCCTCGATGGAATGGGTGACGAACAGCAGGGTGAAGCGCGTGTCGTCCCACAGGCGCAGCAGTTCGGCCTGCATGGTGCGCCGGGTGAGGGCATCGAGCGCGGCGAACGGCTCGTCCATGAGCAGAACCTCCGGCTCCATGGCCATGGCCCGCGCGATGGCGACGCGCTGCTTCATCCCGCCGGAGAGCATGTGGGGATAGGCGTCCGCAAAGCGCGAGAGGCCGATCTTGTCGAGATAGCCCCGCACGCGGCCCTCGATCTCTCTGGAGGGAAAGCGCCCGGTGCATTTCAGCGGATAGGCGACATTCTCGAACACGCTCTTCCAGGGAAGCAACTGGTCGAATTCCTGGAACACCATCATCCGGTCCGGGCCGGGGCCTTTGATCTCGCGCCCGCCGAGGCGGATGCGCCCTTCCACCGGCGGCAGAAAGCCCGCCGCCGCCTTCAGCAGCGAGGACTTGCCGCAGCCCGACGGGCCGAGCAGCACGAAGCGGTCGCCGGCATGGACCTTGAAGGAAACCCGCCAGGTGGCGGTGACGAGATGATCGCGGGTGCGATATTGCAGCGAGACGTCGTCCGCCGTGAGGACCGGCAGGGACGCGTCGCGGGGCGGCGCGGTCGTCATGGGACATCAAACCTTATGGGGGAATGGAAGACCCGGCCGGAGGTGCCGGCCGGGCGGAGCCAAGGCTCAGCTGCCCTTTTCGGAATGCAGGGCTTCGAAGAAATAGTCCTTCCAAGAGGACGGCTTCTGCTTGAGCGCGCCGGTGCGATACATGAAATCGGCGAGCTTCAGGCTCTCTTTGGGGAAAATGTCGAAGTCATAGGTGGGCGAGGCGAGCAGTTCCTCGATGATCGCCCGATCGGTCTTGTCGCCGGTCACCGCGAAATATTTGTCGATGACGCCGCTGCGGTCGCTCTTGATGAGGGCGATGGCCTGGCGCTGGGCGGCGAGGAAGGCGGTCACCAGCTTGGGATTGTCCTTCACGAAATCCGCCTTGGCATAGACCACGGCGAAGGTCGCCGGGCCGCCCTGGATCTCGAAGGAATCCGCCACCTTGGAGATGCCGGGCATTTTCAGGGCCCGCTCCTGGAAGGGGGAGGAGGCCATGTATCCGGTGACGCCGCCGGCCTTGGAGGTGAGCGCGGCGAAGGCCTCGGGATGGGCCATGGCCACCTGGATATTGTCCAGTTCGCCCGCCTTGCCCGGCCCGAACGCCTGCTCGACGCCCATGGAGAGGACGATGGCCTGGATGGAGACCTTGATGCTCGGCACCGCGATCCGGTCGTTCGGCCCGAAGTCCTTGATGGACTTGATGTTGGGATTGTTGGTGAGCAGGTACATGGGCGAGGCGTTGGTGGCCGAGAGCGCCTTTACCCCGTAATTTTTGGACGTCTTGTCCCAGAGGGTCAGCATGGGCGCGAGGCCCGCCGCCGCCACCTGGACCGACCCCGAAAGCAGCGCATCGTTCAGGGGTGCGCCGCCGCCGAGGCGCAGATATTCGACGCTGACATCGACGCCCTCTTTCTTCGCCTGCTGCTCCCACAATTTGTCGTGCTGCATCACGATGAGCGGCAGATAGGGCAAGCCGATCTGGGTCGCGACCTTCACATTGCTCATCTCCGCCCGGGCCGGAGCCGCGAAGCAGAACAGGGTCGCCGCGAGAGCAGCGACTTTGAACCGTACTGACGTTTTCATGGACCATATCCCCTCTGCTGGACCGGCTTCTGGCCGGGGGAGCGCCGTGTGGTCGTCTTCCCTCTGTGTCATGAAAGATGCTATGGTATGGTCAACCAGCAGACAAGATTAATTCATGGGCATGCTGCTTCTTCTTCGGTCGTCGCCGCGCTGAATTAAAGAGCAGGAAAACAGGGCGGCGAGGCGCCTGCGGTGAGGTGCTTTTCCTTTCCGCCGTATAGGGTTTAGAGAGGTCGTGCGGGAGCGCCGATCCTCGCTTTCATGGGAGTGGTCGCAGGTGGAGAACAGCGTGCCGGGACAGAGCGAGCCGGAGGCCCATGGCGACGAGACACGCCGACGTCTGCGCACCTCAGCCCTCCCGCTCTATGTCGCCCTTTCCAACCTGCTGCGCTCCGAGATCCAGGAGGGGCGATGGCCGCCCGGATCCCAGTTGCCGACCCTGGAGCAATTGTCCGACCTCTATGGCGTCGCCCGCGTCACCGCGCGCCAGGCGCTGGGCGTGCTCGCCGACGACGGGCTGATCGAGCGGGTGCAGGGCAAGGGCACTTTCGTCGCGGATGCGCTGGCGCCGCGCAAAGTCATCCGCCTGGATTCCAGCTGGCACACTTTCGTGCGCATGCTGGATGGCAACCTGCCGGAGACGCTGTCGGTGGAACAGGATGCGCGCCTGCCGCAGATCCCCGCCGATGAGGGCTGGGCGGCGCCTTCCTACCGGCATATGCGGCGGGTCCACCGCGCCGGCAGCGAGCCCTACTGCGTCATCGACCTTTATCTCGACAATGCTTGCTATGCGCTCGCGCCGGAGGCCTTTGACACCGCCATGGTGATCCCGATCCTCGGCCGTCTGCCGGGGGCCCAGGTGCAGAAGATGGCGCAGTCGCTGCGGATCCTGGCCGCAGACCTCACCGTGGCACGCCAGCTCGATTTGCCGGTCGGCGCGCCGGTAGGTGAAGTGCGGCGCGTCATCACCGCCAAGGACGGCCGGGTGCTTTATCTCGGCATCGGCCAGTATCGAGGCGATCTCGTCGTCTTCAACACGACCTTGGAAGTTCCCGTCGATTAGGCCGGCGATCTGCCGGGATCGACTTGCGCAGCATGGCCATGGCGTTGCCGGTGCGGTGCTTGTATGATAACCGGAAGACATGGTGACAAGTATCGCCCGTGCCCCGCGCTTGTCGGACGAAGTGGCCGCCCGCCTCGGCGATGCGATCCGAGCGGGCGTGTTCGCGGCGGGTCAGCGCCTGCCCTCCGAAAAGGAGCTGTCGGAGCGGTTCGCGGTCTCGCGCATGGTGATCCGCGAGGCCATGTCCCGCCTGAAATCCGAGGAATTGGTGGAAACCCGCCAAGGGCTCGGCGCCTTCGTGAAGACGGACCCCGGCAAGGCTCTGTATCGTCTGGGAGAGCCCGCGCTTTCGCCCGCCGGCCTGCGCCATATTTTTCAGTTGCGCGTGGCGGTTGAGGGGGCGGCTGCCAGCCTCGCGGCCGTCCATGCCGACGCGCAGGCCATTGCCGCCATCGCGCAGGCCATCGCCGATCTGCGGGCGGACCTGGAAGCCGGGCAGGACGGTGCGGAGGCGGACAGGCGGTTTCACCAGGCGGTCGCTGCGGCCTCCAAGAATCCTTATCTGGAGAGCTTTCTCGCCTTTCTCGGCGCCAATTTGCGCGAGGTGATCGCTCTCGCGCGCGCCAACACCCGCGAGCGCCATCCCGACCATATCGCCGCCGTCCAGCTTGAGCACGAGGCCGTGCTTGAGGCGGTGGCCGCGCATGCTCCCCAGCGCGCCGAAAGCGCCATGCGTGCGCACCTGTCCCGCGCCCAGGAGCGCCTGGGCCTCGGTCAGCGTCACCGCATCTCGGACCGAGAGAGCGTGCCGTGACGGCCGTCACATGCGCAGTCCCGACCTGTCCCGCGACGCTCAAGGTGGAGCGGCGCCCGGATTTTCCCATGCCGGCGGGGGCGTGCGACTCCCATGTCCAGATCGTCGGGCCGCACGAGCGTTACCTGATGGTGGCGACCCGCAATTACACCCCGCCCCCGGCCACCGAGGCCGATTGCCTGGCCATGCATGACGCGCTCGGAATCGAGCGGGGCGTGGTGGTGCAGATCAGCGTCTATGGCACGGACAACCGCTGCATGCTGGCGAGCCTGCGCGCCCACCCCGAGCGGCTGCGGGGAATTGCCGTTGTTGCGCAGGATATTAGCGACCGCGAGCTGGAGAGCCTCGCGCGCGACGGGGTGCGCGGGGTGCGGGTCAATACCCAGCTCGGGGGCGAGATCTCCATGGATGCCCTGGAGCGTCTCGCGGTGCGGATCGCCCCGCTGGGCTGGCACATCGAGGTGCTGCTCGATGTGCGCGCCTTGGCCGTCATCGGCCCGCGTTTCGCGCGGCTGCCGGTGGAAGTGGTGGTCGAGCATATGGGCTGGGCCTATACGCCGGCGGGGCCGCAGGAGCCCGGCTTCCAGACCCTCCTGGCCCTGATGCGGGACGGGCGGGCCTGGACAAAGCTTTCAGGCCCTTATCTCTTTTCCGCCGAGGGGGCGCCTTATCGCGATGTCCGCCCGTTCGCCCATGCCCTGCTGGACGCTGCGCCCGATCGCTGCCTCTGGGGCACCGACTGGCCCCATGTCTCGGTCTCCGGCCCCATGATCCACACCGAGGACATGCTGGCCATCCTCCCCGACTGGGCGGGGGATGCGGCCCTTCGGGACCAGGTCCTGGTCCACAATCCGGCCCGATTATACGGATTTCCGCCGGTCGCACGCGCCGAATGACGCGCTTACGCGACCCTTATTCCCTCTTTCACCTGCGTAATGACCCCATGAACATCGCCCTTAACTCCGAAGACTTTCTCGCCCGTCTCGCCGCCGGCCTGGATGCCCGCGGTCTCGTGACCGACCCCGCCGACATGGCCCCCCATCTGGTGGACTGGCGGGGCCTGTTTCGGGGCGAGGCGCTGGCCGTGGTGCGCCCGCGCACCGCGCAGGAGGTGGCGGGCGTGGTGGTGGCCTGCGCGCAGGCGGGGGTCGGCATCGTGCCCCAGGGGGGCAATACGAGCTTGGCCGGCGGGTCGGTGCCGGTGGGGGAGGGGCCGCAGATCGTGCTCTCGCTCTCCCGCCTCAATGCGATCCGCACCGTGGACGGGGTGGGCCTGCTGATCGAGGTGGAGGCGGGCTGCGTGCTCCAGACCGCCCAGCAGGCGGCGGCGGCGGCCGGGCGGCTTTTGCCGGTCAGCCTCGGCGCCGAGGGGACGGCCGAGATCGGCGGCATCATCTCCACCAATGCCGGCGGCATCAATGTGCTGCGCTACGGCATGACGCGCCAATTGGTGCTGGGGCTGGAAGTGGTGCTGCCCGACGGCACGCTCATCAATGGCCTGCGCCATCTGCGCAAGGACAATGCGGGCTATGACTGGAAGCAAATCTTCATCGGCTCGGAGGGCACGCTCGGCCTCGTGACGGCGGCGGTGCTGCGCCTCGTGCCGGCGCCGCGCCACAAGGTGACGGCGCTGCTCGCCGTGCCAAGCCCGGAGGCGGCGCTGGCCCTTCTGGCGCGGGCGCAGGAGGAGATCGGCGACCAGGTGAGCGCCTTCGAGCTGATCTGCGGCCTCTCCTTCGATCTGCTGGCGCGCAATTGCAGTCTCAACGCCCCGCTCGCCGCCGCGCCCTGGATGGTGCTGATGCAGGCGGATTCCTGCCTCTCCGGCATCGAGGAGGCCATGGAGAGCGTGCTGACCGGCGCGCTGGAGGCGGGCGAGGCCACGGACGGCGTGGTCGCGGCCTCCGAGACCCAGGCACGCCAGCTCTGGGCGCTGCGCGAGCACATCACCGAGGCCGAGCAGCGCGAGGGGCCGAGCGTGAAGCACGATGTCTCCGTCCCCATCGCGGACATGCCCGCCTTCCTGGCCGAGGCGGAGGCGGAGGTCGCCCGCGCGCTGCCCGGCTGCCGGGCCAACATGTTCGGCCATCTGGGCGACGGCAACATCCATTTCAACGTGCTGATCGCGCAGGGCACCGACAAGGCGGCGGTGAACCGCACGGTGCACGACGTGGTGGCCAAATATGCCGGCTCCATCTCCGCCGAGCACGGCATCGGCCGCTACCGCGCGCCGGAACTTGCCCACTACAAGCCCGCCGCCGAACTCGCCCTCATGCGCCGGCTGAAGGGCGCGCTGGACCCGGAGGGTCTGATGAACCGGGGGAAGGTGTTGGGGTGAGGGGGCTTGGGAGCTATGTGCGGCTCCAGGTGTGCCTTCGACGCCTTGGACGCTTTCTTCCGATACTAGGTACGAAGCTCACTTGGCCTTCCCCCACCGCGCCCTCTCCTCAAGTCTAGCTAAACGCGGCGACGGCGGTTTCGATGGGCAGAAACAGCGTGCGGCTGTCTTCGGGGTATTCGATGAACTCGGCACAGCGGAGATAAAAGCGCTTGGCGGCATCGTCCTTTGCATGGACCAGCACGGCTCCAATGCCGATGCTCTGGGAGGCGATGGCAATCCGACGCAACGCATCCGACAGAATATCGGCGCCGAGACCTTTTCCCGCAAAATCGCGATCGACGGCCAAGCGCCCGATCACCGAGACCGGAATCGTATCGGGCGCGTTACCACGCACTCTACCGGGAGCTGCCCCGCGCTCGACTGCTCCAGCCGAGATACAGAAATAGGCCACAACCCGATTTCCTTGGCAGACGACATAGGTGCGCGAGAAGCGGCTTTCGTTCTTCAAGGCCCGGTTACACAACCAGTCGTTCAGCGCGGGTTCGCCGCAGTCGAATCCCGAAAAATCGTGTTCGGCGGTCAGAGGGACGGGAGCCGAAAGACCAATTTCGGGGCGTTCCGAGGCATCCCCTACTTCTGCCATGCCGGCACTCGGCGCAGCAGAGACCGCAGCTTCGGTCCCGGTGCGGGCGGATTATCGAGCGCATGCATAAAGGCATCGTAATGCTCGGACTCCAGCAGGAACAGCCGTTGGTCGAGCAGCACATCAATCGCCTGCCGCCGGGCGCTTTCAACCATGAACTCCGTACGCGTTTTGCCCAGCACCGCTGCCGCATCGTCGATGAGCTGACGTGTGTTCGCCTCAATCCGTAGATTGATGCTCCCCTTCGTATCGGCAGCCGCAGACCGCTCGGCGACCATTACTGGCTCCCGATCCAGGCGTTCAGAGGAGGATGCGCGCGCCTTCGACATGCCAGTCAATATGCTTATCCGTATCTACAATGTCAATACGATCAGCCCGGCGTGACGTTGCCCATCTGGCCGCGCTTTCGCGTCTGCCGCCTCCTTAGCCCTCGTCACAAGCGGGAGAGCTGATGTCCCGCGGGGAGGTGAGGCCCGAAAACTTGAAGGGGTCTTCAGCATTGTGCGAGCCCTAAAAGCCCTCCCCCGCAAGCGGGAGAGGGAGTTTGGCGTTGCGGCGGCCATAAAGCCCTCCTTCAGAAGCAGAAGAGGGTGTCCTGCGTTGCGTCGAGCAGACAACCCCTCTCCCGCTTGCGGGAGAGGGCTGGGAGGGGGAAATCGGCGCGATGGCCGGGCTATGCCCCCCTCACACCCCCGCCACCGCCTCCAGACTCTGCCGCAGCGTCGCGAGCGCCGGATTGCGATTGTCCGGGCGCCAGATGGCATGGAGTTCGACGATGATGCGCGGGGGGAGGGCGATGGGGCGTAGGACCACGCCCTGGAAGCCGAGATTGCCGGCGGCGCGGGGCACCAAGGCGAGGCCGAGGCCGGCTTTCACGAGGCCGAGGATGGAATGGATCTGGCTGATATGCTGCACATAATGCGGCGTCACGCCGGCCTGGGTGAAGATGGCGGCGGCCAGATCATAGAAATAGCGCGCCTCATAGGGGGAATAGGTGACCATGGCTTGGCGGTCGAGATCGGTGGCGGAGACCTCCGGCGCGCTCGCCAGGGGGTGGCTGTCCGGCGCCGCGAGCATTAAAGGCTCGCGCACCACGCACAGGCCTGTGACTTCCCTTCGGTTGAAGGCGGGCCGCACGAGGCCCACATCGATGCGGCCGGACGCGAGCGAGTCCAATTGGTCGCTGGAGACCATTTCCTTCAGGACGAGATCGAGCCCCGGCGCGCGGGCGCGCACGTCCTGGAGCAGGCGGGGCAGGAATTCGTAGCCCGAGGCGGCGGTGAAGCCGAGGGTGAGCGAGCCCGCTTCGCCCGTGGCGGTGCGCCGGGCGGCGAGCGCCGCGCCCTCCGCGAGGCGCAGCAGGCGGCGCGCTTCGGGCAGGAAATTGGCGCCCGCCCGCGTCAGCGCCACCGAGCGGCTGGTGCGCTCCAGAAGGCGCACGCCCAGCGCATGTTCCAGCAATTGCACCTGCCGGCTCAGCGGCGGCTGGGTGAGGTTCAAGCGCTGGGCGGCGCGGCCGAAATGAAGCTCCTCGGACACGGCCACGAAGCAGCGCAGATGGCTGAGTTCGAACATCGATCCAAAAATGGCATCGATCAATGCGCAGAACAATTCAAAAACGCATCGAAGCGCGCCTAACATCGTTTCAGGACCGTGCCTCGTCGCGGTCCCCAATGAAACAACGCGGCCGCAACGCGCCGCCCGGGAGATACGCCAATGACCCTTCGCCTTTTGAAGGCGGCCGTGGCCGCGCTCGCGCTCGGCGCCGCCTTTGCCGCGCCCGCCGCCGCCCAGACCTTCGATCGCCCCGTGCGCATCGTGGTGCCCTTCGCGCCCGGCGGCACCTCCGACATTCTCGCCCGTCTCATCGCCCCGAAGCTTCAGGAGGCCGTGGGCCAGCCGGTGGTGGTGGAGAACAAGCCCGGCGCGGCCGGCAATATCGGCGCGGACACGGTGGCCAAGGCGAAGCCGGACGGCCATACCCTCCTGCTCATGGATATCGGCTCGCTCGCCGTGGCGCCGAGCCTCTTCCCCGACCTCTCCTATAATGTGGAGAGCGACCTTGCCCCGGTCGGCATGGTGATGTTCGGCCCCTATGTGCTGGCGGTGAATCCCTCCGTCCCCGCCAAGACCGTTCCCGAGCTTGTGGCCTATGCGAAGGCCAATCCGGGCAAGCTGGCGGTGGCCAATTCGGGCGTCGGCGCGCTCAACCACATCACCGCCGTCGCGCTGGCGCGCTCGCTCGGCATCGAATGGAAGAACGTGCCCTATAAGGGCGGCTCGGCGGCCTCGCGCGCCGTGGTGTCGGGTGAGAGCACGGTCATCATCAACGGCGTGACGGCGACCCTTCCCTTCGTCACCAGCGGTCAGTTGGTGGGCATCGCCGTGACCGGCGACAAGCGGCTTGCCGCGCTGCCCAATGTGGAGACCTTCAAGGAGGCGAAGCTTCCGCTGGACGACGCCGGCACCTGGCAGGCGTTGCTGACCAGCGGCAAGACCCCGCCGGAGGTGGTGGCGAAGCTCAATGCCGAGCTTCAGAAGATCCTGGCGATGCCGGACATCCAGGAGAAGATCGCCGAGCAGGGCGGCATGGTGCGCCCCGGCACGGCGGAGGCGGTGAAGACCTGGCTCTCCACCAATATCAAGGCGTGGGGCGAGATCATCCGCGCCGCCGACATCAAGCTGAACTGACGGCGCGCGGAAAGATGGCGCGGCGCATCGACTGGCCGGACCTTCTGTTCGGCCTCTTCCTCATCGGCGTGGCGGCGGGTGCGTTCGCCGCCACCGCCCGGCTCGCCGGCGGCACGGCGGCGGACATGGGGCCGGGCTATATGCCCCGCGCCATCGCGTTCGGCCTCCTGGCCTTCGGCCTGTTCTTCGCCGGGCGGGGACTGGTGCGGCCGTTTTCCGGCATCGCGCGGGTGCATCTGCGGCCCATCCTCGGCATCGCCGCCGCGGTGGCCGTCTTCGCGCTTCTGGTGGAGGATGCGGGCCTCGCGCTCGCCTCCTTCTCCGCCATCGTCATCGCCGCCTTGGCCAGCCGGGAAAGCCGGCTCGTGGAAGTGCTGCTGTTCGGCATCGCCGTGGCGGCGGGCGCGGTGCTCCTGTTCGTGAAGGCGCTGGCTTTGCCCGTGCCCATCTGGCCCTGGTAGGCGCCCCATGGAGCTGTTCGACAATCTGCTGCTGGGCCTCGCCACGGCGCTCCAGCTCAACAATCTGCTCTATTGCCTCATCGGGGTGGTGATCGGCACCGCCATCGGCGTGCTGCCGGGCATCGGCCCCATTCCCACCGTCGCCCTGCTGCTGCCCTTCACCTTCGGGCTGGAGCCGGCCTCCTCCCTCATCATGCTGGCGGGCATCTTCTACGGCGCCCAATATGGCGGCTCCACCACGGCGATCCTGGTGAATGTGCCGGGCGAGACCTCCTCCGTCGTCACCTGCCTCGACGGGCATGAAATGGCCAAGCAAGGCCGCGCCGGCCCGGCGCTCGCCATCGCCGCCATCTCCTCCTTTTTCGCCGGAACGGTGGCGACCGTGGTGATCGCGGTTCTGAGCCTGCCCTTGGCGGCGCTGGCGCTGAAATTCACGGCGGTGGAATATTTCAGCCTGCTGGTGCTGGGCCTGTTCGCGGCGGTCATCCTCGCCCATGGCTCGGTGGCCAAATCGCTGGCCATGGTGCTGCTGGGCCTGATGATCGGCACGGTGGGCATCGACGTGAATTCCGGCGTCGCGCGCATGACCTTCGGCGTGCCGGCGCTGGCGGACGGGCTCGATTTCGTCCCCGTGGCCATGGGCCTGTTCGGCTTGGCGGAGATCATGGCCAATCTGGAGCGGCCCGAGACGCGGCAGGTGGTGAGCCAGAAGCTGCGCGACCTCATTCCCTCCTGGGCGGATTTGAAGGCGGCGTTTCCCGCCATGGCGCGCGGCACGCTCATCGGCTCGGCGCTCGGCGTGCTGCCGGGCGGGGGCGCGGCGCTGCCGCCCTTCACCGCCTATGCGGTGGAAAAGAAGCTGGCGCGCGACCCCTCGCGCTTCGGCAAGGGCGCCATCGAGGGCGTGGCGGGGCCGGAGGCGGCCAATAATGCGGGCGCGCAGACGTCCTTCATCCCGCTGCTCACGCTGGGCATCCCCGCCAATGCGCTGATGGCGCTGATGATCGGCGCGCTGATGATGCAGGGCATCCAGCCCGGTCCGCAGGTGATGACCGAGCAGCCGCAACTGGTCTGGGGCGTCATCGCCAGCATGTGGACCGGCAACCTCATGCTGCTCATCATCAATCTGCCGCTGGTGGGGGTGTGGGTCTCGATGCTGAAGATCCCCTACCGCCTGCTGTTTCCCGCCATCGTCCTGTTCTGCTGCATCGGCACCTACGGCATCTCCAACAGCGTGTTCAATGTCTGGCTCATGCTGGGCTGCGCGCTGGTGGGCTATTTCTTCATCAAGGTGGGGGTGGAGCCCGCCCCCCTGCTGCTCGGCCTCGTGCTCGGTCCGCAGCTTGAGGAGAATTTCCGCCGCGCCATGCAGCTTTCGGACGGCGATCCGAGCGTGTTCGTCACCCGGCCCATTTCGGCGCTGCTGCTGGGCATCGTGGTGCTGCTGCTCGCCGCGCTCCTCTCCCCCGCCGTGCTGCGCAAGCGCAAGCAGGCGCTCGCCGAATAGCCTTCTCCTTGAAAAGGACCTCTCCCGTGGACCTGCCCGTCAACGCCTTCAAGCGCGCCATCCATGCCGGCCGCCAGCAGATCGGCTTCTGGAACAGCCTCGCCACCCCCACCGCCACCGAGATCCTCGCGGGCTCCGGCTTCGACTGGCTGCTGCTGGATGCCGAGCATGCGCCCAACGACGTCGCCTCCATCCTCGGCCAGCTCCAGGCGACCCTGCGCGATCCCACCCACCCCATCGTGCGGGTGCCGCAGAATGATCCGGTGGTGCTGAAGCGCTATCTCGACATCGGGGTCCAGAGCTTCCTCATCCCCATGGTGGACACGCCCGAGGAAGCGGCGGCGGCGGTGGCGGCGACGCGCTTTCCCCCGGACGGGTTCCGGGGCTTTGCCGGGGCGAGCCGTGCCTCGCTGTTCGGGCGCGTGAAGGATTATCACCGCCGCGCGCACGAGGAGATCTGCCTGCTGGTGCAGGTGGAGACCCGCAAGGGGCTCGACAATCTGGAGGCCATCGCGGCGGTGCCGGGCATTGACGGCGTGTTCATCGGCCCGGGCGATCTCTCCGCCGATCTCGGCCATCTGGGCGACCAGGGCCATCCCGACATGGTGGCGTTGATCGAGGCCACGATCCGCCGCATCGTGGCCGCCGGCAACCGGGCGGGCATTCTCACCGGTGACGAGGCGCTGGCGCGCCGCTACATGGCGGCGGGCTGCGTGTTCACGGCGGTGGGCATCGATACCGGCCTTCTGGCCCGCGCCACCGAAGCCATCGCGCGCAAGTTCAAGGACTGACATCACGGCCCGATCATCGGGCGAGCATGACAAAGGGGACAACGCATGAAGGTGGGTTTCATCGGGCTCGGCATCATGGGCGCGCCGATGGCGGGGCATCTCATCGCCGCCGGACATACACTCTATGGCCAGTCCCGCTCCGGGGTGCCGCAGGCGCTCACGGACCAGGGCGCCATCGCCTGTGCGGACGCGGCCGAGGTGGCGCGGAATGCCGACGTCATCGTCCTCATGGTGCCGGACACGCCCCATGTGGAAGCGGTGCTGTTCGGCGAAAAGGGCGTCGCGGACGGGTTGTCCGCCGGCAAGATCGTGGTGGACATGAGCTCCATCTCGCCGGTCGCCACCAAGGGCTTCGCGCAGAAGATCAACGCGCTCGGCTGCGATTATCTCGATGCCCCGGTCTCGGGCGGCGAAGTGGGCGCGAAGGCCGGCACGCTGACCATCATGGTGGGCGGGCCGGAGGCGGCGTTCGAGACCGTGAAGCCGCTGTTCGAGGCCATGGGCAAGAACATCACGCTGGTGGGCGGCAATGGTGACGGGCAGACCACCAAGGTCGCCAACCAGATCATCGTCGCCTTGACCATCGAGGCGGTGGGCGAGGCGCTCTTGTTCGCCTCCAAGGCGGGCGCGGACCCGGCCAAGGTGCGCCAGGCGCTGATGGGGGGCTTCGCCAATTCGCGCATCCTGGAAGTGCATGGCGAGCGCATGGTGAAGCGCACCTTCAATCCCGGCTTCCGCATCGAGCTGCACCAGAAGGACCTGAACCTCGCGCTCGACGGCGCGCGCCAGCTCGGCCTCGCGCTGCCCTCCACCGCGCTCGCCCAGCAATTGTTCAGCGCGGTCGCGGCGCAGGGCGGCGGCGGGCTCGATCATTCCGGCCTCGTGAAGGCGCTGGAACTGATGGCCAACCACACCGTCGCCCCGGACGCCTGAGCGCGGGCCTATTGGACCGCCCCACCCGCCGTGAGGCGGGTGGTGGCGACGATGGCCGGCGGCGTGCCCGCGACCACCGCCGGCAGGGCGGTGGCGCGGCCGGTGAGGGGTGTGGTCAGCGAGAGGGTGTCGGCGACGAAGGGCAGCGCGTTCCAGACCGCAGCAAAGCGCGAGACATAGGTCAGCTGCGTTTCGCCCACCAGCAGATTGGCGGGCGCGATGTCGCCATAAGCGGCGAGGGTGGACGAATCGAGCGCGAGCGTTTCGCCCGCTCCACGGGCCGCGTCCCCATCGCTCCAGCGTACTTTCGCGGTGCCCTCCGCGATCCCCACGCTGGTCAGCGTGACGGAGAGCGCGCCAGGCGTCGGCGCGATGACTGCCGCCGTGCCGGCGCGCAGGTCGGCCATCTGCGCGTCCGAGATGCTTTCCATCATGGCGGCGGCGTCCGCGAGATTGCGCGCGGCCCGCTCCACGCGCGCCTGCGCCATCAGGATCTCGCTCATATGCCCCACCAGCAGGATGAGCGCGAGCGCAGCCGGCAGGATCAGCGCGAACTCGACGCTGCTCAAGCCGGCGTCGTCGCGCAGCCGCGCTCTCACGATCCGCCTCCCGCATTATAGGCGGCATAGGGATCGACCCGCGTCAGCGCCGAGGAGACGACGAGGCGGCTGCCGTCGGAGAGATTGGCAAGAAAGGGCAGGGCGGCGGGCAGAAACGTCGGCACGCGCAGCGCCGCGCGCACCAGCAGAAGGTCCCCGCTGCTCCCGCTCGCCGTCCCAAAGGCGTCGGCATTGAGGGCGCCATCGACGATCGGCGCGGGCGCGGCACTGCCGTTCAGCGCGCGCACATCCACAAGCAGAGCGCCCGAGCACGTATCCTTGGGCAGCAGCGGGAGAGCGGAAAGGTCACAGACCTCGCTGCCCAGCGTCGTGGCACCTGCCGAAGGGGCGAGCGTGCCGCGCGCGATGGCGGCGGCGGTTCGCCCCACCGCGTGATCAAGCGCGCCTTGGGCCAGGGCGGAGGCCGTGACATCCACCAGCGCGAACACCAACACCAGTATGGCGGGAAAGATGAGCGCGAAATCCAGGGCGGCGAGCCCGTCCTCTCCGAGACGCGGTCGTGCCGCACGCCGCGCGAGGGCGCGGGAGATCATCGCCCCGCCGCGCCGGGAAGGGCCGGGACGGCGGGATTGATCCCGGTCCAGGGGGAGGAGAGGGCCTGGCGCGTCTGCATCTCTCCCGCCAATGCCTGGAACGCCTCGGAAGTGTCTCCGAGGCCCGCGGTGGGCGCGCAGGTGGGCGTGCAGGCATAGGTCTGGCGGCTGTCGGGGCCGCGCTGAACGGTGACCAGGGGTGCCTCCGCCGCCGCGACCCGCACCAGGGCCGCGCCCAGAACGCGGCCTTCCGCGTCCACCAGGACGGCATTGGTCTGGCCGAAGGATTTTCCGGTGAGGACAACCACATTTGCGGCCTTGGAGGGCTTGGCCACGTCCGCAATCGCCGGATTTCCTACAACAATGAGTTGCGTGCCCGGCGGGACGGCAAATACCCCCGCATGGTCTAAGCCAATGGAAATGGCTCCAGAAAAGGCGGGGGGTGCCTCCTGCGCTGCGGCAACCGAGGATAAGCCTAAGACGAGGCAAAGGATCGTGAGCCGGAAAATCTTCGCACGTGCGAAAAACGACTCGCGAAATGGAGGCTTTGGAGGTAACATAGACACGCTTACCTCGTCGGGCATTGTTAGCCGGGACGTTTTGCACGCCTGCGTAGATGTTTCAAAGTGTATCTACAGCGTTACAAAACAGAGTAAGCCGCAAATTCAAGCACTTCAAGATATGCTTCAAATTGAATTCATTAAAAATTCATTAAATCCATCTTGAACGAGATTAACAATCTGTTAGCTTGGTGTCGGCCGCATCGTACCGGCCGATAGGATTGTGGAGTAAGGCTATGATGGCGTCTCTGAAGAAGCTCACCTCCATCCTGAAGTCGGATGAGGGTATGATTTCCGTGGAATATGGTGTGATCTTGAGCGGTGTTGCGGCTTTGGCTGTCACTGTTCTGGTGGGATTGGACACTGTCCAGACCAACGTCAAGGCGCTGCTGACGGCTATTGCCACCAAGGTGGATTCTACGCTTCCCACCAGCTGATCGCGTCCTTTGATCGTTTGAGCACGTCTTTAAGCTCAAGATCACATTGCAGGAATCTGTTATCCCGGGCGCTCCTGGCGCCTGGGATACATCGGAGTAGTTCCTGTGCTCGCGGCATATCCGTCTCTGTTCTTGTTTTTTCTGCTCTGCGCCGCGATCCATGATTTCGCTACGCTTCGCATTCCCAATTGGCTGAATGCGCTGCTCGCGGGCTCGTTTTTCGTTTGCGCCTTGGCCGGCGGGTTGCCCCTTGCGCACGTCTGGCCGCATCTCGGCGCCGGCGCGCTTCTCTTCTTGGGCGCGCTCGCTTTTGCTTTCCTGGGACAGATGGGCGGCGGCGACGTCAAGTTGATTGGGGCCATTGGCTTGTGGCTCGGCCTCGGTCCCGCCCTCACGACTTTTGTGCTCGGCGCCTGTGTCCTCACGATGCTGTTCGCGCTGGCACTCATCGCTATTCGAATGCGCCCCACTCTTGCCCTCGCGGTCCTGCCGCCGTTCGGCTGGGTCGTGCAGGTCGCGTCGGGGGAGGGGGCCATCCGCAAGATGCGCGGCCCCTTCGGCGTGCCGCTCTGCCTTGCGGCGGCCTATGCCGCCTTGGCGTCATGAGGAGGCGAGAGGGATGCGGGTCCGCCGGGGATTGATCCTCATCTTCGCCATCCTGTGCGGCCTTGGCGCCTTCCTCCTTATGTCCCGCACGCCAACCGCGCCTGTTTCCGCGCCCACAGGGCCTAAGACGGACGACATATTGGTGGCCGAGCGTCCGCTTGCGGTCGGCATGCGGGTCGCGGCGGCTGACATGCGCTGGCAAGAGGTGGCGCGCGATGCGGTGCCCCAAGGCGCGCTGCGCAAATCCGAGGCGCCGGACGCCGTGCAGCGCTTCGCGGGCGCCACAGTGCGCCAGCCCATGGCCAAGGGTGACCCCATCCTGGCCGCGCGCCTCGCCCAGGGGCGCGGCGGCTATCTCGCCTCCACGCTCGCGCCCGGCATGCGGGCGCTCGCCATCAATCTCGACCCCAACGGCGCTCGCTCGGTGGGCGGCTTCATCTTTCCGGACGACCGGGTGGACGTGATTGTCGCCAAGGCCGAGCCCGCCCGGGCGCTCCAGCGCGTGGAGGTGGACGCCAAGACGCTGCTGACCGGCGTGCGCGTGCTCGCCATCGGCCAGCAATTGAGCGACGGCGGCGGCCAGAAGACGCTGGGCGGGGAGACTGCGACGCTCGAAGTCACGGCCGAGCAGGCGCAGGAACTGATCGAGGCCATGCGCCTCGGCAACACCAATATCTGGCTCACTTTGCGGCCCCTGGACGAACCGGTGGATGCGGCACGCCAGGCGGCGGCCTTCGCCGCGAGCCGCTCGGTGACCATCCTCGGCTACGGCATGGCGCGGGATACAAGATGAAAAAGCGGGGGCGCACCATGGAGCGGCTTAACAGCAGTGGGGAGCGGACGTGCCCCGCGCGGTGCGTTCCGGCCCTTGTTGCTGTCCTCCTCGCCGCCACGCCAGTCATCGGCTCCTCCGCGCACGCCCAGAAAATGGTCGAGGCGCAATTTTCCCAGACGCCCATCGCCCAGACGCCCATGCTCTCCACCCAGGGCTTCACGGGAGCGGCGGACGGGGCGTTCGACAATTTCCGCTCGCGCCCCGCCGCGCCCCCGCCCAAGGTGCTGCACCGCACCTATGATGTCGCCTTCGGCCGCTCCGTGGTGGTGGACCTGCCGTCCGCCGCGCGCGACGCCTATGTGGCGGACCCCAAGGTCGCCAATGCCGTCGTGCAGACCGCGCGCCGCATCTTCGTGACCGGGGTCGGCGAGGGCGTCACCACCATTCTCGTCAGCAATGGCGAGGGCCAGCAGACCGCCATCATCGAGGTGCGCGTCGCCCGCGACACGGGCGGCCTGGAAGACGCGCTGCGCGCTGCGTTGCCGGGCTCCGCCATCACCGTGCGCTACAGCGGCACCAATGTGGTGCTCTCCGGCACGGTGCCCTCCGCCCTGGAGGCGACGCTCGCAGCCGACATTGCCGGTGGATTCCTCGAGGGCTCGGGCAAGGTGGTGAACGCGCTTGTCACGCGCGGCAAGGAGCAGGTGATGCTGCGCGTCACCGTCGCCGAGATCCAGCGCAACGTCCTGAAGCAACTGGGCATTGACGCGGACGGGGCGTGGAAGATCGGCGATGTGGCGGTCGCCGCGCTCATGGACAATCCCTATGGCGTCGCCGGACAGGCCCTCACCAATTCCTTCGTCAGCGTCGGCAATTCCAACGGCACCGCCACGCTGCGGGCCATGGAGCAGGCGGGCGTCGCCCGCACGCTGGCCGAGCCCAATCTGACCGCCATTTCCGGCGAGACCGCCACCTTCATGGCGGGCGGCGAGGTGCCCATCCCCACCGGCATCACCTGCTCCACCACGAATGTCTGCCAGCCCTCCATCGAGTTCAAGAAATTCGGCGTCTCGCTCACCTTCACGCCCGTGGTGCTCTCGGCGGGACGCATCAGCCTGCGGGTCGCCACCGAGGTTTCCGAGGTGGATCCCAACACCAAGCTCACCGTGCCCTATGCGGGCAGCCAGACCTTCACCATTCCCGGCTTCCGCCTGCGCAAGTCCGACACCACGGTCGAACTGCCCTCCGGGGGCACGCTCGTGACCGCCGGCCTGATCCAGGAAAACGGCCGCCAGGCCATCACCGGCATTCCGGGCGCCATGGAGATCCCCATCCTCGGCACCCTGTTCCGCAGCCGGGACTATATGCGCCAGGAAACCGAACTGATGATCCTGGTGACGCCCTATCTCGCCCGGCCGGTCGCCGCCGGCCGCGTGCCGCGCCCGACCGATGGTTTCGCGGATGCGCCCGATGCGCGTGCCAATTTCCTCGGGCAGGTCAATCGTGTGAACGGGCGCAACGCCCCCGCCGTGCGCCAGGAAAGCGCCGCCAAGGCGCCGCCTCCGGGCAGCGCGCCCGGCCCCGCCTTCTACGGCCACATGGGCTTCATCGTGGAGTGACCGCCAGGATGACGCGCCTCCCTGTCCTTCCCTTTTTCCCCCCGTGCCAGCCGCTCACGCTCGCGGGCCTTCTGGTCGCGGCCTTCGGCCTTTCCGCCTGCGCGGAGAACCGGCCGCTGGATGGGCTGACCTATCCCTATGACACGCGCGAGCGGCACCCCATCCTGCTCTCCGAGGCGCCGGTGCGCCTCGACGTGTTTCCCCGGTCGGCCACCGGGCTCGATGCCCGACAGGCGGCGGATGTGCGCGCCTACGGTGCCGCGTTCCGGGCCGACACGATGGGCGCCATCCAGGTGGCGGTGCCGACCATCGCCGGCCGGCCCAGCCCCCTCGTCACCACCACGGCGCGGGGCGTGCGCGCCAATCTTGCGGCGGCCGGCGTCAGCGCGCGCTCCGTGCGCTGGGTGGAATATGACGCGACGACCCTGGGGCCGCAGAGCCCGCTTCTGCTTTCCCACGCCGCGCTGACCGCCGGCGTGCCCCATGCCTGCGGCGACTGGCCCTATGACCTTGCCGCCGGCGCGGGCATCGAGAGCTTCCGCAACGAGCCCTATTGGAATCTCGGCTGCGCCACCCAGAGCAGCCTCGCCCTTCAGGTGGCGGACCCGGTGGATCTGGTGCGCCCGCGCGTCGAAGGCCGGGCCGACACCGTGAAGCGCGTCAACGACATCAATGCGTTGCGCGCGGGACAGGACCCCTCCACCCCATATGCGGTCCCCGCCGTCAGCCCCTCCGGCACGGGGGCCAATTGATGGAGCCGCGCGCCCACCGCCTGGAGCCGGGCGCGCCCCTGCCGCCCTTCAGCTTCCGCGCCTTCAGCGCGACGCCCGCCACGCATCAGGCCGTGCGGGGGGCGCTCCTGGACCCGCGCCTGCGCCGCCTCGCCGCGCAGGTGGAAGAAGGCGGCATCGCCGCCGCCTGCGGCGCGTTCGCGCCCGCCGACACGCCCCCGGATGCGCTGCTGGTGGAGCTCGACCCCGGCACTGCCGATCCCATGGCGCAGCTCGAACGCCTCGCCGCCGCCTGCCCGCGCACCGCCTTGGTGTTCGTGGTGGGCCATGACAATGACGTGCGGCTCTACCAGAAGCTGGTGCGCGAGGGCGCGCGCGACTATCTGCTCGCCCCGCTTTCGGCGCAGGAACTGGCCGACTGCCTGGTGCGCGACCTCGCCACCCTCGCCGCCGCGCGCCGGGAGGGAAGCTCGGTGTTCGTGCTGGCCAGCCGAGGCGGGGCGGGCGCCACCACGGTCGCCGCCAATCTCGCCGTGGTGCTCTCGCGCGACCTGCGCCGGCGCACCGTGCTCGCGGACCTGCGCCATCCCTTCGGCGCGGTCGCCGCCCATATGGACGCCGTGCCGGTGCCCGAGGCAGCGGATTTTCTCCATGCGCCGGAGGACCTGGACCAGGATGTGATGGCGCGCCTGCTGGTGGCCAAGGCGCCGATGCTCGATCTGCTGATCGCCGAAAGCGGCCTGGAGCGGGCGGCGCGCGCCGGCGGGCGCTTTGCCCTGGAGCGCAGCCTCGCCCTGCTGCGCGCCTCCCACGACATGGTGGTGTGCGACGCTCCCCAGGGCTGGAGCCGCGCGCTGGAACTGGAGCTGGACCGGGCGGGCGATGTGGTGCTGGTGATCCCGCCCGATTTCGCCGGCGCGGCCAATGCCCAGGCGCTGGTGAAGCGGCTCGCCGTCCTGCGTGGGGAGCGCCGGCCGTTCCTGGTCCTCAACCAGTGCGGCCTGCCGCGCCGCCCGGAACTGACACCGGAGGACGTGGCGCGCATTCTCGGCTGCCGCGTCGAGGACTTCACCGTCATCGCCCATGATGCCCGCGCCTTCGGGGAGAGCGAACAGACCGGGCGCGTCCTGTGCGAGCGCGCGCCGCATCATCCCGGGGCGCTGCGCCTCGCCGCGCTGGCGGCGCGTCTGGCCGGCGCGCCTCTGCCGCAGCGCCCGCGTCTCGCCGGCCTGCGCCTCGGCGGGGTGCTCGCCGCGCTGCGCCAGCGTTTCGCGTGAGGCCGCCATGGATGCACCGCGCCGCCGGCTCTTCGACCACCCCGCTCCCGAGGCGGTTTCCGGGCCGCGGCCCGTCCCGCCGCTCGCCTCGCCCACCGCCGCAGCCCAGGCGCGCCACGACGCGGCCTATGAGCATATCTGCCATCGCCTGATGGACCTGGTGGACTTCGTGGCGGCCCCGCCCGAGGCGCGCCTGGAGGCCCGCCCCATGGGCGCCCGCGCGCGGCTGCGCGAGGCGGTCGCCGGCATCATAGACACGGATTCCGCGCTGATCCTCAATGCGGCGGAGCGCGAGGCGCTGATCGCAGAGGTGGTGGCGGACGTGGGCGGCTACGGCCCGCTCGAACCCCTGCTGGCGGACGAGGACGTCACCGAGATCATGGTGAACACCCACCAGGCCGTGTTCGTGGAACGGCGGGGGCGGATCGTGCGGACCGACGTGCGCTTCCGCAGCGAGGAGGCCCTGCTGCGGGTGTGCCGCAAGATGGCCGAGGGCGTGGGGCGGCGCGTGGATTCCTTCACCCCCACCTGCGATGCCCGCCTGCCGGACGGCTCGCGCATCAACATCGTCGTGCCGCCGATCGCCGTGGACGGCACCCATCTCACCATCCGCAAGTTCCGGCGCGAAACGCTGAGCCTCGACGACCTGGTCGCCCTGTCCTCCCTCACGCCGGAGGCAGCGGACGTGCTGCGCATCATCGGCCGCAGCCCGCTCAACGTGCTGATCGCGGGCGGCACCGGCTCCGGCAAGACCACGCTGCTCAATTGCCTGTCCGCCTCCATCGATCCGGCGGAGCGCATCATCACCTGCGAGGACACGGCGGAACTCCAGCTGCGCCAGGACAATGTGGTGCGCCTGGAGACCCGGCCGGCCTCCACCGAAGGCACGGCGGCCGTCGCCATGCGCGACGTGCTGCGCAACGCGCTGCGCATGAAGCCCAACCGGGTGATCGTGGGCGAGGTGCGCGGCGCGGAGGCGCTGGACCTGATCCAGGCCATGAACATCGGCCATGCCGGCTCCATGGGCACGATCCACGCGAACGACCCGCGCGGCGCCCTCTCCCGCCTGGAGACCTGCATGCGCGAGAATATCTCGCTCCAGGCCGCGTCCTCGGCCCATATCCAGCGCCTGCTCGCCGACTGCCTCAACATTCTCGTCCAGACCCAGCAATTGCACGGCGGCCGGCGGGTGGTGACGCATATTTGCGAAGTGACGGGCATGACGGGCGATCGCGTGGCCCTGAACGACCTGTTCGTGTTCGACTTCCGCGCCGGCTGCCTGCGCCGCGTTCCGGGCGCCGAGCCGGGCTTCCTGTTCCAGGCTGAGCAGGTGGGGGAGGGGGACAATCTCGTGGCCGCGCTCCGGCGGGCGGAGGACGCGCCATGCTGAGTGGGCTGCTTCTTCCCCACGCCCTGGCGGCGCTGCTGCTCGCGCTCGCGGCGGCTGCCGCGCTGGCGGCGCTTGCGCTTCCCGAGGACGGGCGCGACCCGGCGGTAAAGCGCCGGGTACGCCAGCTTGCAGCCGGCGCCCCCCAGGCGGGTGCGGCGGCGCGGCGGGCGCAGGGCGTTGAAGCGCGCCGGGCACTGTTTCGCCACCCGCGCCGGCGCGTGCTCCAGAGAGTCCATCGCCTGATGGACCAGGCGGGTGTCAGTTGGCGCCCGTCCCGCGCGCTGGCCGGCGCTGGCCTCGTCGCCGCCCTGTGCGCCGGTGGGCTGTTCGTCCTTTTCAAGGCCCTGCCGCTCGCGCTTGCCGGCGGCCTCGCCTGCGGCGTGCTCGGCCCCTGGATCTATTTGCGCGTGAAGCGCGAGCGGCGGTTCAACGCGTGTGCGGACGAACTGCCCCATGCGCTCGACCTTATGGCGCGGGGCCTGCGCGCCGGGCGGCCGCTGCGCGACTGCATCCAGACCGTCGGGCGCGAGGCGCGCGACCCCGTGGCGCGCGAATTTCGCAAGGTCGAGGACGAGCAATTGCTGGGCGCCACCATGGCCCAGGCCATGGAGCGTATGGCCGAGCGCCTTCCCATCGACGAGACCCGCTTCCTGGCCATAGCGGTCTCTGTGCAAAGCGCGGAGGGCGGCGCCCTGTCGGAAACCTTGTTCAACCTCGCGAGCACGTTGCGCGAACGCCGGCGCGTCATGCGCAAGCTCTCCGCCATGAGCACGGAGCACACCATGTCGGCGAAGCTGCTCGCGGCGCTGCCGGTGGTCGTCCTGCTGGTGGTGCACCAGCTTAATCCGGACTATCTCGCGGTGCTGCTGACGAGCTCCTCCGGACGCGTGATGATCGCCCTCAGCATGGGCCTGATCCTGGCGGGCTTTGTCGTGCTCTCCCGAATGACCCGTATCGAGGTTTAGCCAGACATGGGACCTTCCGCGCTCGCTCTTGTGCTCGCTTGCGCTGCGCTGGCGGCCGGCTTGTGGCTTCTGCTTTCGCTGCTGCTCGGGGATGAGGCGCGCGAGCGGCGGATCGGCGCCCTGGTCGCGCGCGCCGGGCAGGGGGCGCCTGCGACCCTGCCCGCCCGGGCGGAACGCTGGCTCCTGAGGGCCGGCCTTGCCACGCACCCCTGGCGCGCCCGGCTCGGCCTGCTGCCCGACCGCGAAAAGCTGGTGCGCGCCGGCCTGCGGCTCGAACGGGGCGACTCGATCTTCTTTGCCTATCAGTGCGGGTCTCTGGCTCTGATGTGTCTGGCGTGGGTGGTGCTGCTCGCCAGTCCCGCCCTGCCGCACCCCGGCCCCGCAACCGCCATCGCCCTGATCTTCTTCTCGCTCTATGCCGCCCTGCGCCTGCCCAAGATGCTGCTGGACCGGCGTGGCCAAGCCCGCCAGCGCGCCATCCGGCGCGCCTGGCCGGAAGTCTTGGACCTGATGGTGATCCAGATCGAGGCGGGGCGCTCGCCCGAGCAGGCGCTGCGCCGCGCGCGCGAGGAAATGGCCCCGCGCTGCCGGCCCCTTGCGGACGAACTGGCGCTCACCCTCGCGGAACTCGACATCGTGGACCGGCGGCAGGCCTACGACAATTTCGCCGCCCGCACCGATATCGACGACATCCGCAGCGCGTGCGCGGCCCTGATGCAGGCCTATGAGCAAGGCACATCGCTGGGCGAAACCTTCCGCACCCTCGCCAGGGAAAGCCGCAACACGCGCTTTCTCGCCGCCGAGAAGAAATCGGCGCAATTGGTCTCGGCCCTGCCGCTGCCCGTGGCGTTCTTTTTTCTGCTGCCCCTGATGCTGCTGCTCGCGGGGCCGACCCTCATTCGCTACATGAAGTGGGGCTGACATGGCGCACCGCCTCCCGCCCGGATTGGACGACGGGGGCTGGGTGGCGATGTTTGCCGGCGTGGTCATGCCGGCGGCCGTCCTGTGCGCGCTCGGGGTCATGGATCTTGGTCGCTTCGTGGCGCTGCGCGACAGTGTTCAGGCCGCAGCGGACAGCGGGGCGCGCGAGGCGGTGCGGGGGCTGGCGGAAGAGGCGGTGAAACAGCGCATTCGCGCCAGCCTGGAAGCGCAGGCGGCGGGTCTTGGCCAATGGGAGAGCCTGACGGTGAGCCTGTCGGACGCGGACGCGACATTTGCCACGGTCGAGGTGAGCGTCTCTTTTGCCGGACTGCTTCCCTACGGATCGGCACCGATGGTCATCGGGCAAGGACGCGCGCGCGCCTTCTGCGTCCCGCCCGCATCCCGCTGGGTGCCAGTGACAGAGGCATGTTCCGAGGGACAGTCCGGCTCCGTGTCCTATGAGCAGGAGGAGGAGGGCTTTTGCTCCTCCCCCACCTCCGCGCCCGGGTGGCGGGCGACGCAGAACCGCCAGAACACCGTCTCGACCTGTGACGGCGGATGAAACGGGCGGATGGCGCGGTTCCGGCGTGCGCGCCTGATGCCTGAAAGCCTCGGACTCCCGCATGGGATTGGATCCAGCCGGGCCCGGCCAGCGGTTCATGCGCGGCGGTCATGGCGCCGCGATCCGCCGGCGGTAACCACATCGTGTATCTCTTGTTGCAACACGGGCCGGTATGCCGCGACCCCAGGCCCGAAATGATAGACTTACAGATGTCCCTGATGTCCGGGGGCCAGGGCGGCGCCCGCCGTCGCGGCGCTACGGAAGCCAAAAGCGGGTGGGCGGTGCGCGCGTATCTTCTCGCATCCATGGTGGTGTCTGCCCTGCTTCTGGCCGGCTGCGCGTCCGCGCCGGGTGAGCCGGGCCCTACCGCGAGCGCGGATGCAACGCCCGAACAGACCATCGCCTATGCCCGCAGCCTCTCCGATCGCGGTCAGGCGGAGCAGGCGGCGGCAGTGCTCCAGATCGCGGCAATGCGCAATCCCGAGAGCCGGGATCTGAGGGCGGCTTACGGCAAGAGCCTGATCGCCACCGGCCAATTCAAGGAAGCGGCCCAGGTGCTTGCCAATGCGCACACGCCCGACAGTCCCGATGCCTCCATTCTCTCCGCGCAGGGGGTGATCGCGGATAATCTCGGCGATCATCGCGCCGCCCGCGCCTATTACCAGCGCGCCTTGAACATCGAGCCGAACAACCCCGCCATCCTCACCAATCTTGCGCTCTCCTACGCCATGACGGGAAATTCCGCGGAAGCGATCCGCATCCTCCGCACGGCCGCCGCCCTCCCCAATGCCACGCCGGCCACCCGCCAGACCCTGGCGACCCTCCTGTTCACCCAGGGACAGGTCACCGAAGCCGAACAATTGTTCGCCCGCGACCTGACGCCGGACCAGGCCCGCTCCAACATCGAATGGCTGCGCCAGAACCGCGCGGGCGGCTCTTGAGGCGGCCACTCAGGCCTTCAGGCGGTAGCCGACACCGGGCTCGGTGAGGATGAAGCGCGGGTCCGCCGCGTCGTCGCCCAGCTTGTCGCGCAGATGGCCCACCGCGATGCGCAGATAATGGGTGTCCTCCACATGGGCCGGTCCCCAGACGGTGGTCAGGATCTGGCGGTGGCTCACGAGCCGGCCCGCATGGCGCATCAGCAGGGCGAGGACTTCGAACTGCTTGCGGGTGAGCTTCACGTCGCGGCCTTCCACGGCGAGGGTGCGGGCGGCGAGATTGATGCGCAGGGCGCCCGCCTCGATCTCGGCCGGCTCCCCCTGACCAGCGGCGCGCTTGCGCAGCAGCACCCGCAGCCGCGCCAGCAGTTCGCCGGTGGCGAAGGGCTTCGTGACATAATCGTCCGCCCCAGCATCCAGGGCGGCGATCTTCTCGCTTTCCGCATCCCGCACGGACAAGACCAGGATGGGCACCTGCGACCAGTCGCGGATCGCGGCAATCACCGCCTTTCCGTCCATGTCGGGCAGGCCGAGATCCAGCAGAACGGCGTCGGGGGCGGAGGTCGCCGCCTGCTCAACGCCAATGCGCCCGCGCTCTGCCTCCAGCATCTCGTAGCCCGCACTGGCGAGCACGATCTTCAGGAAGCGGCGGATCGGCGCCTCGTCCTCGATCACCAGGATGCGGGGCGTGGTCTCGTTCACGGCGCCTCCTCTGCGGCGGGCGGCGCCAGCGGCAGCCGCAGGGTCAGCCGTGCGCCGCGCCCATCGGGGCCGGCCCCCGCCTCCACGCTGCCGCCGTGCGCCTCCACAAGGCCGCGCACGATCGCAAGCCCCATGCCCGTGCCGCCCGGCGCGCCGTCGCCGCGCGTGGCGCGATGGAACAGGTCGAACACCCGTTCCCGGTCCCCTTCCGGAATGCCGGGTCCGCCATCCGAGACGGTGATGATCGCCTGTCCCTCGCGAGCCTGCGCGGCGATCGAAATGGTGCTGCCCTCCGGCGCGTACTTGGCCGCATTGTCCAGCACATTGGCCAGCGCCTGGCCGATCAGGACCGGGTCCGCGTCGAGCATCGGAACGTCGCGGGCGATGCGGATGTCGATCTCGTGGTGGCGCAGGACGCGGGCGAGGTCGGCCCGCACCCGGCCAATGATCTCCTTGAGGTCCACCGGCGCGCGCTTGGGTTTCAGATCCCCATGCCCGAGGCGGGTCATGTCCAGCAGGTTCTGGACATAGCTGTCGAGCCGCCGCGCCTCGTCCAGGGCGGTAAGGGCCAGCGCCTCCCGGTCCCCCGCGCTGAGGCGCTCGCCCCGTTCTGCCAAGGTCGACGCCGCGCCCACGATGGAGACCAGGGGGGTGCGCAGATCGTGGCTCACTGAATTCAGGAGCGCCGCCCTCAGCTTGTCGCTCTCCGCCGCGATCCGGGCGGTGGCGAGGTCGTCGGCAAGGCGATTGCGCTCGATGGCCACCGCCACCTGGTCCTCCACCGCCATGAGCAGACGCTTCATCTCCGGGTCGGTGGCGCGCTTGGAGTCGTGAAAGCGCACCCCGATGACGCCGAACGGCCGCCCCGCCGTGGCCAGCGGCACGAACAGCCATTCGCTGTTGGGAAGGGTGCCGGTTCCCGCACCGGCGGGCTCGGCTTTTTCATAGGCCCAGCGCGCCGCGCCCAGCGCCGCCGGGTCGAGATGATCCTCGATGGACGGATGGCCCTGCACCTGCTCCAGCGTGCCGGACCGGTCGGGGGTCAGGATGAGGGTGCGGGCGTCCAGCACCTTCGCGCCGTGGGCGGCGGCCGCCCAGAGCACATCGTCGGATTTTGTCGCGGAGGCGATCTTGCGGGCGAAGTCGAACAGGGTCTCGGTGCGCGCCTGGGCGGAGCGCATGCTCTCGATCTGCGCCTTGAGGCGGCTCTCCAGAACGCCGGTCACCACCGATGAGACCACGAACACGACGAGCCCGAGTACCGCCTCATATTGCTCGACGGCGAACGAATAATACGGCTCGGTATAGAAGAAATTATAGGCGAGGAAGCCGATCAGGCTGCCGAGCAGCGCCCCTGTGAGGCCATGGCGGAAGGCCACCACCTGTACCGCGACCAGATAGATGACCGCGATGGAGGCCACCGGAAGCCAGGACCAGAAGGGCCAGGCGAAGGCGGTGGCGAGCGCGATGGCGATGCAGGATTCCAGCGCCGCCCCTCCAAGGCGCGACCATCCCGGCGGCGGGGCGGTGAGCGGCGAGGCCCGGCGCGTCTCCTGGTCCTTGGCGCTCGCGGTGATGACCACCACTTCGAAATCCGTCGCCCCGTCCAACAGCTTTTCCGACACCGGCTCGCGCAGCAGCGAGATGGCCTTTTGAACGAGGCCGCGCGGCCAGCGGGCGCGGCCCACCACGAGGCGCGTGACGTTGCGCGCGCGGGCATAGCGCAGGATCTCGCCGGCCGCGTCGGATTCCGCGCGCAGCGTGGCGGTCTCGGCGCCCAGCGTCTCCGCAAGATGCATGGCGTCCTGGCGCGCCGCGCGGGCGGTGGCGTTCAGGCTTTCATGGCGGGGCGTGAGAACCGTGGCGACGATCCAGGGGATCTTCATGCGCTCGGCCATCTGCTTGCCGGCGCGCACCAGCGATTTGGCGACCGGCGCCTCGTTGACGCAGACCAGAAGCCGCTCCTCGGCGGGCCAGGGTCCCTGAACCGCATTGGCGCTCATGAAAGCGAGCATGTCCGCGTCCACGCGCCCCGCCGTGGTGCGCAGCGCGATCTCGCGCAGGGCCGTGAGCTTGCCCTTGTTGAAGAAATTCTCCAGCGCCCGGCCCACCTGCTGGGGCAGATAGACCTTGCCCTCCTTCATGCGGCGGATCAGATCCTCCGGCGGCAGGTCGATCAGCTCGATGGCGTCGGCGCGCGTGAGCACGGCATCGGGCACCGTCTCCTGCACCCGGACGCCGGTGATCTGCGCCACCGTGTCGTTGAGGCTCTCGATATGCTGGATGTTCAGCGTGGTGAGGACGTCGATGCCGGCGTCCAGCACCTCCATCACGTCCTGCCAGCGTTTGGGATGGCGCGAACCGGGGGCGTTGGTGTGGGCGAACTCATCGATGAGGGCGAGGTCGGGCTTGCGGGCGAGCAGCGCGTCGAGATCCATCTCGCCGAGCACCTGGCCCTTATAGTCCACGCGCCGGCGCGGGAGGATGTCGAGGTCCGCCAGCATGCCGGCAGTTTCGGCCCGGCCATGGGTCTCCACCAGGGCCACCACCACGTCGAGGCCCGACCGCTTCTGCGTGCGGGCCTCTTCCAGCATGGAGAAGGTCTTGCCGACCCCCGGCGAAGCGCCGAGGAAGATTTTCAGCTTTCCCTTGCCGCCCGGCGCGGGCTCTTCGGCGCGCGCCGCTTCCAGGAAGGATTCCGGTGCGGGTCGGGTGTCGGGCGGGGTTGCCATGGGCGTTAAGAACCGGTCCCTCCGGCACCGAGCTTGTCGAGCGCCAGATTAAGCTCCAGCACATTGACGCGCGGTTCGCCGAGAATACCAAATTCCCGCCCTTGCGCGGTCTTGTCCACCAAAGCGCGCACGGTCGCGACCGGCAGGTTGCGCGCGCGGGCCACGCGCTCCACCTGCGCATAGGCGCCGGCCGGGCTGATATGGGGATCGAGCCCCGAGGCGGAGGCGGTCACGAGGTCCGCCGGCTGGCGTCCCGGGCCGAGCGCCTGCGCCCGCCCCGCCACTGCCTCCGCCAGGGCCTTGCTCGTGGGGGCGAGGTTGGAGCCGCTGGAGGCGGCGGCGTTATAGGGCTGGTCCACGCTCTTGGAGGGATCGCTCGAGTCCGCGCCCGTGGTGGCGGAGGGGCGGCCGTGGAAATAGCGGTCGGACGTGAAGGACTGGCCGATCAGGCGCGAGCCCACCACGGCGCCGTTGGACTGGATCAGCGAGCCGTTCGCCTGCGCCGGGAAGAGGATCTGGGCAAGGCCGGTGATGGCGAGCGGATAGGCGAGGCCCGTGAGCAGGGTGAACATGCTCAGAAGAACCAGGGTGGCACGTATCTCTTTCATGGCGTGCTCCTCAGACCAGGTGGAGCAGATCGACAAGCATGTCGATGAGCTTGATGCCGACGAAGGGGACGATCAGCCCGCCCACGCCATAGATGGCGAGGTTGCGCGAGAGCAGGGCGGAGGCCGAGGACGGCTTGTAGGCGACGCCCTTCAAGGCGATGGGGATCAGCGCGATGATGACCAGCGCGTTGAAGATGATGGCGGAGAGAATGGCCGATTGCGCGGTGCCGAGCCCCATGATGTCGAGCGCGGACAGGCCCGGATAGGCCGCCACGAACAGCGCCGGGAGGATGGCGAAATATTTCGCCACGTCGTTGGCGATGGAGAAGGTGGTGAGCGCGCCCCGCGAGATGAGGAGCTGCTTGCCCACCAGTACGATCTCGATGAGCTTGGTCGGGTCGCTGTCGAGATCGATGAGGTTGCCCGCTTCCTTCGCGGCCGGCGTGCCGGAATTCATGGCGACGCCCACATCCGCCTGTGCCAGGGCCGGCGCATCGTTTGAGCCGTCGCCGCACATGGCGACGAGGCGGCCGGCCGTCTGCTCCTTGCGGATCAGCTCCAGCTTGCGCTCGGGGGTCGCCTCCGCGAGGAAGTCGTCCACGCCCGCCTCGGCGGCGATGGCGGCAGCGGTGAGGGGATTGTCGCCGGTGATCATCACCGTGCGGATGCCCATGCGCCGCAACTCCGCGAAGCGTTCCCGGATGTTGGGCTTCACGATGTCCTTCAGATAGACGACGCCCATGATGTGGGTGCCGCGCGCCACCACCAGCGGCGTGCCGCCGGCCGAGCCGATGCGCTTGATGCTGCCCTCCACCTGGTCGTCCAGGGGCACGCCGGCCATCTTGCGCATGGCATCGCCCGCGCCCTTGCGGATGGAGGTCCCGTCGGCAAGGTCCACGCCCGACATGCGGGTCTGGGCGGTGAAGGGCACGAACGCGCCGGTGCTCTTCTGGCCATCCTCCGCGAAGCCGAACTTGCGCACCGCGAGGTCCACGATGGACTTGCCCTCCGGCGTGTCGTCGGCCAGCGAGGCGAGCCAGGCGGCTTCCGCAAGCTCCCGCTCGGACACGCCGGGGGCGGGCTCGAAGGCGTCGGCCATGCGGTTGCCGAAGGTGATGGTGCCGGTCTTGTCCAAGAGCAGCACGTCGATGTCGCCCGCCGCCTCCACGGCGCGACCCGATTTCGCGATGACGTTCGCCTTCACGAGACGATCCATGCCGGCGATGCCGATGGCCGAGAGCAGGCCGCCAATGGTGGTGGGGATGAGCGTCACGAACAGGGCGATGAGATAGATGGTCGGAATGGTGGTGCCGGACCAGGACGCAAAGAAGGGGAGGGTCACCACCACGAACAGGAAGACCAGGGTCAGGCTCGCCAGCAGAATGTTGAGCGCGATCTCGTTGGGCGTCTTCTGGCGCTTGGCGCCTTCCACCAGCGCGATCATCTTGTCGAGGAAGGTCTCGCCCGGCCGCGCGGTGACGCGCACCACCAGCCAGTCGGAGACCAGCGTGGTGCCGCCGGTGACGGAGGAATGATCGCCGCCGGATTCGCGGATCACAGGCGCCGATTCACCCGTGATGGCGCTTTCATTCACTGAGGCGACGCCCTCGATCACCTCCCCATCGGTGGGAATGATGTCGCCGGCCTCCACCAGGATCACGTCGCCCGGCTGGAGCAGGTCCACGTCGCGCAGCGTGGTTGCCTCGCGCCGTGCGGGGTCGGCCAGGAATTTGGCGCGGTTGGTGGATTTGGTGGCGCGGAACGCATCCGCCCGCGCCTTTCCCCGGCCTTCCGCGACCGCTTCGGCGAAATTGGCGAACAGCACGGTGAACCAGAGCCAGACGGTGATCTGGAGGCCGATCCAGAAGGCCGGCCCCCCCGTCAGTCCCTCCTGCACCACCAGGACGGTGGCGAGCAGCGAGACCAAGGCGGTGGCGAAGATGACCGGATTGCGGGCAAGGCCGCGCGGATCGAGCTTGCGGAATGCTTCGCCGATGGCGGGCTTGAGGATTTCCGGCGCGAACAGGCCGATCTCGTTGGGCGCATGCTTGGACATGAGCGCGCTCCTCAGAAGGTGGTGCCGGCGAGCATGGAGACCTGCTCGGCGATGGGGCCGAGCGCGAGCGCCGGCAGGAAGGTGAGGGCCCCGACGATCAGGATGGTCGCCACCAGCAGGACCACGAAGACGAGGCCATGGGTGGGGAACGTCCCGGCGGTGGGCGCGGCGGGCGTCTTCAGCCCCAGCGAGCCGGCGATGGCGAGGATGGGGATCATGTAGCCGAACCGGCCGAACAGCATGGCAAGCCCAAGGAAGGTGTTGTGCCAGGGGGTGTTGGCGTTGAAGCCGGCGAAGGCCGAGCCGTTATTGCCGGTGGCGGAGGTGTAGGCGTAGATCAGTTCGGAGAGGCCATGCGGCCCGGCATCCTGAACCGAGCTTTGGGCCGTGCCCGCCGCGATGGCGAGGGCGCCCAGCACCAGCACGCCGATGGGCATGATGAGCAGGGTGAGGGCGGCGAGCTTCACCTCCTTCGCCTCGATCTTCTTGCCGAGATATTCCGGCGTGCGGCCCACCATGAGGCCCGCCAGGAACACGGTGACGATGACGAACAGCAGCATGCCGGTGAGACCGACGCCCACGCCGCCATAGACGATCTCGCCCAATTGCATGTTGAGCATGGCGATGAGGCCGGCGAGCGGGGTGAGCGAGTCATGCATCGCATTCACCGAGCCGTTGGAGGCGGCGGTGGTGGTGACGGCCCAGAGCACCGAGCCGATGAGGCCGAACCGCTGTTCCTTGCCTTCCATGTTGCCGGTCACCGGCTCCACATAGGGCGCGTGCAGCGGGTTGCCGGCATATTCGGCGGCATACAGGGCGGCGAAGCCCGCCACCAGCAGCACGCCCATGGCGGCGAACAGGGCGATGCCTTGCCGGCGGTCGCCGATCATCCGCCCATAGGTGAAGCAGAAGGCGACCGGGATCAGCAGGATCGCCAGCATGGAGAGATAGCTCGTGAGGGCGAGCGGATTCTCGAACGGATGGGCGGAATTGACGTTGAAGAAGCCGCCGCCATTGGTGCCGATCTGCTTGATGGCGAGCTGGGACGCGACGGGGCCGATGGCGATGGTCTGCTTTGCGCCCTCAAGCGTCGTGGCGTCCACCGAGCCGGCCAGCGTCTGCGGCAGGCCGAGGGCCGCGAACACCAAAGCGAGGGCGAGGCTCAGCGGCAACAGGATGTAGAGGACGGAGCGCGTCAGGTCGCTCCAGAAGTTGCCGACCGTGCGCACCTGCCGGCCGGCGAAGCCGCGCGCCACCGCCGCGGCCAGCGCCATGCCGGTGGCGGCCGAGACGAAATTCTGCGTGGTGAGGCCCACCATCTGGCTGAAGTTCGACAGCGTGGTCTCGCCGCCATAGCTCTGCCAATTGGTGTTGGTCACGAACGAAACGGCCGTGTTGAAGGCGAGATGCCAGGTGAGGCCGTCAAAGCCCTGAGGGTTCAGCGGCAGCAGGTTCTGGAACATCAGGATGGCGAACAGCAGGGCGAAGCCGGCCGCGTTGAACACCAGCAGGGAGGCGGCATAGCGCACCCAGGTCTGGTTCGCTCCGGCACCGGCGGCGCCCAGAAGGGCGCGCTCCACCGGCGCAAGGAACCGGACCTCACCCCCATAGACCCGCGCCATATAGAGGCCGAGCGGCACCGCGAGCACGAGAAGGACGACCGCATAGAGCGCGGCCTGAATCAGATCGGACTGCATCGCGCCCTCCTCAGAAGCGTTCGGGCGCGAGCAGCGCGGCCAGCAGGTAAAAGAACAGCACCGTGGCCAACCCCAGGCCCAGGGCGATATCGAGCGTCATGAAAGCGAGCCCTCGCTTTTCGGAATAAGGCGATACCTACGCCCGCGCTTCGTAAAGCTGCCATGACGAAAGCGCCGCAAGCCATAAAGCCGGCGTAAAAAACCCGAGGTGACGGGCGCGCGCCGCAGGCCGATGCACGCGAGGATGCGCCTCGGGATCCGCCTGCACGGCGCACGCGCGTCGGGCGCGCCTCACACCGGCACGACGGCGGGCGCATCCGAGGGGAAGCGCCCCACGACGGACGGGTCGATGTTGAGATGCTGCGCGACCATGGGCCAAGGCGTGTGCGTCAGCCATTGGGACAGCGACACATTCTGGAACTGCGGCGCCCGGAATACTTCCAGGAATACGAGGTCGGTGTCGCCGGTATTGCGGATGAAGTGGCCGAGCGATTTTCGGATGTAGCCGATGTCGCCGGCGCGGAAATTCTGGGTCACGGCCTTGGGGCCGGTATCGAACACGGTCATGCTCGCCTGGCCGGAGATGTAATATTGCCATTCGTCCGCATTGGGATGCCAGTGCATTTCCCGCATGCCGCCGGGATGGACCCGCACCAGCGCGGCCGCGATGGTCGCGGAGGCCTTGAAATTGGTGCTGTCCGCAATGCGAACCTCGCCGCCCTTCGTCTTGCGCACCGGGGCGAGGCCGGACAGGGAGAAGGAGGAGGGGTTGGGCATCGGCCCTGAACCCGCCTGGGCCTGCGCCCGGGCCTCCGCAAGGGGAGCGGGCATGGCGCCCTGGAAAATATAGAGATCGTGCAGCGGGATCTTCGCGAAAGTGTCGGCCGGCACGCCGAAATTCAGCGCCAGCACTTCGGGCGGGGTGTGCGCGAACCATTCATTGAGCAGCAGCGTGCTGTATTCGGACTGCTTGCCGTCATCGAAGCACAGGATGAATTCGCAGCCGTCTTCGCCGATGCCCTGGAGGGAATGGGGCAGGCCGGCGGGGAAATACCAGAGCCCGCCTTCCCCCACATCCTCCACATTGGCCCGGCCCTGGCCGTCGATGGTGGTGATGCGCACCGCGCCGCGCGTCACATAGGCCCATTCCGACGCCACATGCCAATGCAGTTCGCGGATGCCGCCCCGGGTCAGGCGCATATTGACCCCGGAAATCTCGGTGGCGATGGCGAAATCCGCCTGGGTCACCTGACGCGCCCACCCGCCGTTCTGCACCCGGCGCGGGGCATTGTTGAACGAGGCCCAGAACATGGGCATGTCACCCACATCGGTTGCCGGCGGGGAGAATGCGTCTGGAAACTGGGAGGCGATGGCCGGGTTCTGGGGGCCGGGATCTGTGGCGCTTGAGGGATTGCCGGCAGTATTGATCACACCTTGGGGCGGCTCGTTGGGGTTGCCGTAGCTCGCCGCCTGCGCGGCGGCGCCCGCCGCCACCAGCCCGCCCGCCGCGAGAATCGTCCGCCGTGAGATCCCGTCCATCTGCCCCTCCGTCGCGGTTCGCCCGCATTGCGGATTGAAGCGTGAACCTGCGTCGGACGGAAGACGTCCTCTTCGGTGCGCGCAAAGAGTGCGGCCACCATCAATTCTCCTGAATTGGCCGGCATCTCAGCGCCATGCCTGACGATGCCCTGACCAGCCTGAAGCGCGGCCTCGACCGCATCCTGCCCGCCAAATGGCGCTCCGACATTCCCGTCGTGCCGGTGGTGCGCCTGTCTGGCGCCATCGGCATGGGCGGCCCGCTGCGGCCGGGCCTCTATATCTCCACCGTCGCCCGCCCGCTCGAGCGTGCCTTCGCGGTCAAGAAGGCGCCCGCGGTTGCGCTGGTGATCAATTCGCCCGGCGGCTCTGCGGTGCAATCCCACCTGATCCACCGGCGCATTCGCGCATTGGCCAACGAGACCGGCAAGCATGTCTTCGCCTTCGTGGAGGATGTGGCGGCGTCGGGCGGCTACATGATCGCCTGCGCGGCGGATGAAATCGTCTGCGACCCGTCCTCCATCGTCGGCTCCATCGGGGTTATTTCCGCCGGCTTCGGCTTCGAGCGGCTGATCGAGAAGATCGGGGTGGACCGCCGCGTCCATACCGCCGGAACGCGCAAGATGATGCTCGATCCCTTCCAGCCGGAGCAGCCGGAAGATGTGGAACGGCTCAAAGCCATCCAGGCCGAGGTCCATGCGACCTTCGCTGCCCTTGTGAAGGCGCGCCGCGCGGATACGCTGAGCGGCGCGGAAGAGGATCTGTTCTCCGGGGAGTTCTGGACCGGCACCCAGGCGCTCGGCCTCGGGCTGGTGGACGATCTCGGCGACCTGCGCGCGGTGCTGCGGGCCCGCTACGGGGAGAAGGTGCGCATGCCGCTGATCGCGTCGGGCGGCTGGTGGTCGCGGCGGCTGGGTGGCGTCGAAGCCTCCGGCTCCCTCGGCGAGGGCGGCTCCCTCGGCTTGGCCCAGGGTGCCGGCGCCGTGCAGGCGCTGGTCGCCGCCGCCGAGGAACGCGCCCTCTGGATGCGCTATGGATTGTAGGGGTTGGAGCGCGATCCCATCAGATTGAATCAATCTGATGGGTGAAACGCCCTCTGCCTTATTGAAAGAGAATGCGTGATCCGATCTGTCTGCTGTGCAGGCAGATCGGCGCATGCTCTAGGCTCAAAACCCAATCAAGTTGTTGAATGGGATCGCCTGCCGTGATTCAAACTCCTAACCGAAGGAGTTTGGTCATGGCAGGCGAATTCTGGCTGAGTGATCTGCAGTGG
>JBFMAV010000034.1:0-41114 GCA_040755535.1 Pseudomonadota bacterium | reverse complement strand
ATCGAAGGGGGGGAGGGGGGTGGCGCCGATCCGCCCCGCGCGCGGATGGCCCTCCCGTTCGATGCCGGACCCGTGATTTTTTATCATGGTGTCACGCATCGCTTTCGCCTTCAAAATCAACAGGTTGACCTTGTTCGTGTGACGCCTTGTCGTGTGACGCCTCGCCCGCTTCCTCGCTAACCCATTGATTTTGTTGTGCCTGTACCAGATCGAGGATGGACAGCGTCCCGTCGCCCGGCGCCGCCTCAACCGAGGCCGGCGCCGGGCTCCCGAAATTGAGGTGCAGCACCGGCAGCACCACCTGCCCGCTGTCATCCACCGCCGCCTGCTTGGCGGTCAGGTATGGCGCAAGCTCCGCCGCCGCGCGGATCTGCCGATCCAGGGCCTCCACCGGCTTGCAGCCCAGCGCCTTCGCCAATTCGTCCACCGGCAGGCTGTAGACCTCCGCCAGCGCCAGGAGCGGATGCCGGTGCTGCGCCAGGATCAGCTTGCGTATGTCCTTGGTCATGCGGTTCTGCGATCCAGGCGGACGCCCCGAGCCCCTACGCGAGGCCACCAGGTTCCCCATCGGGCTCGCGGCGCCCTCTGGTCCCGCCAGATCCTCGAAAGGCAAGCCGGGCTCAGAATTTTCCCCGCCGGCGCGCCCCTCAACACCCCTGGACGCGGCTTCGGCCACCGCCTGTGCCACCCCGTGCTTCGGCTCGCTCATATCCGACCCATTTTTTATGCGAGACACCGGCACACTTCAGGTGTCTCGCTAAGTGTCTCGGTTCAACTCATTCACAATGCTTATGTTTTTACTCTTTGAGACACCAAGACACTTAAGACACCATCCACCCCTCTATGCGCACGCGCGCGCGTATAACGAGGGTTATGCGGTGTCTCGGTGTCTCAGTGTCTTTTTCTTTATTTATCAGTGCGTTGGGCGAGACACTTGGTGTCTTGTCTAGTGTCTCGCGGCATCGGCCCCCGCACCCATCTCAAGGCGTAGCACCGCCCGGCCCGCGTCAACTGTCCGCCTCGCCGCCCTCCGCTGGGTAGATCGCTGGGGCAGAGCGCGAGGGCGAGGCGGGCCGCTTCTTTCTCTCGGGGTCCGGGTGCGGGATCGCCCATTTGACCGGGGCGCGGGTCCGGGATGCGTGGACAGGATCACGCGACCCACTTGCGAAACGTTCCCGCTTCGTTCTCAATGGGGCATGGCAAGGAATGATCGCGGCACCGACTGGCCCACGCTGCGCACGCACCCCTCCGTGTGGGTCAAGCTGGCGTGTTCCAAGTGCGGCCGACGTGGCCGCTACAGGCTGGTAACGCTTGTGGAGCGGTTTGGCGCCGACGCGCGCATGGTGACGGTGCGCGAGCGCCTGTCGGCCGATTGCCCGTACAATTTCGGGCACGCGACGCCCAAGCTGCCGGCGGGCTGTCAGGCGCGGTTCGTGGAGGGGAACGGGCCGCCTAATCCAGCTCCCGCACCATGATGATGGTGCAGCGGCGCTGCACGCCGTTGATGCGCTGGCGATTTTTCAGCTTGTCGGCGACGATGAGGTGCGGCGGTCCCTGCCGCAGGGCGGCGCCCCACACGCCGGCGCCGCCTTCGCCGCCCCAGTCCGTCCCGCGAAACATCTGGCTGATCATGGGGCCGCTGTTGGGGATGGCCAGGGCATAGCCGAACGCACCGCGCACCAGGTCGCCGGCCGGGATGGCCAGCAGGTCCGCCTGCGCCAGCTGGGCGTTGGCGTCGCCCAGCGAAATGTGATCGCCCTGTAATTCATGCATGAGCTGACCCACCGTGTGGCGGATGCCCCCGCGCCATGCCTCCACGCGCGAGGTGAGCAGGTGGTTGATGCAGCGGCGCCAGTTTTCGCTGGCATCCTCTTTCTCGGGCAGGCTCTCGGCTGCCAGCAGCTCCCCCCAGCGGTCCAGATCCTCGTTGGCATCGGTGGGCAGGCCGTAGCGTTCCAGCAGCCCGTCGCCGAGCACCAGGTGCGCACAGGCGAGGAGCGTTCCGTAGGTGTCCTGCCCTCGGCCGTCATGCCCCCCGCTGCCGAGCGCCGCACGATAGCGCGCATAGAGTTCCGGGAATGCCGGCCAATTGTCCATCAGGCGGCGGAGCATCATGCGCCCCACCACGTCGGCATCGAGCGTCGGCACGCGCTCGGCCGCGCGCGCCTTGTCGCGCGGCCGGAGATTGATGAGCGCCATGCGGCTCAGATCCTGCGGCGGCACCGGCGGCATGTTGATCGCGGACATGAAGAAGCAGTTGCGCGCGGTGAAGGTGGTGCCGCTGTGATTGCTGCCGCCGCGATACATGACGCCACCGGAGGCTGCGAGGCGGGCCAGCTTCACGACGCCCAGCACGCGCGCATTGTCGGCGCCGGCCTCCAACTCATCCACACCCACGGGCAGGCTGTCCTGCTTCACCTTCTGATAGATGCCGGCGGGCGTAGTGTCGGCCGTCTGGTGGAGCGCGTCGCCCAACACGCCCTTGATGAGCCCCTGAAGGCTGGATTTGCCCACCCCCTTGTCGCCTACCACGAAAATCATGGGGCGCCACGGCAGCGCGCCGCCCAGATAGGCGGCGGCCAGCCAGCCGAGCACGAGGATTGGGTCCACCTCGGGCCGGTCCCAGGTGAAGGTCTGGAGTGCCGCCCACAATTCGGTCTCGTGCATCTGCTCATCGTCCACCGGCCGCGCCCAAGGCTCGGCGATCGGCGGCCGGCGGGGATAGAAATGGCCCTCATATTCGCCGGTCGGCGCCTCCGTGCCGCGCACATAGAGCGTATCGCCGCAATGAACCACGAGATTGCCGGCGCGATCCGTCCAGCCGCCGAGACCGCGCACCTTGTCACCGGCGGACCACAGCCCGCGCCGGCCGGCGGCCTCATAGAAGGCGTCACGCACCTTCACGGTATCGAAGCCGTTGATGGTGCCGCCCTGTCCGAAGCGCGGAAAAGCCCAATAGAGATAGGCCATGCGGTGCAGGAACAACCTCTGCACCTTGTTCTGCCCGAACGCATGGTCGAGGATTTCCACCAGCTGCCCGGCGGCGTCGATCACATAGAGAACGTCGCCTTCCATGCCGAGCACCTGGACGGGACAATCGGGCGGCAGGCCGTCCTTGGTGGCCAGATGGCCCCAGGCGCCGGGGCGGATCTCCTCGCCATTGATCAGCGCCGGCTCGCCGCGCACGGGGTCTTTGCGCGCACCCATGCGCTCCTTCTGTCGGCGCAGGTCGCGCTTGGCGTCCCCAGCCGACGCGGCGATGGCTTCTTTTCCCTTTGCCGCCGGCACGCTTTCCACCCCTTCCACATGACAGCGCCGCCCGGAGGCGGCGCCGAACCCTGGTCAGCGCCGGCGGCGATCACATGCGCTCGAACGCGCCGTTGACTTGCTCGAAGATGGTGTCCTCCACGGCCACGGCGCGCCGCCGCAGCGGGATCTTGGGCGGGGGATGGCGCCGGTCCGCCTCCGCCAGCACGGCGTCGATCGCCGCCTTCACGGCCGGGCCGACGCGCACCGCCAGCTCCAGGCTGGCCCACTCGGCCGGGTTCAGATCGGCGAAGGTCCGACCCTGATAGAGCCCCAGCTCGCGCGCCTTGTTGAACAGGACTTCGGCCGTGGGGCCGCGCTCCAGGATGTAGCGGCCGAGGGCGGAGCGTTCGCCTTCACCATAGGCCCATAGAAGTCCCGCCTCCTCGGCCACGCTGTAATCCTCAGCGCTCCCAAATACTTCAAACAGAGAGCTTTCGACCGCGAGCATTGCGGTCATGACGATGCCGTCGCCGCCGATGCCTCCTTCAATCGCCAGCTGCTCCGCGATCTCGTTCCAGGCGTAGGAGCTGGTCGCGGTAGGATGTTCAGCATCCCCGATTTGCTCGCCCGCCGGCGGCATATCCTTGCCGCCCTCGTCGCCGGCGGGGGCGGGGGGTACGATGCGCTCCGGCGGGGTTTCGGGGGCCGAGGCCTTGTCCTCGCTGGATTTCACCCCGATTTGCTCGCCCGCCGGCGGATCGCCCGTCTCGCCGCTCTCGCTGGCGCTGGCGTCCTCCAGGAACAGCGCCGCCGCGTTCTCTACGCCGGCCTCATCCACCTTTGCCTGCTCCACCTTCTTCGCGCTCATGATTGACCTCTCAACGTGTCGTTGATGTCCTTGCCCGTGGGCGGTCGGATGCCGCCCACCAGCCGCCCGCCTCGGGCGAGCTGTTCCTTGGCGCGCGCCAGCTCGGCCAGCGCCTGGGGTTTGCCCCAATCGTTCTGCTCGGCAATGAGGATGTCCCCGATGCAGGGGCGGTCCACCGGCACATGCCGCAGGTTGCCCAGCGAGACGCCGCCCCACCATCGCGCCTCGGGCACCCCCAGCGCGCCGGAAAGGCCGTCCTCCATCCCCTCTGAGAGGCCCAGGTCCGTCACATGGCCGGCGAGGTCCGCCTCCTCGGGCGAGAGGTTCCCGGCGCCGTTGGTGAGGCGCATCACCAGCCCCTCGGCCGCCGGCCAGATCAGCTTGGGCTTCTCCACCTCGGCCTTGCCGGCTCCATCGGGGCGCAGAAACGTGTAGTGGAGCGAGCGCAGGCGCCCGGCCTTGTCGCGCAGAGCGGTGAGGATGGCCGGGAGCAGCGGCCCCGGCTTCACCTTGCGCTTGAAGGGCCGGCCGGTGCGCGGGTTCACGTCCTCCACATATTCGGCCAGCGGCCAATATTCGCACTCCCGCGTCCAGCGCAGGTCACCGGCGAACCCCTCCACGAACCGCAGGTCGATGCCCCGGTGCATGAGATAGAGCCACGCAATGGAGCCGGACAGGATCTGCCGGCCGGAATTGAAGGTGGCGCCGGCGCGTTCCTCCGCAAAGTGCCGCCGGCTGTCCGCCGTGGCGCTCTCTGCCTTCCGCCGCTCGCGCGCCTGGCGCGCCGCCTCCCTGTCCGCCTCGGTGAGGTTGGAGCCGAGCCCGAGGAAATCCTCCAGCCACGCGCGCGCGAACTGGAAATCGTCCAGGCTCTTGCCGTTGAGATAGGCCACCAGCTTGATGATGTCGCCGCAATCGAGCGGCGAGCCGAAATCCTTCCAGGCGCCGGCGGCATCGCCTTGCGTCCACACCTTCATGCTCGGCGTCTTCTCGCCCCGGATGGGGTTTTTCACCATGTACCCGCCGTGCGCGTACTTTCCGCCGGGCGCCAGCTTGTGGAGGATGTCCTCCAGCCGGTCCTGCGCGCGGGCCTTCAGCTCGGCGGGGGACAGGCGGGTCATGACGGGACCTCGGGCAGCACGCGAACAAGGTCCGGCGCGCAGCGGTTGAGATATTCTGCGATGCGCTCACACAGCTCGCGCCGCTCGCGGGAATGCTTCGCTCCAAAACGGGAACCGGGCCTTTCGCGCGCCGCAGCTTCCACGAGCCGCCGGATCTCCTGAAAGCCGATGTTGCACCACTGGCACGACATGCTGCGGAGCTTGCCGAACTGATCGACCGGTACATAGACGGTGGCGCGGCCTCGTTCGAATTTGACATGCCAGCCTGACCACATATTGCAGTCGGCGAACCAGCCATCGCGTGGGGCGGGAGCGGGGCGCGGCTCAGCCATGGCCCTGCGCCTCGCCTTTGATGGCGGCGTCGATGGCTTCGCCTTCCGAATTGCGGGCGACGAACGCTTTCAGCACCGCCACCATGTCGCGGCGGTCGGCCGTGGACATGTAGTTGAAGCGCGGCAGGCGCCCTTCGGCGTCGGCCGCCGCCTCCGGCTCAGCCGCGAACAGGGTGAAGTTGTAGCCGGGGCATTGCGCCCGGCAGAAATCCAGGACTGCCGTCATCACGTCCACCAAGCCGGACTGGACCGGAGCATGGGAACCGGGGACGACATTCTCGGCATCGCTGGCGTCCCGCGCCAGCTTGCGACGCTTCTCCTCACCCATTGTGCTGCCCTGCCTTTGGCACGACGCGGAACACGAAGGCGCGGTTGACCAGATCGTGCTCCATCATCAGGTTTACGCCGCCGGTGCCGTCGATATCGGCCACGGGCACGCGCACTTCGCCGCCGGCGCGCTGGACCAGGGCAATGAGAAGCTGTGGCAGCATGAGCTGGACGGCGTGCTGCGCATCGCCGGGAAGGTCATTGAATTTCATGGGGCGGCTCTCCCGGCGTGAGCGGCACGCCAAGCTGATGCAGGATGGCGGACGAGTGCCCATGCTCGCGGGCGTACCTCATGAGGGCGAACATGAAGCTGTCGACATTGCCGGACGCCTTTGCGGCTGCGTCCGCCATGCGGATACCGAAGCCCGAACCGGAGACGAGACCCAGCGTGCGGCCCGTATCGCCGGGCGCCCATTCCACGACCGCCAGGAAGCTCAGGCCGGCCGCCGTGCACTTCCGGGAAAGCTCCGCCAGGAGTGGCGCAACCTCGTCATCGTAGAACGTCTCGCGCTCTTTGGCGGTGCTCATGCCGCTACTCCGCCGCTTGCGCGGGCTCGGGGACGCCGAGCTTCGCGGTGAGCCAGGCCGTTACGCGACCGGCGAATGCGGCGGAGAGGGATTGCCCCCCCCCGTTGCATGTGGCGCGCGCGGCCTGCAACTCGGCGGGGAAGTCGAAATCGTCCATTTCGTCCAGCACGGCGCCACTGTCGGCGCGCCATTCCGGCACCGCATCGAGGGCGATGCACAGGCCCTCGATGACGGGCTTGCCGAGCATTCCGGGGTTGCCCTCTGCGGTCCAGGTCACGCACTTCAGGGCAAGGGCTAGCGTCTCGCCGCCGAACCGCGCCAGCGCCTGGATGAGCGTGCTGGCGCCGATGGTCTCGCCGCGCTTCATGCGCTTGGCGGACTGGTTGGACCGCAGGATGGTCACGTCCGCCTGCGCGCAGATCTCCGCCACCTTCAGCGCCTCGGCATCGCCGGCGGCGACGCGGGCGTGGTAGACGGCCATGCTGGAAATCTTCGTCACCTGGCCGTTGATGGCGGCGAACGCCTCGGCCTGGCGGGCGCGATCGGCGATCACCACCAGGCACGGCACCTGCTCGGCCCCGCGCAGGGCGGCCGCGGTGGTGCGGTGCTGGCCGTCGATGACGGCATAGAGCCCGCCCTCGATGGGCGCGACCACCACGGGCGCGAACTTGCACCATTCGAACCCGCGCGCGATGGCCAGCACGGTGCGCCGGCCTTCGCCCAAAATCTCCCGCTGATAGGCGGGATCGACGCGCAGATGCGCGACGGGGAGCCATTGGAGCATGGGCACCGCGCCCATGTCCCCCAGCGGGCCGGCGCCTTTCAGCGCCGGCTGGTAGGGAGCGGGATCGATGGCGCGCATGGTCAGAAGCCCGTCCAGTGCTTGGGCCGGCTTGCGCCGTCCGCGTGCATGCGGCTCCCGAACGCGCCGGTCCCGGACGGGGCGTTCATGACGGCGGAGCCGTCGCCGAACAGCGGCGGCGGGTTGCGGCGGGGCACCATGTGGGTGGTGGCCACCTGCACCGGCTCCTCGCGCGCCTTGTCATCCTCGGCGACGCGCTCGATATAGCCGCGCAGGCGGGCGGCCTCGATCTCGGCGTTCATGAGGCGGTGCTTGAGGTCCTCGATGGACTTCCGGGCGGCCGCCTCGCCTTCCTTGGCTTTGACGGCGCGGCGGTAGTGCTGATCGACCTCCTTGCTGAGGCTCCTGATGGTGCCCTCGTGCTGGTCGAGCTGCTGATTGGCATGCGTCATGGTGTCCCGTGCGGTCGCTACCTGCTTGTCAGCGTCGACGCACCGCGCTTCCAGCTGCTCGTTTCTGGCTTCCAGCGCCTCGATCGTGTCCTGCGCGCTCGAAAGCTTCGAGCGCATCGTGGTCAGCGCCTCCTCGGCCAGCTTGAGCCGGGCGGCATGGGAATTGGGATGGGCTTGCCTCGTCATCGTCCTTACCCTCCACAGTCGGTGCAGTTGGAAGGCGCGCGGCCGAACATTTCGGCCTGTGCGCCGGGAAAAGAATGGACCGCACGCCCGCCTTGGCTCCTTTCTGCCACCGTCCCCGGCAGCACGTCAGGCGGACTTGGTTCGCTGGGTTCGCGGGCCGGAAACCCCTCGGATGCCGGGGACTGTCCGGGAACGGATGCGGGAAGCGGCGCGCGCATCATCGCGTCATAGGCGGCAAGGCCGAGGGCCAACATCTTCTGGCTGTCCGGGCGCGTCATGGCGCGGGGCTCGCCGGCGAGCACGGCCGCCGCATGGTGGAGCAGTTGCTCCAGTCCATAGGGGCCGACGATGGATTTCACATCGGTGGCGCCGGGCTCGGCCTCCACCAGCACGAAGTCGAGCCCGTTTGGCCCGCCATGGGCGAGGCGATAAAGGCGCGCCTCCGACCCATAGACCGGCACCGAGGCCAGCACGCGGAAATTGGGGGTTGGCGCGCTCATCGCCGCATTTCCTTCACGGCGACCAGGCCGAACACCACGAGGGCGCCGGCCTGGAACATCAAGAGCGGTCCCTGCCCCAGGGTGAGCGAGGTGACGAGGTTGGCGCCGGTGATGCCGACGCCGAGCCATGCGACGTTTCCAATCAATGTCGTCCTCACGATTGCCTCCCTGTGATGGCGGCGGCGGTGCGCTCGATGAGCGCGTCAATCTCCGGGTCGTCGCGCAGGTCTTCGACCTTCCGCACGGCCTTGTGGACACGTTGCTTGGAACTGCCGACCGCAGCGGCCAGCTCGGCGAAGCCGACGCCCAGCTCGACGTGCACGAGATAGAAAGCGAGCTGCCGCGCACGGGCGGCGCGCATCCAAGCCTTGTCCTCGGGACTGGAGTGGCCCGAGGCATCGAGCGCCAGCGCCGGCTCGGCGCCGATCGCGTGGCAGAGGCAGAGCACGGCCGCGCGCCACGTGGCCGCCACCACGGCCGGCGGAGGCGCCGGCGGCACGGTGCCGGCGAGGCGGTCGAGGGCACGGGTGAGTTTCACGATGGTGCGCCGCTGGGGCGCCGACTGGCCGCCAAGAATGCGCCAGTAGGTCGAGACATCGACCGTCGCCGCCCCGCAGAGCGCCTTTACGGTAAGACCGGCGACAACCCGGGCGGCCTCGATGGTGCCCACGGTTGACTTTGCCTTTGCATTTGATTTGCCGGTGTCGGCGAAAACTGCGACGTTCACGGCTGCCTCCCATGAGAGAGGCAGCTCTGTCCGAGCTTGAGAAGCGCCGCGCCACACCGGAGAGCCAGATGTCCGACGACCCGCTGGAGCTTTACGCCGACGACGTGGAAATCATCGACGACAACGGCGTTACCCGCTTTGTCTTCAGCGTGGGTGTGCTCGGGGCTGACAGCGACGGGAACGTCACCGAAGTACAGAGGGTGGTGAGCCGCATAGCCCTGGACCGGGAGGCCGCCAAAGTTCTGCAGAAGCAGCTCGCGATCATCCTCCCATGATCCGTCCAGCAGGCGATTGATGAGCGAGCGCCCGCGAAACAGGGCGCCACGATGGTGGTAAAGCGCGTAGGGATCGATCCTGCGCGCCAAGTCTGCGCGCCAGAAGGCCAGCCGCCCGGTGACAACCGCATCTTGTAACAGGCTGAAGGTCATGCCGCCTTCCCCTTCTCGCTGTTCTTTTCCACCAGGGCGGTCAGCGCCCGATCCAGCCGCCGCAGCGTCCGGGCAAGACCGGCGGCGGGCTTCTTCAGCAGCCGCTGGTACGTGGTGGGATGCACGTCGGCCTCGCGGCACAGCCGGTACTGGCTGATGCGCGCGTCCTGCCGCCGCTTGTCGATTGCCCGAAAATCCATGCTGCACCGCCGCGAATCACTTTGTCATCGCCATGCATATGCAGACATGCGAAGATGCATGTCGTCAAGCGGACTTAATCTAGATGATGTAGATGGGGCTGGAGCGCATACTATGCGTCGTGGCAAATATCCGCGACGATCAAACCACTTGGCTGAATTCCATCCTGGACGTGACCGGATGGACGCTGACCGAGCTTGCCCGCCGGGCTGAGGTTCACCAGACGACGCTCACGCGCATGGTGGCGGACCCAACCGGAAAGGCGACGCTCTCGGCGCGCACTGTCGCGGCCATCGCGAAGGCGACGGGCTTTGAGCCCTATGCCCGCGCCAATCCAGAGGCACGGAGCCAGCTTGCGCCCCTCGGGGATGGCGAGATCCTGTCCGCCGACGGGGAGATCCTGCGCGGCGATCTGGACGCAGCGGTTCGCGCCATGGTGGCCGCCCGCAATCACGTCTTCCCCTGGCGCATCAAGACGCGGGCCCTTGAGACGGCGGGCTATCTGCCCGGGGACGTCGCCATCGTTGACACCAACGCCCTGCCCAAGCGCGGCGACGCCGTTTGCGCCCAGCTCTACGATTGGCCCAATGGCCGGGCCGAAACGGTTCTTCGCCTGTTCGAGCCGCCGTACCTGGTGGCGGCCACCTTCGACGGCAGCCTCCAGCGACCGCACTATGTGGACGAGGAAAAGGTGGTCATCAAGGGCGTGGTCACATCCATGATCCGCCCCCGGCGCGCCGCCGCCTAATCCAGCGGCCCTTTCAGCGGATCGAGCAGTTCGCGCTCCAGCAGGACCGCGAGGCCGATGGATAGAACCCACCCGAGCAGAATGATGTTCTTTGCGTCCGGCTCACGCTCCGGCGCAAGCCGCCGCATGACAGCGAGCCAGACCGCACAGAACGCGAAGGGGAAGGCGAGCAGGGCGAGCCACAGCCCCACGAATGCCAGGTCATGCACAAAGCCCATTGGCGAAGCTTAAGCGAAGCACAACCGTAAGTCTCCCTGAAAGCTTTCATGCTGTCTCGCAAAAGGTAAATGAAATGCATATGCACGCATTGACGTGCATATGCATTCACGCATAGCGTCGTTCTCGCCCAGGGTGATTTGCACGCCATATGCGCGCAACCCTCGGGCGGAGGATGGACGATGATCGCTCAGAGGGTGGAAGACGCTGCCGCCGGCAGGCCGGGCGGCGGACGCATGAAGGACCGGCTCGCCGGCCGGGACGCGGAAATTGGCGCCCTGGTGCGCCGGGCGCGCGTGACGCGCGGCCTGAGCCAGGAGAAGCTGGGCGGCGAGATCGGCGTGACGTTCCAGCAGATCCAGAAATATGAGCGGGGCGCGAACCGCATCGCCGTGTCCACGCTGCTGGATATCGCCCGCGTGCTCGACCTGCCGGTGGTGAGCCTGCTGCCGACGCAGGACGAGAGCGGCGATCCGCTGCCGGTGATCACCGATCCGTACGCCCTGCGGGCGGCCGAGTTGGTGGCGGCGCTGCCGTCCAGTTCGCAGCGTGCCGCCGTGGTGAAGATGCTCGCCACTTTCAGCCCCTCCAGCGAGCGCGAGGGGGCGCAGGCGGCATGAGCCCGATGCACGTGCCCGCCTTGCGGCGAGCAGCCATGCGGTTGGAAGACCTCGCGAAGAGCTTTGAGGCCCACGGGCCGCAGCACCGCAGGAAAGTCGCTCTGCTGGGCGCCATTTCGGCGGTCTGCATCGACGCCAGCAAGGGTGAGGCGAACACAGTGGAAGTGCTGTCGGAGCTGCTGACAGCTACCGCGCAGGCGGCGGCCTTCATGATCGAGGCCGAGGGCGCGAGCGGCTGCGGCGAAGCGGATTGCCACTGCCATGAGGCGAGAGCGGTTGTGGAGGTCTTTACGTCCTCGCTCGGCGAATTCCTCGGTCTGAAAGTCGCGGGCGCGGTGCGTGTCGCCGTGATCGGCGCGCCGCAGGAGGGCACCCTCCAATGATCGCGCCCGAACTCGTGTTCACGCTCGATGATCTGGCGGCGCTGTTCCGCCGATCGCCGGAGACCATTTCCCGCCATGTGGCGCGGCTCATGGAGCGGCACGGCTTTCCCCAGCCGCTGCCGCTCCTGCGCCCGCGCGTCTGGAGCCGCCCCCAGGTGGAAGCCTGGATCGCGGCCGGCCCGTCCGCCGCCACGGGCCTCCCCGTGCCGGCGCAAGACCCGCGCCTCTCCCCCGAAGCCATCGCCGCCAGCCGCGCCCGGCTGGAGGCCCGCTATGGGGGGCATGCAGCATGAAAGCGCAGGAATTCAACTGGAAGCAGGACCGGGCCGACACCTATGCCCAATCGGCCCGCAAGGGCGGCTTCGAGCTGGTGGCCTATGACCTGCCGGAGCACGTGGCGGGCTACCCGGAAATCGGCTGGCAATTGTTCATCGCCGGCCGCCGCGACACGTTCGTGGACACCGGCACATCGCCGAACCTCGCCTCGGCCAAGGCCGCAGCGGAACAGGCGTACCGGCACTATCGGGGGGCGCTGTCATGAGCGGACGCTTCATGAACTCGCCCACGGAGGACACGCGCGTTGCCTTTGGCGTCCGCTGCGTCTGGTGGGATGGCATCGCCAACGTCGGCCGCCGGGGCAATCTGCCCGCATGCCCGCGCTGTGGGGGCCCGCTGTTCGAGGTCCCGGACGAAGCAACATGGTTCGGCGGCGTTGATCAGCACGAGGCGAACGGAAATCCCGGCTACCGTGCCTTCATCGAATGGCAGCGGGGCAAGTGCTTCCCCTCGTTCCTGGCGGCCAGGGCTGCCTACGAGACGGCGACCGGGGAGCGGCTGTCATGAGCAAGCTCTCCCGCCTGCGCGAATGGCTGAAGAAGGCCGGTTCCTGCCCCCTGTGCGGGGCAGGGCGGCTCGCCATGGATGAATTCGAGGCCGAGGCTTACGGCTTCAGCGCCGAAGCCTTCTATGAGTGCGGCGCCCGCATCCAGATCCACCCCAGCAGCGCCTCCCAGCTCCAGGCGGCCGAGGGTTGCCCGCAGGCCCTCGTCCAGAAATGCGACCAGGTGGAGCAGGACATTGAGGAGGAGGAGCAGGAACAGGAACAGGACGAAGAGGAGGGCGTGCTGTGACTTCAACAGAAAAGGAGGCCCGTAACTTCGACCCGCGTGTTCTCGCAAGCATAACCTGTGGGACACTCCTGATTGAGTCCTTCAGTCTTGTACATGAGGCGATCGAGTACATTCTGGGCCACCCCGTGTGGACCCACGAGCTTCCGGCTCAATCAGCACCATGTACCGCCTTGATCCTGGCGCACCACCCGCATCTGCCAACGGATAGGCCCACCGACTGGCAGCTGTGTGCGGCTCAGTTGATCGAAAAGTACGGGGCGGCGATCCCTATGCCGAAAGGTCAGGGGTCGCGAACAGCCCACCCTCTCGCGACACTGAACGCTGTCCTTGCTGGCGCTCGCACGGAGGACGGCCATGACTGACCGGCGCGGCTCCCTCGTGCATGACTGCCTCATCGATGAGGCCGGCGGCCAGGTGGTGGCGGAAGCCGCCACGGGCTACATCAAAATCGAGAACATGAAGGAGCCCGGCGCCACCTTCATCCTGGCGCCCGGCTCCCACGTGGAGGGCATGTTCATCGCGCCGCTCTATCGCGGGTGGACGTGGTATCGCATCCGGGGCGTCGGCCCGCTCTCGCGGCTCCTCATGCGGCTCATGGGCTTCCGCCGCCACACGCACAAGCTGAAGCGGTGGCGCACATGACCGCGACCGCCTCAGCCCTTCGCGGCAAAGCCCTGTGGGCGCTGGACCAACTGGCGCTCAATGGACCGCTCATGGCGCGCCCTGGCGGCTGGGTCACGCTGCGCAAGGGCACGCCCATCGGCATCCGCACCGTGGGCGCCCTCGTGCGGCGGGACTTGGCGGCCGAGCGCCTGGTACCGGGCGGTCGGTTCGTCGTCATCACACCGCGCGGCATGGCGCATCGATTGTCCCGCCGTGCCCGCCTCGCACGAAAGAAGGGAAAAGTCCATGCCGAAGCGGCAGAATAGGCGCCGCGCCTTGACGCGCGCGCCCCGCGCGGCGCTCAATCCTGCCGTTTCACGGAAGGAGAGGGCCGTGGGAATTGTCAAGGTGTCCATTCCCAATGTGAGCTGGCGCGGCGGGCGGCCACGTTTCGCGCCAGGACCGGGCCTGCGCAAGCTCGGCTACAAGGGCGAGGATCTGCGCCATCCCGACGGCCGATGGATGAGCCTGGACGAGGCGGGCGCCTGGGCTCAGCGGCGGGTCCGGGAAATAGCCGAACGGCGCGGGCGCAAGGCCGCCGGCGAGAAGCTGGCGCCGGTGCGCCGCGCGAAGCACGAGACCATCGAGGGCCTGTTCGAGGAGTGGTTCGCATCGCCCTGGATGGCCGGGGAGAGCAAGGGCCGGCGGGAGGTGCGGCCCAAGGCGCCGGGCACCGTGAAAGACTACCGCTACAAGGTGAATGCCCTGCGCGCCTTCGATGCCGCCTTCATGGGCGAGGTGCCCGCAGCCGTCACGCCCCAGGTGGCCCAGGCGCTCTTTGAAGGGCTGTGGGAGGCCAAGGGGCTGCACACGGCGCGGGGCGTTGTGGCCGTGTGCTCCGCCTGCTGGAAATGGGCCAAGGGCAAGGGGCGCGGCGGCATCACCGTCAATCCCTGGCTCGGCCTTCAGAAGCCCATGCCGGCACCGCGCCTCGTCACCTGGAGCGATCAGGCGGTGACGGCGTTCACGGCCGCCGCGGATCTGCTGGGCCGCCCGGAAATGGGCGATGCCCTTTATCTCGGCCTGTTCACCGGCCAGCGCCAGCGCGACCGGCTGGACCTGGAGGACGCCGGCCGGGACGATGCCGGCCGCATCCAGGTGAAGCAGGGCAAGACGGGCGCCATCGTGGCCATCCCGGCGGCGCCCCAGCTGGTGGCGCGCCTGGAAGCGGCCGAGCGGCGCCGCAAGGCCACGCTCGCCGCCGCCACACTGGCGCAGGCGCCAGCCTCCCGGCGCAAGGCGTGGTCGCACCTCATCATCGATGAGACGGCCAACACGCCCTTCAAGAGCGACTGGTATCGCCACGTCTTCGCACAGGTGCGCGAGGCGGCCGTGCGCGGCCTTGTGGCGGGGGAGGGCGGCACGCCTGTCCTCGGCCCGGAGAAGCCGCCGGCGGGCCTCGAATGGCTCCTGCCGCCGTGCCCCGCCGTCGCCGGCCTGCGCGACCAGGACCTGCGCGACACCGCCGTGACCTGGCTCGGCCGCGCCGGCTGCACCGTGCCGCAAATCGCGAGCATCACGGGCCACAGCTACGGCTCCATCCACCAGGTGCTGAAGCACTACCTCGCGCTGCACCCCGAAATGGCGGACGCGGCCATCGGCAAGCTGATGGCCTGGATGAAGATCACGGGGATTGCCGTCTAGACATGGGGTCGTCACACGGAAAAACATAGGGAGAACAAGGAAAAGTCGTACGTGCGACCGTGCGACGGGTAAAAGCGTCGCAAAACCCGTCACACGTTCCCCTGATGTTCCGCCGAATTTCCGGCTAAGTCATTGAAAATTCATGGTGAGCCCGTCGGGATTCGAACCCGAGACCCCATGATTAAAAGTCACGTGCTCTACCGGCTGAGCTACGGGCTCACTGAGGGCGCGTTCGTATGCCGGGGGAAGCGCAGGGTCAAGGGCGTGCGGCCAGAAAAGCCAGGCATTATCGCCCAGGCCCCGTTAGCGGAGCATGGGGCGGATGGGTCGCGCGTCTGGCCATTGACCCCAATACCGTGGGCGCGCACCATCCGGGCAAGGAGCAAAAAATGCCTGTGATCAATCGCCTTGCAGATGCCTTGGAAGACATGACCGCCTGGCGGCGGCATCTGCATGAATCGCCAGAGCTGATGTATGACCTGCCGGAGACCTCCGCCTTCGTCGCGTCCCAGCTGAAGGCCTTCGGCTGCGACGAAGTGGTCTCCGGCATCGGCCGCTCGGGTGTGGTTGGAGTGATCAAGGGGCAAGCCGGGGGCCGGGCCATCGGGCTGCGCGCCGACATGGATGCGCTGCCGATCCGGGAAATCACGGGCGCGGCCTATGCTTCGAAGCGGCCCGGCATGATGCATGCCTGCGGGCATGACGGTCACACCGCCATGCTGCTCGGCGCCGCGCGCCACCTGGCCGAGACGCGGGCCTTTGCCGGAAACGCGGTGGTGATTTTCCAACCCGCCGAAGAGGGCGGCGCCGGCGGCAAGGCCATGGTCGATGACGGGCTCATGGAGCGGTTCGGCATCGAGGAAGTGTTCGGCATGCACAACCTGCCGGGGTTGCCCCTTGGCCAGTTTGCCTTGCGTGACGGGCCGATCATGGCCTCGGCGGACCATGTGGAGATCACCGTCGAAGGCAAGGGCTCGCACGCCGCAAAGCCCAATGAAGGCGTGGACGTGGTGCTCGCGGGGGCGGCCATCGTTACCGCGCTCCAGCAGATCGTTTCGCGCAATCTCGACCCGCTGTCGTCGGGCGTCGTCTCCATCACCATGTTTCATGCGGGCGAAGCCGACAACGTGCTGCCGCCGTGCGCCGAACTGACCGGCACCCTGCGCAGCCTCGGCGCGCATATTCGCCAGCATTTGCGCGACCGGGTGAGCGAGGTGGCGCACGCTGTGGGGGCCGCCTATGGCACGCGGGTCACCGTGAAGCTGGTGGAGGGCTATCCCGCAACGGTCAATCATGCCGCCCAAGCGGCGTTCGCGCGCGAGATCGCCGAGGAGGTGGCCGGTGCCGCGCATGTGGACGGCGCGGCTCCGCCCCTCATGGCGGCAGAGGACTTCGCCTATATGCTGGAATCCCGGCCGGGGGCCTATGTCTTCATCGGCAACGGTGACAGCGCGGGCCTGCACCACCCGGCCTATGATTTCGCCGACGCGGCCCTTCCGCTCGGTGCGTCCTATTGGGTGCGCCTCGTTGAGCGCGCGCTACCGCTCGGATAAGGGCCGGAATTGGAACATAGGTCGGTGAAACATCCTCCACCGGTTCCGGCTCTCACGGCTGCGGGCGCCGCAGCAGGCGGAAGGTGAACTCACCGTTTTCCAGGCTCTTGTGCTCCAGCACATCCCCCGTCTCGTGGGCGAGATGGGGGATGTCGATGGCCGCCATGGGGTCGGTGCAGCGAACGACGAGGCGCGTCCCGGGTGTCGCCCGGGCCAGCGCCTTGCGGGTGTGAAGCACCGGCAGGGGGCACTTCAGCCCCCGCAGGTCCAGATGCAGAATCTCCGGACCCTCGCTGTCGGGGATGTCCGCTGTCGTGGTCACGCCGCCTGGTCTTTGAGGCGGGCAAGGCTCTCCTCGCGGCCCAGCACCAGCAGGACGTCGAAGATCGGCGGCGATGTGGTGCGGCCGGTCAGAGCGGCGCGCAGCGGCTGGGCCACCGCCCCTAGTTTCACGCCGGTCGATTGGGCATAGGTGCGAACCACCTCTTCCGTCGCCTCAGCCGTCCATTCGGCGGCCGCCAGTTGCGGCACGAGGGCAGCGAGATGGGCGCGAGCGTCCGCGCTCAGCAGGGCGGCGGCCTTGTCCTCGACCGGAAGCGGCCGCTCGGCAAACAGGAACTCAGCATTGTCGAGGAGTTCGACCAAGGTCTTCGCCCGCTCCTTCAAACCCGGCATGGCCGCGAGAAGCTGCTGGCGCCGCTGCGGCGTCAGGCGCGCCAATCGGGCCTGGGCATCGGGCAGGTGAGGGATAAGGTCCTCGACGGCAGCCAAAAGATCGGCGTCGGACGCCGCCCGCATATATTGGCCATTGAGGTTTTCGAGCTTCTGGAAGTCGAAGCGGGCGGCAGAGCGGCCGACCCGGTCAAGGTCGAAATAGCGGATCATCTCCTCGGTGGAGAAGACCTCCTGGTCACCATGGCTCCAGCCGAGGCGCACGAGGTAATTGCGCAGCGCTGCCGGCAGATAGCCCATGTCGCGATAGGCATCAACGCCCAGCGCGCCGTGGCGCTTGGAGAGCTTGGCGCCATCCGGGCCGTGGATCAGAGGGATGTGGGCCATGGCCGGCACGTCCCAGTCCATGGCCCGGTAGATCTGCGTCTGGCGCGCCGCATTGGTGAGATGGTCGTCACCGCGGATGATGTTGGTCACGCCCATATCGTGGTCGTCCACGACGACCGCGAGCATATAGGTGGGCGTGCCGTCGGACCGCAGCAGGACGAGATCGTCCAGGTCCTTGTTGGGGAAGGTCACGGTGCCCTGCACCATGTCCTCGATCACCGTCACCCCCTCCTGGGGTGCTTTGAGGCGGATCACCGGCATGCGGTCGGTGGGAAACTCAGACGGGTCGCGGTCGCGCCAGCGCCCGTCATAGCGCGGCGGACGGCCTTCCCGCCGGGCCGACTCACGCATTTCCTCCAACTCCTCGGGGGTCGCGAAGCAGGGATAGGCATTGCCGCGCGCCAGCATCTCCTCGACCGCCGCCCGATGGCGTTCGGCGCGCGCGAACTGATAGATGACGTCGCCGTCCCAATCGATGCCGATCCAGGAGAGGCCCTCCAATATGGCGTCGATGGCCTCTTTCGTGGACCGCTGGCGGTCCGTGTCCTCAATCCGCAGCAGCATCTTTCCGCCCTTCGCCTTGGCGTAGAGCCAATTGAAGAGCGCGGTGCGCGCGCCACCAATATGCAGGAAGCCGGTCGGGGAAGGGGCGAAACGGGTGACGATCTCAGACATTGCGGTCCAGTCGAACGGGTCGGGAAACGGCTTCGCCAGGAACGGGCGGCGCAATCGCGCGGCGGCCCATGGCGCGCGGGCGGCGCCCATGTAGCATAGGAGCCGCCGGGAAGGAACGTAAGGGTGAGGGACCCGCCGTACACGCCATCTGCCAGGGGGCGCGCCACCGCCGTCGCGCTCAAGGGGCGCGTGCGCGCCTGGATAGCATGGCACACCATCTTATCCGCCGTGGTCCGACGGGTCCACGCGGATGCCCAGGACGAACTGGTATCCGGACGCCTGATCCTGTGGCTGCCGGTGGCGTTCGCGGCGGGGGTCCTGGTCTATTTCTCCGCAGAGCACGAACCCTCCCTCCTCGCTGCGCTTCTGCTGGCGATTGGTCTATCCGCCGCCTGCTATGCGGCGCGCGCGCGACCCCTGTCCTTTGCCGTTCTCTTGGCGCTTTCGGCCCTCGCCTGGGGCTTCGCCATCGCCACGCTCCAGACCGCCCGCATCACGCGCCCTGTTCTTGTTCCGCCGCCCGTTGCGGTCCGCCTTCTCGGCCATGTGGAAGGGGTGGAGCATCGCCCGAATGCTGATCGTATGCTGTTGCGCGTCGCCTCCGTGCAGGGGAAGGGCCTCGATCCGGCGCCGGCACTGGTGCGATTGTCGGTGCCCAAGGGCAGCGCCCCACCGCCGGGGACCCCCGTCTCACAGCTCGCGCGCTTGCTGCCGCCGCTCGCGCCGGCGCAACCGGGCGCCCATGATTTCGGGCGGGCACCGTGGTTCGAGGGCATCGACGCGGTCGGCTATGGGATGGGGCGGCCGAAGATCATTCGTCTTGAGGGATCACCCCCCTGGAGCGTCAGGCTCGCCGCCGCCACCGACCATGTCCGTCGCCTGATGGCCGACCGGATCCGCGCCTCCTTGGCGGAACCTGCCGCCGGCATCGCCGTCGCCCTCGTCACCGGCGATCGCTCCGGGGTGTCCCCGGCAATCGAGGACAGCATGCGCAGTTCCGGGCTGACCCATGTTCTGTCCATCTCCGGCTTGCATATGGCGCTGGTGGCCGGGACGCTGTTCGCGCTTGTGCGTGCGGTGCTGGCGCTGTCGCCCGCGCTTGCGCTTGGGTTTCCGGTGAAGGCCTGTGCCGCTGTCGCGGCTTTGGCCGGCAGCGCCTTTTATCTCCTGCTCTCAGGGAACGACGTTCCGGCGCAACGCTCCTTCACCATGACGGCTCTTGTGCTTCTGGGCGTCCTTGTGGGACGCCCGTCTCTCAGTTTGCGGACTGTCGGCGTAGCTGCGCTGGTTGTCTTCACCTTGGCGCCGGTCTCGCTGCTGGAAGCGGGAACCCAGATGTCGTTCGCGGCAACGCTCGCCCTGGTGGCGGCCTATGAAGGGCTTCAGCCGCTGCGCGGGCTTCGTCCGCCGGACGGGATGTTGGGCCGCCTCGGCTTCAAGGTGGCGGTGTTTTTCGGCGCGCTGGCGCTCACCTCGCTGGTGGCGGGGCTCGCCACCGGGCCTTATGGCGCGCTGCATTTCCAGCGACTCGCGCCCTATGGGCTTCTCGCCAATCTCGCGGCCATGCCGGCTGTCTCCCTTCTCGTCATGCCGTTCGGGCTATTGGGAGTTCTGCTGCTGCCGTTCGGCCTGGACGGACTGGCTTGGCCCGTCATGGGCGCGGGCATTTCCGTCATGACAGCCGTGTCGGACCATGTCGCCGCGCTGCCCGGAGCGGTGCTGCATGTGTCTGCCATCGGCGTGCCCACCGCCCTTGCGGCGACTGTATGCCTGTTCTGTCTGTGCCTGTTTCGGGGATCGCTGCTTGTGCTGGCTTTGCCGCCGGCGCTCCTTGCCGTGGCCTTGGCCGGCGAGCCGCCGCGACCGGATGTTCTCATCAGCGCGGACGGTCGCACGGTCGCTGTGCGGGACGGGCAGGGGAGATATTCCATCGCTGGGGCGTCGAGCAATCGGATGGTTGTCTCACAATGGCTGACGCGGGATGCGGACCCGCGTGGAGCCAATGACAAGAGCCTCGCGGGGATCTTCATCTGCGACAGGGCGGCTTGCATTGCGCCTCTGCCGGGTGGGGGGCGCGTGATTCTGCCCCGCAAGGTGACACCCGCGGCGCTCGCCTGCACCAAAACAGATATCATCGTTGCGCCCGCCGGTGCGCCCGGCTGCGCTGGGACTGTGTATGACGGTCGGCTTCTCGCACGGACGGGCGCGCTGGCGCTTTACCGTGGCGCCGAGGGCTGGCGGGAAGTGCCCACCCGCGATCCGAGGGTTCAGAGGCCCTGGATGGCGCCCTTGTCCGCGCCGCCCGCCCCGTCCGTGCCGCCAGCGGCATTCGAAGAAGATGGCGGCACGGAGATCCGATCAGATTGAAGCCACCTGGTCTGTGAATCGCTTTCTAGCTCTTTGGTAGAGAATGCGTGATCTGCTGTGCCGGCGATCAGCGCATGCCCCAAGCGGGGCGAGGGCATGCGGTCTCTGCTCATTCCCGCCCTATTCGTCCGCGGCACCGTGGGACGGGCGTCCATTCTTCAGATAGGGGGGGCGGGGGATCGAGGCGTGGGCCGCACGCAATGCGGCGGACCAGCGTTCGCGCAGATCATGAAAGTAAGGCTCGCCGGGCTCGATCCGATATTTCAACTCAGCTTCCAGCGTGTCCGGGCAGACCACCATCATGTCGATCGGCAATCCCACGCCGAGATTGGATCGCATGGTGGAGTCCATGGAAATTAGGCTGGCCTTCAAGGCTTCCGAGATGTCCATCTCGTAATTGACGGCCCGGTCCAGCACCGGCTTGCCATATTTGTGCTCGCCGATTTGCAGGAACGGCGTGTCGGTGGTGCACTCAATGAAATTGCCCGCCGAATAGATCATGAAAAGGCGGAGCGGCCCGCCCGCGATCTGCCCGCCGAGGAGGAAGGAAACGTCGAAATTGACGTTGCTCTGTTCCAGGGCGCCGCCGTCCACTTGATGCACCTGGCGAATGGCGCGGCCGACCAGTTGAGCAGCCTGGAACATGGTACGCGAGTCGCGCAATTGCTGCCGCTCGCCCGCCTCGTGGTCCTCCACCCCCTCATGCAGCAGGCTGATGACGGACTGGGAGACTGACAGATTCCCTGCCGAGGCGATGGCCATCACATAATGGCCGGGTTCCTCGAAAATGTGGAGCTTGCGAAAGGTCGAGATGTTGTCGAGCCCGGCATTGGTGCGCGTGTCCGCCACCATCACCAGCCCGTTTCTGACCAGAACCCCACAACAATAGGTCATCGCCATCCCCTTCGCTCGGCGCGATTTATACCGAGCGGGGCGACCTTGCTGCAATCGCGATGGCGCGTCTCAAGCCGAGAAATCGTCCCGTGGGGTTCGGAGCGACCGTCGACATACGGGATCAATCCTGCTCGTCCGGCGCGTCGCCCCGGCGGAAGGGGCCGAGTTCGCAGAGCTGTTCGCCCGTTCCGCGCACATAGGCCCGCTCGCGGTCCAGATAACGGGCGACGGCACGACGCAAGTCGGGATTTTCGATCCAGTGCGCGGAATAGGTGAGGCGTGGCAAGTAGCCGCGTGCGAGCTTGTGCTCCCCCTGCGCCCCGGCTTCCACGACCCCCAGCTTGCGGGCGATCGCAAAGTCGATGGCCTGATGGTAGCAGACCTCGAAGTGGAGAAAGGGGTGGTGCTCGATCGCGCCCCAATAGCGCCCATATAGCGTGTCGGCACCGATGATGTTTAGCGCGCCGGCAATATAGCGCCCCCCGCGTCGCGCCATCACGAGCAGCACACGCTCCGCCATGCGTTCGCCGAGGAGCGAGAAAAAGACGCGGTTGAGATAGGGTTGGCCCCATTTGCGGGCACCGGTGTCCATGTAGAATGCAAAAAAAGCGTCCCAGGCCGCTTCCGTGATCTCGGCGCCCGTCAGCCACTCGATCGAAATGCCGTTGTTCAGCGCCTCGCGCCGCTCGCGCCGCAGGGCCTTGCGCTTGCGAGAGGCGAGTGCCTCCAGGAAGTCGTCGTAGCTGGCGTATCCGGCATTGGTCCAGTGGAACTGCTGGTCGATGCGCTGGAGAAAGCCGACACCCTCAAGCCTTCGGGTTTCCTCTTCCGTCGCAAAGGTCAGGTGCACCGAGGAGGCAGTCCTCTGGCGCGCGAGCTGGACGAGCCCGGCCGAAAGCAGTTCAGCACCCGCTGCGTCCAGAGGGTCGCGCACGAGGAGGCGGCGCCCCGTGACAGGAGTGAACGGCACGCTTACCTGGAGCTTGGGATAATAGCGGCCCCCGGCATTCTCGAAGGCGTCCGCCCAGCCGTGATCGAATACATATTCGCCGCGCGAATGGCTTTTGAGATAGGCGGGGACGACGCCGCGCGCGCTGCCATCGGGTGCTGCAAGAAACAAATGCTGGGGCAGCCATCCGGTGCGCCCGCCGACGCAGCCTGCGTCTTCCAAGGCCGAGAGAAAGGCGTGGCACACAAACGGTTCCGGCCGCTCGGCACCCCCGGCCGCGCAGGCGTCCCATTGCGCGGCGGGAATGTCGGAAAGTCGCCCGAGGACCTGAAGTGTTGCGTCGCTCATGCGCCGAAAAGATGGGACGTTCCATCGACCCGCGTCAGGGCGGTGGAACGTCGCATGCCGCTGGCCGTCCTAATATTGGGCCGGCTTAAGGATGAGGATGTTGAGATCCTCTTCCGGCCAGAAGTCCTTGGCCTGCATCTGGAACGTCGTGGGTCCGATCTTCTTCACGCCCGTTCCGCAGAAGGAAATCATGTTGTTGGGATCGCCCTTATCCACCGTGAGGGTGAAGCTGGAAATCGGGCCGTTCCAGTTGGCGCCGGTCTTCAAGATATAGCCGATGCGCGCTTCGGAGAGGGCGGGCGACGTGGTGTTCTTGAGCTTCGGCGCTTTGGCCACGGCGGCTTTGAAGCTCGCATCCATGCAGTACTCCCGCTCCATATTGGCGAGCTGGCGCTTTACATAGGCGTCGGGATTGACGTAGCCGAGGAGGGTGCCGAGCGACAGCCCAACGCTTGGGCTGTAATGATGCTCAACCTTGAGATCGCGCTTCGCGGGGAAGGTCTGCGTCCAATAATAGGTGGTCTTCAAGGTCCAATCGAGCGGCGCGAGGTGCTTCTCCCAGCCCTTGCCCGCATCATATTCGTCCGGGCGCACGAGACCGAGTTCCAGCAGCTTCGCTTGTGCCTCTGCGGGCAGTGCATCCAGGGCCTTCACCGTCTGGGGCCAGGTGGGCGTCAGCGGAACCTTCAGTTCTTCCAAAAGCTTGGTGCGGTCGAGGCCGAAGCTGATCACGCGCCGCTCCATCTTGGTCTCGACGCGCTTTCCGTCCACCTCGGTCTTGAAGTCCAGGAAGTTCTCGGCATCGGGGAAGGGGATGGAGATCGGGCTTTCCGAATAGGCGAGATCCGGCATCGGGAAGGCGACCAGAACGGTCACATCCTTGTCCGAGGTGTTACGGAAGAGGTAGCGGACCCGCACCTCCTTCTCCGAGATGAAAAGGTCCTCGGAGACCATGGACACCACCTCGTTGGGGACGAACACCAAGCCGCCCGCCCGCAATTCCGCGCTGGAATCATTGGCCGCCACCGGGACGGTGAGGCCGAACATGGCCAAACCCGCCGCGATCCAACGTGTCGCTCTCGTCATGCCCGTCTCCTCAGCCCACCGGCGTTTCTGGGACAAAGTCCTCGAAGATGATCTGGTCCGCGAAGCCCGATGCACGCTCGGCCTCGACCGCCGAACGCACGGTCCATGTCAAGACCGGGATGCCCGACCACCGCGCGATTCGCGGCGCCACATGCCCAAGATCGCCCAGCCGATAGGCGACGAAGTGAAAACGGGTCGCGGGCCAATGCAAAAGATAGGGAAGCCGGGCCCTCAGCGCCCGTGACAGCAGCGGCCATGCTCCAGCTTCATATCTTCCTTCCGCGACGATCCCGCGAAGAATGTGCGGCGCGCGCGCCCGCACCCTGGAGACCAGACCAGGGTCGAACGACATCAGGGCGAACGGCCCTCTGTAGCTGGCAAGGATCGCGACACAGGCCTCGGCAAGGCTCATGTCCTCGCTGAAGCTGCTCTTCATCTCGATCAAAAGAGGCGCGCGACCATCCACCAGGGCGAGCACGTCCTTGAGCGTTGGAATGGAATCGCGCGTATCCCGGAGGGCGAGAGCCTGCAGGGCGGCGGAGGAGCGGGCCCGCACCGGCCCCCTGGCTTCGGTCAATCGGTCCAGATGCGTGTCGTGAAACACGACGACGTCGTGGTCCGCGCTCATCTGAACATCGATTTCGACGCCGAAGCCGGAAGCAATGGCGCTGAGGATGGCGGATCGGGAATTCTCCACGATCCCGCGGTGGGCATCGTGAAGGCCCCGGTGCGCCACCGGCTGCCGCAGGAAGGACGCGAGGTCGCTTCTGACCGGCCGAGTCATGGGGTCAGGCGATCTCGACGATGGCCTCGACTTCCACGGCAGCGTTGAACGGCAGAGATGCGACGCCGACCGCCGAGCGGGCATGGCGCCCCTTGTCGCCGAACACTTCCACCAGGAGATCCGACGCGCCGTTGATGACGGCAGGTTGTTCAGTGAACTCCAAGGTGGAGTTGACGAAACCCACCAGCTTGACGATCCGCACGACCGCGTCGAGATCACCCGTGACAGCCTTGACCTGTGCGAGCACATTGATGGCACACAACCGCGCGGCCGCGCGACCGTCTTCGATGCTCATGCCAGCGCCGAGCTTGCCCGTCGTCACCGTTCCGGAACCGTCCAGAGAGACCTGCCCCGAGACGAAGAGCAAGTTGCCGGTCTTCACCACCGGAACATAATTGGCGACAGGCGGCTTGGGGGTGGGCAGGGTGATCCCGAGGTCGGCGAGCTTCTGGTCGATGGACATGGGCGTCTCCTGCGATGATGGAAAATCGAGCTGCGCGCGCGGGCGCCTTGGAATTGGCGTGAAAATCCGTCCAAGTCTCTTGGCCGAAGCAGACTCGGCGCGCAAGTCATCTGTGCCCCGAGACGGGTGGCTGGGCCGAGTTTTTCATAAATGGGAGAACGGTATGACAGGACGGCGCTGGATAGCGGGCTTCGGACTGGCGACGGCGGGCGCCTTGCTGGCCTGTCAGGCATTTGCGCAGAGTCGGCCCGCCTCAAACCCGCCTCTTCTGCCCCATCGCGCCGGCTATGCTCTGGGCCTCGATGCATCGAAGCCATCCGTGAAACTGGAAAGCGCGCGCGGCCGCATAGACTATGAGATTTCTGGCGACGCCTGCAAAGGCTACGATGTGAAATTGCACCAGTCCAATGAGATCGACACGGGGGAAGGGGAGTCGAGTTCCAGCGATATGCTGTCCACAAGCTGGGAAGACGGAGCCGGGACCTCCTACAAGTTTGAAACCTTGAACCGAGCCAATGGACGGGTGAGTTCCGATGTCGCGGCGACGGTCACGCGCGGCCCGCAAGGCCTGTCGGTCGACATCACCAAGCCCAAGCGGGAAAATGTCGAACTCAAAGGGGAAATCCTGCTTCCGACACAGCATGTGGTGAAGGTCCTCCAAGCTGCGGCCGATGGAACGACTTTGATGGAGGCGCGCGTTTTCGACGGCTCCGAGGACGGTGACAAGGTCTACAACACGCTCGCGGTGATCGGACGCCCGGCGAAGGATGCAGCGACGCTGCCCGACGCAGCCAAGTCCGTGCTCGCGGGGGTGACCTATTATCCCGTGACTGTCAGTTATTTCACCGAAGGCGACACCAGCCAGACGCCGGCCTATGTGATGTCCATGTCGCTGTACGAAAACGGGGTCATTGGCGACATGAAGATCGACTACAACGACTTCATCCTGCGGGGGCGCATCGACAGTCTGGAAAAGCTCCCGGCCGCCACCGACTGCAAGAGGTGACGTCATGAAGGTCGTGCACCTCATGGTGAGAGGCCGCGTCCAAGGCGTCGGATACCGGGCATGGTGCGCACGCGAAGCGTCGGGCCTCGGCCTGCGGGGATGGGTCCGCAACCGGCGCATCGGAGCCGTGGAAGCCGTGTTGGCCGGCGCGGACGCCGCTGTCGAGGCCATGACGCACGCGTGCGCCATTGGCCCTACTGGCGCACGCGTGGACGATATCCTCGTTCATGAGGCCTCCGAGACGGCCCTCGCGGCGAGCGGCGGCGACAGCGATTTCGTGATCCTGGACACGCTGTGACGCGATCCTCGGCGCCCCCTCGCACTCGGTGTAACCCTGGCGCTACGGTGCCGGGATTCCTTTGTATCTCCGTCCCGCGCCGGTGGCGGGGGGGCGTGGGCGGGGATATAGAGAGGAAGCCAAGGCTTTCGGAGTGAGACGTGCCCGCGCCCGTTCCGGCCGAGCACAGCTTGCTCCGGCCTCCCGTCTTCCCCAAGTCCTGGGGCTATCAAGAGACCGTCCCACCCGCTCCCTGGTGGGCGACGCCGGTAGGCGTCGCGTTGATTGTGGGCATCTGGGCGCTGATCCATGGTGCCATTTCCATTTTCATGGAAGGCGCCATCAACGTCGATGACTCGGTCGAGAGCTATCTCGTCCAGTCGTTCGAGATCAGCTATGTGCCACGCAATCCGCCGGTGTTCGACTGGCTGCTGTTCGCCATCCAGAAACTGACCGGACCGGGACCTCTGTCCTTCGCACTGCTGCGCTACGGCCTGCTGTTCGCCTGCGCCATGCTGGTCTATCGGATCGCACGCCATGCGCTGACCGATCCGCGCCTCCAGGCGATGGCGGTGTTCTCCATGTCGGCGCTGTGGGTGGTCGGCTATCACAGCCATCGCATCCTCACCCATTCCAACGTCATGATCGTGGCGATCGCCGGATTCATGCTGACCTTGATGGCGCTGGCGCGGGGATCGCGCTCACCCTGGCTCTATGCGGGGCTCGGGGGCTGGATTGTCGTCGGCGTGGTTGGAAAATTCGGCTTCATCGCCTTCTTTGTCGCCCTGTTCCTGTCGAGTCTGCTGGAGCCGCGGTTCAGGCGTGCCTTTCTCAATCCTCGGTTCGCGTTGACAATCCTGGTCGCGGCGGTTCCCGTCGGTCTTTATATTCTTGCGCTGCACCTGCTTAAGCAGGATGTGGTGGCGGCCACCGCAGACGTTGTCGCCGGTAATCCGAAGGCCCGCATGTTGAAGGTCCTCGATACCTTCATCGGCGCATGGGTCGGTTATCTGCTGCCATTCCTCGGACTTGCGGCACTGGTGTTCCTGCCCTGGAACCGGGGAGAGGGCGCGCGCGTCGAGACGGACGAGCAGGCCTCGATCCGCCGCGTTCTGCGGGCGGTCATCCTCATCGGCACATTCGGAACCTTGATCGGCGTGCTGGTGATGGGCTCCACCAGCCTGCGGGATCGATATTTCCACGTCTTCTTCTTGCTGGCGCCGGTCTATGTGTTCATGGAGCTGGAGCGGCTCGGAGGCTGGCAGGACCGGGTCCGGATCTATCTCACTCTGCTTTTCCTGGTGGCGGTGGGTGTGGTCGGAGCCAGAGCTGCCGTGACCCTTTGGCCGGATCCGCGCCTGTGTGGGCGTTGCATGGCGGCGGAACCTCTGTCCGTTTTGCGCCCGACGGTCCTGAAGGAATTGGGCAACCGTCCGACCTTGGTGGCGGCAGACCGGACCGCGGCCGGGCGCCTTCGGGCGGCTATTCCCGAGGCACGTGTGGTTATCGCCACGGATCCCGACTACCGCCCCCCGTCTCGCCCGGCAACCGGATGCGGACAGGTGACGGGTGTGATCAACGGGTCCGGCGCCCTCGCGCCGCCCCGCATGGAAGGCACGGCCATCGATGTGTGGGGTAAATGGTGGGCGCCCCTCATGAAGCCGAAGCGCGAGAGCTTCTGGCAGATCACGCCCTTGCCGGCTGACAGCGATCTTTGCCGGTAGTGCACTCCGGGCGAACTTGACCGATTACAGGGAATGGGTCCGGTGAACCATGCGGGCGCGCCTTCCCTGCGCGGCGCCTGACCGTCGAAACCTGAGACCCAGCTTTCCGTCTGCCCGTCGGCACCATGGCGCGCGGGCGATGGTTCGGCTCGGCACAGCCGGTCGGCCCGATGTCATGCGTCGGCGCGGTTTGCCCGACGATCATGACGGGCTTGCCTTCAAACGAAAAGGGCGCGGCCTGCGCCGCGCCCTTCCGTACTTCGATCGGTGGAAAGATCAGAAGTCCATGCCACCCATGCCGCCCATGCCGCCGCCGGGCATCGCGGGGGCCGAGGCCTTCTTCGGCAACTCGGCCACCAGAGCTTCGGTGGTGATGAGGAGGCTGGACACGGAAGCCGCATCCTGGAGCGCGGTGCGCACCACCTTGGCGGGGTCGATGATGCCGGCCTTCACCATGTCCACATAGGTGCCGGTCTGCGCATCATAGCCGAAGGCATAGTCGGCATTCTCGAGCACCTTGCCCACCACCACGGAGCCATCATCGCCAGCATTCTGGGCGATCTGGCGGGCCGGAGCCTGGATCGCCTTGCGGACGATTTCGACGCCGGTCTTCTGATCGGCATTGGCGACCTGGATGCCCTCAAGGGCCTTCACGGCGCGCAGCAGGGCGACACCACCGCCGGGCAGGACGCCTTCTTCCACCGCGGCGCGGGTGGCGTGCAGGGCGTCATCCACGCGGTCCTTCTTCTCCTTCACCTCGACCTCAGTCGCGCCGCCGACGCGGATCACCGCGACGCCGCCCGCGAGCTTGGCAAGGCGCTCCTGGAGCTTCTCGCGGTCATAGTCCGAAGTGGTCTCTTCGATCTGCGCCTTGATCTGCGCCACGCGGGCGTCGATCTCGGCCTTCTCGCCATTGCCGTCGACGATCGTGGTGTTCTCCTTCTCGATCACCACCTTCTTGGCGCGGCCGAGCATGGAGAGGTTCACGTTCTCAAGCTTGATGCCGAGATCTTCGGAGATGGCCTGGCCGCCGGTCAGGATCGCGATGTCCTGCAGCATGGCCTTGCGGCGGTCGCCGAAGCCCGGAGCCTTCACGGCCGCAACCTTCAGGCCGCCACGCAGCTTGTTCACGACCAGCGTGGCGAGAGCCTCGCCTTCCACATCCTCGGCCACGATCACGAGCGGCTTGCCGGACTGCACCACAGCTTCGAGCACAGGCAGCAGTTCCTGGAGGCCCGCGAGCTTCTTCTCGTGGATCAGGATGTAGGGGTCTTCGAACTCAACGCGCATCTTCTCGGCGTTGGTTACGAAATAGGGGGAAAGATAGCCACGGTCGAACTGCATGCCTTCCACGACATCCAGCTCGGTCTCGGCGGTCTTGGCTTCCTCGACGGTGATGACACCCTCGTTGCCAACCTTCTGCATCGCTTCGGCGAGGAACTTGCCGATGTCGCTGTCGCCGTTGGCGGAAATGGTGCCGACCTGGGCGATCTCCTCGTTGGAGGTGACCTTCTTCGCGTTGGCGGCGAGGTCCTTCACGATGGCCTCGACGGCGAGGTCAATGCCACGCTTGAGGTCCATCGGATTCATGCCGGCGGCCACCGCCTTGGCGCCTTCCTTCACGATCGCCTGGGCGAGAACCGTGGCTGTCGTGGTGCCGTCGCCGGCGAGGTCGTTGGTCTTGGAGGCGACTTCGCGAACCAGCTGGGCGCCGAGGTTTTCGAACTTGTCCTCAAGCTCGATTTCCTTGGCGACCGTCACGCCGTCCTTGGTGATGCGGGGCGCGCCGAACGACTTCTCGATCACCACGTTGCGGCCCTTGGGACCGAGCGTGACCTTCACCGCATTGGCGAGGATGTCCACGCCGCGCAGCAGCTTCTCGCGGGCATCGCCCGAAAATTTCACGTCCTTGGCAGCCATGTGCCTAAGCTCCTGTCTGGAGAATTGAAGGGGAGGGAAGGGGCTCAGGCCGCCTTCTTGGCGGAGGCGGAAATCTCGACGACGCCGAGGATGTCGCTCTCCTTCATGATCAGGAGATCCTGACCGTCGATCTTCACGTCGGTGCCGGACCACTTGCCAAACAGAACGCGGTCGCCGGGCTTCACATCCAGTGCCACCAGTTCGCCCTTCTCGTTACGGGCGCCGGGACCCACCGCGACCACTTCGCCCTCCTGGGGCTTTTCCTTCGCGGTGTCGGGGATGATGATGCCACCAGCCGTCTTCTGCTCGGCTTCGATGCGCTTCACGACCACGCGGTCGTGCAGAGGGCGGAAACCCATCGGGAAACCTCCAGTTTGCATTGTTCCTTAGGCGCCGCGTGCCGACGCCCGCCGCGCATCTAAGGCGCAGCGGAAACCGCTTCAAGGGGGGCGCGCGAAAAAATTAGCACTCTCATTTTGTGAGTGCCAATGCGCCGGGGCCTATAGGACGGGGATTGAAGAGGGCCTGTTAGCAGTCCCGCAGAATCGCTGCTAACGCATTGTTTTTAAACGATGAAACTAATTTTTGATCTGGTGATTCGAAGCAAGTGAGCCGACAATCCTTCCCTAAGCCCGTCCCTTAAGGATTGGCCGCGTGAAGCGTGGAGGTCGAAACATGGTTTCCGATGGCTTCGTTAAGCAGATGTCCGGTTATGGTCTCGCCACAGCCCGCATTCTCTATCACCTGCCCGATCATCCCGCGTTCCTGCAGGCCTATGTCTGGCAGGACTATGATCTATGCCCGCATTTCCCAGAATTGAGGAAGTTCCTGGAATTCTGGGAGCGGGAGCTTGAGGGCAGGCTTCATTCCGTCGCCGTCGCGCATAACCAGCTCATCCGTCCGGCCGAGTTCCGTGCGGTCAATGGCATGGTGAGCCTTCACTGATGTTTGCGGGACAGCGGCGCGCGATTTTCATCGCCGGTTCCGCCCTGACATGGCCGCTTTCTCGGTGCTAGAAGACCTCCAGCACCGAGGAACGCCGTGGACCATCGCACTCCGAGAACGTCTGAACTTCTCGCCGCCGTCCTGGCTGCACAGGAAGGCGACAAGGTCTCCATCGGGGATCTCGTCAATGCCTTGCGCAATCGCGCATTCGGCATCCTGTTCCTGATCTTCGGCATTCCCAACTGCATTCCCATGCCGCCGGGCATTCCGGTCATTTGCGGGACGGTCCTGGGTTTGATCGGACTCCAGATGGCCCTCGGACGGCAAGAGCTTTGGCTGCCGGAGCGGATCGCGCGGCAGACGTTTTCGCGCGCAATGCTGGAATCCATCGTCACGCGCTCACGGCCCTATATTGAACGCTTCGAGCGCTTTTCGCGCCCCCGGCTTGAACAGTTCGCAGGCCCGCTGGCGCGCCGGATCGTGGGCGCGACGGTTGTTCTGCTCGGCTTCATCCTGCTGCTGCCGATCCCCTTTCTGGGCAATCTCCCGCCTGGCTTTGCCGTCTGCATCTTCGGTCTCGGCCTCGTAGAGCGGGATGGCGGGGTGATCCTCGCCGGCTTCTTCGCCACCGTCCTCGGGCTCCTCATAACCGCGGCCATGAGCTGGGCCATCTGGCAGGGCGCGATTGCCATCTTTTGAGGGCGCCCGGCGCCCAGGCTTTCGCGTCAACGCCCCCATGCCGGCGGCGCACTTCCTTCCTTAGGCGAAGCCCGGTACGAGGAGCCGCAGATGCGCCCTCTCCCTGGCGCCGCGTGTTCCGAGGGCCCATGCGCGTCGACGCTTTCGATTTCGATCTTCCACCCGAGCGCATCGCGCTGCGGCCGGCGGAGCCGCGCGAGGCGGCGCGCCTCCTGGTCGTGCGCCCGGGCCTTCAGCCCGAGCTCCAGGACGCGAGGGTGGCGGACCTTCCGTCCTTCCTTCGCCCCGGTGATGCCGTGGTGGTCAACGACACGAAGGTGATCCCGGCGCGGCTTGACGGTTCGCGGGCCCGCGATCGTGGCAGCATCGTCCACCTGGAAGCGACACTGGTGCGCCGCCTTTCAGAGGATCGCTGGGTTGCGCTGGCGCGCCCAGCGAAACGCTTGGTGCCGGGCGACCGCATCCGCTTCGGCGGGGAAGGGCGCACCTGCCTGACCGGGACGTTGGATGCGGAAGTGATTGAGAAGGGGGAGGATGGCGCCATCGTCCTCGCCTTCGATCTGTCGGGTTCGGCCCTGGATGCCGCCATCGACGCTGTCGGCCACATGCCGCTCCCGCCCTATATCGCCGCCCGACGCCCCGAGGATGCCCGCGACCGCACCGACTATCAGCCCTTGTTTGCGCGGGTCGAAGGCTCCGTCGCCGCCCCGACGGCGAGCCTTCACTTCACGCCGCACCTGATGGAGCTGGTGAGGGCCGCGGGGGCCTCGGTCCATACCGTCACCCTGCATGTGGGGCTGGGCACCTTTCTCCCGGTGAAGGCCGAGGACACGGCGGACCATCGCATGCATGCGGAATGGGGCGAGGTGACTGCGCAGGTGGCGGCGGACCTCAACGCTGTGAAGGCGAACGGGGGCCGCATCCTTACCGTGGGCTCGACACCCACCCGGCTGATCGAGACGGCGGCGTCGGGTGGAACGATCGCGCCCTATCGCGGCGAGACCGACATCTTCATTACGCCCGGATATCGCTTCCGGGCCGTGGATCTCATGATGACCAACTTCCATCTCCCCAAGTCCACACTGGTCATGCTGGTGGCCGCTTTTGTGGGGCACGAAACCCAGAAACGTGCCTATGCCCATGCCATCGCTGAGGGCTATCGCTTCTATTCCTATGGCGATGCCTGTCTTCTTTCGCGTTCGGGAGCGACGGCATGAGCGAGGGCTTTTCCTTCCGCCTGAACGCCACGGACGGGACGGCGCGCACAGGTGTCGTTTCCACGCCGCGCGGAGACATTGCGACCCCGGCCTTCATGCCGGTCGGCACCGTCGCGACGGTAAAAGGTGTCTATCCCGACCAGGTGCGGGCCACGGGCGCCGATATCCTGCTTGGGAACACCTATCATCTGATGCTGCGGCCGGGCGCGGAGCGGATCGCCGCGCTGGGCGGCCTGCACCGATTCATGCGGTGGGACCGGCCGATCCTCACGGACTCCGGCGGCTTCCAGGTGATGTCGCTGTCCGAACTGCGCAAGTTGGACGAGAACGGCGTGACTTTCCGCTCTCATATCGACGGCGTCATGCATCACCTCACTCCGGAGCGCGCCATGGAGATCCAAGGCCTGCTCGGCGCGGACATCCAGATGCAACTGGATGAGTGCGTGAAGCTCCCCTGTTCAGATGAGGAGGCCGAGCGCGCCATGCGGCTTTCTCTGCGCTGGGCGGAGCGGTCGAAGCGCGCCTTTGAACAGCAGCCGAAGGGGCGGGCGGTCTTCGGCATTGTCCAGGGCGGGGCGGTGGAAACCTTGCGCATCGAATCTGTGCGCGCCCTCGCGGGCATGGATTTCCCCGGCTATTCCATCGGCGGGCTCGCGGTGGGCGAACCGCAGGAAATCATGCTGCGCATGATCGAGACGGTGGAGCCCCATCTGCCCACCACCAAGCCGCGCTATCTCATGGGGGTGGGGACGCCCGACGACCTGATCGAGGCGGTTGGACGCGGCATCGACATGTTCGATTGCGTGATGCCGACGCGCTCGGGACGGCACGCTTTGGCCTTCACGCGCTTCGGCCGAATCAATCTGAAAAATGCGCGCCATCAGAACGATCCGCGTCCGCTGGACGAGGAAAGCGACTGCCCGGCGCTGCGCGACTATTCGCGGGCCTATCTCCACCATCTCATCCGCTGCGGCGAGATGCTGGGGGGCATGCTGCTCTCCTGGGCGAACCTGCACTACTACCAGGACCTGATGCGCGGCGCCCGGGCGGCGATCGCGGAAGGCCGATACGACGACTACAAGGCGCAGGTGAAGGCGGGATGGGAGAAGGGCGATCTTTCTCCTGTTGAATAAAATAATTTTCCTATTAAGAAAATCATCATCGACGGACCCGAGGCGCGGAGGCGTTGCGTGAGCGAGACCCGGATCATTGACGGAAAGGCCGTGGCGGCCGAGTTGCGGCTTGAGATCGCCCGGGAGGTGGAAAGCCTGTCGGCGCGGGGCCTTACGCCGGGTCTCGCGGTGGTTCTGGTGGGCGAGGACCCGGCGAGCCAGGTCTATGTCCGCAACAAGGGCGCGCAGACCCGAGAGGCCGGCATGGCCTCCTTCGAGCACAAGCTTCCCGCTGACACGCCCGAGCAGGACGTGCTGACCCTCGTCCAGCGGCTGAATGCGGACCCGGCTGTCCATGGCATCCTGGTCCAACTGCCGCTTCCTGCGCATATCGACAGCATGAAAGTGCTCTCGGCTATCGATCCGGCCAAGGACGTCGATGGCTTCCATGTGGTGAATGCGGGTCGCCTCGCCGTGGGGCTCGATGCGCTGGTGCCCTGCACGCCGCTCGGCTGCGTCATTCTCCTGAAGCGCGAACTGGGCTCGCTCGCCGGCCTGAAGGCCGTAGTGGTGGGGCGCTCCAACATTGTCGGAAAGCCTGCCGCCCAGCTTCTGCTGAAGGAGGACTGCACCGTCACCATCGCCCATTCCCGCACCCGCGACCTGCCGGGGGAATGTCGTACGGCCGATATCCTGGTGGCGGCCGTCGGGCGGCCGGAAATGGTGCGCGGCGACTGGATTAAGCCGGGGGCGACCGTGATCGATGTGGGCATCAACCGCATCCCCAAACCGGACGGCGGAACCCGTCTGGTCGGCGACGTGGCCTTCCAGGAAGCCCAAGGCATCGCGGGTCGGATCACCCCCGTTCCGGGCGGCGTTGGTCCCATGACCATCGCCTGCCTGCTGCAAAACACTTTGACGGCCGCGAAGCGGCAAAGCGGGCTGGTCTGATCTCGTCGATCCTGAGGAATTTTTCATTCATCGCTGGCAGCTAGTGTAGGCTTTCGCGAGCCCCTCATGGGGGCGTTCGATCGCCTGCCTGCTCCGGTTACGAAAACGCTTTGAGGCGGGGCGGCGGCGATCTAGAAAGCCCGTTCGCCGCGCGGGAGGAAATGACGCGGCATTTGGAGCTCGAGTGAGATGACCGATTTTCACCGTATTCGCCGGCTGCCGCCCTACGTGTTCGAGCAGGTGAACCGCGTGAAGGCCGCCGCCCGCAATGCCGGAGTGGACATCATCGACCTCGGCATGGGCAATCCGGATCTCGAAGCGCCCGCGCACGTCATTGAGAAGCTCAAGGACACGATCGGCCGCCCGCGCACCGACCGCTATTCCGCCTCCAAGGGCATTCCCGGCCTGCGTCGTGCCCAGGCCGCCTATTACGAGCGCCGCTTCGGCGTGAAGCTCAATCCCGATACGCAGGTCGTCGCCACGCTGGGCTCTAAGGAAGGCTTCGCCAACATGGCGCAGGCCATCACGGCGCCGGGCGACGTGATCCTGACGCCCAATCCGTCCTACCCGATCCACGCCTTCGGCTTCCTCATGGCGGGCGGGGTCATCCGCTCCGTGCCGGTGGAGCCCGATGCGGGCTTCTTCCATTCGATGGAGCGGGCGGTTCAGCACTCCATCCCCAAGCCGATAGCCGTGGTGCTGTGCTATCCGTCGAACCCGACAGCGACGGTGGCGAGCCTTGATTTCTACAAGGACGTGGTTGCCTTCGCGAAGAAGAACGACCTCATCATCCTGTCCGACCTCGCTTATGCGGAACTCTATTTCGACGACAATCCGCCGCCGTCCGTGCTCCAGGTGCCGGGCGCCATCGATGTGACGATCGAGTTCACCTCCATGTCCAAGACCTTCTCCATGGCCGGCTGGCGCATGGGCTTTGCGGTTGGAAACGACCGTCTGGTGGCGGCTCTGTCGCGGGTGAAATCCTATCTCGACTACGGCGCCTATACCCCCATCCAGGTGGCGGCGACCGCAGCATTGAATGGGCCGCAGGACTATATCGGCGAGATGCGCGAGACCTATAAGCGCCGCCGCGACGCCATGGTGGAGAGCTTCGGCCGGGCGGGCTGGAACATTCCCGTGCCCACCGCCTCCATGTTCGCCTGGGCGCCCATTCCCGAGCCATACCGGGCGATGGGCAGCGTGGAGTTTTCCAAGCTGCTGATCGAGAAGGCGGAAGTCGCCGTCGCTCCGGGCGTGGGTTTCGGCGAGCATGGCGATGAATATGTGCGCATCGCGGTGGTGGAGAACGAGCAGCGCATCCGCCAGGCCGCGCGCAACATCCGCCGCTTCTTCGACACCGCCGGCACCACGCTGCACAATGTCGTGCCCCTGAGCGCCGCCCGCTGATCCCGAACCACGGTTTGAACATGAGTGACTTGAAAGTTGGGCTGGCCGGCCTTGGAACGGTCGGGGCGGCCGTGGTGCGGATGCTGGCGCGCCAGGAGGCCGCCATCGCGGCCCGTACCGGGCGGCGCATTAAGGTGGTGGCCGTGGCCGCCCGCGACCGCCATAAGGATCGCGGCGTCGATCTGTCCGCCGTGCGCTGGTACGAAGACCCCATCGCCCTGGCGCAGGATCCTGAGATCGATGTCTTTGTCGAACTGATGGGCGGGGAGGGCGATCCGGCCAAGGCAGCGGTTCGCGCCGCCTTGCAAGCCGGAAAGCCGGTGGTGACCGCCAACAAGGCGCTGCTGGCGCGCTGCGGTGCCGATCTGGCGCAGGTCAGCGAAGCTTCGGGGGTAGCGCTGAAATTCGAGGCGGCGGTGGCCGGCGGTATCCCGGTTGTGAAGACCCTGCGCGAGGCTTTGGCCGGCAACCGCATTACGCGTGTCTCCGGCATCCTCAACGGCACCTGCAATTACATTTTGACGCGCATGGCGGACGAGAAGCTCTCTTTCGATACCTGCCTCGCCGATGCGCAGCGGCTCGGATATGCGGAAGCGGACCCGACCTTCGACATTGACGGCTTCGACACCGCCCACAAACTCTCCATCCTCACCAGCCTCGCCTTCGGAACCAAGGTCGATGCGGAGGCCATCTATGTGGAGGGGATTCGCTCGCTGACGTTGGCGGACCTCGAGGCGGCGGACGAGCTTGGCTATAAAGTGAAGCTGCTCGGCGTCGCCGTGCGCACCGAGGAAGGGGTGGAGCAGCGCGTTCATCCCACCATGGTTCCCAAGCATTGGCCTATCGCGCAGGTGGCCGGCGTGACCAATGCGGTGGCGATCGACGGCGATGCCGTGGCCCTGACCCTTGTCGGGCCGGGGGCCGGTGGTGATGCTACGGCCTCGGCGGTGGTGGGCGACCTGGCGGATATTGCAGCCGGCAGCAGTGGCTTTGCCTTCGGCGCGCCGGTCTCGGCGCTCTGCGTCGCCGAGCGCGCGCCCATGCAGCATCACGAGGGGGGCTACTACATCCGCCTGTCCGCTGTGAACAAGCCGGGCACCGCCGCGACCATTGCGCGCCGTATGGCGGATGAGGGCATTTCGCTGGAATCCATCGTTCAGCGCCGGCCCGAGCGGAGCCGCGAGGGCGAGCCTGCAAGTGTGATCCTCATCACCTATGCCACCACCGAGGCGGCGGTCCGCCGCGCGGTCGCGGCCATCGATGCTGACGGTGTCCTGGCCTCGGTGCCGCAGGTCATTCGAATCGAAAAGGATTGAGCCATGGAGGTTCGGCCCGACGCCGTCCTCGACCGCCGCCTGTCCATCGATGCCGTCAGCGTGACCGAGCGCGCGGCGGTCGCCGCCGCCCGCTGGCGAGGCCGGGGCGACGAGCCGGCAGCCGACGAGGCAGCCATTCAAGGTGCTCATCGCGAACTGATGCGCGCGCAGCTCTCGGGCCGGATCATCGTGGGCGAGGGCGCTCAGGCCGAGAGCGAGCGTCTTCATGTCGGCGAGTCGATCGGTGTCGGCGGTCCCCAGGTGGACATTGCGGTCGATGCGCTCGAGGGCACCACGCTCTGCGCCAAGAACATGGCCGGATCGATCTCCGTCATGGTGATCGCCGAGGCGGGCAGCCTGCTCCAAGTACCGGCTGTCTATATGGAAAAGGTTGCCGTGGGGCCGGGCTATCCCCCCGGCGTGGTTTCGCTCTCGGCCGCACCGGAAGAAAATATCAAGGCGCTGGCAGCCGCCCGCGGCGTGACGCCGTCCGAAATCACCGCTTTGGTGTTGGACCGCCCCCGGCATGCCACCTTGATCGAGGCGATCCGATCCACCGGCGCATCGGTGAAATTCATCACGGACGGGGACGTCGCCGGCATTATCCACACCACCAGCCCCCAGGTAAGCGGCGTCGATATTTACCTGGGCAGCGGCGGCGCGGCCGAAGGCATCCTGGCGGCTGCGGCCCTGCGCTGCCTGGGCGGGCAGATGGAGGGCCGCCTGGTGCTCGACACCGATGCCAAGCGCAAGCAGGCGAAAGCCATGGGAGTGTCAAACCCTTCGAAGATCTATAGTCTTCACGACATGGTCCGGGGTGACTGCATCGTCTCCATCACCGGCGTGACGGATGGTCCGCTTCTCTCCGGCGTGCGCCTGATGCGGGATACGGTGGAGACTGAAACGCTGCTGATGCGCGCCGCCGCGCGCGTCGTGCGGCGCATTTCGTCCACGCACAGGGATCTCGGGCGGTTCGTTTCAGAGTAAACGAACTCGACGCCGAACCCCTGCTCTGGCTTGATGCGCGCGTGAATGCCCATCATCCGAATCGTTTCTTCCTGGGAGTCGCAGCGTCCGCCACAGGACGGAGCTGGAGCGACCGTCTGGATTCGCGTGCGTCCCAGGCCGCGCTTGCCATCACCCAGCGCCATGGCGTGCCGGAAATTCTTGCCCGCATTCTGGCGGGGCGCGGCGTGCCCATCGAGGATGTGCCTCTTTACCTGGATCCGTCCGTTCGCGCTCTCCTGCCCGACCCCCTGATCCTGACCTCCATGGCCGGGGCGGTGGACCGGCTCTCCCGGGCGGTGCGCGGGCAGGAACGTGTCGCCGTGTTCGGGGACTATGACGTGGACGGGGCGACCTCCACCGCCCTGCTCGTGGATTTCCTGCGGCAGGCGGGGCTCGATCCCCTGTTTCACATCCCCGATCGGATCTTCGAGGGGTACGGCCCCAATATTGGGGCGATCGAGCAGCTTGCGGCCAAGGGCGTAAGCCTTCTCGTGACAGTGGATTGCGGCACCACGAGCATCGAGACGCTCGCCCATGCCAAATCGCTCGGCGTCGATGTCGTCGTATTGGACCACCATCAGGCGGGCGAGCATTTGCCGGATGCCGTGGCGGTAGTGAATCCCAACCGGGCGGACGATCTTTCGGGGCTTGGTCATCTCTGCGCCGCCGGCATTGTCTTCATGACCCTTGTGGCACTGTCGCGCCGGCTTCGGGAAGACGGTCACTGGTCGAGTGCATGCCCGGCGCCGGATCTTCTTCAGAGCCTCGATCTGGTGGCGCTCGGGACTGTCGCGGATGTGGTTCCCCTGAAGGGGCTCAATCGCGCCTTTGTCTCCAAGGGCCTCATCGCCTTGCGCCGGCGCCAGCGCCTCGGCTTGACGGCGCTCATGGATGCGTCCCGCCTGGATGGGCCGCCCCGTCCCTGGCATCTCGGCTTCCTCCTCGGGCCTCGCATCAATGCCGGGGGACGGATCGGGGACGCGGCGCTGGGCGCGCGCCTTCTGTTGACGGACGATCCGGTGGAGGCCAAGCGCATCGCCGCCGAGCTGGATCGGCTCAACACCGAGCGGCAAGAGGTCGAGCGCGCCATCCTCGCCGCCGCCGAGGGAGAGGCCTATGCGGCGGTCGGACTGGAGGATGCCGGCGCCACCGTGGTGGTCTCGGGCGATGGATGGCACCCCGGCGTCGTCGGTCTCGTGGCGGCACGGCTCAAGGAGCGGTTCAACCGCCCCGCTTTCGCCATCGCCTTCAATGGCGAGACCGGCACCGGCTCGGCACGCTCCATCAGCGGCGTTGATGTCGGGCGGGCGGTTCATGGCGCGGTGGAGGCGGGGCTCCTGAAGAAGGGGGGCGGTCATGCCATGGCGGCGGGACTGACCGTGGAGCGGGCACGGCTGGGAGACCTTCGCGCCTATCTCGAGGAAACGCTTGCCGCCTCGGTGACCAAGGCGCGGGCCGACCGTAGCCTTGCCATCGATGGTGCCCTGACTGCGAGCGGCGCAAGCGTGAGCCTCGTGGAGCAGGTCGCCAAGGCCGGCCCCTTCGGCGCCGGCAACCCGGAGCCGGTGTTCGCGTTTCCGAACCATCGCCTGGCATATGTGGAGACCTTCGGGGCCGGGCATGTGCGCGGGCGCATTCTCTCCAATGACGGCACCGCGTTGAAGATCGTGGCCTTCCGCTGTGCCGAGGAGCCGTTGGGCCAGGCCCTGCTCGCCGCCCGTGGTCACGCGGTGCACGTGGCCGGAACGCTGGACGTGGACCAATGGCAGGGCGAGACGCGCGTTTCGCTTCGCCTCCGCGATGCTGCGATGGCGCATTGACGGGGACGCCTCGGGTCAGGACCGGGTCGGCCGCCCGCGTTTGCCCGTACCCAGCAGAATGCCGCGGCTGACGACGGCATCGCCGAATTTGGCGCGGAGGACCTCGACGGCTTGTTCCGTGGCCTTGAGCTTGGGCGTGCGATGATCAAGCAGATCGGCCGGGTCTGCCTCGGAGGCGGCGCACAGGTCCGAGACACCGACCCCGACCAGCCGGAAGAAGGTGCCGTCGGTTTCGCGTACCAGCAGGTCGTGGGCGGCATTATAGATGCGTCCTGCCAACTGGGTTGTCAATCGGCGTGGAAACCTGACCCCCTATCGGCGCCGAATGTTGACCCCTGTCTGGGGCATTGACCCCACTGCCGCGGAGCGTTGGTTTGGCGCAGCGGCAGTGGGGTCAATGGTGGCGGAGGTC